>JBKJOT010000046.1:0-23842 GCA_046595335.1 Methylotenera sp.
CTCACCGGGCAACTTAATTGGGCGGGCAGTCCGCATGAGTTCGATGTGCTGAATTTAAACGGGGAATTGCAATTCGAAGTCCATAAAGGACAAATCCTAAAGGTACAGCCTGGCGTAGGTAGGCTGTTCGGTTTATTAAGTTTGCAAAGCTTGCCGCGCCGTTTAAGCTTGGACTTCAGGGACCTATTCAGCAGCGGTTTTGCATTTGATAAAATCGATGCGACGGTAAAAATCGATCATGGGATATTGCGTAGCGACAATTTCGAGATGGCCGGCCCAGCTGCCGATGTCACGATTAAAGGTGAAACCAATATCCAGAAAGAAACGCAGAATTTACAGGTGAATGTCATGCCGCATATCAGCGATAGCTTCTCTTTAGCGGCACTTGCCGGCGGTCCATTGGTTGGCGCTGTGGCATTCCTAGCGCAAAAGATATTAAAAGACCCATTGAATAAGATCGCCTCTACTCAATACCACATCGTTGGCACTTGGGATAACCCGCAAGAGGTAAATACGCCTGATGCGAAAAACACAGATACTAAAGATTCACCGTTAAATTAGCTGAAATCTTTAAAGCAACTTAAACAGCGCTGGTAAGTCATAGATTCGGCATCACACATTGGGTGTATGATTATTTAATCTGCAACATGGTTAATTTGCAGTCGTACTTGCCTAATAAAAATAAAATAATAAAAATATAATATTTACTTGGATTAAAAATGGCTATTACCTCCCGTTTAAAAACGACCAAAGCTAAACTCAACAATCAGGATATTATCAAAATCGCTGGTATCCAGATGGCTTCAGGCCCTTATGTTTCCGCCAACTTGAGTGAAACTGAACGCCTGATCGAAATCGCAGTGAATCAAGGTGCTAGGCTGGTGGTTTTACCAGAATACTTTGCCATTATGGGTTTAAAAGAAATGGATAAAGTTAATGTACGTGAACAAGATGGCAAAGGCCCTATCCAGGATTTTCTGAGCAAAATCGCCAAGAAACATAAAATTTGGCTGATAGGTGGTTCCGTGCCTATGGTGAGTAACTTCCCCAACAAAGTGCGTAATAGCTGCTTGGTGTATGATGACAAAGGCAAACAAGTTGCGCGCTATGACAAGATTCACCTATTCGGCCTAGACTTGGGTAATGAGCATTACCATGAAGAAAAAACTATCGAAGCCGGCGACGCAGTAAAAGTGGTAGAAACACCATTTGGCAAAATCGGCTTATCTATCTGCTACGATTTACGCTTCCCGGAGCTTTACCGCGCCATGGGCGAAGTGAATATTATTGTGATTCCTTCTGCGTTTACAGATACTACCGGCAAAGCCCACTGGGAAAGCCTGGTACGCGCACGTGCTATTGAAAACCTGAGTTATGTCATTGCGCCCGCGCAGGGCGGATACCACTTGTCTGGTCGTGAAACGCATGGCAATAGCATGATTGTAGACCCATGGGGTGTAGTATTAGATAGGTTACCGCGCGGTTCCGGTGTGGTCATCGCTACCATGAATCCACAATACCAAGCGAGCTTAAGAAACAGTTTGCCAGCATTGAAACATCGTACTATTAAATAGGTCCATTCAATAAATAGTCATCAAAATAGTAATTACATGCTTTGGCTATATGCCACTCCAGAATTTCCTTAGCATCAAATGCTACGCAACTGATATATTAGACTTATTACTCATGAAACATTGATAATATATTTTAGATAAGATACTGAATGAAAACACAAGAGATACCTAGCAGCTCCAGCCCAATCAAAGGTTCGCATTTCGATGCAGCAACCCAGGCATTGCTCACGCCAGCGGGTTTGGATGTAGCGAAACTGCAAAACGTGCTGGGCGACATGATGTCGCACAAGATTGATTACGCAGATTTATATTTTCAATACAGCCGCAGTGAAAGCTGGGGCTTGGAAGAAGGCCAGGTTAAATCAGGTAGTTTTTCTATAGACCAAGGCGTCGGTGTACGTGCGGTCAGCGGTGAGAAAACCGCGTTCGCCTACTCTGATGACATCAATCTGGATGCTTTATTACAGGCTTCGAAGGCCACAAAAGCTATCTCAAGTTTTGGTCATGAACAAACCAGTTCTAGCCAAGTAATACAACGCCAGGCAACACAATTATATCTACCGCAGGACCCTATCGCATCCCTATCTGCTGACTCAAAAGTGCGCCTATTAGAGCGTCTGGAAGCCATTGCACGCGGCATAGATCCACGCATTTCTCAGGTCACCGCTTCCATAGCCGGTGAATATGAAGTAGTCATGGTGGCGCGTCACGATGGTGTCATGGCTGCTGATGTACGTCCATTAGTACGTGTTGGCATCAACGTGATTGCCGAAAGCAACGGTCGTCGCGAACAAGGCTCTGCTGGTGGTGGTGGACGTTTTGATTACAGCTATTTTACCGATGAGATTCTGCATGACTACGCGAAAAAAGCGGTTCATCAAGCATTGATTAACTTGGAAGCGCGCCCTGCCCCTGCAGGTAGCATGACGGTGGTATTAGGCGCTGGCTGGCCTGGTATATTGCTCCACGAAGCGATTGGACATGGTTTGGAGGGCGACTTCAACCGTAAAGGAAGTTCCGCATTCAGCAATATGATAGGTAAGCAAGTTGCAGCCAAAGGCATCACCATTGTGGACGACGGTACTATCCAAGATCGTCGCGGCTCATTAAGCGTAGATGATGAAGGCAACCAGACCAATAGAACGGTGTTAATTGAAGATGGCATCTTGCGCGGTTATATCCAGGATACCTTGAATGCGCGCTTGATGGGCATGCCGGTTACTGGTAATGCACGTCGTGAAAGCTACGCACATATTCCCATGCCGCGCATGACTAACACTTATATGCTCAATGGCAATATGCCGCCGGAAGAGATTATCAAGTCCGTGAAAAAAGGTTTGTACGCGGCGAATTTTGGCGGCGGCCAGGTTGATATTACGAGTGGAAAATTCGTATTCAGTGCCGCTGAGGCCTATATGATTGAGGACGGTAAAATTACCTACCCGGTGAAAGGTGCGACCTTGATAGGCAATGGTCCGGAAGTATTGAAACGGGTTTCCATGATAGGCAATGATATGTTATTGGATTCCGGCGTAGGCACTTGCGGTAAAGAAGGTCAAAGCGTGCCGGTAGGTGTTGGTCAGCCAACCTTAAAAATCGACGGACTCACTGTAGGCGGAACTGGTTAGCGCTACTTATCTAAAAATCCAATTACTATTAACACTTTTTATAACGGTGGCTATGCCGCAACCGTTATAATCTCTCTTTTCAGCACAAGCTTACTCAGTAAAATTCCCGCATGACGTATACCTCTTTGCCTATTCCCAAACAAGGTCAATCCTCTAGATTCGACCTCACCACCAATGGCATGGATGGATTGGCGCTTGCAGAACTCGCAACCAAGCTTAAAAAAAATAAACAGCCTTTAGTCATCATTACCGCCAATGCTTTTGATGCGCAGCGCCTGCTGGAAGAAATCCCCTACTTTGCACCTGATGTATGCGTGAACCTGTTGCCGGATTGGGAAACGCTGCCTTATGACCAATTCTCGCCGCATCCGGATTTAATTTCAGAACGCCTGACGACGCTCTACCAGATTACGCAAAATAATTGCGATGTAATCATCGTACCTTTAGCCACTGCATTGATACGTTTGAGTCCTAAAGCCTATTTAAGCGCCAATACCTTCATGCTTAAAAAGGGGCAGAAGCTGGACACCGAAGCCCTGCGCCGCCAATGTGCAGAAGCCGGTTACCATCATGTCAGCCAAGTCATATCGCATGGTGAATTCAGTGTGCGCGGTGGGCTAGTTGACCTGTTTCCCATGGGTTCTGCCTTGCCTTACCGCCTCGATTTATTTGGTGACGAAATCGAAACGATACGTACTTTCGATGTTGATACCCAGCGCAGTTTGTATCCAGTGCCAGAAATCAGGCTATTACCGGCTCGCGAGTTTCCATTGGACGAAACCGGTATTTCATTATTTCGCAGCCAGTTCCGCGAGGCGTTTGAAGGCGATCCACAACGTGCAAAAATCTATAAAGATGTGAGCAAAGGTGTAGCGTCTGGCGGTATTGAATGGTATTTACCATTGTTCTTTGAACAGACTGCCACCCTGCTCGATTACCTGCCAGATACTTGTTTACTTTGCCTGCATGGCGATTTAGACCAAAGTGCACAAGGCTTTTGGCGTGAAGCACAATCGCGTTACCGTTTGCTGGCACATGATGCGGAGCGTCCGCTACTCGTGCCGGAAAAGCTACTCATCAAGACAGAAGACTTTTTTACCGCCACCCATCAGTTCACACGCTTATCGCTTAATACTACCAAAGCTACTACTGGATTACCGGCTTTAGATATAGAACGCCGTGCAGAACAGCCTTTGCACAAGCTACAGGATTTTATAAAAGACTTTTCCGGTCGGGTATTGATCGCCGCGGAGAGCCTGGGCCGTCGCGAAACCATCTCACAATTATTTGCTGAGCATGGCTTGCAACCAGCGTTAATAGAAACCTGGGCCGAATTCGTTAGCTCTGATACCCAAGTCATGCTGGGCGTTGCGCCGTTACATCATGGGGTCAACGTAAATGATAGCACTCCCCCTTTCGCTATCATCACCGAAGCTGAGCTTTATGCTGCCACAGTTCGCCAGCAGCGTCGCCGGGATAAAGAAAAAGCGCGTAGCACGGAAGGCATGCTAAAAGATTTATCTGAGCTGCGCCCGAATGATCCCGTAGTGCATGAACAGCACGGTGTAGGTCGCTATAAAGGCCTAATTAATCTAGACTTTGGTGAAGGCGAGACAGAGTTACTGCTGCTGGAATATTTCGGAGACGATAAGTTATACGTTCCGGTTTCGCAGCTATTCCTGATTTCTCGCTATTCAGGCGGTCCGCCTGAGTCTGCGCCATTGCACCGCTTAGGCAGCGGTAATTGGGAAAAAGCCAAGAAGAAAGCGCTCAAGCAGATTCGCGACACCGCAGCCGAATTGCTCAACTTATATGCACAGCGTGCCTCAAGGCGCGGTCATGCTTTTACTTTAAGCCTGCATGATTACGAAACCTTCTGTGAAGGCTTCCCGTTTGAGGAAACTCCTGACCAATTAGAAGCCATTGAAAACGTCATCAAAGACATGCAATCCGGCCGGCCTATGGATAGGCTGGTCTGTGGCGATGTAGGCTTCGGCAAGACAGAGGTGGCGCTACGTGCTGCCTTTGTTGCAGTCATGGGCGGCAGGCAGGTCGCAGTACTGGTGCCAACCACGCTGCTCGCCGAACAGCATTTTAATACTTTCAGTGACCGTTTTGCTGAATGGCCGATCAAGGTCGCGGAAATCTCACGCTTCCGCACTGCCAAAGAGCAAGCTGAAGCGCTACGTGGGTTGGAAGCCGGTGAAATAGACATCATCATCGGCACACACCGGCTCATCCAAAAAGACGTCAAATTCAAAAACCTGGGCTTAGTGATTTTGGATGAAGAGCACCGCTTCGGTGTGCGCCAGAAAGAGCAACTCAAGGCCCTGCGTGCGGAAGTGGATATACTCACACTCACAGCCACTCCAATCCCACGTACGCTGAGTATGGCGATGGAAGGTTTGCGTGAGTTTTCGGTCATCACCACGCCACCACAAAAACGCTTAAGCATTAAAACCTTCCACACCGATTATTCCGAAGGCATCATTCGAGAAGCTGTTACCCGTGAATTCAAACGCGGCGGCCAAGTTTATTTCTTACATAACGAAGTGGATACCATCCACTCCATGCGCGAAAAACTTGAGCGCATTCTGCCGGACGCACGTATTGCTGTGGCTCACGGGCAACTCCGCGAGCGCGAGCTGGAGCACGTGATGCGTGACTTTTATAATCAAACTTATAACCTGCTGCTTTGCACGACGATTATTGAAACCGGTATTGATGTCCCAACTGCCAATACTATTATCATGAATAAGGCGGATATGTTTGGCTTGGCGCAAATGCATCAGCTACGTGGCCGTGTTGGGCGTTCACATCACCAGGCTTATGCTTATTTGCTTACGGACCCAGACCGCAAAATTACGCCACAAGCACAAAAGCGTCTGGATGCGATTCAACTAATGGAAGACCTTGGTGCTGGCTTCCACCTTGCGATGCATGACTTAGAGATTCGTGGCGCGGGTGAGTTATTAGGTGATTCGCAAAGTGGCGAGATGCAAGAAATCGGTTTTCATTTGTATTCCGATATGTTGAACCACGCCGTGAAGCAGCTGAAAGCCGGCAAAGAGCCGGATTTAAATGCACCGCTAGGGGTAACAACAGAAATCAACCTGCATACGCCCGCGCTGCTGCCTACGAAATATTGCCAAGATGTACATGAACGTTTAGTGATATACAAGCGTCTCGCCAACTGTAAGAATGACGATGAGCTCGACAATATGCAAGAGGAGCTAATAGATCGGTTTGGCTTGCTGCCAGAACAAGGTGAAGCGCTGATGGCCTGTCACAGGCTACGCGTGGCAGCCAAACCAATTGGCATCATAAAAATAGACGCGAGCGCTGATGCAATTCAACTGCAGTTTAATCCTAAGGCGGATATAGACCCGACTAAGCTCATTGCTTTGCTTCAACGCGACCGCCGTTGCCGCATGAATGGACCGGATAAGTTACGGGTCAGTGTAGGTCTGGAAGAAATTAACCACAGGACTGAATTTGTCAAAACTCTTTTAAGAGAATTTGTATAGAATGTCTTTAACTCATTTGAAGACAGTCTTAATATGATAGAAAAAATTCTCGCTTCAGTCGCCGCTATGATCATCTCCGTGATTTCAACCATGGGCTATGGCGGCATTGTGCTGCTGATGGCGATTGAATCTGCCTGCATTCCATTACCTTCTGAAATCATTATGCCTTTCGCTGGCTACTTAGTGTTTAAAGGCGAAATGACTTTATGGGGCGTTGCGTTGGCTGGTGCTATAGGTTGTGTGGTTGGCTCAATACCCGCTTATTACGTAGGCATGTTTGGCGGTAGACCCTTAGCTGAAAAATATGGCAAGTATGTATTAATATCTAAACGTGACCTTGATATGGCTGATCGTTGGTTTGAGAAGCACGGGGACATCATCATCTTTATTGCGAGGCTATTGCCTGGCGTGCGCACTTTTATTGCCTTTCCGGCTGGTGTAGCGCGCATGAACATGACCAAATTCATAGCTTATACTTTTGTAGGCTCATTGATCTGGTGCTGGGTTTTAGGCTATGCAGGTATGAAGTTTGGCCAACATTGGGATGACCTGAAAGTATACTTCCATCAATTCCATTACGTGATTATTGCTATCGGCGTAATATTTGTGGTGTGGTATATCAGGCGGCATTTAAAAAATGAGCATCCAGAATAAACTACCCAAAAAGTGAAGCCATCACTCACTTATAAAGGACTAAGCTCACGGCTTATGTCTGGCCATTTCTCCATTGCTTGGTTTAGCAGATCTTGGTTTAAATGCGCCAATGGCAGTTCGGTAAATAGATCTATTCTATTTTGTATTTGCTCAAAAACATTTTTAAATACTTCTTTCTTTTCATCAAAAGTACCATCAACTGCAGTTGGGTCTTCAAAACCCCAATGTGCTTTTACAGGTGTTCCCAGCCATGCTGGAAGTGGCTGTTTCGCCACCTCATCGCAAACCGTAATCAAAAAGTTCATTTGTGGCGCTTGGGGCTGAGTAAACTCCTCCCAACTTTTACTTCTTAATTTTTTAACTGGGTAATTAATACCCCTTATCTGCTCAAGCGCAAAACGATTTACTACGCCAGTGGGGGCATTTCCTGCACTATAGGCTTTATAAACGCCATCCCCCATGGTGTTAAAAAGGGCTTCAGCCATAATACTTCTTACAGAATTTTTTGAGCCCAGAATTAATACGTTGTACGTTTTAATAATCATTATTACCCCTCTATCATTTACATTTTCTTTTTTGAAATAAATGTCATAGCCATCTAATAAGAAAATTTTTTAATGAGCATTTATATTAAATATGTGTGACATATTTATGAAATAAAGAAAATTACTTTGGGGAGCACTAAATAATAGAAGCAATTTGGCTGCATAACTCACTCTAATCACAAGGAAATCGCTTTCATATAATTGAAATAATATTGCAATAAAATTGGGGTTATAAAGAAATATAACCCATGACACTTACTAAAAAAATAACTTTAATTACTAGCAAAATAAAACCTCATCTAAGCGATGGGTATGAGTTTTTTACCATACAAATTATTCTTTTATTGGCAGTCATTCTACTTAGCGGCGCCACTGAGAACAGGGAATTTATACAAGAACAGAAGCTAGCTATATCAAATGCAACGCACCATCAAACCAATATTGCCCAAGTGATTACCCATAGTCTGACTCAGCAATTTGAGCGTGGATACGCAACGTCACATCTCTCTGAACGCTTATCCAATAGTAATCAAGACAGCCTTATTATTAGCCATTTGTTAGAACAAGGGTTTAAGGGACTAGCCTTCTACGATAAGAAAGGTAAGTTAAATTACAGTGTCGGAAGTGCAGAAAATTTAGCTTTATTTCCAATCCAGCTAGACTCTATCGAGAGCTACAAAAAATATCTTAGAGGCAACCATTTAGTACTATCCCCCATCCCGTCGAATAATGATAAGTCACCCATAAAGCTTTTGTTATTTCCTGTTTTAGATACTGAACAACACCTACAAGGAGTACTCCTGGCGGGTTTAGATTTTAATCAAACGCTGCAGCAATACAAAAGTCTTGCAATGGGTAAAACCGTAGCTCTTGAGATCATGGCTGCAGATGGAGCTGCTATTGCTAAACTGCAACATGCCAGCATCGACAATATTAAAGCTAACAACCCATTAATTCCGGCAATACAGAAAAAACAAACTTCAGGCACTTTGGAAAGGTCTTTTTTTGGTGAAAATACCCGACTCATCTCCTATGAAAAAGTCAGCAATGCGCCTTTCATGGTAATAGTGAGCCAAGAAAAGAATGAGATTCTTCGTGACTCAAGCGCACGACACAATAGGTACATTATCGCAATTTTAATTACGGCATTTGCCACCGCACTCGTACTGGTGTGGATGTTACAAGTCACTAAACGTCGACAATTGCTATATAAAAAGTTAATGGTTTCCGATAGTGATAAAACTGATTTAATTATTGCTTTAGAGAATGAAAAAGATAAAGCCTATGCACTTGCCTCGCATGATCATTTGACCCAATTACCTAATAGGCGCCTGTTTATGGAGCTTGCGGAAAGTCATCTAGCAAGAGCAAAACGTAGTCGTCAGCATTATGCTGTGATGTTTATCGACTTGGATAGATTCAAGTTAATTAATGATAGTTTAGGTCATCATGTGGGCGATTTGTTACTTCAAATTATTGCAGTGAGGCTTAAAAATTGTTTACGTGAGTCTGATATCGTTTCACGATTTGGTGGCGATGAATTTGTGGTTATGTTGCCCGAAATTGAGGATATTGAACATATCAGCAAAATTGCAGAGAAAATTATTACTTCCATAGAGCAGCCCTTTGAAAATTTGGATGGTAATGATATTCAGACTTCTTGCAGTATTGGTATAGCCATCTATCCTCGCGATGGAATCAGTACTGCTTTATTGATTAAATCTGCTGATGACGCAATGTATAGAGCAAAACAATCAGGGCAAGGTAGGTATGTATTTTTTGAGCAAATTGCTCATACAAATTCCGGATTAAGTTTTGAATTAGATCAACGATTTTATAAAGCCATAAAAAATGGCGAGTTACTCTTACATTATCAGCCTAAAGTACAAGCCTCAGATTTTACTGTAGTAGGAGTTGAAGCTTTAGTGCGATGGAAGCATCCTAAGCACGGCTTAATATTTCCCGGTGATTTTATTCCAATGCTGGAATCAAGCGACAAAATCATTGAACTCGGTGACTGGGTGATCAATCAAGCTTGTAAACAATTGGCTGAATGGAAATCAAGCAACAAAAAAGTAGTGCCTATTGCAATCAACGTCTCTACCAAGCAACTGTTAGATAAGGGCTTTGTAAATAGAGTGACTCAATGTTTGAGTAAATATAATTTAGAAGCTAAAGATATTGAATTTGAAGTAACCGAGAGTTGTTTGATGAATGACACAGAAGTGTCTGTAGCGACTCTCAATGCGCTCTCTGCACTTGGGATTCGCCTAAGCTTGGATGATTTTGGAACTGGGTTTTCCAGCTTAGGCTATTTAAAAGCCTTACCTATTAGTGAAATTAAAATAGATCGTTCTTTTATTAGAGATATACGAAATGATCAAAGCGATAAAGTGATTGTCGCGTCAACAATAACTTTAGCGCATAACTTAGGCTTAACTGTAGTGGCTGAAGGCGTTGAAACATTAGAACAACTTGTTCACCTTAAAACTGCAGGGTGTGATGTTGTGCAAGGATATTACTTTAGTAGACCGGTGAGTACAGATTTGACTCGATTGATCTTAGACAATGGAACAATCATTCCTTTGTAAAAGCTATTCGCAGTTCTTTTACGTAGCCTTAAGTCAATTCAACCAACTCTCCCAAACTTAAAAAGAATACAGCTTTTTTTATCGTTAAGTCGTCATCACTAAATAATGCGGCATAGCGCTCCAGTTGCGGCCTGTGCAAGTCCGCTGCCCAATTCAAATCAATACTTTCATGCGCTTGGGTAAGTTTATAATCAACAATCCAGCGCACGCCATTTTCCACAAAAGTACGATCCAGAATATGGTGACTTACTTCCTCCGCCTGGCTAGCATATAAACTTAATTCGCTTGCAGATTCCTGATGTGCGGCTAATACCCATTGCCCTTGTGGGCTATTCAAGGTGGTATTTAAGGCGTTGACTACTTGATTGCTGCCTGCTATAGCTTCGGCTGCAGAATGACCCTGTTGCATGAGCCAGGTTTGCATAGCCTGACGGCAATGCTGGATTCTTTCACTTGTCCATGCCTGTAAATCAGTATTTGCAACCAATTCCATGTATTTATGCGCAAGAATACCACTATGCCTTTGCAGGTCTATATTAACTAAAGCATCAGCCAGATTGTTGAGTACCTGGTTTGGAGTACCGGCATTACCTGGCACGTTTTTTTGCTTAAATTCAGCGATAGGATTCATCAGTTTTGCTATCGGTAATCTTTGCAGCTTAGGTATAAAAGTTGCAAAAATGGCGCTTAAATTCATGGCGTATTGGCTGGGTTCCAAAATCTTAGCCTGAACAAATTCTGCCTCCACTGCCGGCCATAACATTTCCAGCAATGATTTAGCCACCGGCTGCAACTCCCCTTTTGCGGTCTTCTGCATGGTTGCAATCAAGTGCAGATGACGTTCACTTCGCGTGGCCGCAACGTATAACAAACGCACGATTTCGTTAGTATTGCGCTCGGCTTCCAACTCTTTGAGGAAGTGATAGACCGTTGGGCTGCTATCAGCATCTTTCCTGCCGGTAGTCATCGGTGCCGCAACCAAATGCATATGGTTATTCACCAGCACTTCTTGCCAAAGCACTAATTCATTATCCGCATTCCTAGGCCTGCGATTCAGTGCCGGCAGGATTACCGTATCGAACTCCAGCCCTTTGGATTTATGAATGGTCAGGAACTGCAAGCTGTCATCCGCCTCGATATCCGGCTCGGCATACAGCTTCTGCATGCCAAGCTCCAGAGTTGTCATGTCCAAGCGACCATTGCGGCTAGATTTTTCTACCAAATCAAAGAATGCCTGCACATCCCGGTTGTCGCCTGCATCTACCAAGCATTTACTGCCACCAAGCTGCAACCAGGTGCTTTCCAGCCATCGGCGCACAGGTACACGTCCTTGATTTTCAAAAGCATTTATAAGGATATTCCGCACATGCATTAAGCGCTGTTGACCATCTACGCTTAATTCCTGCACATTGCTTTCATCATGCATCAATTGCCAAATGGTTGCGTAGTGGTCATGCGCTGCTAGCGCGTGCAAATCAGCTAAGGTTAGCCCGCACCAAGGGGCGCGCAATAGGTTCAGCCAATGAATGCGTTCAGCCCTATGATGCATAGCATAGGTGAGCGACAAGACATCCTGAACCGTTTGCCGGTCATTCAAGTGTTCGATCTCAACGGCCTGGAATTTTAATGACGGTTTATTACGCCTGATCTCAGAAACCAGCTCACGCAGATGGCTACGATTCCGCACCAATACCGCAATTTTGCGCTTTTCGTTTGGATAATCCTGCTGGTTCAGTGCACGCACCTGCTCTATCAGCTTGGCCACGTAGCAAGCTTCTACCTGTTTTATATCCAGACTTTCCGGGTCATCACCACCGGCATTCTCAATCACTAAAGGATGCAGCATCACACCTTCGCTATCCAATTTATTACGGCTTGCGGTGAATTGGCGATATTCAATAGCTCCTTGGTGGATATTGTCACGCGGCGGGAAAATCTGTTTGAAGGCATTATTGACCCAATCGACCACAGCAGGATGTGAGCGGTTATTGCGTGTGAGTTGCAATCGCGTAAGCGGCAGGTGGCCGATGCCATATTGAGCCGCTTGTAAAAACAAGCTGACATCGGCCTTGCGGAAGCGGTAAATGGATTGCATAGGGTCGCCCACACAGAACAGGGTACGACCATCGTCAGGCTGCCAACCTTCAATGAGTTTTTCTATCAGGCGCATCTGCACCGGACTGGTATCCTGAAACTCATCGATTAGCAAATGTGTAATCTGGTAATCCAGCTTAAGCGCTAAATCCGTTGCACCCTGCTCATTCTCTAGCGCCTGCTGGGCGCTTTGAGCGATGGCAACAAAATCTACCTGCCCTGCACTCTGAAACACCGCCCATAAATGGGTAGTGGACAAAAATAATAGCCGTGTCAGGGCTTGGATTATCGGTTGGTTCTCTACCAGGGTTTCCAATGCTGGCAGGCTCAACAAGTTACCGATCGCGGTACTATCGCCTAGCTGGCTCACTATCTGGAAGAATTCGTCTTTTTTGGATTTATGCTCTTTATCTGCCGGAAAGCCATCGCGATAATCCAGTTTTTTGCGGAAAGTTTTGCTTTGCGTCAGCAAGAACCTTGCAAGCGCCTGCCAATAATGCAAATCACGGGGATGCGCGTTAAGTGCAGTTTGCCAATCCAGCAAATGCGTAATTCTGGATTTTTCATCAAGGTTACTCGCGGCAAAGCGCGCAAGCGGCATCAGGCACTGCTGTACTTCCAAGTTCAAAACCTGGAATGCCGATTCCAGATATTCCGTGACTAGGTGCTCAAGCGCGGTCTGGGTATGTGCAGTAATATCGTGGGTTTCCAAGCTATGAAGCTGACCTGCCAGTGGCAGCCATTGGTCGCGCATAGAGAGCATTTTTGCTAATAAAGCAGTAAGTTTCTCGCTGTTATTATCTAAATATCTTAATGCAGTAGTTACAGGGTCGTCTTCGCTGGATTCATGCGCTACTTGGGCAATGGCTCGGCGCGCCGCCTCCAGGTAATGGGTGTCTGTATCGTCGCTCACCTGCGGTTGCCCGCCAAACCTGCTCAATAGCGGCATCTGCTTAGTCAGGCTGCTGCAAAGCGCATCCATAGTCATAATTCTTAAACGACTCGGTTGATGCAGGATGTTCCATTGCTGCTTATCTGATTGCTTGAGAGCGGCATTCGCCAGCTCGCGGGTTTTCAATTTATGCAGAGCAGTTTCTGCTGTTTGCGATTGAGCATTTTGCAAGCTCAACAAAATACGGTTACGCATTTCCGCAGCGGCTTTGTTGGTAAAGGTTAGCGCGATGATCTCTTCGGGCTCACTCACTATGGCTAATAAACTCAGGTAGCGCTGAGTCAACAGTTCCGTTTTCCCCGCACCAGCCGGTGCCTCAACTATAAAAGAAGCGTGTTCCAGCGCCCGTTCGCGGTTTAAGGCATCAAGTTCCAATAATGATTGCGTCATGTGCTACCGCCTGAAGGTTTTGGCGATTGTATAGTCTGTGATTGCAAATGTTCGAACTGCATCTGGCGTTCAGGCAGGCGCAACAAAGGCTTTACGTCACAGTACGCCAAGTCATTTTCATTCTCAAAAGTTACACTTGCAACGCCACTACGAATCTCCAATGCGATATTGAGCAGGCTCTGTTCCCAATGGGCAATTAAGGCATGCCAATCTTCAAAACGCTTGAAAGCATTGCCCCTGACTTTATCCAGGGTCCCTACTTCCGGCAAAATATCTGGAGATTCGGACAGGCCAACGAACTTGGTTTCATCAGTGCGCACTTTGCCGAAACATACGGCAACTACCTCCTCGTCTTTTAAGGCCAACGCCGCATAAATAGGCAATTGAGGCTCTGCAATTCGGTCATCGCCCCAGCTCTTATTGGATATTGCACTACTGGTTTTGTAATCGATCACAACTATGCCGCCATCCGGCAGACTATCGATGCGGTCTATCGCTAGATTGAGGTTCAAACCTTCGACATTTAGTTGATATTTCTTTTCGCAAGCTAGTACCGAAAACTCTGTTCGTTCAGCTTCTAGCGCCAGCCAATATTGCATGAGCTGGCTAAGACGTTTTCTTTCAATCTGCAATATCTGCGCAGGTAGGTTGAAATTCAATTCATGACTCAAGTCGCGTATGCTTTTTTCAATTGCGTCATCAATCGCAATGCTTAACTGGCCTACATCCATAGCCTTTAAGCGGCTAGAATCTTGGCAATCCAGCCAGAAAGTCTGCAGTACTTTGTGTAGCAAACTACCGCGCGACAGATTATCCAAACCGTCCATCGGCGTTTCTAATTTGCGGGCACCTAAGCGATATTGGTAGAACGTCCACGCCGGACAAATGGCTTGTGTGGCAAATAGCTTTGTACCGCCCCGCACTTTTTCATCATCACGTATAGCCGGTGCCATGCTGTCATCTAGCATTTCCATGGCTGTGGGCTGGGCAAGCTGTTCAGCTAAGGTGGTGACTGTTTCAGGTGATACTTGTTGTATCCGCATCTGCGTTAGCTCAGTTATCTGCCTAAACCCAGCATCCAACAGAGGCGATGGCCGCAGTTCGCGATCCTGCTCTTTAACGGCGTAAGAAAAGACTACTTCTTTTGCACTGGCAAGCCAGCGCTGATGCACCAAGGAAGCGAACGTACTCTGTATGCTGGCACTGGCATTAGGCATGCCGCGTTTACGCTGCAACTCTGCCGGGAGTAGCGGATTCAGCCTGACTTGTGGTGGCCAATACTGGTCATTCATATTCATAACCCACACTGCATCTTGTTGCAGGGCCGGAGTTTCCAGCAAGCCCAGAAGCTGGATACGCACCTCGCCTTTAGATTCAGGCTGGAACATGGTATTGGCACACAACTCTGTTAGTTTCTGCAATGTCTCTAATGCGGTGACATTACCAAGTACTTTATCTAGCGTTTTGATTGTATTGATACATTTGGAAAATGCATTTTTTTGCTGATATTCATGACTGGAAATGCTTCGGGTCTTTGCCCAGTTTACGGTATCCAGTAGCGTGACGAAGGCAGCAATCCAATAAGAAAGGGGCTGGCGCTGTTGTGGCTGCAAACGGCTAAATTCTTGTATCACATTCAAATGGGCTTTCAGCACTTCAAGTGATGCATTATATTCCGCACAAAATTTATTGGTTTGCGTCATCAGTCTTTCCAGACTATAGCTAGCATTCAAGTGCTGGCGTAGGTAAGCATTTAACGCCGCTTTGGTATCCAGCTCTGCAATGCTGCCCCAATATACATCCTGCAGCAGCGCATTCACTTCTTCAAAACCAATGACAGGTTTAGTGAGGACAAAGCGCAATAACTGCAATGCACTTTGTACAAGGGGATATTCAGTGACGGTTAGTCCTAATGAAAAATCATAACACCGCGGAGTTTCGTATAAATCAGCCCGTAAGGTTTCAGGGTGGAACGTATCGTCAAGCAAGTCTGCCAGCTCACGCCGTATAGTGCCAAGTACCGGGCTTATAATTGCGAGCTGTGCCTGTGGGTTTTCTGCGAGCTTATTCTTTGCCCATGCCACTACTGCTCGGCATTCAGCCCGGCTATCAAGCAAGGCATGGTATTGAATATGGGTTTTTTGCTGCATGTAGGTCGCGAAACGCTGCACCTCTACTCCGCTCGCCTTGAAAAAATCCAGCAAACTTTGTACCAATGGCATAATCCGGTCAAAACCCGCCAACATGATTCCTGCTGGAAGGTTTGGTGCAAGTTGCTGAATAAGCTTGATCTGTAATGAAATAAACCTTGCAGATTCAATAGCATCCTGCTGTTGACATAAAGCCTGAAAGGTATGGCGCCAACGCAAGAACTGCCGGGTTTCCTGGCTAATATATTCGTGGTTAATCTCTGCTTCATCTATGCGCCATTCATACATCAACTGGTTGGCTTCTATGGCAGATTTAGCCAGTGCCCGAATATCAAACAGTGCTGCGGCTTCGTGTTTAGCTAGACAAGCACTGATTGCCTGCTCCCATAAGAACGCTTCAGCAACCTCACTTAGCACTGTTGTCGGCAACACATCACTGGCAATTTCGCCCATAAGCACCGCATTGCCGATTTGCGTATCTAACCATTGCTGCAATGTATAAGCTTCTAAGGATTGCCATTGTTTTTGGCCCTTTGCTAACTGCTCTAGCTGCTCGCATAGTACTAAGCCGCGCACTAACCTGGCAGTTGAGCAGATGACAATCGTTTTTGGTGGCAATGGCATCTCGTGATTGTAGCGTTTTGTGTAGATTTTTTAGCTACAGCAATTAAAAATTACTTATAGCACTCATTATTTGTTAAATTACGTTTTTATTGGCGTCAATCAACTCTTAATACTGATCATGAAGGCGGGCATCTTGGGAAATTTAAAAGGTTTATTTAAATATCTAATCATATTGGTGGTATTGCCTATCCTTATTTTTGCCCTATACACATGGGTTACATTAAGCTGGGTATACTCTTCCGGAGAACGGGCTGGCTATGTACAAAAATTCTCCTCAAAAGGCTATGTATGCAAAACATGGGAAGGCGAAATCGTGTTAGTTTCTATGCCTGGAACCCAAGCGGAAAAATTCAACTTTACGGTGAAAAACGATGTAGTTGCAAAACATGTAATTGAATCGCTAGGCAAACGTGTGAGAATTTCTTATGAAGAACACAAAGGTATTCCATCTTCATGTTTTGGCGACTCGGCCTATTTTGTAAACAGCATCCAAGTCCTTGAAAAATAAGTACTTGAAAAAAATTAGAAAATAATCTTAGAATAAACATCCAGCATGGCCGATCAAAAAAACTATATTACGCCCGAGGGGCATGCACACCTGGAAGCCGAATTCCACCAATTACTCAAAGTCGAACGTCCTGAAGTCGTCCGGGTAGTTTCATGGGCTGCTGGTAATGGCGACAGAAGTGAAAACGGCGATTATATCTATGGTAAAAAACGCCTGCGCCAAATTGATGGCCGTTTACGTTTTCTGATGCAACGCATGGATTTGGCTGTGATTGTTGACCCCGCCAGCCAGCAAGGGCTGGAAAAGATATTCTTTGGCGCTTGGGTGAGCTTATTCTCATTGAAGGATGACACTGAACATCGCTACCGCATTGTGGGCACAGACGAACTGGAGCCCTCATTGGGCTACATCAGCTGGGTATCCCCATTAGCAAAAGCCATGCTGGGCAAGCAAATTGGCGATGTGGTTAAAGTCGTCACTCCTGCAGGCGATGAAGAGTACGAAGTCATCGATGTGCAGTATCAACAACCTTAAGTAGACTTACTCTCCTATGACTCGCCCGGCAGGCAAACATTGGGATATTTTTTGCAAGATTGTTGATAACTTCGGCGATATCGGCGTTTGTTGGCGCTTGAGCCAGCAGCTAGCAAATGAGTTTGCGATCAACGTAAGACTGTTTATTGACGATATTCACATTGCTCATAAAATCATTCCTAATCTGGATATCAACAAATTTCAACAAACCATCAATCAGGTGCAGATTATCGTTTGGGCAAGTATCGAAGCAGATCAATTAGCTCTCAATAAAGTGGATGTCGCTCTTGAAACATTCGGTAGCGAACTGCCTGCAAAATATCTACAGCTTCTTTCATCTAAAACTATTTGGATAAACCTTGAATATTTATCCGCAGAAGGTTGGGTAAGTGATTTCCACGCAAAGCCCTCAAGGCACCCTACTTTACCGTTAACCAAATATTATTTTTTCCCTGGATTTCTTGAAGATACGGGCGGCTTAATTCGCGAAAAAGATTTGATAAAGCAGCGTGATGCTTTCATAACATCGCAAGCGTTACAAAAAAGCTTTTGGCAGCGAATTATTCCAACAGCCGTTAGCGTTCAAGATTTAAAGTTGTCACTTTTCTGTTATCCCCAGGCTCAAATAAAAAAACTAATTGAAGACTTACAAGCTACGAATCAAAGAATCAGCCTATTTATTCCTTTTACTAGCACAATAAGCGAAATTGGCTCTCAATTGGCAGGTTTTAAACATAATATCGGCGAAGTTTATGTGAAAAATAACCTTACCATTTATGTTGTACCATTTTTATCGCAAGGTGATTATGATCAGCTATTGTGGGCATGTAACCTTAATTTTGTAAGAGGTGAAGACAGTTGGATACGGGCTATTTGGGCCGGCAAGCCATTTGTATGGCAACCTTACATTCAGACCGATGATGCGCATTTGAATAAACTCAATGCTTTCTTAGATTTTTATACTGAAAACGCCTCTGAAAAAATTAGCACCTTGATAAAGCATGCAAGTTTAAGCTGGTCAGGTTATGGTGAGACTAATAATTCAAATAGCGTTTGGCCACAGCTTATAAATCAGCTATCAAGTCTAGGCCAACATAGTAAACAACAAGCCGCTGCTCTTACCTACCAGCCTGATTTAGCGACTAAGCTAGTGATTTTTAGTGAAAAATTGCAAGAAAATCAGGTATAATGCGCGGCTTAATTTGAAACACTTTCGTTCATTTATTTACAGCATTTACATTTAGCAAGGCAACCTATGAAAACAGCACAAGAACTCCGCGTTGGTAACGTGATTATGATTGGCAGCGACCCACTCGTTGTGGTTAAAGCGGAATACAATAAATCAGGTCGTAGTTCGGCCGTAGTTAAAATGAAGTTCAAAAACCTGTTGACAGACACACCTAGCGAAAGCATTTACAACGCAGGCGACAAGTTTGAAATTATTGTACTTGAGAAGAAAGAAGTGACTTACTCATACTTCGCTGACCCTACTTATGTTTTCATGGATGCTGAATACAACCAGTTTGATGTGGATGCTGAATATATGGTTGAAGCTCTGCCTTACCTTGAAGATGGCATGCCAGCTGACATTCGCTTTTATAATGAGAAAGCGATATCAGTTGAATTAGCAAACTCGGTGGTACGTGAAATCACTTACACGGAACCTGCTGTTAAAGGCGACACATCAGGTAAGGTCATGAAACCAGCTAAAATTGCTACAGGCTTTGAATTGCCTGTGCCATTATTCTGTAGCACCGGTGACAAAATTGAAATTGACACACGTACCGGCGAATACAAAAACCGTGTAATGAAATAATATTTTCTTAAAAAGAAAATATCAAATAAAGGGAGCTTTTGCTCCCTTTTTTGTGTCAGATATTACTTAATCGCGTTAATATAGATGTATAAAAAACGATAAAGTAAGACTGGAGAAGACATATGAACGACAAGCAATTGGTTGCTTTGCAAGCCGCTAAATATGTAAAAGATGGCATGCTAGTTGGCTTAGGTACTGGGTCTACGGCAAATTACTTTATAGAGGAGCTGGCGCGACGCCAGCAAGAAGAAGGCCTCAAGATTACTACTGCTGCAAGCTCCACAATAAGCGCACAAAAGGCGCTGTCATTACAATTACCCATCGTAGCGTTAGAACATATTAGTAATATCGATCTATATGTCGATGGTGCAGATGAGATTGATCCGCAAATGACGTTGTTGAAAGGTCGTGGCAGCGATTTGGTGAAAGAAAAGTTATTAGCCAAAGCCGCCACACAATTTATTGCGGTTGCGGATGAAAGTAAACTAGTTAGTTATATCGGACAAAATTTCGTCATTCCTATCGAGGTCATCCCATTCGCCTGGCAGCTTACAAAAAAAAGCCTAGAAGCCATCGGCGGCCAAGGCGATTTGCGGCCGAATGCAGCCAAAGATGGCTTCTGGGTGACGTCGCATGGCAGTTATGTATTGGATATGAAGTTCGACCAAAGCATTCCTACCGCAGCGCTCAATGAGCTGATTAACAATACTCCAGGTGTTGTTGAACACGGCATATTTTATGGCTTGACCGATGCAGTTTTTATTGCTGCTAACGGTGTTGTTAACGAGCGTTGGCTTAAATAAGCGCTAACTAGCGCCTCTTGTGATGCCGTACAAACCAATGCGTTTGTTATTACTGCTCCTCACCTGTTTAATAGCAGCGTGTAAACCTGCCGAGCATCCTGTTACTAGCTCCGCACCCGTAGCAGATGAGCCTGACAAAAAAACACTGACTTTCGTTACCCATAATAGCCCCACCACTTATTACGTGAATGGCGAAAGCCAATATGCTGGCTTGGAATACGATTTAGCCACTTTGTTTATTAGCGATTACGCTCCTGAATACAAAATCAAATTCAAGGTAGTCAATAGCATCAGTGATGTCATCCCGACCCTGCTGAAAGGCCAAGCGCAGATTGCAGCCGCAAATTTATCGGTTACGCCGTTGCGCCAAAAACTAATTCAATTTTCAAAGCCGTATCAGGAGACTCAACAGCAGCTTGTGTTTAACGATGAGGTCGATAAAAAACCGAAAAATCTCGCTGCTATATCAGATAGAAAAATCGCAGTGCCTGCTGGCACGAGCTTTGCCGAGCGCCTTAGCTTACTTCAGGAAAAAGAACCTAGCATTCACTGGCAGGCAATTAAGCGCACCAACTCTGAATCATTATTAGAAGAGGTTGCTAGTGGCATCTTGGATTTCACTGTGGCAGATAGCCATTTAGTGGCGGTGATGCAAAACTATTATCCCAACCTTGCTGTAGGTTTACCGCTTGGCGAACCTGAAAAAATTGCCTGGGCTTTACCTAAAAATGCGGACCCGCAGTTAGTCAAAAAAGTAAATATTTTTTTCGATGATATTCACAAGAACGGTACTTTGCGTAATTTATTAGACCGTTATTACGGAAATTCCAAACGATTGAATATCATGGATATAACCAATTTCCTCAAGCTGAGCAATAGCTTGCTACCCAAGTATGTTACTTTATTCAAGCAGGCTCAAGACTTAACAGGAATCGACTGGCGTTTACTTGCCGCTGTCAGCTATCGAGAGTCGCATTGGGATACTTTTAATACTTCACCAACCAATGTGCGCGGTTTAATGATGTTGACTGAGGCAACTGCCGATTTGATGGGTGTGACAGATAGGCTGGATCCTAAACAAAGCATCCCGGCAGGCGCTAAATACATCGTCAAACTCAAAGACACCATCCCGGAAGACATTCCTGAGCCAGACAGGACCTATATGGCACTTGCAGCCTACAACATCGGCTATGCGCATGTGGAAGATGCCAGGGTATTAGCACAACGCTTGAAGCTGAATCCGGATAGCTGGGCAGATGTGAAAAAAACCTTGGTGATGTTGAACAATCCTGAATATTACAGCAACGCAAAATATGGTTATGCCAGCGGCGGCGCTCCAGTGATTTTTGTAGAATCTATACGTAGCTACCAACGGATTTTAGAGCGTTACCAGCCTAGCCATAACCCAGGGTTCAATAACTTCAAGATCGCTAATTCAGATTTTGCGCCAATTCGGATTTCAAAAGACTAGCGCAAAAATTAATTTACGCTGAGTTTTTCTAGGCCATTCATGTAAGGCCTTAACACTTCCGGCACAGTCACACTACCGTCAGCATTCTGGTAATTCTCGAGTACCGCAACCAGTGTGCGCCCAACTGCCAAACCAGAACCATTCAATGTGTGCACCAACTCAGGTTTGCCATTCTCATTTCTAAAACGCGCCTGCAAACGACGCGCTTGGAAAGCTTCACAATTAGATACAGATGAAATCTCACGGTAAGTGTTTTGTGCTGGCAACCAAACTTCCAAATCATAGGTTTTAGCTGCGCCAAAGCCCATATCACTAGTACAAAGCGAAACAACGCGATAAGGCAAACCTAAGGCTTTAAGGATATTCTCCGCATGCCCAACCATCTCTTCCAGCGCATCATAGCTTTTGCTAGGGTGTACGATCTGCACCATTTCCACTTTGTCAAATTGATGCTGGCGAATCATGCCTTTGGTATCTTTACCGTAAGAGCCTGCTTCGGAACGGAAGCATGGCGTATGCGCAGTGAGTTTTATTGGTAATGATTCTAAAGGTACGATTTCATCTCGAACTGTATTTGTTAGCGTGACTTCAGAAGTTGGAATAAGATACAAATTTCTGACTTTTGACCCAGTAATGCCGCCCTCTTGATTTTCTATTGCTTCTATAATTTGCTTTTGCGTTAAATCCTCAAGTCCAAAGGGAACCTTAAATAAGTCATCTTCAAACTTCGGCAACTGCCCAGTGCCAATTAATGTATCTCGATTTACTAAATAAGGCGTATAGCACTCTTCATAGCCATGCTGCTCAGTCTGGATATCCAACATGAACTGCGCCAAAGCACGGTGCATCTTAGCCACTGAGCCACGCATTAAAGTAAAACGTGTACCGGAGAGCTTTGCGCCTGTATCAAAATCCAGCCCCAAAGGCGTGCCGACATCCGTATGGTCTTTGATCTCAAAATCAAAAGTGCGAGGTGTGCCAACTTTACGCACTTCAATATTATCAGCTTCAGATTTACCGATTGGCACGCTTTCATGGGGCAGATTTGGAACATTTAGCAAAATGTCTTGTAGCTTTACTTGCAACTCTATCAACAAAGCCTCGTCTGCTTTCAACTGGTCACCTAATCCAGCTACTTCAGCCAATATCGCGCTGGCATCTTCACCTTTAGATTTAGCAATGCCAATCTGCTTGGAACTATTATTACGCTTGGCCTGTAGCTCTTGTGTGCGAGTTTGTACGGTTTTACGCTCTTGCTCTAGTTCAGAGAAAGTCGCTGCATCAAACTCAAAACCGCGTTTTTTTAATTGGCTGACAACGTCATCTAAATCATTTCTTAATGCTTGGATATCTAACATGTGTTCTCTATTTTCTTTGCTTTTTCTATATTATTTCTTGGCTTTTCTATCTAATTCTTTGAGATGTTTTAATTTTTCGCCAATTTTACCTTCTAAGCCGCGTGGTGTGGGCATATAAAATTGGGGTTGTTTGTTTTGCTGTACCAATTCATCGGGGAAATACTCTTCTCCCGCGGCATAAGCTTCTGATTCATTATGTGCATAACGGTATTCCTTACCGTAATCTAAGGCTTTCATAAGCTTGGTCGGCGCGTTCCTAAGATGCAAAGGTACTGGACGCGACTTATCCGTGCTCACAAAAGATTTAGCAGCATTATAAGCGTTATAAGCAGCATTGCTTTTAGGAGCAACCGCCAAATAGATCACCATATTGGACAGTGCCAGCTCGCCTTCAGGTGAACCTAGTCGCTCGTATATTTGGCAGGCCTCGAGCGCCATAGTCTGCGCACGCGGGTCTGCTAAGCCAATATCTTCAATGGCCATACGGATGATACGTCGGCCTAAATATAATGGGTCAGCACCGCCATCTATCATGCGTAAAAACCAATACAATGCAGCATCGGGGTTGGAGCCACGTACCGATTTATGCAATGCAGAAATCTGGTCATAGAACGCTTCTCCAC
>JBKJOT010000089.1:0-28188 GCA_046595335.1 Methylotenera sp.
AATCCATGGAACCATCTGATGATATGGAAGACGATTTACTAGATAAAGCCTGGGGGTTGGAACCCAATTCACGCCTATCATGCCAAGCACTAATTGGAACGGAAGATTTAGTAGTAGAAATTCCGCGTTACAGTATTAATATGGCCAAAGAAGGCCATCGCTAAGCTTAAATAAGCTAATCAAGAAACTCGCGATATCCAAGACTTAAAATTAAGGCTTCTAATCGAAGCCTTAATTTTTTAGAATATCAAATCACTTTCGATGAACTTGACCTTGGCAGTGGCAAGATCATATACACCCCCGACAATACCAATCTCTTTCTTCGCCAGCATTTCCTGAAGTATAGTGCTGCGCAATAATATTTGTTGTATCTGCACATCAACGTTTAACTCACATACTTTCGCCAAAAAAGACTGGTTAGCCGAGTCGCGATGGTCTACCTCTGTGTTCTCACGGTCTACCGCGGGAGTAATCAACCGAATGATTTCACCGATATGTCCACCCTGATAGTTATCACAAGCAGCTTTTACTGCTCCACAACCGCTGTGGCCTAACACTACCACGAGCTTAGTGCCCAGATATTTACAGGCGAACTCCAAACTGCCGATTGCTTTTTTAGAGGCGATGTTTCCAGCCAAACGTACACTGAAAATATCGCCAAGTGCTTGGTCGAAAATAAATTCGGTTGGTGCTCGAGAGTCACTACAGCTTAATATGGCTGCGAAGGGATGTTGTGCATGTTGCGTTAGGTCTACCAGCTTACGCAGGTCTTTTTGCTCGGTGGTATTACTGGAGAAACGCTCATTACCTTCAATCAGTATATCCAGCGCTTCCCTAGGGGTCATTTTGTCTCGATTGACTAAAGGGTGTTTATACATATGGTGCTTCTTTTTAGAATTTAATAACGACCGCTATTTTAAACCATTAAAACAAAAAACCTCTAGATTGCTCTAGAGGTTTTATTTATCGCTGACTATTCTGATAGTTTAGAATTTATATGTCATATCTAATTGATACAAGTTGTAACTATCAATATTAAGTGAAATGTCATTACCAGAACCTACAGCACTAATATCATCATTTTTCCTTGATGCATGACCAGCAGCAAAGTTAACGAATACGTTATCTCTTAAAGCATACTCGCCTTTTAGTACAACGCCTTTCATATTAACACGTGAATCAAAGAAGTCTGAATCTGGGGTATTAGGGTCAAGTGCATAAACGCCCACATCTTGGTACCATAAGTTTGCAGACCAATCACCTTTTTTAGGCTTTTTGTCTTGTTTTTGTGCAATACCGAAACCAATCAACCATGCTTTATCATCATTACCAGCTTTTTGGATTGCCGCACGAGTCGCGCCAGCAGAGTTCGCTACTGCAGCTTTATAGCGATCATCACCGTCTATATTGTAAGCATAGTCACCAAATACCTTTGCATCAAATCCACCTAGTTTGAAGTTAATCTCGCCTGGAATTTCTATGATTTGCAAATCATTAACTGCTAACGGATTTGTACCCAAGGAATTTGCTTTGCCTGCTGCTGGAGTAAATGCACCAGCTCCACTTGTCCCTAGGACATTATCGTTGGTGTAAGTGTAGTAAGTTAGAGCAGCTTTCGCTGATACATCATCACTAATTTTAAATTTGGCACCACCTTGGAAAGCTAAAAGTTCATTGCTAGTAGAACCAGCGCCAACAGCATTTATAACTCCATCATTTTTCCTGCGATCACCCTCATATTGAGCCTGGAAAGCATTCAAAAACACATCAGTAGTACCTAATGTAAAGTTAGCTTTTTCTGCTAAGCCTTCCACCGTCAAGTCGCCATCCCATACCATGGAAGTTGTATACAAGGGATTAGCTAAGCGGCCTGCCTCTAGCGCTAACCAATCAGTTGCATTCCAACCTAACATTGCACGTTTAACAAAAAGAGTTTCTTTTTCGTTAGTACCGTTATTGGTTGCACCCGCAGTACTCGATTGACCAAAAGTAGCATTATCAGAACGTCCTTTACTGCCCATAGCAAAAGCAATATCAGAATAAAAGTCACCTGCGGTCGTTTTAGCGCCAAAGGTGATTTTATAACGATCTCTTGTTCTATTTTGATCAACTGATTTGGTCGCAGGTGTAGGAAATGGCGCTGCTAAAACTTGACCTGAACCCTCACGATACTCAACACGCGCACGCACGTCACCATACACGGTGGCATTATCAATTGCATCAGAAACTGAAAGACGAGCCGCCTTTTTTACTTTTTTATCTGCTAATTGAATGTCATTCTCGCGACCTTTTAGTAAAGGAATTGCTTCTTCTTCAGTCAATACGCCTTTTGATACTAATGCTTGCACAAGATCAAAAGTAGAATCTGCCATTGCATTTGCGCCAAAGCCCATCATTATTGAGCCTGTGAGTGTTGCAGCTACTAAGCTATGTAGTTTAGAACTAGCTTTGAAATTCATTAAAAATCCCCTTGTTGGATAATGTAGAGTCAGTGTTTTTCAACAAGTGAGATTTTGTGATTTTTATATGACACTTTCATGACAAAGAATTATTTAGTAGATTTAGCACAACATTAAGTTGTATTTTTACAACAATAAAAAAGGCGCCTAGATTCAGGCGCCTTAAATATTCAAAATTAAGTTTAATTTTCAGCTCGCATATGCGGAAATAAGATTACGTCGCGGATACTTGCACTGTCAGTAATCATCATGACCAAACGATCAATACCGATACCGCAACCACCAGTCGGGGGCATGCCGTATTCAAGCGCACGTATGAAGTCTGCATCGTAGTACATCGCTTCTGCATCGCCAGCTTCTTTGGCTTTCATTTGCGCCTGGAATCTTGCTGCCTGATCTTCAGCATCGTTCAATTCGCTGAATCCATTGGCAATCTCACGACCTGTTACGAACAACTCGAAACGCTCGGTAATTTCAGGGTTTTGATCAGAAGCACGTGCTAATGGCGACACTTCAACTGGATAGTCGATGATATAGGTCGGTTCCCATAATTGGCTTTCTGCAGTTTCTTCAAACAAGGCCAATTGCAGTGCACCTAAGCCAGAGTGATCGAATGGTTTAGTACCATGTTTAAGTATTTCAGCACGCAAGAATGTAGCGTCGTTCAATTGTTCCAATGTATAACCAGGAGCATATTTTTGTATCGCACTAACAATCGTCAAACGCTGGAATGGCTTGCTTAAATCTAGTTCACGACCTTGGTATTCCAGTACTGCTGTTCCACGCGCAGCAATGGCAGCAGCACGGATACAGTTCTCGGTAAAGTCCATTAGCCATTGGTAGTCTGTGTACGCCGCGTAAAATTCCATCATGGTGAATTCTGGGTTATGGCGAACGCTTAAACCTTCATTACGAAAGTTACGGTTAATCTCGAACACGCGCTCAAAGCCGCCTACAACCAATCGCTTTAAATACAGCTCTGGGGCGATACGCATGAACATCTGCATGTCCAGTGCATTGTGATGCGTTATGAATGGTTTGGCTGATGCACCTCCTGGAATCGGGTGTAGCATTGGTGTTTCCACTTCCAAGAACTCATTGTCAATCATAAAGCTGCGAATCGCTGAGACAACTTTACTGCGCGCTATAAACGTTGCACGTGTTTCTTCAGAAGTAATCAAATCCACATACCGTTGACGATACTTGATTTCCTGGTCACTCAAACCATGATATTTTTCTGGCAATGGACGTAACGACTTGGTTAAGAGCTTGATCTCACTCACATGGATAGACAGCTCACCGGTTTTGGTTTTAAACAAGCGACCGGTTGCGCCCATGATATCGCCCATATCCCAGTGTTTAAAGCTTTCATATAGCTCTTCGCCTATTTCATCGCGTGCAACATATAACTGGATGCGCCCTGTAGCGTCTTGAATCGTGGCAAAGCTGGCTTTACCCATCACACGCTTAAGCATCATACGCCCAGCCACGGTTGCCTGATTTGCTTGTGGGTCTAAAGTTTCTTTATCTTGTTCGTCATATTCAGTATGTAAATCTAAAGCTTTATCTTTTGGCTTAAAGTCATTGGGGAAAGCAGCATTACCGTTGGCTTTTGCAGTTTCACGTATTGCTTTGAGCTTTTCGCGGCGCTCGGCAATTACATGATTTTCATCAAGCACTGGCACTTCGTTATTCTGCGGATTATTTTGGTTGTCACTCACGCTTAAACTCCCTGCTTCAAACTAACTTGTATAAATGGGTCCAGATCGCCATCGAGCACGCCCTGGGTATTACCAATTTCAACATTGGTACGCAGATCTTTAATGCGTCCTTGGTCCAGCACATAGCTTCTGATTTGATGTCCCCAGCCGATATCCGTTTTTGCATCTTCCAGTGCCTGTTTATCAGCGTTACGCTTATTCAATTCCAGGTTATACAAGGCACCTTTGAGCATATTCATCGCTTCCTCGCGGTTGCGATGCTGGCTGCGATCATTCTGGCATTGCACAACAACATTGGTAGGAAGGTGAGTAATACGCACGGCCGAGTCTGTTTTATTGATGTGCTGTCCACCCGCACCGCTGGCGCGATAAGTATCAATGCGCAAGTCTGCTGGGTTGATATCAATTTCAATGGAGTCATCGACCTCAGGGAAAATCTGCACGCTGGCAAATGAGGTATGGCGCTTAGCGTTGGAATCAAACGGTGACTTGCGTACCAGTCTATGCACACCGTTCTCAGTTCTTAGGGTACCGTAGGCATAATCGCCCGTCACTTTAATAGATGCACCTTTTATACCGGCCACATCGCCATCAGACAATTCCAACACTTCAACTTTAAAACCCTTGCGCTCTGTATAACGCAAATACATGCGTAACAACATATTGCACCAGTCCTGTGCTTCAGTGCCGCCAGAACCTGATTGAAATTCGATAAAGCAGTTTGCGCTGTCTAACTCGCCGGAAAACATGCGGCGGAATTCCATTTCAGCGATTTTTGTTTCAATTGCTTGCGTGTCTGCATCAACACTTAGAAGCGTGTCTTCATCCGCTTCATCGCGTGCCATTTCAAATAATTCTTGGCTATCTTTTATGCCACTTTCAAGGTTTTGCAGATTATGCACCACCAACTCAAGCATGCGTTTTTCTTTACCTAACTCTTGCGCTTTTTTGGCATTATCCCAAATCTTTGGGTCTTCTAATAAACCATTTACCTCTTCAAGTTTTTGACTCTTATTTTCAAAGTCAAAGATACCCCCTGAGTGCATTGTTGCGCTCACTCAAATCGGTCAAACGATTACTGATAATATTGAGTTGTTCGGCTTCCATTTTTGGCTTGCTTATTACTAAGCTTTTAGTATTTAAAACCAAGCATTATACAGCAAAGACGCCAGCCTTATGGAGCTGGGCAAGTACTAGCTTTAACGAGCATTGACCACTTCGCCATCTTCTTTTGTGAACTGACCGATATGAGGGTTATCCAGGAGGGGCAACACCAATTCAGAGGGTCGGCATAAAGCAGCACCTTTGCTCGTCACTACTATCGGGCGATTGATAAGGATCGGATGTTGCATCATGGAATCAATAAGGTCGTCATCGCTTAGGTTTAGATTATCCAGACCAAGCTCAGCGTATGGCGTACCTTTTTCACGCAATAACTGACGTGGAGTGATGCCCATTTGTTGAATAAGCTTTATAAGTCTTTGTCGGCTTGGCGGGGTTTTCAAATATTCAATGACTTCCGGCTCCACATCGCTGGCACGTATCATCGCTAAGGTATTACGCGATGTACCGCAGGCTGGATTATGATAAATGGTAATATTATTCATGCTTTTCTCACGAAAATAATCATTAAAATTGCCGCCGTTAATTGTGCGGTGATAAAGCCTAAAATATCTGCGGGCGCAATGCCTACAAAAGTATCTGTTAACCCCCTGGCGATAGTGACTGCCGGGTTTGCAAAAAATGTAGAAGATGTAAACCAGTATCCTGCTGTTACAGTAAGCGCTACTAGCATAGGCAGGCTTTCTTTAGCATATTTAATGCCAATGTGAATCACACTTAATAATATAAGTGTGGCAACAAATTCACTTATCCAAATACCCAAGCCATGTCTACCCTTGCTTGAGGCTTGAAGTATAGGTAAGGCAAACAGTATATGCGTGAGCCAAATACCACTGATTGCCCCAGTGACCTGTGCTGTGATGTAGGCAGTTAGGTTTTGTAAATTTATCGCTCTCGCACGCCACGCTACCAAACTCACAACAGGGTTAAAGTGGGCACCTGAAATTGGTGCTAATAAGGTTATCAGCACATATAACCCACAGCCAGTAGCGATGCTATTCGCTAGTAATGCTACTGCCGCATTGCCAGCACTTAAAGCCTCGCCCATCACGCCAGAACCGGCCACAATCAACAGCAGCATGGCTGTTCCTAGGTATTCAGCAAGTATTTTATCAATCCACATTTTATTTTCTTCTTTAATTAGTCTTGGATTTTAACACCCAAAATTTAATTTAATAGCTTTTGCTTAATGCGGTAAAATCTTGTCATATTTATGAAACATTATTGTAATAATTGAGCGTATTTTCCGGGAGAACGAAACATGGCCAATGGTCTATTCAGCCGATTAATGGCATCCATTTCACCGCACAGCGATAACTACTTCAAGCAATTCAATAGTCTGGCAGATTGCGCAGTTAAAGGCTCCAAGGTATTGGCGATGATGTCAGCCGTGAACGATCCCCATAAGTTCGATGAGCATTTTAAAGAAATCTGCAAAATCGAAAGTGAAGCTGATGAATACACCAAAGATATTTTAATTTCCTTACATAAAACCTTTATTACCCCGTTTGATCGTCGCGAAATCCGTGAGTTGGCGATGGCGCTCGATGACATTATTGACTACATGGAAAATATTCCGCAAAGCGTGACTATTTACGGTCACTCCAACTTCACGCCAGAAATGGTCGCATTGGCCCAAATCCTGTTACGCGCTTCTGAAAAAGTCCGCGAAGCGGTTTACATGCTTTCCGACATGAAAAACGCTGAAAAGATTTTACGCACTTGTGAAGAGATCAGCATCATTGAAGGCGAAGCAGACCATGTAATGCGTGCCGGTATGCGCCGTTTATTTGCTGAAGAATCCGATGCGCGTACTTTGATTCGCTCACGTGAATTATATGATTTGTTCGAGGAAGCGGTTGATAGCTGCCAGGACGTTGCTGATGTCATCCACGGTGTAGTGCTGGAACGTATATGATAGAACACGCTGTCATCGTGATGTGCATGCTGGTATTTGTTGCCCTAATCTTTGATTTCATGAATGGGTTTCATGACGCGGCAAACTCAATTGCACTCATGGTTTCCACCCGTTTACTTACTCCGCAAGCGGCGGTGATTTGGGCAGCATTCTTTAATTTGGTTGCATTCTTATTCTTTGGTCTACATGTAGCAGACACGATAGGTAAGGGTATTGTCTCTAAAGAGCTGATCGATAATGCCGTGATATTCGGTGCGCTCTGTGGGGCAATCTCTTGGAACTTTATTACTTGGTGGTTTGGCATTCCATCTTCATCATCCCACGCTTTAGTAGGCGGCCTTGTCGGGGCAGGCGTGGCTAAAGCGGGTACTGGCGCCATTGTGGCTGCCGGTCTTCTAAAGACTTCAATCGCAATTATCCTATCACCCCTATTTGGCATGCTGCTCGCATTAGTGCTGATGGTGATTGTGCTTTGGGTATTTGAAAAATCATCCCCTTACCCAACCGAGCGACGATTTAATAAACTGCAATTCATTTCATCGTCTTTATATAGCCTAGGGCACGGCGGTAACGATGCGCAGAAAACCATGGGGATTATTGCGGTATTACTGTATGCCAATGGTTATATGCAGGGAGATTTTCACGTGCCATTTTGGGTGGTCATGTCCTGCCAAATCGCCATGGCATTAGGCACACTGTTTGGCGGCTGGCGTATTGTGCGCACCATGGGCATGGGCATTACGCGCATTCGCCCATCCGGCGGCTTCTGTGCGCAAACATCTGGTGCTATCGCCTTATTTATCGCAACCTCATTAGGCATTCCCGTTTCTACTACGCATACCATCACCGGAGCAATTATCGGGGTAGGCTTATCACGCCGCGTTTCAGCGGTGCGCTGGGGCTTGGCTTCGCGCATCCTGTGGGCGTGGGTGCTGACTATCCCTTGTGCAGGCTTGATTGCAGCCCTCGCCTATCGCATGAGTATCTCCTTTATTTAATTCCTTATGTACTGTGGCGTAGTGACAATATGACAAAACTAAAATTTGTCACATGTTTGTCACAATCAAAGATTAGTATGTTTTGGTCAATAGGACACAACAGCAGCAAACCAATTAGGAGGATGTAATGCAAGTATCTAGTTTTAGTTTAAAGGCCACAATGTTAATTGCTGGTCTTAGTATGGCAACAAGCGCTTTCGCGGTAGATATTACTGGCGCAGGTGCAACTTTCCCATACCCGATTTATGCAAAATGGGCTGAGTCTTACAACGTTAAAACAGGCGTAAAACTGAACTATCAATCTATTGGTTCAGGCGGCGGCATTAAACAAATTACCAATAAAACTGTGGATTTCGGTGCATCTGACAAACCGTTAACCCCTGAAGCACTTGAAAAAGCAGGTCTTATTCAATTCCCTACAGTAGTTGGCGGTGTAGTACCAGTGGTGAATATTCCAGGCGTGGCATCTGGAGATTTACGCCTTAGCGGCGAAGTGTTAGCCAATATTTTCCTTAAAAAAATCACTAAATGGAATGACCCAGCAATCAAGAGCTTGAATCCAAGTTTGGCATTGCCAGATTCAGCGATTACTGTAGTTCACCGCTCAGATGGTTCAGGCACTACTTTTGTATTTGCTAACTACTTAAGTAAAGTAAGTAAAGAATGGGGTACCAAAGTGGGTGCGGATACCTCTGTAGCATGGCCTACCGGTGTGGGTGGTAAAGGTAATGAAGGTGTTGCCGCTTACGCTCAGCGCATTAAAGGCTCAATTGGTTATGTTGAATACGCTTATGCCAAAGAAAACAATCTACCTGCAGTAACAATGCAAAACAGTGAAGGCGAGTTTGTTAAACCTAGCAGCGAGAGCTTCCAGTCTGCTGCTAAATATGCAAAATGGGAAAGTGCTCCTGGTTTCTATGAGATCTTGACTAATGAACCAGGCAAAACTACTTGGCCTATCGCCGGCGCTACTTTTATCTTGATGCATAAATCTCAAGACAAACCAGAAAATGCTGCAGAGGTGCTTAAGTTCTTTGATTGGGCCTATTCAAACGGCAGCTTGATGGCTAAAGGTCTGGATTATGTGCCTATGCCTGATAGCGTGGTAAAACTGATTGAAACAAGCTGGAAAAATAATATTAAAGGTAAAGATGGCGCTATGATTTGGTCTAAATAATTATTTAGATTAATGTAAAATATGTCATCGCTCAATTCAGAAATTGAAATGAATAACGCAGGTGGAGAGGCTTACCTCTCACCTGCGCCTTTAAATCAACAGTCAAAAACTAGAGAACTGCAATCTATGTCATCTATTCTACAAAATAAAAATACAGGGGCTAGATTAGATAAGCTGTTTCGCGGCACAACGATGTTTTTTGCTTTTCTGGTTTTTGTTTTATTGTTCGGTATCATCATCACCTTGTTCATGGGCAGCTTGCCTGCGCTGAAAACTTTCGGCCCGGCTTTCTACACCAGCTCTGTCTGGAACCCTGTAGATATTCAATTTGGTGGTGTAGTGCCTATTTATGGGACTTTCATCACTGCGCTAATTGCAATGCTGATTGGCGTCCCGGTAAGTTTCGGTATCGCAATTTTCATCACTGAGCTTTCACCCGTGTGGCTTAAGCGCCCTATAGGTATTGCGATTGAATTACTTGCTGGTATCCCAAGTATTATTTACGGCATGTGGGGTTTGTTTGTGTTTGCGCCGTTCTTTGCTGACCATGTGCAGCCTTGGATTAATGACAATCTAGGTGAATTACCGTTAATCGGCGTGGTATTTCAAGGCCCGCCAATGGGTATCGGCATGCTGACCGCCGGTTTTATCCTAGCCATTATGGTGATTCCTTTTACTGCATCAGTGATGCGCGATGTTTTTGAAATCGTCCCGACCATGCTGAAAGAATCCGCTTATGGATTAGGTTCAACTACTTGGGAAGTGGTATGGAATATCGTACTTCCTTATACTAAAACCGGTGTTGTCGGTGGCATTATGCTTGGTCTAGGCCGTGCGTTGGGCGAAACAATGGCCGTCACATTTGTGATTGGTAACGCACATGAGTTATCAGCGTCGCTTATGATGCCTGGCAACACCATTTCTTCTGCCCTCGCCAACGAATTTACCGAAGCCGTCGGGGATGTATATACCTCATCATTGATTACACTGGGTTTAACCCTGTTCGTGATCACCTTTATTGTACTAGCGCTTGCAAAGCTACTATTGATTCGCCTAGCAATGCGTGAAGGAAAACAGACATGAGTCAATTTAATAATAAGCTCTATCTCAAACGTAAGATTATTAATGGCGTTACGATGAGCTTGTCTCTTTTAACCGTCATTTTCGCACTGACTTTTCTAGCGTGGATTTTGTGGACATTATTCAGCCAGGGTCTTACCCACCTAAGTATGGAAGTGTTTAGCAAGTCCACACCTCCCCCCGGAAGTACCGGCGGTTTAGCAAATGCTATCGTGGGAAGTATCTACATGGTACTCATTGCCACCTTTATCGGCACGCCAGTCGGTGTTTTGGCGGGTACTTATTTATCTGAGTATGGCAGAACAGGATGGTTAGCACCTACCACACGTTTTATTAATGATATTTTGCTTTCTGCTCCGTCTATTGTCATTGGCCTGTTTGTATATGAAGTGGCCGTCAATACGGTTGGGCATTTTTCCGGCTGGGCAGGTGCACTAGCGTTATCACTCATCGTGATTCCTGTTGTTGTTAGAACGACAGAAAATATGATGCAGTTAGTCCCTACTACACTGCGTGAAGCTGCTGCAGCACTAGGCGCACCTTACTGGAAAGTCGTTATCCACATTGTATATCGGTCAGCAAAAACCGGCATTATGACAGGGCTATTATTGGCCGTGGCAAGGATCAGCGGTGAAACTGCACCCTTATTATTCACTGCGCTTAATAACCAGTTCTGGAGTGCCGATATGAGCAAACCGATTTCCAGCTTGGCAGTGGTGATTTTTCAATTCGCCATGAGTCCTTATGAAGATTGGCAACATCTAGCATGGGCGGGTGCTCTGTTAATTACCTTGTTTGTACTTGGCTTAAATATATTGGCGCGTACCTTGTTCCGCCCAGGCCAGTCACAAAACTAATAATGCTTAAGCTAATAACTACTACTAAAGCTAATAACTACTAAAGTTAGTTCAGGATTTTAAAAAATGTTAACTCAAACCACCGTACCAAAAATCACTACGCAGAACATGAATTTTTACTACGGTAAATTTCATGCCCTTAAAAACATCACGATTGATATTCCGGCTAGCAAGGTGACTGCATTTATCGGTCCATCAGGCTGCGGAAAATCTACTTTATTGCGTACGTTCAATCGTATGTATGAGCTTTATCCGAAATTACGTGTTGAAGGCAAAATCCTGATTGATGGCAATGATATCCACTCACCAGATCAGGATATTAACCTGTTGCGCGCAAAAGTCGGTATGGTGTTCCAAAAGCCAACGCCCTTCCCAATGTCAATTTATGACAATGTGGCTTTTGGTGTGAAGCAGTATGAGTCTTTGTCTAAAACCGAATTAAATGACCGAGTAGAATGGGCGCTGCAAAAAGCTGCGTTATGGAATGAAGTTAAAGACAAATTGAATCAAACTGGGTCCAGCTTATCAGGCGGCCAACAGCAGCGTTTATGTATTGCCCGAGGCGTTGCCGTAAAACCAAATGTATTGCTGCTAGACGAGCCTTGCTCAGCTTTAGACCCTATTTCCACGGCACGTATCGAGGAGCTCATTCACGAGCTTAAAGAAGATTACACCATCGTCATTGTTACGCATAATATGCAGCAGGCAGCGCGCGTGTCTGATTACACGGCTTATATGTACCTAGGTGAACTCATCGAATACGGTGATACTGACCGCATCTTCACGCGCCCAACCCGTCGTGAAACTGAAGATTACATTACCGGTAAATTCGGTTAATTTGACGACCTCATCAGCCAATATCCTCGACGATCTCAGTATAAGGAATATTGGCCTAATAAAGTCTTAGAAATATTAGCTGCGACGATATGCAAATTATCTAAGCAGCTTTTTCTGGTTCTGCATTAACCATCCCGTAATATAAGTGGTGACGATACGATATTGGCTATCGGATAACCACTCTTATCCGCTGGCCGTCACGTCTAATAATATTATTGACTGGCTTAATAACGACCAGCACATATGATACCGAGCCCCGCTATATTCAATCCAGGATAAACGAGCACTTTTTCATCACCTACTCCAATACCCAACTGAAATTCTATTTATGGGCTCCATACTCATTGAGACTGTCGTGGCGATAAGTATACGTTTCCGTGTTTTAACTCACTTTCTAAATGTCACCGCCCATTGTTTATATTTGTGCGTACATCGGGCTGAGTTATAGGCGTACTGGATAGTTATTCAATCGGGGAACAGCTAAGTTTATTAATAAGCGCCGAGCTAGCTACCTGAATATCACGAGTAGATAGCCTGGATAGGATTAGGCCATTTAATTCTGTAAAAGAACGATGACTATTAACTTTAGAACTACTACACCATGCTATACATTGGTTTGCTGTTTCGCACGGTGTCGTAACATCATCCGGTTCTTGCTCAGCTTAGATACATACTCGGCAATCAATTGTGAATAGAATTTCAACATGCGCTCAGCTTGCAATTTAGCTGTCCATTTTCTCAAAGCATATTCTTTTGCGCGACGGCCAAGCTCAAATCGCTGCTCCGGATAAATCAAGAGTTGGTGAACTTTTTCGGCGAATTCAAGCGTGCTCTCTTTAGATATTAAGGCACCTTCACCTTCTATCAATATAGAAGCTGTGCCTAATTCGGCGATTGCTACTACAGGTGTACCCTGCGCCATTGCTTCAAGTAGCACCAGCCCTTGAGTTTCACTTTTAGACGCGAATACAAACACATCAGCCGCCTGGTAACAAGCGTTAAGTTCGGTATTGCGATCTAGATAGCCTAGGAATTTAACGTTGTTTTCTATATTCAAGGTCTTAGCCAGCTTATGCAGGCTTGCTTCAGCAGGCCCTTCACCAGTCACCACCAACAAGATATCCGGGCGCTCATCACTGAGCACCATGGCCATGCTTAGTAGGAACTCAATATTCTTTTCGAAAGCGACGCGGCCTACGTAAAGTAACATCGGCCTATCTAACGGGATATCGAATTTCTTGCGGAAGGCTTTACCATCTGCCTCTTTGAAACTATGCTCCTGCAGGCCTGTTGGAATGACTTCAGCAGATACATTTACCCCATAGCCACGTAACACATCTAGCATGGGAGTAGATGGTGCCACAATAGCCTCTACCTCATTACACTGTTGCTTAGAAATTAACCTTGCCAGCCCGCGTGCCATAAATTTTGGTACCCAAGGCAAATAGTGGTGCAGATAATCCTCAAAGAATGTGTGATAAGTCTCAATACATGGGATATCAAGCTTAGCTGCCAGCTTAAGGCCCAAGTAATGCGCTACAAACGGCGTATGCACATGAATGATGTCGTATTTCTCCTGTTCTAATTCAGGCAATAATTTCATCGCCTCACCATACTTCATGAGCTTATCTTCAGGATCAAAATAGATGCTACGTGCCGGAATACGCTTGATCCAGGATTCATCTAGGGTTCCAACCTGATAATCCGGGGCGATCAAATGTACTTCATGTCCCAACGATTTTATCTGTTCGACAAATGTCTTGATGGAAGTAGATACGCCATTGATGCGCGGAAAATAAACATCAGAAATGAAGAGTATTTTGAGTGGCTTGGTAGTCAAGTAAGTAGCCCCATAAGGCGCCATGTAATTTGTCATATAATCGCTCGCAATTGAATTGAATCAAACACTTATGCACAGACAATACCTAATCTTTATGACACTTTGATGAATATGACAAAATCTGGCGCTGGAAAGTTGTCATCAAAATATCATTGCTTTGTCATGTTGCGTTCACTTCTTAATAGCACATTACGAAACATGGCCTTACATCGATCAATTCCAGCTTTCTTAAAGAAATATTATTGGTGGCTTCCCTTTTGCCTCTATTCGGTAGATGCCAATGCCTGGGGATTAGTCACTCATCTATATTTTTCCCAATCGCTACTCTGGGCCATGCCATTGTTAGACCCGCGTTTACAGAACGCGATCAAGCGCTTCCCTGACTTAGTGATGGCAGGAGCTTGCCTGCCGGATTTAGCGGTAGTGAGTCACCGCTTTCGCCATACCCACCTATGGGAAAATGCGCATCAACTTTTATTATCGGCGAATACCGATGAAGATATTGCGATAGCCGTTGGCTATGCAAGCCATTTATATATAGACGTCATTGCGCATCATCACTTCGTACCTGCTCATGAGGCTATGTGGTTGGAAAACAGCATGTTCACGCATATTGCCTCCGAATGGGCAATGGATGCTTATTTAGCACCCTTGCTAGACACTTCACCGCGTATTTTGCTTAAACAGAATCGTATGGTGATTGCTAGCTTCATTGCGCCGCAGTTTCACTGCACGAATAAAAACGTACTTAGGATGTTGGACAGGCTAGCGTTTTGGGATGGCATTTTGCGTGTTGTAAGACTACCCAAGCTGATTTATAAGTTAATGCGTTTCCGGGATAAGAAAGTATTCAGGAATTTTGCTTATTACATTGCTAAAACACAGGGTGCCATGGCAAACATAGGGTCAGTATTAAGTGGTCACAGGCCTGTATTTGAACCTGAACAGAAAAGTATGGGTAATGAGGAACTGGACGCGTGGAGAAAGCAATGCTTGAGCCATTTAAGCTTACAGCACCCGCTACCTATCCAATATTTTGAAATATTACATTTTGAATCGTAGGATACTTAAACCAGTAAGAATGATAATCCAGCGATTGCCGTACCAATTAATGCACCAGCCAACACGTCGCTAGGGTAGTGCAAACCTAATACCACCCGGGACAGCCCTACCATCATAATAAATGGAATAATCACAATCGCTAGCATGGGGTAGTAACTTAAAGCAACGAAACCAAACACGACAGCATGCAAGGTATGGCCTGACGGAAAACTAAACTTATCTAAAGGTTTACCGGTAAGAAAAATATCCTGACACACTTCATAGGGACGAGGGCGTAAGGTTTTTCCCTTCAACCACTTGTAACTCAACGTACCTACCAAGCCTGCTAAAGCCATATGTAAAACCGGCTGGACACCACCAGCACCTTGAGTACAAATGATACCGATCATCAGTGAGTACCAGATAACGCCGTCACCTAAACGGCTTATTGTCCTGAAACAGTCCCTAATCACACGATACTGGCTGGTCTGGTTTACAGCAACGCACATATTGCTGTCTAGCTGATGCATGCGATCTAAATATAAACGCATTCTATACGACATCATCGCCTCCTTTTTCTCTTCATCTGGAGGCTAGAATGTCATTCAATGATGAACAATTGATGACTATCGTGTTAAATTTTTCTTACCTTGATCGCCCTAGGCCGATAGCAAAATATTTCATATAGCGCATTCGGGTTATTATGGTTAGCTCGTCACTTTGGTAACGACTTGTGCGATTTTCTCAGCAAGCCTCTGAACTAATGCACCATCTTCGCCTTCTACCATCACGCGGATCTTAGGTTCGGTACCAGAAGCACGCAGGAGCACTCGACCATTATTGGCCAATTCCGCTTCAGCCGATTCCACTGCTGCCTTGATTTCAGCTTGTCTAGCCAAATCAATTTTTTTGCTGGTTTTGACATTAATGAGTACTTGAGGATAAAGCACAAGGTCCGCAGCTAATTCAGCCAAAGGCTTTTTGCTTTGTACGACCGCTTGCAATACCTGTAATGCGGAAATGATGCCGTCACCGCTGCTATGTTTATCTAGCACTAAAATATGCCCAGAGTTCTCGCCGCCCAGTTGCCATTCATTTTGCACGAGCGATTCCAGCACATAACGGTCGCCGACATTCGCACGTGCAAATGGGATATCCAGCGCATTTAATTGATGTTCTAAAGCCAGATTGGTCATTAATGTTCCAACCACACCGCCTTGTAATGCGCCATTGGCATGGCGCGTCTTTGTTATGATATATAACAACTGATCGCCATCTAATAGTTGGCCTTTGCCATCTACCATCATCACACGGTCACCGTCACCGTCAAATGCAATACCTAAGTCAGCACCATGTTCGATCACAGCTTTCTGCAACGCTTCCGGATGAGTAGACCCTACCTCATGATTGATATTGACACCATTAGGCTTATTACCGATCACAATGATTTCCGCACCTAATTCATGGAACACTGGAGGCGCAACATGATAAGTAGCGCCGTGAGCACAATCCAGCACGATTTTCAGTCCGCGAAGATCTAAAGTATATGGAAATGTACTTTTACAAAACTCCACATAGCGCCCAGCAGCATCATCCATGCGGCGCACCTTGCCAAGCTTGGATGACTCCATGATTTGCATAGGCTGGTCCAGCTCAGCCTCAATCGCATGCTCGATATCGTCCGGCAATTTGGTACCCTGGCTGGAAAAGAACTTGATGCCATTATCGTAAAAAGGATTATGAGAAGCAGAAATCACAATCCCGGCCTGCGCTCTTAATGCACGGGTCAAATAAGCCACGGCGGGTGTCGGCATTGGCCCTACCATTAATACATCTACTCCGGCTGCAGATAACCCCGCCTCCAATGCGGATTCCAGCATGTATCCAGAAATACGGGTGTCCTTACCTATCAGTACAGTAGGATGCGCACCTTTTGCTAAATTGCTTTCCAAACTGGTCAAAACGCGACCTGCAGCATAACCTAGTCGCATCACGAAATCTGGAGTAATTGGTGGTTCGCCTACTTTTCCGCGAATGCCATCTGTACCGAAATATTTTTTGCTCATATTTTTAAATGTCTACTTTTTAGATTTCGAATGGTGTGCTTTTAAATGCATTGCTGTATAGCTGAAACTACTTTCAGGGCATCTACCGTGGCTTTTACATCATGCACACGCAGTATTTTAGCGCCTTTCATGGCAGATATCACAGCCGCAGCAAGGCCAGCATGCAAACGTTGCTGTTCATCGCCCCCCGCAATCGCACCTAATAGAGATTTACGCGATAACCCGACCAATAACGGTTGGCCAATCGCGGCTAATTGAGCAAGGTTCTGTATCAATGCAATATTGTGCACGGTACGTTTACCGAAGCCAAATCCTGGGTCTAGTAAAATACGCGCTTTTCCTATCCCTGCTTGCTCGGCGGCATGCAGTCTGCCTAATAAAAACTGCTTAACTTCTTCAACCACATTTTCATAGTGGGGCTCAATTTGCATAGTTTGCGGATTACCTTGCATGTGCATCAAACAAACGCCGGCATTGCTAGCGGCTACAATCTCCAACGCGCCTAATTCTTGTAATGCACGCACATCATTCACGATATCAGCACCAGCAACAATCGCTTGACGCATAACTTCCGGCTTACAAGTATCAATAGAAATAGGCACTGTAGTCATTTTACTGAGTACTTCAATCACCGGAATCACGCGACTCAACTCTTCATCTAAGCTAACAGGAATCGCTCCGGGACGCGTAGATTCCCCACCGATGTCCAATATGTCTGCACCTTCTGCAATGAGTTGTAGCCCATGTTGAATAGCGAGGTCAGCGGAAGCGAACTTACCCCCGTCAGAAAAAGAATCAGGGGTGACATTGACGATACCCATGACATGTGGACGGTTAAGAATAAGTTTATATTTACCGCATTGGAATTTTTGTTGAACTTGCATAAAGCATTATACCCAACAAAAAAGGCTAGATAACCATTCGGTTACCTAGCCTATCGTTAATCTACTATTGTTTAAGTCTTAGCAGTTGGCTGTGGATTTGGCGCAATCGTTGTACCTGTCGAACCACCACGCGGCGGATTCGCCTTACCTTGCGTAGGTTTAGGTGGACGAACCGGAATACCTGCCATGATATCGTTTATCTGATCTGCATCAATGGTTTCAAGTTCCATCAAGGCTGCCGTCATGGCTTCTACTTTGTCACGATTATCTTCAAGCAATTTACGTGCAACTCCATATTGCTCATCCAAAATCCGGCGAATCTCAGTGTCTACTTTTTGCTGTGTCGCTTCAGATACGGTTTTAGAACTCATGTTGCCGAAGAAAGAATCCTGATTATCACCAGCGTATACCATAATCCCCAGCGCATCAGACATACCGTAACGCGTCACCATATCACGTGCTAACTTAGTTGCACGGTCAAAGTCGTTTGAAGCACCTGTAGACATCTGATGCATGAAGATTTCTTCGGCGATACGACCACCAAACAGGATGGAAATCTCTTCCAGCATCTTGTCTTTGTAGTTACTGATACGGTCAAACTCCGGCAACTGCCAAGTTAAACCCAAGGCCCAGCCGCGCGGCATTATGGTTACCTTATGCACAGGATCGGCTTTTGGTAGTAATTTGGCGACGACTGCATGGCCGGATTCATGGTAAGCAGTGTTGCGACGCTCTTCTTCACGCATGACCATGGATTTACGCTCCGGACCCATGTAGATTTTGTCTTTCGCATCTTCAAAATCCTGCATATCCACAGTACGCTTGTTACGACGCGCCGCGAATAAAGCTGCTTCATTAACCAGGTTTGCTAAATCAGCCCCGGAGAAACCTGGCGTACCGCGTGCCAAAATGTCCGCTTTTACGTCGGCATCAATTGGCACTTTACGCATATGTACTAACAAGATTTGCTCACGGCCTTTGATATCCGGCAATGACACCATGACTTGGCGGTCAAAACGGCCCGGACGTAATAACGCTTTATCCAATACATCGGCACGGTTAGTTGCAGCAATCACAATCACGCCAGAGTTGCCATCGAAACCATCCATCTCGACCAATAACTGGTTCAATGTTTGTTCGCGTTCGTCATTCCCACCGCCAGTACCGGCACCACGATGACGTCCAACCGCATCGATCTCATCAATAAAGATGATACAAGGCGAGCTTTTTTTCGCTTGTTCGAACATGTCACGTACACGAGATGCACCTACACCTACGAACATCTCGACGAAATCAGAGCCTGAGATAGTAAAGAATGGCACTTTAGCTTCCCCGGCAATTGCGCGCGCCAATAAAGTTTTACCGGTACCTGGAGGCCCAACCATCAAGACACCGCGTGGAATACGGCCGCCAAGTTTCTGGAATTTGGTAGGATCACGCAAAAATTCAACGATCTCAGTTACTTCTTCTTTAGCTTCATCGCAACCAGCAACGTCAGCGAATGTCGTTTGGTTATTACCTTCATCTAACTGACGTGCTTTACTTTTACCAAATGAGAATGGGCCACCACTTTTGCCGCCACCCTGCATTTGACGCATAAAGAATATCCATACACCTATCAATAGAATCATTGGGAACCATGAAACAAAAATGCTCATGAGCAATGATTGCTCTTCTTCAGGTTTGGCTTCTACGGTAACGTTATTTTTAAGCAAGTCGGAAACTAACCACGGGTCAGTAGGCGCGAAAGTATTGAATTTCTTGCCATCTGAAGTCGTACCATGCAAGACACGTCCATCGATTTGCACCTTGGCAATACGGCCGTCTTTAACTTCCTGGATAAACTGGGAATATACGATTTGGCTATCGGCGCTATTTTTTACGCCGGATAAATTAAAAATAGCCATCAATACCATGGCGATAGCTAACCAAATAGCAATATTCTTAAATATGTTGTTCAAAATAACATCCTTATAAAAAGGGAAAAAAACAAAAACGATATGCTATTCAACTGCGTTACTACACTTAGATAGCTATCTGAATATCAATCAAGGCTTCCGCCCTAATCCAAGTAGATACACTTCACTACTTCTGTCTCTTGATGCTTTAGGCTTACGAGTCACTACTTTATCAAACATTTGACGCATATTTTGTAAAATTTCGTCAAACCCTGCACCTATGAAAACTTTGACTAAAAAATTACCACTTGGTTTAAGCCAATCTTTACTAAATTCCAACGCTAGCTCCGTTAAATAAGCTGCACCAGCTTGGTCAACGTTGGCTATACCAGAAATATTGGGTGCCATATCGGCAATTACAAGGTCTACTTGCTTATTATTTAATTGTTCTTCCAATAACTTTAATACAGATTCTTCACGGAAGTCGCCCTGTATAAATTCAACGCCTTTTATGGGCTGCATGTCCAACATATCCAGCGCGATAATACGGCCTTGTCCTTTTAAGCGCTGCACTGCGACTTGCGACCAACTGCCGGGGGTCGCGCCCAAGTCAACTATCGTCATGCCGGGTTTAATTAACTTGTCTTTATCGTCTATCTCAATCAGCTTGTAAGCCGCGCGTGCACGATAACCTTCTTTTTGCGCGCGCTTTACGTACTCGTCATTCACATGTTCATGCATCCAAGCTTTGCTGGAAGGTTTTAGTTTCATCTGTTAAACTGCTCGCCTTTATAAATCAATAAGATATCACTGTGAATTCGAAACAAATTAGTTATTTACGCGGTCTTGCACACAGCTTGAGCCCAGTTGTCATGATAGGCAATAATGGTCTGACTGAAAGCGTATTGAAAGAAATTGAAGTGAACCTCAATGCGCATGAACTCATTAAAATCAAGGTAATGGGTGATGACCGCGAGTTACGCAGCCAAATGTTGGCTGAAATCTGTGCTAAGTCTAATGCAATTGCCGTACACCATATCGGTAAGCAATTAGTGGTTTACCGTAAATCTGCAGACAAACCGAAAATCGTCATTCCGCTGAAGTAAGTATCACAATAGCATTACGAGACTGCTTTGCTATTTGGTTTTTATTACCTCTACGACCTAGCCCTAAGCACCAGCACGAAACCTAACAAGCCTTCCACCAAGTAAGCAATACTTGCTACGCCGTGCCATGTACGGAAACGGCTAGCAAATACACTTTGCATCACGTCGCCAGGAAAGGCGCTGGCTTTTAACTGCGCTAACAAAGGCTGAATGCCGAAATGACCGGCTAGTGTCAGAATTAGCATAAAAAATACTGCCCAGAAAAAGCCTTGTTTCAGTGCTGAGGTACCATAACTCAACAAGCGCTGGATTAGCAAATAAAAACCGGCAAACACTCCAATATATGAAACATAGGTAAATAATATGCCAGCTAACTGGCCTGCAAGCTGCCTATCCTGCAAGTTATGAAACAACACATAAGCCGTTCCGCCTGTGCTCCATAGCGCACCAACCCACAAAGTAATGAGGATAAGTGCGAATTTATCTAAAAATTGCTTCATCTTTATCTTTCAATAATGGGTCTAAATAATATGGCCAAATTTGGACTAACAGTCTTCAATATGCTGCTTTAGATGTATTGCACATCCAGGATTTCGTATTCTTTAATGCCGCCTGGCGCCATGACTTCAGCTACTTCCCCTTCGGTTTTACCAATCAACCCACGCGCGATAGGAGAACTCACAGAGATTTTACCGCCTTTGATATCAGCTTCATCGTCACCAACGATTTGGTAGATTTTCGTATCGCCGGAATCCAGGTCTTCAAAGCGTACAGTCGCGCCAAATACCACACGGCCTTCGGCATTCAATGTTTGCGGGTCGATAATTTGTAGGTTAGATAACTTTGCTTCCAGCTCGGAAATACGCCCCTCAATAAAGCTTTGACGCTCTTTAGCAGCTTCGTATTCAGCATTTTCAGACAAATCACCTTGAGCACGTGCTTCGGCAATCGCTTGAATAATATACGGTCTATCAACACTGCGTAAGCGCTGTAGTTCCTCTTTCATGAGTTCTGCACCACGTACGGTTACGGGTATTTGGGTAACTGCCATACAACTTTCCTTATACTAAAAAACAAAACCACACCTGGAGAGGCGTGGTTAACGATGATTATATTACATGATTTTCCAGGAATTTATATCATTACTACCCGGTAAAATTTACTTAGTGATGAAATGAGTCTTTTAATTATTTATATAAGCTGCTTATGTAAATTCTGAATAGACTCTACCTGTAACTCTTCCATGTGCGCCATACCGATACATGCGGCACGCGCACCTGCAATCGTGGTGTAATAAGTTACTTTATTCTGCAACGCAGTACGGCGTATCTCATAAGAATCTGCCACTGCGCGTTTGTCTTCCGTCACATTAACGATAAAGCTGATATCGCCATTCTTAATCATGTCTACGATATGTGGGCGACCTTCCGCCACTTTATTGACTGATGCTACTTTTAAGCCATTAGCGGTTAATGAGGCAGCAGTACCTTTAGTCGCTACCAAGCTAAAGCCTAACTGAACTAAGGCTTCTGCGATATCCACGACTTTCAAGTAATCTTCTTTACGCACACTGATGAACGCTCTACCCTCTTTTGGCAATTTGGTAGAAGCGCCTAACTGTGACTTCAAGAACGCTTCAGCAAATGTAGAACCTACGCCCATTACTTCGCCGGTCGATTTCATTTCAGGCCCAAGGATAGTATCTACACCTGGGAATTTAATGAACGGAAATACCGCTTCTTTCACTGAGTAGAATGGCGGAATTACTTCATGTGTCACGCCTTGCGCTTTAAGTGAAGTACCAATCATGCAACGGGCAGCGATTTTAGCCAACTGCAAGCCGCAAGCTTTAGAAACAAACGGTACGGTTCGTGAAGCCCTAGGGTTCACCTCTAGCACAAACACGGTTTCACCCTGAATGGCAAATTGCACGTTCATTAAGCCCACTACACCTAATGCCCTTGCCATTTGCTTGGTTTGGTCGCGCAACTCATCTTGCAAGGCCGCAGACAAACTATAAGGCGGCAATGAACAGGCTGAGTCGCCTGAATGTACACCGGCTTGTTCCACGTGCTCCATAATGCCGCCGATAATCACATCGCCAGTATTGTCACAAAGCGCATCCACATCCACTTCCAATGCATCGTTCAAGAACCTGTCCAATAATACTGGAGATTCGTTCGATACTTTCACAGCTTCACGCATATAACGCTCTAGCTGGCTTTGCTCCTGAACGATTTCCATGGCGCGGCCGCCTAATACATAGCTTGGTCGCACCACAAGCGGGTAACCAATTTCCAAAGCACCGCGAAGCGCTTCTTCCGGCGTTCTGGCTGTACGGTTGGGCGGTTGTTTCAAGCCAAGTTTTTGCAGCATTTTTTGGAAGCGCTCGCGATCTTCAGCCATATCAATGGCATCCGGAGTCGTACCGATGATAGGCACACCGGCTTTTTCCAGATCACGTGCCAGTTTCAATGGCGTTTGACCGCCATATTGCACGATCACGCCCACTGGCTTTTCTAAGGCAACGATTTCCAGCACATCTTCCAATGTCACCGGCTCAAAATACAAGCGGTCAGACGTGTCGTAGTCGGTTGAAACGGTTTCAGGATTACAGTTGACCATGATGGTTTCATAACCATCTTCACGCATCGCAAACGCAGCATGAACACAGCAGTAATCAAACTCAATCCCTTGGCCGATACGATTTGGCCCGCCACCCAACACCATGATTTTTTTGTTATTGGTTGGCTGCGCTTCGCACTCTTCTTCATAGGTCGAATACATATAAGCTGTATTGGTTGAGAACTCTGCTGCACAAGTATCCACGCGCTTGTACACCGGACGTACTTGCAATGCCTGCCGATAGGCACGCACGGCGTGCTGGTCCGTGTTCAGTAGAGTGGCTAAACGTCTATCAGAGAAGCCGCTCCGTTTAAGCTTGAGCAAAGCCTGTTTATCTAGGTCGGCAATCTGCTTACCTTTTAGCGCTTGTTCACGGTCAATCAGGTCTTTGATCTGCACCAAAAACCATGTGTCAATCTTGGAATGATCGAATACTTGTTGCACGGTCATGCCCATACGGAATGCATCACCCACATACCAGATACGCTCCGGGCCAGGTACACCTAGCTCTTTGGTAATGGTGTCCATGTCCGTGGTTTTCTCGTCTAGGCCATCCACGCCCACTTCCAAGCCGCGCAATGCTTTCTGGAATGACTCCTGGAAAGTACGGCCAATTGCCATCACTTCGCCTACGGATTTCATCTGTGTGGTTAAACGCGAATCTGCTTGCGGGAATTTCTCAAACGCGAATCTTGGAATTTTTGTAACGACATAGTCAATCGAAGGCTCGAAAGAAGCTGGAGTCGCACCGCCCGTGATTTCATTACGTAATTCATCCAGTGTAAAACCTACCGCTAATTTCGCAGCGACTTTAGCAATCGGGAAACCGGTCGCTTTAGAAGCCAATGCCGATGAACGGGATACGCGCGGGTTCATCTCAATCACGATCATACGGCCATCATCAGGGTTGATCGCGAACTGTACATTAGAACCGCCGGTATCCACGCCGATTTCACGCAACACTGCCAATGAGGCATTACGCATGATTTGGTATTCTTTGTCCGTCAGGGTCTGCGCTGGAGCGACAGTGATCGAGTCACCGGTATGCACACCCATCGGGTCCAAATTCTCAATCGAGCAGATGATGATGCAGTTGTCCGCAGAGTCGCGAACTACTTCCATCTCATATTCTTTCCAGCCTAATAATGACTCTTCAATCAGCAATTCGCTGGTAGGTGAAGCATCCAAACCGCGCTCACAAATCGTCATGAACTCTTCACGATTATAAGCGATACCGCCGCCGCTGCCACCCATGGTGAATGATGGGCGAATAATCGCCGGGTAACCAATAGCCGCTTGCACTTGCAAAGCCTCTTCCATGCTATGGGCTATGGCAGAACGTGCAGAACCCAAACCGATTTTAGTCATGGCTTCTTTGAATTTCTGGCGATCTTCGGCTTTATCAATCGCGTCTTTTGAAGCGCCAATTAATTCAACATTGTATTTTTTAAGCACGCCGTGCTTGTCTAGATCCAGCGCACAGTTCAGCGCAGTTTGGCCTCCCATGGTGGGCAGCAAAGCATCTGGACGCTCCTTGGCGATGATTTTTTCTACGATTTGCCAAGTAACAGGTTCAATATACGTCGCATCTGCCATCTCTGGATCGGTCATGATGGTCGCTGGATTAGAGTTCACCAGAATAACGCGGTAACCTTCTTCACGCAGGGCTTTACAGGCTTGAGCGCCTGAGTAGTCAAATTCACAGGCTTGGCCGATGACAATCGGACCCGCGCCTATGATCAAAATGGATTTAATGTCGGTACGCTTAGCCATTACCTATAATTTCCTTAAATACAAGCTTTTGATTGCTCCAGCGAGAAAACAAATAGCAAAAAATATAACTATTGGTAAATACCAATATTGTTCAAATCCAAAAAAAGATGCTGCCACTACCGACAACACCAAAACTGCTATAAGCCCATGTATTAGTTCATGTAACTTTGAAGAAAGGCTTAATACAAACCGAGTAATTTTATATACCCACTTTGTACTATTCGCAGAATTATTAACGAAAGACTGTTCGATTTCTTCTAAACGGTTTTGCCAAGATTTAGTAAAAGGGAATAGCCATTTCACAACCACCTTGTCTTCATGATCCTTAGTCTCTTTTCGACACGTTACTAGCAACATAACAATCAGTAAAAAAAAAACGGTAATTAACAACATGCTATTTATTTTTACTCATCATAGAAATAAATTTATCGAACAAATAACTCATTTCAGTCGGGCCAGGGCTTGCCTCTGGGTGACCTTGGAAACTGTATGCAGGTTGATCGGTACGTGCGATGCCTTGCAGGCTGCCATCAAATAACGATACGTGAGTCGTTTTAATATTCGCTGGCAATGTTGCTGCATCTACCGCAAAGCCATGATTCTGGCTAGTAATGTAAACGCGTTTACTTTCAGTATCTTGTACTGGATGGTTCGCGCCGTGATGGCCGAATTTCATTTTGTGGGTTTTTGCACCACTGGCTAATGCCAATAATTGGTGACCCAAACAAATACCAAAGGTAGGCATGCCTGAATCTACAATAGTTTTAATCGCTGAGATTGCGTAATCGCAAGGCTCTGGATCACCAGGACCATTAGACAAGAACACGCCATCCGGTTCGTAAGCCAGCGCTTCTGCGGCTGATGCTTGCGCAGGCAATACCGTGACTTTACAGCCGCGTGAAACCAGCATACGAAGAATATTGCGTTTAACACCATAATCAAAAGCCACTACGTGGAATTGCGGAGCTGGCGCATCAGTGTAGCTCTTACCTAACGCCCATTCACCTTGGTCAAATTCATACGCTTTTTCGCAGCTTACAACCTTAGCTAGATCCATACCAGTCAACCCTGGGAAGCCCGCGATAACCTCCTGTGCTTTAGCGATAGCTTTTGCTTCGTCAGCTTCACCGGCGACAATCGCGCCGGTTTGTGCACCTTTTTCACGCAAGATCCTGGTGAGCTTGCGCGTATCGATATCAGCAATCGCAACGATATTATTCGCTACTAGATATTCTGACAAAGACTGGGTATTCCTGAAATTGCTATGCACCAGCGGCAAGTCGCGAATAATCAAACCACTTGCGTAGACCTGGCTGGATTCGACATCTTCCAGGTTCACACCGTAATTACCGATGTGCGGATAGGTTAATGTAACGATTTGCTTGCTATAAGATGGGTCAGTGAGTATTTCCTGGTAGCCGGTCATCGAGGTATTAAATACAACTTCACCTACAGTATTGCCGGCCGCACCAATTGATATGCCACGAAACACAGTTCCATCTGCTAGTACGAGTATGGCGGGCAGGTTTTGCGGCACGATAATTCCTTGTTTTAACATAAGTTAACTAATTTTTACTTTGTCCATCATGAACAGATGGCAGATATGCAAAACGGGAGGAGCTTGTATACTCTTCCCGTTTCAGAATTAACGAATTATAGCGAAAAAATCGCGACTTATCAATGCCAGCAGTAGGCAAAAAGTCCTGCTAATGATGCCTTAGGCTCATAAACTTATTATATTTATGCAGCCCAATATTGCTATTGAAGCAAGGTGATATTAACGCAGACCTAATACATCCTGCATGTCATACAGGCCGTTTTTTTTGCTACTTAAGAATTTTGCAGCACGCAAAGCACCTAACGCAAAAGTCGCGCGGCTACTGGCTTTGTGCGTTAACTCCACACGTTCACCGATACCGGCAAATAATACCGTATGGTCACCCACTACATCCCCACCGCGCACAGTGGCAAAACCAATGGTACTTGGATCACGTTCACCGGTAACGCCCTCACGGCCGTATATAGCACATTCTTCCAGGTTACGTCCTAAGGCACTGGCAGCAGCCTCACCCAAACGCAGTGCGGTTCCGGAAGGAGCATCTACTTTATGACGATGATGGGCTTCCATAATTTCAATGTCATAGCCTTCATTGAGTACTTTAGCTGCAGACTGCACAAGGTTAATCAATAATGTAACGCCCACACTCATGTTAGGCGCAAACACGATAGCAGTGTTTTTTGCAGCATTCTCAATGGCCTGTTTTTGTTGTGCTGAAAAGCCCGTCGTACCAATCACCATTCTCACATTGGCCTTTTGGCAGGCTTCAAGATACAACATACTGGCTTCAGGACGTGTGAAGTCTACCAATACGTCGGCTCCAGTTAATGCAGCGGCGATATCATCACTGACTTTTACCCCAGACATTTTGCCTTGCTGTTCGCCTGCATCACGTCCCAACGCAGGATTACCGCTTCTATCTAACGCGCCATGCAACACTAAATCACCATCAGCGAAAGCGCCTTCAAGCAATGCATGACCCATGCGGCCGGAACAGCCAGCAATAACGATTTTTAATGGATTACCCATGATGACTTATTACCTTAACTATTGTTGGCTAAAAGCCTATTTTTTGTTACCACATAAGGTCGCCAATTTACAAAAATTGGCGAGTTAGTGTCCACTGAAAGATTGGTTTGATTTACTTAAAAACCAATCTTTTCAAGCATCCGGTCAAAGAAACTTGGCGAACCTTCTGGCGGCAAGTCTTTTGGGGGAGGCGGAGTTT
>JBKJOT010000053.1:0-157216 GCA_046595335.1 Methylotenera sp.
ATGGTGGCCCCCCTGTGAGTCGAACACAGCACCAACGGATTATGAGTCCGCTGCTCTAACCAAGCATGAGCTAGGGGGCCAAAACCTTTGGCACTATTTTATTAGTCTTGCCCTGTCTCTAAGAAGCTACGCAAACGCTCTGAACGTGTTGGATGACGCAATTTACGTAATGCTTTCGCCTCAATTTGACGAATACGCTCACGCGTTACATCAAACTGTTTACCCACTTCTTCCAGTGTATGGTCAGTATTCATTTCGATACCAAAACGCATACGTAATACCTTAGCTTCACGCGGTGTAAGTGATTCCAAGACCTCAGAAGTTGCATCACGCAAGCTTGCATATACCGCTGCATCCACTGGCGCCAGCGTTGTGCTGTCTTCAATGAAGTCACCTAAGTGTGAATCTTCATCGTCACCAATCGGCGTTTCCATTGAAATTGGTTCTTTGCTGATTTTCAAGATTTTGCGGATCTTGTCTTCAGGCATTTCCATTTTCTCTGCCAACAATGCTGGATCTGGCTCTACCCCTGTTTCCTGCAGAATTTGACGGCTGATACGATTCATTTTATTAATCGTTTCAATCATGTGTACAGGAATACGAATCGTACGTGCCTGGTCGGCAATAGAACGTGTAATTGCCTGGCGAATCCACCATGTGGCATAGGTTGAGAATTTGAAACCACGACGGTATTCAAATTTATCTACCGCTTTCATCAAGCTGATATTGCCTTCTTGAATCAAGTCTAAGAACTGCAAGCCACGGTTGGTGTATTTTTTCGCAATAGAAATCACCAATCGCAAGTTAGCTTCAATCATCTCGCGTTTAGCACGGCGGGCGCGGGCCTCACCCGTAGACATCTGCTTATTGATTTCTTTAAGCTCTTTGATTGGAATACCCACTTTGTTTTCCAAATCAATCAAGCGTTGTTGCTGATCAATAATGGAGTGGTTATAACGTGAAAGTTTTTCTACGTAAGGTTTATCCGCTTTGAGCTCTTCAGCCAGCCAATCCAAGTTACTTTCGTTACCTGGGAATGATTTAATGAAATGCGGGCGTGGCATACCAGATTTTTCTACACAGAAGTCCAACACTTTGCGCTCATGTCCGCGTACGGTTTCTACCATGTCGCGAACTTGGTCACATAGACCTTCAACTTGTTTAGCTGAAAAACGGAATGCGGTTAATTCTTCCAAGATTTCGGCTAATAAACTTTGATATTCTGAATCCTGTGAACCTCTTTCAGCCAGGATCACTGTCATTTTCTGGTGAGCTGCACGCACAATGGCGAAACGGCTCAATACTTCATCTTTAAGTTTGGCTAATGCTTCTGCCGAGATTGCAGCTGCTTTAGCCCCGTCTTCGTCATCGCCTTCCTCTTCTTCTACCTCCGGCGCTTCTTCTTCGGAAGCCTCTTCAGGGATAGCATCATCCAATCCAATATCTGAATCAATCAGGCCATCAACCAAGTCATCTACGCTTAGTTCGTCTTTTTCAACTTTATCAACCATTTCCAGCAAAGCGGCAATGGTGGTTGGACAAGCGGCAATGGCTTGTACCATATGTTTAAGGCCGTCTTCAATACGTCGTGCGATTTCGATTTCGCTTTCGCGAGTCAGCAAATCTACCGTGCCCATTTCACGCATATACATACGCACCGGGTCAGTAGTACGGCCAAACTCAGAGTCTACTGTAGCAAGTGCTTGCTCAGCCTCTTCAACAGCATCTTCGTCCGTTACCGGTGGGGGTGCATCAGACATGAGCAACACTTCGGCATCAGGCGCTTCTTCGTACACCTGGATACCCATGTCATTGATCATGCCGATAATGCCGTCAATCTGCTCGGAATCCTGCACATCATCCGGTAAGTGGTCGTTGATTTCCGCATAAGTAAGATAGCCACGCTCTTTACCCAATACAATCAGGGTCTTGAGGCGCGTGCGACGTTCTTCAGCACTGGCTTCCTGCAGCTCAGGGCTGACGAATTCCATACTTTTCTTTTCTGCTAATTGATCGCTTTTCTTTGGTCTTGCCATGACTTACCTCTAAATTTATGCGATTACCATGCTGAATATATTACTTTATGCATGGCTAACACGATTTTTGTAACCCTATATTATAACAGAATTAAACCCTATTTTGACTGGGCTTATTACCGAGATTTTTCAGTAAAGCTTTCTCGTTTTCTGTCAGTGCGCTTAAGGGCTTTTCACTGATTTGCGCAAGTAAAATATCTTCTTGTTTTTGCAAGTACATTTGCTGTAACTGCTGCTTTGCCCCTGCAAATTCTGATGCGAAATCCAAGGTTTCATCGAGAAGGCTTAGTTCCCGCTCTAATTCACGCAATAATTTTGCATCAACCTTACCTTCAATTTCTCTGGTGAGTTCGCGCAATATTACTACTGGTTTAGAATGAGGGTGAAGCAGGCAAGTTTCAATAGCCTGCTGCAATAATAGCTCTTCATCGGTATCATTTTTTACCCATAACACATCCTCTTCGCTGGCTAATGTAGGGCGCATCAGTAGCATCAGGCAAATACGCTTATAGAGTGAAATCGTAGTGCGTGTTTGCTTGGGCCTTGCCTGCACTGGCGCCTTATTGAGGCTAGGCAATTTCAGTAGGCTATGCATTTCTTCTAGCGATAACTGCGCCAGTTCTGCTACTTTTTTACGCAGGTACATCGCACTACGCGGTGCATTGATCTGCTGCATGATAGGCTCAGCTTCGTTCAAGAACCGCACGCGATCTTCCTGGCTTTGCATGGCATTATCTTCACTCAAGTGCTTCAAGATATATTGCGAGAGCGGCATTGCCGCCTTGATCTCAGCCTCAAACTTCACTTTACCAAACTCCCGCACGTAAGAATCCGGATCATGTTCTTTGGGTAAGAATAAGAAAGAAAGTTTCAATCCATCAGTCAGCGCAGGAAGCGCATTCATGGCCGCTCGCCAAGCAGCAGTACGTCCGGCATTATCACCATCGAAACAAAACACCACTTCATCCGCCTGCCGCATCAGCTTAGTAATGTGAATTGGCGTAGTTGCTGTGCCCAATGCCGCCACGGCATATTCAATGCCATATTGTGCTAACGCTACGACATCCATATAGCCTTCTACCACCAACGCGCGGCCTGCATCACGGATAGCACGGCGCGCCAAAAACAAGCCATATAACTCATGACCTTTTTGGAACAGCGGGGTTTCAGGTGAGTTGTAATATTTAGGCGTATCTTCCGGATTAATCACACGCCCACCAAAGCCGATGACTTGGCCTTTTTGGTCATGAATTGGGAACATGATGCGATCACGGAAACGGTCATAACGCCGCCCTTGCTCATTCTCCACCACCAATCCAGCAATATTTAGGGCTTCGCTTTCATATTGCGGGAAAACGCTTTGCAAGTTCTGCCAGCCGGCCGGTGCATACCCAATCTGGAATTTAGCTGCCACTTGGCCACTTAAGCCACGCGCTTTTAAGTAATCAATCGCTCGCTGTGAGTTTTTAAGCTCGGATTTATAATATTGAGCGGCTTGCTGCAAAGACTCCTGCAAGCCTACAACAGTTTTCTGTGCTGGCCGATTTTCATCACGCGTTTCCTGGGGGACTATCATACCAACCATTTTGGCAAGGTCATGAATAGCTTCAATAAAGCTTAAGCCCTGATATTCCATTAAAAAACCAATCGCCGTGCCATGTGCACCGCAACCAAAACAATGATAGAACTGCTTGGTTGGACTTACAGTAAAGCTTGGGGATTTTTCATTATGGAATGGGCAGCAAGCAGAGTAGTTCGCACCTGCTTTTTTAAGCGGCACGCTTTTATCTACTACATCAACCACGTCCACGCGATTGAGGAGTTCTTGTATGAAACTTTCAGGAATCATTAGCTATGTCACTTTTTGGCTGTTAGGAACAAATTGCTACGTTGCGCAGTGCTCGCTTCCTCGCCGTACATAAGTACTGTCTTTGTCGATATGCGCTGTACGTCTTGCACTTTATTCCTCTCGCTCAAAAATTGATTGATTGCTTAAAGAACAAGATAATTCATCAAAGCACAAAGTATCGCATAAAGACTACAAAAACAAAAAAGGAGCTAATCGCTCCTTAATTTTAACTACTTTAATTTTATGAAACTTAACCTAAACGGGTTTTGATTAATCCAGATATCTTACCCATATCAGCACGGCCAACCACCAATGGCTTAATCGCTGCCATGACTTTACTCATATCCTTGATGCCAGAAGCGCCAGTTTCGACAACAACCTTTTCAAGAATTGCATTAAGCTCATCTTCAGTCAACTGTTGCGGGAGGTAAGTTTGCAATACGGTAACTTCAAACTTCTCTACATCAGCAAGATCTTGGCGATTTGCAGACTCATACGCCGCAATAGAATCACGACGTTGTTTGAGCATTTTTTCAATCGCTGCAATGACATCAGTGTCATTTAACTCGATTCGCTCATCTACTTCACGCTGTTTAATTGCAGCTTGTAGCAAGCGAATTGCGCCTAAACGCGCGCTATCTTTAGCGCGCATGGCGGTTTTCATGTCCTCAGATATCTGAGCTTTTAACGACATGGCTAACTAACTAATTACTTAGTAAAGTTTAGCTGGCAATGTCTGGTTGCGTAAGCGACGATATTGACGCTTAACAGCAGCAGCAGCCTTACGTTTACGTTCCCATGTTGGCTTCTCGTAAAACTCGCGTGCGCGAAGGTCATTCAATAAACCAGTTTTTTCAATTAGGCGCTTAAAGCGGCGAAGAGCAACGTCAAACGGCTCATTCTCTTTTACACGTACACTAGACATTCGTTCTCTCTTATCGGTAATAATGTCTCAAGTCATGCATTCAATAGCCACAAACTCGAGAAAAGTCCGCCATTTTAATCGTATAATTGCTTTCTTTCAATCGTTTTGTGTATTTAGCATCTAAAACTTATACAAAAAAACTTCAGGTAATCAATAAATGTTGGTTTTAGGTATCGAATCCTCTTGTGACGAAACTGGTCTCGCTTTGTATGACACAGAATGCGGCTTGCTAGCGCATGCACTCTATTCACAGGTAGACATGCATGCAGAATATGGCGGCGTAGTACCTGAACTCGCCTCACGCGACCACATTCGCCGCGTATTACCGCTTACTGAACACGTACTTAAAGACGCAAAAAAAACCTTACAAGACATTGATGCAATCGCCTACACACAGGGACCAGGCTTGTCTGGCGCACTTCTGGTCGGCACCAGTTTTGCAGTATCGCTCGCTTTTAGCTTACAAATCCCTACTATCAACGTGCATCACTTAGAAGGCCATTTATTAGCCCCATTATTAGAAGACAATCCACCAGCGTTTCCGTTTGTTGCATTACTTGTCTCTGGCGGGCATAGCCAGTTGATGCGAGTAAATGGTATTGGCGAATACGAACTACTCGGCGACACATTAGATGATGCCGCCGGAGAGGCCTTTGACAAGACCGCCAAATTATTAGGATTGGGTTACCCAGGCGGTCCAGCTTTAGCTAAATTAGCTACTTTTGGAAAACCACGTTTTAAGCTCCCTAGACCTTTGCTGAATAGCGGTGATTTAAATTTTAGTTTTAGCGGATTAAAAACTTCTGTACTGACGCTGGCGAATCAACATCTACCGTTAGATGAAGTAACTAGAGCTGACATTGCCTGGGAATTTCAAGAAGCCGTTACAGAAGTACTCACGACCAAATCCATGTCCGCACTCCGCGAAACTGGCTTGGATAATCTGATTGTTTCTGGCGGCGTAGGTGCTAATAGCAAACTACGCGAAAAACTAAATGCTGCAACCAAAAGAAAACTATGCAAAGTAAGCTATCCGCGTTTGGAGTTCTGTACCGACAATGGCGCGATGATTGCTTTTGCCGGGGCCATGAGATTGGATGCTATGCGGTTAAAAGCCTCTCAAGATAAGAACAAAAAAGATTATGCCTTTAGCGTAAAACCAAGATGGGATTTGGCTGATTTACAATCGCCTTAAATTTCGCATAACAACGAAATTTAATTTTTTTTAAAGCCAGACTCTGTACCTGTCAGCAATTTTTGGATATTGGTTCTATGGCGCCAGATTAAGAATACTGACATTACCGATACCGTAATGATGTAGTCTCGGTAAGCGGAAAGTAAGAGCCAAGCATACACCGGTGACAATGCAGCCGCCACAATTGCACCTAATGATGAATAGCGTGTAATTGCAAATACAACAACCCAGGTTAGCAATGCCGCCAAACCTAGCAAAGGCGATATTGCCAGCATTACACCTAAGGCAGTCGCCACACCTTTACCGCCCTTAAAACGATGATAGATAGGATATAAGTGGCCAAAAAACACCGCCAGGCCAACTGCAGCCACGACCCACATCAACATATTAGATTGCAGCGCCAACCACACTGGTAACCAACCTTTAAGTGCATCGCCCAGCAAAGTAAGAATAGCCGGTAGTTTCTTACCGCTACGGGCTACATTGGTTGCACCAGGATTGCCGGAGCCAACTGTGCGCGGATCTGGCAAGCCAAACGCCTTGCTAAATAAAATACCGAAGGAGATAGACCCTACAAGATATGCAGCGATAATCCAGATGATGGGGATCAACGTGACAGGAACGAAACCTAACTCATTCATATTGTGTATTCATTTCTCTCAAGTTGCTTGAGATGTTTTAAAATTCAAAAAGTTAATTCTAAACTATTTAACCTTTAATCATAAAGGCAAATCACTCGGGCCAATATCGCATGGATACTATTTTTATAAGCGAACTTAAAGTGCAGACCAAGCTAGGCGTGCCCGATTGGGAACGTACCCTGCCACAGACTATCATCCTAGATATTGAGATTGGCTACGACTTAACTAAAGCCTGTAATAGTGATGCAATTGCCGATACGATTGATTATGGCGCAGTAGTTGGGCGTATACGTGCAACGTTAAACGAGCATAGTTTTCAATTAGTAGAAGCGCTTGCTGAGCATATCTGCCAGCTCATTTTCAAAGAGTTTGGTGGCTTAAATGTGACGATTAAAGTGGCCAAGCCAGCGATTCTGCCAGGGTTGAAAGCACTAGGCGTGATAATAGAAAGGTCTGCAAAATGATAACTGTTTATAACGCCTTGAATAGCATTGAAGGCCACATCATCAAAAACCTATTAGAACAACAAGAAATTCCTGCTTATGTGTTAGGTGAGCATTTACAAAGCGGCGTGGGTGAAGTCCCTGCGATTGGCTTGATTAGAGTGAGTGTGAGCGATACAGATTATAAACGCGCCAAAGAAATCGTTGATGAATGGGATGCTAGCCCTGTGATTGAAGACTTCACTACGTACTTCAGTTTCATTCCAGCCTAATCAGCTACTTTACCCTCTAGGATGATGCATAGAATGTAACTGCTTCAAACGCTCTCTCGCAACATGCGTATAAATCTGCGTAGTCGAAATATCCGAATGCCCTAATAACATTTGTACTACGCGTAAGTCTGCCCCATGATTCAACAGATGTGTTGCAAAAGCGTGGCGTAGCACATGTGGTGACATATGTTTATTAATCCCCGCCAATAGCGCGTAGCGCTTAATTAAATACCAAAAGGCCTGACGCGTCATGGCATCGCCGCGATTCGTTACAAACAAGGCACCACTCAAACGCTTTTGCAATATTTCTGACCTGGCTGCTTTTAGGTAACGGGCTATCCAATCTACAGCTTCTTCGCCCATAGGCACCAATCTTGTTTTGCTCCCTTTACCGGTGACCCGCACCACGCCATCACTTACACTGACCTCGGTTACTTTAATCCCTACCAATTCCGATACGCGCAAACCGCATGCGTATAGAAGCTCTAGCATGGCCCTGTCACGCAAACCCGCAGATTCGTTAATATTTGGGGCATTCAACAAGGCAATCACTTCATCTTCATTTAAACTTTTTGGCAAACTTCGCGGTAATTTAGGTGATTGAATTTGCAATGTTGGGTCTTTGCTGATTTTATTTTCACGCAATAGAAAACGATAGAAACGTCGCATACTGGCTATCAGGCGACCAATGCTACGAGGCTTACTTAATGGAAATTTTACGGCAAGGTATTGCTGGATATCTGCTTGGTCTATAGTCAGTAGTTGCTTGTTTTGCTTAGCCAACCAAAGTGCGAAAGTAGTTAAATCTAACCGATAACTTTCCAGTGTGTTTTTAGATAAGCCATCTTCAAGCCATAAATGATCTATGAATATATCTAGCTCTGCAGCCTCTGGTGGAGAGAGTGCATGCTCACTCATATTTACTCATATCAACACCTTCGTGCTTCAACAACCATTTTTTTACTTGTAAGCCATTTAGTTTGCTTTGCATAAAGCCGCCAATACCATTCTGGGCCACTACACGATGACATGGAATGATTAAGGGTAATTGATTAGCACCGCAGGCATTAGCAACGGCACGAGGACCAGAGCTTATTTGGCGGGATAATTGGCCATAGGTTCGGGTTTGACCTAATGGAATAGACGCAATAGCCTGCCATACACGCTGTTGGTATTCGGTGCCATGTAGACTTATAGGTAAATTAAATGGCGTGGGATTTTGCAGATACTGAATGATTTGCTCGTAAGCTCTTGCTACTAGCGGATTTGCAGACTGCTTATTTTCTTTTGAAGGTGGGTCGGTCAGGAACTCAATCGCCAGTTGGTTCGCATGTGCTGAAATAGCAATCGCACCAAAAGAAGTATTGATTAATGCATCATAGTTGCTCATGACCTTATGTTAAACGAAACTACATGGCATGCCCATGCATATTCAATGAAAATAAAAAAAGCCTCAGGAAAACCTGAGGCTTTTTTTACAACAGCTTGCTTACGCTTCTGCTGATTTATCTACTGCTGGTGCCATCACTTCTTTTTCGCGTGACACTAATTTTTCTTTAATACGTGCTGATTTACCTGAACGCTCACGTAGGTAGTACAGTTTCGCACGACGTACATCACCACGACGTTTCAATTCGATTGAAGCGATCAATGGTGAGTAAGTTTGGAATGTACGCTCAACGCCTTCACCTGAAGAGATTTTACGTACGATGAATGATGAGTTCAAACCGCGGTTACGTTTAGCGATTACAACACCTTCGTATGACTGCACACGTTTACGCGTGCCTTCAACTACGTTTACGCCAACTACTACCGTGTCGCCTGGTGCAAAGTCAGGGATAGTTTTGCCTAAACGGGCAATTTCTTCCTGCTCAAGCATTTTAATAATATCTGCCATTTTCTTTCCTTTATCCGCTGGATTTAAATCTTACGATTAATTCCTTGGGGGTTCCTTTTAATTATGAAGAAACTTGTTCCTACTTATCAGAACTTTATTCAAGCTCATTGAGTAGCCGTGCTTCCTCTTTCGTCAACAGCCTTGCGGCCAATAAATCGGGACGTTGATCCCGAGTTCTTTGCAATGACATTTTTAAACGCCACTGCTTAATCTTTGCATGATTACCAGACATCAACACTTCTGGTACTTTCACACCTTTATATTCTTCAGGTCGCGTGTAGTGCGGGCAATCTAGCAAACCATCTACAAACGAATCCTCGATTGCGGAGTCACTATCACCCAAACTACCCGGCAGCTGCCTGACTATCGCGTCTATCAATGCCATGGCAGGTAACTCACCACCACTTAACACGTAGTCACCGATGGAGATTTCTTCATCCACTTGCGCGTCTATCAGGCGTTGATCAACGCCTTCATAACGGCTGGTGAGTAGTACCAAACCTTGCTTTTGACTCAATTGCATCACTTTTTGATGCGTCAGCGGTTTACCCGCTGGTGAAAGATGGATAACCCAGCTTTCTTCTTTTAATTCTGCAGTCTTTACTTCTGTATTCTTTTCAGCCTGCGCCTGCTTTGCAGCTTCTATGGCTTTTTCCAGTGGCTCGGCCAGCATTACCATGCCAGGGCCGCCGCCAAACGGTCTATCATCCACCGTTTTGTGATTATCAGTCGTGAAATCCCGTGGGTTCCAACACTGCAAATCATATATCTTTTGCTTCAACGCCCTGCTCGTAATGCCATATTGAGTGATGGCATCAAACATTTCAGGAAACAATGTGATGACATCAAATCTAAAGGTCACTAAATGTTCTCCTGATGGACGTTACATTTAAAAATCTTCGTCCCAATCAACCAGCATCGTTTTTGCTACTATATCTACTTCTAGCACCACCGCAGCGATAAACGGTAGTAATATTTCTTCATTTTTCGGCGTATCGGCCTTTTTTACGCCATCTTCTTTTTTGACTACTAGCACATCATTTGCGCCAGTTTCAAACACATCGATGATCGAACCAAAATCAACACCTTGCTGATTCTTAACGTTTAAACCAATCAGATCCGACCAGTAATATTCGTTATCACCGGGCTTTGGCAACTGCTCTCTTGGTACTGCTACCTGCTTGCTTTTGCACGCAAAGGCCGCATCACGGTCATCAATACCTACGAGCTTAACCACCAGCACATCATTGTGAACCTTGGCGGTTTCAACGTGATACTCGCGCCAATCATCACCCTTGCCTAGCCACCAAGTATGGTAATCAAATAGGCCATCAAACGCTTCTGTATCCGGCACTACTTTTAGCCAGCCAAAAACGCCGTAGGGCGCAACTATGCGCCCCATGACTACCATATTACTCATAGCTCTTCACCGTACATATGTAATGTGAAGATATTGCTAAAACTTAAGCGTCAGCAGCTGGAGTTTTTGGAGCAGCATCTACCGGAGCTTCCGCCTCAGCAGCTGGAGCTTCAACTGCAGCAGCGGCTTCTGCCTCGGCAGCAGCTTTAGCGGCTTCCTTAGCTTGAGCAGCTTCTTCTGCAGCTTTAGCATCAGCTTCAGCTTTCGTAGCGTCAGCAGCGGCTTTTACTTTTGCAGCTTCAACGGCAACAGCATTCGCTTTAACAGCTTCAGCTTTAGCAGCATCTTTAGCTTTAGAAGCGATAGCATGCTCTGGGCCTTTAGCATGGAATTTAACCAAACGTGCAACTGTATCTGACAGTTGCGCGCCATTGCTTTGCCAATGAGTTATGCGGGCTTCATCAACACGTAGGCCTTCAGCACCAGCTTTAGCTGATGGATTGTAAAAACCAACGCGCTCAATAAAGCGGCCATCACGACGATTGCGTGAGTCAGCAACTACAATGTTGTAGAAAGGAGTTTTTTTCGCGCCACCACGAGCTAAACGAATAATAACCATATCTTATGTTCTCTTTTTGAAAATTTATCGCAGAAAGGCGCGGATTTTACGTTATTTGATGTGGTTTTGGCAAGCAGTTTCTGCAGTAACTTTACAATTAACGATTGATTTATCAAATGAATTCTAAACCAAGCCTACTTTTATTTACCAGTGTGTAATTTGTAACGTGTAGGGTCCGTTAAACCTGCTGCCAAGAAGCCTTCGCGGCGCAAGCGACAAGAGTCACACAAACCGCATGCTTCACCATGACTATCGGCCTGATAGCATGAAACAGTCATCGCATAATCTACGCCTAATGTAGTACCTAAGGTCACAATCTCCGCCTTGGTCATATCAATCAATGGGGCGTGAATAGTAATAGTTTTACCTTCTACTGCGCTCTTGGTAGCCAGGTTAGCCATGTTCTGGAAGGCTTTGACGTATTCACCACGGCAATCCGGGTAGCCGGAATAATCCAAGGCATTCACACCGATGAATATATCCTGTGCTTTCAATACTTCTGCCCACGCCAAAGCAAGTGACAACATGATGGTATTACGTGCTGGGACATAGGTCACTGGAATGCCGGTGGTAGCGCTTTCGGGCACATCAATGGCGTTGTCAGTGAGTGCAGAGCCGCCGAATAAGCTTAAATCTAACTGCGCGGTCTTATGGGCACTGGCACCCATGATTATTGCTACATTATTAGCTGCTTGCAATTCGGCAATGTGGCGTTGATGGTAATCCAAGCTTAGACAATAACATTCAAAACCTTGCTTACGTGCAATAGCCAGCACGGTTGCGGAATCCAAACCGCCAGACAATAAAACAACCGCGCGCTTTGTAATTACATTACTCATACGCCCGGCCTTTCGCCCCAAAGTACTTTATGTAACTGTATTTGCATACGCACCGGCAGTCTATCCGCCAGCACCCATTCCGCAAGCTCAGTTGGATTTACTTGTTGATATACGGGCGAAAACAATACTGTGCATTTATCAGCAAGCTTATGCTTAGCTAAGATTTCTTTTGCCCAATCATAGTCTGCTCGGTCACACAACACGAATTTAACTTCATCCGTGTTTTTAAGATACTCTAGATTGCCCCACAAGTTATTTTCCATCTCGCCAGAGCCTGGGGTTTTGATATCCAAAATCACTGAAACACGAGGATCTACAAGGCCAGTATCAATGGCGCCGCCAGTTTCTAATGAAATTGAATATCCGGCATCACATAAATCCTTAAGCAATATAAGGCAGGCTTTTTGGGCAAGCGGCTCACCACCGGTAACGGTCACGTATTTAGCACCGTATTCAGCCACTTTAAACAAGATATCGGAAATTTCCATGTTGCTGCCGCCGTTGAAGGCATAAGCCGTATCGCAATATACGCAGCGCATGGGGCAGCCGGTGAGGCGCACAAACACTGTAGGCAAACCAACACGCGTGGATTCACCTTGTAACGAATGGAAAATTTCGTGGATTTTGAGTTTCATTTGACACTTAAACTGAAGAGATTTGCAGGCGATTAGTGCGCACAAAAAAATAGCGCCCGCATCGCAGTTAGCGCTATTTTAACTTAAATCTTAATTAAACTGAGTTTTTAAATCTTAAGTTAATGTTTTAACTAAGATTCTATATAGACTACCTAATCGCTTCTAATGCTTTCAGGCGTTTTTGTGCAGTTGGCGTTACATCACTATTAGGAAACTTAGCAATCAAGACTTTAAGCGTTTTCTTGGCATTTTCCACCTGACCTAATTGAATTTGGCTATTTGCCATATTAAACATGGCATCGGCGGCTTTGCTACTTTCCGGATGGGTATCTAATAATTTTTGTTGCGTGGCTACAGCAGATTTGTAGTTCTTTAACATGAATTGTGAGTAACCTAAGCCATAAATTGCATCGCCGCTATAGGTACTGTTTGGGTAGTCTTTCAAGAATTTATCGTATGCGGCAAAAGCATCTTTGTGTTTACCTTCTTTGGATAAGCCATTTGCCAGTTCTAATGTCTGGAATTCCTGGGAGCTTTTATCTGGCGTTGCAGATGTTGCAGATGTTGCATTAGCAGGCTGCTCAGCTGTTGCCACTGGCGCAGAAGTTTCTAACTTACGGAGTCGTGTATCAGTATCGGTATATAGATCTTTTTGGCGCTGTTGCGTAGCATCAACATTATGGCTCGCTACTTCAAGTTCCCCTTTAAGTCTTGCAACTTCTTGCTTAAGCGACTCAATCTGGTTTTGCATATCACTTAAAACCTGGCCTTTGGTAATGGCTTCAATCGCCGTCACACGCTGCTCCATGGACTGTATACTTTTTTTCAGGTCAGCCAAACTGGCCTGAGTAGCCTGATTCTGGCTTTGCTGGTTGGCTTCTACTTCCAATATCTTTTTACGCGCTTCTTTGTCATCAAATAAAGCGGCGTGGCCAGTGATGGAATAGAGTTGCGTAGCCAATAAAAGGCCTGCCAGAATCAGTTTTTTCATCTTGTCTACTTTTAAACTTATTGAGTTAAAAAACGAATTATATAATTCGATTAATCGCTCTCGTAAACAACATCAACACGGCGATTGCTTTGGAAACAAGCTTCATCTACGCAACCTGTATTGGCTTTTTCTTCACCGAAACTTACGGTCTCGATTTGCTTATCTTGCACGCCTAACAAGTTAAGTGATTTTTTTACTGCAACTGAGCGACGCTGACCCAGTGATAGGTTGTATTCACGTGTACCACGCTCATCGGTGTTGCCTTGCAGAATCACTTTTGCATTACCGTTAGCCAACAAGTATTTAGCATGCGCTTCAACTACGGGCTTGAATTCAGCTTTGATCGCATCGCTATCATAATCAAAGTAGATGTTACGTTTTGACAAGATATTGTTCGGGTCTTTAAGCGGATTATTACCGTTGTTAGCGTTGCTATCAATCGCCACTTCTTTAATGCCGGTAGTATCGGCATTTGCATCTGCAGGTTTAGTAGCGCTTTGTGATGATGAAGGGCTTTTGTCTTCTACTGACGCCGGTTTTTCGGTCATCGGCGTACTCTTACAAGCAGCTAGGAGCAATGCCAGCATTAAGCCACCTATTAATTTTTTATTCCATATCTGTTTGTTCATTTTATTCTCCTTTTAATGATAAAAATTCATTCCTGAGTTAAGCTTCAGAGCTGGCTAATTTAATAACGGCCCCCAAGCTGGCTCACGTATGTCGCCGCCAGATTCACTCAGGCGCTGTTTAACGCGCCCATCTGAAGAAACCGCTGCCAATGCACCTTTACCGCCAATACGGGTAGCGTACAGTATCACACGGCCGTTGGGAGCGAAACTTGGTGACTCATCTTGCCCACCATCGCTTAGCACCTGCACTTGGCCAGTGGCCATGTCTTGTAGGGCAACACGGAATCTACCTCCGTCATTACGGATCATTGCGAGGGATTTACCATCTGGTGAAAAGCGCGGACTCAAGTTAAAAGCACCATCAAAAGTTACACGCTGCGGCTCGCCGCCAATGGATGACACTTTATAGATTTGTGGTCTACCGCCTCGGTCCGAGCTGAAATAAACCCACTTTCCATCTGGCGACCAATTTGGTTCGGTATCAATAGAGTTGCTTTTTGTGACTAGTTTTAGGCCAGTACCATCAGAGTTGATGGTATACACCTGTGAATTAGCGCCATACGTCAATACGATAGCTAACTTGCTGCCATCCGGTGACCAGGCCGGCGCACTATTATTACCCTTGAAATTGGCTAGGGTTAAACGCTGACCAGTCATCAGCGATTGCACAAAAACGATAGGCTTTTTCTTTTCAAACGAAACATAAGCCAGCTTGGTGCCATCCGGTGACCAAGCGGGTGAGATGATAGGGTCACTTGACGAAACGACGGTTTGCGGATTCTCACCATCAGCATCGGCCACCTGCAAGGCATAGCGGCCCTTAGCTTTGCTAATATAAGCGATACGGCTTGCAAACATCGGCGCTTCACCCGTCAGTTTCTGGTAGATCACATCTGCAATCTTATGTGCCGTGAGCCTGAGTTGATTAGGGGTAATGTTATATTCAACACCCGCTAGCTGGGTTTGCTTAAGCACATCAGCCAGCTTGAAACTGACTTTAAGGCGATTACCTGGGAGTGATTCAACCGTACCCACAGCCATTGCCTGTGCTTGCAGGGCAGCCCATTCAGCATATTTAATCTGGCTGATATCGGTAGGCTGACTTGCAACACCTCCGGTTTCCAATACCCGGAATAACCCACTACGGCGTAAGTCTGCGCTAATAATACTGCTTAGGTTTTCTTGATTAGATTTGCCGCCAAATGGAACGATAGCGATGGGGACTTGTTGGGCACCTCCACCACTGATCTCAATTGTGAGCGCTGCGAAACTTTTTAATGGCATGAATGCCAGAAGGAACCACATGAAGAGGCTATAGGAACGTTTTAATGTAATCATCGTTAGTTTGTTTTGCTCGATTAATAAAAGTTCAATTTCAAAGTGAATGCATATACTACAGTTAGCGCAGGTGCGGTTCAGCAGCTTTATTCTACATCCATTGGTTTACAGGCCAAAGTAACAAAATGTAACAAATAAAAATGCAAGTTACTTATTCGTTAGGATGAAATTCCAAGCGTAAACTCCTGAATTGCTCACGTAAACTAGCGTCGCCAGGCAATGGCAAGGGCTGGGATTGAAGAATGGCGCGTTCAACCGCATCATCACAAGCGCTAACTTTGCTGGATTGAATCAGTTTTGGGGTACCTTGCACGTCACCCGTAGGCATCACGGTGATTTCAAATATAAGCTTGGGCTTGCCGTCACCGCACAGGGTTTTATTTACATTGCGCTGTACTTTAGCACGAATCTTGTCTGAGTATTCGCCGATGACACTCGCATTGGCGGCCGATTTTGAAGCTTTTGCCTGTTTATCGCCATCTGCTTTTTCGTCCGCCAACATCTCTTGTTGGAATTTTTTCAGTGCATCGTCTTTTTTCTGCTTTTTATCTTTTTCCAACTCATCCTGCATCAATTGTTTTTGCAAAGCGGCTAACGCGTCAGGTTTTATCACCTCTTTAGGTTTTTCTATTTTTTTATCTATTTTTTTGAGCGTGATGTCAGCCTTAGGCTCTATTTTTGGTTCAGGAGGTGGCTCTACTTTTACTACTGGTTTAGGTGGCGGTTCTACTTTTGGTTCCGGCGTTGGTGGTAATGGTTTCTGGACCTGTGGGCTTGGCAGACTATCCCACAATTCAACCTCAGCCACACTAGTGGTGTGCGTAGTCTTCCAGTTAACTGAAACCAACAAGGCAATAAGCAGGGCGGCATGCACCCCGACAGAGAGCGCCCCCGCCTTAAACGATACTGAGTTTTCATGCCTGCGGATCATTATGTTTTACTTACTAGCCTAGCTTGCTGGTTTTAGCAGAAGTCCGACTTTATCTACTTTGTTCTGTTTAAGTAGATCCATCACGCCGATGACATCGTCGTATTTCACATTCTTATCAGCTGCAATCACCACCGCACGTTGCGGTGTTTTCGTTAGCGCCTGGCGCACAGCTAGCAACAACTCATCGCGCGCCATAGGCTTGTTATCCAGCTCGATTTTGTTGTTGAGTTTAACCGTGAGTACTAATGGCACTTCAGGCTGTTTTAAAGCTTGTCCGACTTGCGGCAGCTCTACCACACCAGGATTAGTCATCGGCGCTGTGACCATAAAAATGACCAGCAATACCAAGGTCACATCAATATAAGGTACAACATTGATCTGATTCATTAAGCGACGTTTGCGGGTTCTGCTCATATCATCCCACTAGGATAGTTAAAAAGATGAAAGCTTGAATTCAAGGTTACAGTCATTTTTATTTAGGATTTGCGCTGCAGAATATTAGTAAACTCTTCCATAAAGCTCTCATAGCGTACTGAAAGCCTATCTACACTTGAGGCAAAACGGTTATAAGCAATGACCGCTGGAATCGCCGCAAACAAGCCAATCGCAGTTGCCACTAAGGCTTCCGCAATCCCGGGCGCCACTTGGCTAAGCGTCGCCTGTCCTACATTAGACAAACCCCTGAATGCATTCATGATGCCCCACACGGTTCCAAATAAACCGATATAAGGACTCACGGAACCGACTGAAGCCAGAAAAGGCAGATGCGCATCCAGCTCGTCTAATTCACGATTATAGGTAGCACGCATCGCACGACGCGCACCTTCCATAATGTCGCTGATTTCAGTGCGCCCTTGCTGTTTATGGCGTGCGTATTCCTTAAAACCTGCTTCAAATATACTGCCCATGCCTTGCGGCTTGCGGCGGCCAGCAGTGAGTCCCTCGTATAATTTGTTTAAATCGCCACCGGTCCAGAAGGCATTTTCAAAATTCTCAGCATCGGCTTCTGCACGTTTAATGGTAAAAAATTTGATGAAGATATACCACCAGGAAAATAGCGAGGTAATCAGCAATATCGCCATCACCCCTTGCACTGGCAAACTTGCGCCGGCTATCAGTGTAAAAAACGACATATCGTTGGCAACACCTACATTCATAATGACTCTACCTATAGTTTCAAAATTATGGTTCTATTTTTGTTTGTTTATGAATAGTATTTTTAATAATGCCAGGAATCGCTACTGGCTTGAAAAGGCTAGCCTCAACACAGGCAACCTTCACTGTAGCTTCGATCAGCACCTGTTGATCGCGCAAAATAGTTTGCAGGAATTCGATACTGCCATGACCTATTTTAGCAACCTTACTTTGCACATTGAGCATATCGTTAAACAGGGCTGGGCGCTTAAATTGAATGTTCATACTGTGTACGACAAAAATAATATTCAAATCATCCTTCATGTGCGTCTGCTCAAAACCCAGCGCGCGTAACCATTCTGTTCTTGCACGTTCCATAAAGTTCAAATAATTTGAGTGGTAAACCACGCCGCCACTATCAGTATCTTCATAATAAACACGAATCGGCCAGTCAAACATATGCGCCTACTATTGTTGCCAAAGCTCGCCACTGGCAAGGTTGCTGGGGGCGGGTAAGCCAAAATGCTGGTAGGCGAGTTGCGTAGCTACGCGGCCCCGTGGAGTGCGCATCAAATAACCCTGCTGAATCAGGTAAGGTTCAAGCACATCTTCAATGGTGTCACGCTCTTCACCGATGGCTGCTGCCAGATTATCCAGCCCAACCGGGCCACCACCGAATTTCTCTAGCACAGCCTGTAAAAGTTTCCTGTCCATCACATCAAAGCCCAGCTTGTCTACATCCAGCATTTTCAATGCTGCATCGGCAATTTCTGCTGACACTTTGCCATCAGCTTTCACCTGTGCAAAATCCCGCACACGACGCAATAAACGGTTAGCAATACGCGGGGTACCGCGTGAACGCTTAGCAATTTCAAACGCGCCGGTATCGACCATTTCTACATTCAACAAGCCTGCTGAACGCTGCACGATGCGACCAAGCTCTTCGGAGGTATAGAATTCCAGTCGCGATACAATGCCGAAGCGGTCACGTAATGGGTTAGTGAGCATGCCTGCACGTGTAGTAGCGCCAATCAAAGTAAAGGGTGGTAAATCGAGGCGAACAGATCTGGCTGCTGGGCCCTCACCAATCATAATATCCAAACGGTAGTCTTCCATCGCTGGGTAGAGAATCTCTTCAACCACCGGTGAAAGGCGATGGATCTCGTCAACAAATAGTACGTCATTCGGCTCAAGATTGGTTAACAGCGCAGCCAAATCACCGGCACGTTCCAGTACCGGGCCTGAAGTCTGGCGCATATTGACGCCCATCTCTTTAGCAATAATGTGTGCAAGCGTGGTTTTGCCTAAGCCCGGTGGACCGAATAGCAATACATGATCCAGCGCTTCGCTACGCCCACGCGCGGCATTAATGAAGATTTCCAGCTGACCACGTGCTTTTTCCTGGCCCACATACTCTTCTAGCAGCTTAGGGCGTAACGCACGTTCTAATGCCTCTTCTTGAGGACTTTCAGCAGCGGGCGCTATCAGGCGGTCGGTTTCTATCATCAGTTTCTAACAGTTATTTTGACAACGATTTTAAGGCTTGCTTGATGCCATCTGCAACACTGACATCTGCAGGCAGAAGTTTCACCGCAGCAAGGGCTTCGCGTTCATTGTAACCTAATGAGATAAGTGCGTTCAGCACATCGCCGCTCGCTGATTTTGGCACGTGGCTATTGGTTGTTAAGCCTTCAACAGCAAACTTATCTTTAAGCTCTAGCAGTAAGCGCTCGGCAGTTTTTTTACCCACGCCTGGAATGCGTGTAAGCATGCCAACTTCTTGCAAAGTGATGGCTTGCACTAATTCATCTATGGAAACACCGCTTAAAATAGACAGCGCTGATTTTGCGCCTATACCGTTTACTTTAAGTAACTGACGGAATGTTGCTCGTTCTTGGTCACTACCAAAACCATATAATAGTTGCGCATCTTCACGCACTACAAAATGCGTCAGCATAGTGACTTTTTCACCGATAGCCGGCAGATTATAAAATGTACTCATCGGCACTTCACATTCATAACCCACACCATTGCAATCTATGAGTACCAGTGGCGGCGTTTTTTCTAACAGTATGCCGTTTAGTCTACCTATCATATCAATCTGCCGCCTTTGACTCGGAAACCTGCTGTCGCTAATTTACCTAAACCCTGCCCACCATGCGCATGGCAAATCGCGCAAGCCAGTGCATCCGCTGAGTCTGGCTTTGGTGTAGCAGGTAAATTAAGTAAGCGTTTAACCATTTCTTGGACCTGTTCTTTTTGTGCATGACCATTACCCACAACGGCCTGCTTAACTTGCAAAGCGGTGTATTCTGCTACAGACAAATTACGTATCACCGCGGCGCTAATTGCTGCACCCCGTGCCTGGCCCAGCAATAAAGTTGATTGTGGATTTACATTCACAAATACTTTTTCGATTGCGACTTGGTTCGGCTGATATGTATCAATCACCTCAAACAATCCATCTAGTATGATTTTGAGGCGTGCGGGGAGCTCTTCCCTATCGTCTTCGCCTTCCACCGGATTCTTTTTACCGCTAGCAGTTTTGATGGTACCACTTGCAATATAGGTGATCTTTTCACCGATTTTTTCAATAATGCCAAAGCCTGTTAGACGTAAGCCGGGATCAATGCCAAGTATGCGTGTTACGCTCACTCAATACTCGATTCTCAAAGAAAACTAAAAGCTTTAAGTGAGATAAGGCTCATATTAAAAATATATGACGCCGCATATATAGGATATGCAAGAAATAATTTTTTAATATAGCAACGCAATATCACGACAAGGTTTTAGTTTTCTTCAATGACGGCCGTAGTATAAACATCCTGCACATCATCCAGATCTTCTAACGCATCTAGAATCTTTTGCATTTTAACGGCATCGTCACCTGTAAACACGGTTTCTGCGCTTGGCTTCATGGTTACCTCAGCTAAAACCGCTTTGAGGCCAGCAGCCTCCAGTGCTTCTTTAATCGCTAAAAAATCACCAGGTAGGGTGATGACTTCAATACTGCCGTCTTCATCGGTCACAATGTCTTCCGCACCGGCTTCCAGGGCGATGTCCATCACTTGATCTTCTGAAGTGCCCGGTGCGAACAGCAGGCTACCGCAGTGCTTGAACATGAACACCACACTACCATCTGTACCTAGATTACCGCCATGTTTGCTAAGGGCATGGCGCACATCCATCACGGCACGTTGTTTGTTGTCGGTCAGGCAGTCGATGATAATGGCCGCCCCATTAATGCCGTAGCCTTCGTAGCGGATTTCTTCGTAGTTAACGCCTTCAAGTTCGCCGGTGCCTTTTTTGATAGCGCGAATGATATTGTCAGAGGGCATGTTCTCTTCTTTAGCTTCGGCCACTGCGGCACGAAGGCGTGGGTTCATGGCTGTGTCACCACCGCCGAGGCGGGCTGCCACAGTAATTTCTTTAATAAGTTTGGTGAAGATTTTGCCGCGTTTAGCGTCTTGACGACCTTTGCGGTGCTGGATATTTGCCCATTTACTGTGTCCTGCCATACTATGTCCCTTGATAATTACACATGATATTTCTTACTATCGAAGTATTTTATCATAGGCTTAGTACTAGGCTATTCTTTACTCTTGACCTTGAGCACAATCGATTGGTTGGCGTTTGCGCATGGTGATTACAGAGATTTGCACTAGTGCAAATGCAATCAACAACATGCCGATAGATTCAGAGGTATTGGGCACCTCGTCAAGCTGTATCCAAGCCGCGATAACGCCTATGACCGGGGCCAGCATGGATGCCATACTGGCTACTCCGGCTGGCAATATCTGCAAGGCGTATAGCCATAATAGCCAGGCTAGCGCGCCGCTTAAAAATACATTAAAAAGAACCGAAAATATGAAATAGCCAGACCACTGGATAGGGGCCGCAGGAACAATTAACGCAATTGCCACCATAGGGATAGATCCTAACAACATAGGCCAAGCGGTCAGGTTCAATAGGTCCAAATGCGGGCTACGCTGATGCAGCTTTTTCGAGATGATGGCTGACAAAGCCCACGACACACCCGAGCATATCGCCAAGAACATACTAAAGCCATCGGCTTTGATATGCAGCGGATCAAAAATCAATACCATGCCGAATATTGCAGATAATACTGCCAGCCATTGCCAGCCCTGTACTTTTTCACCTAGCATCGGCCAGGCAAACAACATCACCCAGAAAGGCATGGTATAAGTGAGTACAGCGGTTTTACCGGCTCCGCCTTCTACCAATGCCCATATGAGCAAACCAGTAAAGCCTATGGTTTGCAACAGCCCAAGGACGAGCATGGTAGGAAACTCTTTAAGGCCTAACGGTCTTTTCGTGAAATACATCACCACAAATAAAACCACCGCACCTAGAAAGGTGCGCAAAGCGGCAAATTGAAATGGCCCGGCATATTGAAGCGCGCTTTTCATGACCACCCAGTTATAACCCCATATGATGGTCAACAATATCAATGCAACAAAAGCCCTAATGACATTTTTTGAATTATTTTCCATATTGATTCGTTTTTGTTATTAACTGTTCAACTAGTTCCAGATGTGTGTCACGGCTTTCCAGCCACCGTCGGGTTGTTTACGGTATACCAGGTGTACGTTACCGCCAAAAGTTTGTCTCGTACCTTTCTCATCCACCATGGCGCCAGACCAGAGGCCGCGCTGATAGGCAAGATTTCCGTCAGCAACCGCTTCAGTCAGGGTAAGTTGATGGTCGATCACACCAGCTTCGATCAAACTCACAAAGAAAGCCTGTATTGCCTGGACGCCGATTACAGGCGTGCCAGCTGGAGCCGGCATCACCACTGCATTGACATCATAAAGTTTGCTAATTTCTAAGGCATTTTTAGTATTGAAAGCCTGATCGAATTGAGTGTTTATAGCTGTAATTTCTGTTTGGATAGACATAAAATTCCTTATATTAATTTTTAATTTTTTAACTAAATCTTGTATTAAAACTTGAATATTACTCAATGCTTGTGGCTAGCGTTATGGCTTAGGATTATTCAAAAGCAGGGATGCCTGAATTTATCAGTTCTAATATTTGGTGCAATTGCTTGCGCTTGTCATCATCCAGCGCCAACATGCAGTGTCGTAGCCGTCGATAATAATCTGGCATCACAATATCTAGCTTGCCCTGTCCCGCTGCAGTTAGATGGATAAATACACTGCGCCTATCATCTTTGGCAAATACCCGCTCAACTAAACCTACTTGCTCAAGCCCATCAATCAGGCCAGTCATGGTAGCGCGCGAAACACCTGCTTTTTCAGCAAGGACTGAAGGTGTAGAGGTTTTGCTTTCTTCGCGCATGAGTAATATCAATACCCACCAGCGTCCTTGTAGCAAACCATGTTTGCTAAGACAGCTATCTAACGCGATGGACAAATCGGTAGCAACTCGAAGCAGATGTAAAAAACTGGAGATGGCTGTCACATCTGCATCAGGGTAGCGGTCTGCAAACTTGCTTAATATTTCCGGAGTTGGAAGGTCTCTAAGTTGTAACATGATAAGCTGCATTATAGTTAGCCAGCTAACCATGTCAATAGTTTTTAGAAAATAGGTGCTAGGTTATTGGCTAAATTATTTTTCAGAGTATATTTAGATTGTTAGAGGCAGGAGAACCCTATGAAAACATTACAGCAATTGATCGATAGTAAAAAGCATAAAGAAGTCATCTCAATCGCGCCAAACCGCCCGGTATTCGATGCTCTAGTCATATTGGCCGAATACAAAATAGGCGCGCTGGCAGTATTAGAAAACGGCAAACTTGTGGGTATATTTTCCGAACGGGATTATGCACGTGAAGTAGTTTTGCAAGGCAGGTCTTCAAAAACGACGCAGATTCACGAGGTCATGACTCACAAAGTATTGTTCGGCAAACCGGATGATAAAGTAGATTATGCGATGTCTTTGATGTCAGAAAATCGCATTCGTCACTTCCCAGTGGTTGAAGATGAAAAGGTGGTCGGCATGCTGTCTATCGGTGATTTGGTTAAAGAAACGATCGCTTACCAGAAAGACTTGATCAAGCAATTGGAAAGCTACATTAAAAGCTAATGACTTAATTTAATTTGTTGTCGATGTGATGAACATCGGCAACTTTTTAAAAATCTTCGAGTGTTCGATTGATATCACTACCACTCCAAGATTCTGGCAACGACTATTGTATCTACTTGTTTTTATTTTTAGTTTATTCAGACAATATCGCTTTAACTAAGTCAGCATAAACTTCCAACTTGTTAAACCATGTAAATCTTGTATAAAAAGTGTAAAAACACCCGTAAATGACTAATGTTCTCGTTTATGGGGTGCAACAAATATGTATGATGGGTTTCCAAGCGTTACATCAATAAACACATGAGCATATTGTTGAATAATAATTTTAATGAATCTAAGTCTAATGCAATACAGGAATTAGCATGGTGTAGTATTTTTACAAGGTATTGTTTTAATACTGTATTTTTATTGCTAATAAGCTTGGCAGCCAGTTCGCATGCCAAAGCGGATAGTACTATCTGGTATAAAGATGGTGATCCGCTCAATACTAAAATTAATAATCTGCCACGCATCCCCGCTGGATATACAGAACCTAGCTCGCCATGCGCTAAAGTTGATTTAAGCAAACCGCTTACATTGACTGAAGTAGCTGATGCCAGTCTGTGTAACAATCCTCAAACTAGCGAAGTATGGGCCAACACCCGCGTGCAGGCCGCCCAATTAGGTATCGCCAAATCGGCTTACTTGCCCAGCGTTACAGACAACTTTTCTACTAATGCGAACATCGATTTTCCAAAATCTGGCTCGCGTAACAACCCTTATTTCAACCTCAATAACAGCATCGTTGCGAGCTACCTGTTGTATGACTTTGGTAATCGCGATGCAAATCTTGAGAATGCACGACAGTTATTGTTATCTGCTAGTGCCAGCCAAAGTAGTGTTGTGCAGAGCATCTTGCTGTCTGCTACCGTGGCATATTACCAAGTGCAGGCCAACATCGCGGCTTTGGATGCCGCTCGTGAAGCTGAGCGAGCAAGCGAAGAAAGCTTTAAGGCTGCTGAAGCACGTTATAAAGCCGGTGTAGCCACTCCCGCCGACAAATTGCAGGCGCAGACAGCATTTGCACAATTAACGTTGAACCGCATTACCAGTGAAGGCAATTTGCAAAGGGCCTATGGCAATTTGGCGAATGTGATGGGCTTGCCTGCCAACAAAAAAATATCGTTGGTGAGCAACACCATCAATCCATCTGCCAGCATTCTGGAAGATGTCAATAACCTAATTGAGCAAGCGGTCAGCCGCCGTCCGGACCTCATCGCCAGCGAAGCACAATATAAAGCCGCACAAGCCAATATTGACGCTAGCAAGGCCGCCACCAAACCTACTATATCGGTCGGCATTTCGAATGATTTATTCGATGGCACCAACCTGACAACAAGTAATGGCACAACCTTAGGGTTAACGGTCTCTATTCCGATATTTGATGGGTATGCCCCCACCTATAGGATACGTGCGGCAGAGGCAACTGCCGACTTAGTTGCTGCGCAGCGTGACCGTTTACGTTTGCAAATTTCCTTGGATGTATGGAGCGCTTATCAGAACTTGCGTACAGCTTTAGAATCGGTCACAGCTACGGATATATTGGTAAAAAGTGCCGAAGAATCATATCGAGTTGCATTAGGGCGCTACAAGGCAGGCGTGGGTAATATCATTGATACCTTAAACGCTCAAAGTGCTTTAGCCAATGCGCGCCAACAGAAAATACAAGCTGCGTTAAATGCTAATATCGCACGCGCTACCTTGGCGCAATCCATGGGTGCACTGGACAATGCAATGGTGCAATCACTACCAAGTGCCGATATCACCACACCATCTCGTACCAATTAATGAAACTGCGAAAATTTAAGAAACGCTTATGAAAATGCTCAAAAAATTCTTGTTTTTTATCATACTGGCTGCAATCGTTGGCTGTGGTTATTATTATTATAAAAAAACCCATCAACCCAAGCCGGAAGATCTTTATCGATTGGATAGCATTACCCAAGGCGATATAGAACAAACTGTTTCTGCCAATGGCACACTAAACCCGGTAAGCCTGGTTAGCGTAGGTACACAGGTCTCCGGCATTGTGAGAAAACTGTATGTGGACTTTAACGATGTTGTTAAAAAAGGGCAAATTCTGCTGGAGTTGGATAACTCACTATTCGCCGCGCAAATTCAGCAATCACAGGCGAATGTGCGCAACACACAAGCTTCCGTTGATCTGGCAAAAGCCAATGAAGCACGCATGCGTGAATTGTATAGTCAGGAATTCGTTTCTAAACAGGAACTTGATACTGCAGTACAAGCCCTAAAATCGGCAAAGGCACAGCTAGATAGTGCGCGAGGTTTGGAAAATCGCGACCAAACCAATATGAATTTCACCATTATTCGTTCCCCTGTGTCGGGCATTGTTGTGAATCGCGTGGTAGATGTCGGGCAAACGGTGGCGGCGAGTTTCCAGACGCCAACATTGATTCAAATCGCGCAGGATTTATCCAAAATGCAGATCGACACCAGTTTTGCCGAAGCAGATATCGGCAATATCAAGGTCGGTCAAAAAGCACGGTTCAACGTCGATGCTTTTCCTAATCGCAATTTTGAAGGTACAGTCAAACAGGTGCGCCTTAATGCAACCAATACTTCTAACGTAGTGACCTATGATGTTGTGATTTCAGTCGACAACTCCGACCAAGTGTTATTACCGGTGATGACGGCGTATGTGAACATTGCTGTAGCGCAGCGTGACCAAGCCTTACTGGTACCGAATGCAGCGTTGCGTTACAAACCTAAAGTGGAAGAAAGCGACAATAGTAAAGACATTACTAAAAAAGTGGGCGGCAATAATGGCAGCGGCAAGAAAAGAAACAAGAACGAAGACTTATCAGCAGGAAAAATCTACATCCTGAAGGATGGAAAACCCACCTTACAAAGAGTGCATGTAGGCATTACTGACGGCCGTTATAGCGAGATCACCTCGCCCGATTTGGCGGTAGGTACGAAAGTGATTATTGGCGATATGCAAGCAGATGCAGCGTCTGCTAAAACTGGCAGTACTCGTGCTCCCAGGATGTTTTAAGTGCTAACTCCCGATATGCAAAAAAGTGTCATTGAAGTCAGCCACCTGTACAAGGATTACCAGACTGCCGTGGGTCCATTTCCGGTGCTGAAAGATGTGAACCTGCGCATTGATAACGGCGATTATGTCGCTATCATGGGCCCATCCGGTTCAGGAAAATCTACTTTCATGAATATTTTGGGTTGCCTGGATAAACCGACCAAAGGCCAATATATTCTTGACGGCCATGCTGTGGCGACCATGGAAGAAAATGCCGTCGCCCGGGTCCGCAACCAGACCATAGGCTTTGTATTCCAGGGGTTTAATCTATTAGCGCGTTCAAGCTTATTGGATAATGTTGCCCTGCCGTTAGTGTATTCGGGTATAGAAAAGAAAGAACGCCACGCACGCGCCAGGGTGCTACTGGAAAAAGTTGGCTTGGCAAAACATCTCGACTCGCGTCCAAATCAAATCTCTGGGGGTCAACAGCAACGCGTAGCCATTGCCCGCGCCCTAGTGAATAAACCGAGATTGATTTTAGCTGATGAGCCTACAGGAAATTTAGATAGCGTAACTAGTGAAGAAATCATGACCTTATTTGGCGAATTGAACAAAGAAGGCATCACCATCGTCTTGGTCACCCATGAAACGGATATTGCTGAACATGCGAGCCGCCAAGTACGCTTTTTAGATGGGGAAATTGTGCAGGATATTCGTACTGATTCCGCCCAGTCTAACCACCAGCAAAGCGAGGTGGTGTGATGTTTAGCGCTATGCTAGGTGAAGCATGGCACGCCATGGGCGCGAACCGTTTACGCACCTTTCTGACCATGCTGGGCATGGTCATCGGCGTGGGTGCCGTAGTACTGATGATGGCGATAGGCCAAGGCGCAGAAGCGTCCGTGAAGCGCTCCATAAACGCCATGGGTAGTAACTTATTCGTGGTGCTTTCCGGACCGCCAAATGTAGCTGGCGCCAAGTCGGCAACGGGTAACGCACCCTCTCTCAATACGAAGGATGCCGACGCGATTGCCGAGCTAGATGGCGTCTCTGGTGTGGCCCCCGTTACCACCGGTAAAGCGCAGATCGTATTTGGCAGCAGCAACTGGAATACCGATATTATCGGCACTACACCTAGCTATTTGGATGTTCGCTCATGGAGCTTATCCGATGGCTATGGATTTTCAGACTCAGACATCCGCTCTGCAACCCGTGTGGCATTGATAGGCAAAACCGTCGTCACCAATCTATTCGGTGATGATATAGACCCAATAGGCAAGACTATCCGTATCAAGCAAAGTCCTTTTGTAATTTTAGGCATATTGGAAAGCAAAGGTCAGACCTTGGATGGCCGAGACCAGGATGATACGATCATCGTACCGCTTAGTACCGCACAGAGAAAGCTATTCGGCAACCAGTTGCCTGGCAGTGTTCGTCAAATCATTGTTCAAGCAGAGTCTGATAAAGTCATGACCATGGTAGAAGATAATATCAATGGCCTGCTTAACCAACGGCACAATATCCGCCCCGGCTCTGATAGTGACTTTTCAGTGCGCAATCTTACTGCATTAGCTAATTCTGCTGCTGAAACGACTCGAACCATGTCATTGTTATTAGGCGCAATTGCATCGGTATCGCTGCTGGTGGGCGGTATCGGCATTATGAACATCATGCTGGTTTCCGTTACAGAGCGGACGCGTGAGATTGGTATCCGTATGGCCATCGGCGCACGTCAACGCGACATCCTGCTCCAATTCTTATTAGAAGCGATTGTGATATCCATCGTGGGTTGCCTGATAGGCATAGGAATTGGCATGGGCGGTGCATTTGCAGTCAACCTATTTACCCAAGCGGAAGTCATAGTCTCCAGCAACTCCCTCGCCATTGCATTCGGGGTAGCAGCGAGTATCGGCGTGTTCTTTGGCTTTTATCCGGCCAGAAAGGCCGCCTTGCTAAACCCTATTGAAGCTTTGCGCTATCAATAAAGCCGCGTCATCAAGTTAAATGAAGATAACCTTAGCCTAGCTTAATGATAATGACTAATGCCTATTCATGATTGATGACAGGGTCTAAATGGAGCTTACGGCGCACAATGCAGTCATACAAACAAGCAACAAATAATTGTTTGCTAATTTGAATAATGACTATTAAGGAGATTTATTATGTGGACTAAACCAGCAGCTACAGAAATGCGTTTTGGCTTTGAAGTTACAATGTACGTAATGAACAAATAAGTAAAATGCCTTAAATAAGGGAGCTTAAGCTCCCTTTTATTTTTTTGTATTTCCTGAAATTTATTACATTTAATCAATTTCTGTAAATGATTTCTCGCACTATTTCACCTCGTCGAACCCTGCATCTTTGTCAGCTAATACCTGCTTTTGAGATTCCTGACTTAAGAGCGCCATCAAATCTCGGCGCGATTTTGCATTATGTGAGATGCGTTGTTTCTCATCGTTGCGGATACTTAATGATTCCTGCATCATCAATTCATCATGTTGCCTGAATTGCCACATCATTTTATGCGCCTGAAATTTGCCATAGCCTAGATTGACCAAAGAACTTTCTGCTGCTGCAAGTGCAGAATGAAAGGTCTCGCGCACATTCTCAATGCCAAGCTCCATGTAATCGTATGCATCGGTCCGATTGCGGGCCCTGGCGATGATCTTTACCTGAGGATAATGCTGTTGCACATATTTAGCGGTATCCACCGCTGCTTTTACGTCATCAATCGCAATGACCAACAATCGCGCTTTTGCAATGCCTGCGGCTTCGAGCACATCCGGCCTCGAAATATCTCCATAATAAGCTTTTGAACCAAAACGGCGGATTAATTCAATCTGATTCGGATCATGTTCAATGACGGTAGGTGCAATATTCGCACCATTTAATAGCCGACTCACCACTTGCCCAAAACGGCCATAACCAGCAATGATGACCTGGCGTTCAGTCTCATAAGAATCAAAAGCTTGTGGCTTATTGTAACTTTTACAACTTAGCCGCTGATATACGTACATCAATAATGGCGTGGTGATCATAGAGATCGCTACTATTGCATTCAGCATGGACGCGGCTTGCGTACCTATCACCTGTAACTGCAATGCTGTGTTATGGATTACAAAGGCAAATTCACCAATTTGAGAAAGGGTAAGCGCAAAGATAATAGCATCGGCATTACTATGGTTAAAGAACCTGCCAAGCCCGAACAGCAAAGCGATTTTTACCGCGACTAAACCAAGCGCTAGACCAAAAATCAGCAGTGGTTCTTTTAATATCAAACCGATATCTACCGACATTCCCACGGCAATAAAGAACAGCCCTAATAGCAAACCTTTGAAGGGGTCAATATCCAGCTCTAACTCTTGCCTATATTCTGAGTCTGCCAATAACACACCTGCCAGAAACGCACCCAGGCCCATGGATAAGCCTACATATTGCATGAGCATGGCCACCCCCATAATCAGGAACAGCGCGAACGCAATGAATATCTCGCGCATACCGGTATTGGCTATATATCTTAATATAGGCCGTAAGCCATAATTACCTCCCACCACAATAACCACAACTAGCAATATCGCTCGCAATGCCGCCATCCAATTTACACCGTGCGCATTACTTTGCGGTGCCAGCATGCTAAGGCCCAACAACAGTGGAATAACAGCTAGATCCTGGAATAAAAGCACCGAGAAAGCGGACTGTCCGGCAGGCTGGTTGAACCAGCCACGTTCATTGATTATTTGCAAGGCAATGGCGGTAGACGACATAGCTACACCCATACCCGCCACCAGGCTAAGTCGCCAATCTAGCTGGAATGCGAGTGCAAGTCCGGTCGTCACAGCCAAGGTTAACAATACCTGCAAGCCACCTAAGCCAAAAATCGGCGCACGCATTTCCCAAAGCTTCTCCGGTTCGAGTTCCAAACCGATCAAAAACAGCATCATCACCACGCCGAATTCGGCAAACTGCAATACCGTTTCTACGTTGGGGATCAAACCCAGGCCCCACGGCCCGATCAGGATTCCTGCCAGTAAATAACCCAGTACGGAGCCTAGACCTATGCGTTTAGATAATGGCACAGCGATGACTGCCGCACCCAGATAGACGATACCTTGCAGTAAAAAGCTGGGGGCTTCTGTCATAAAAACCTGCTGTAATCTGCCTGAGAGGCATGGTGGGTATTCACGATAGGCGGCAAATCACCTGCCATGATACTGCTAATCCAGCTACGGTATTTTGCAGCCTGTTCTACCAATATCTCTTCAGTGAGGTCACGCACACCTTGTGTTAGAAAAGGTTGATGATAAGTCATCTCGCACAGATCCGCCGTCTGCTCGAATGGCCGCAACAATTCTGCCAAAGTAAAATTATTGTAACCTCCGCGCTGGTAAACGGTCTCCGGACCACCACTGGAAATAGCCTGCAAGAAAGCTTTGCCGCGTAATGCTGTACCGCCCTCACCGTAAGCCCAGCCTAGTGTGAGTACGCTATCTAGCCAATTTTTCATAAGGGCTGGGCACGAGTACCAGTACATCGGATGCTGCAATACCACTGCATCAGCCTTATTTAACAAGGCCTGCTCATGCTGCACATTAATAAGCTGTGGCGGGTAGGTATCGTAAAGGTTATGCCAGGTCACATCCGGCAAATCTTTAATAGCTTGATATAAAGCAAGATTGATACGCGAGGTTTCAAAAGCCGGGTGTGCAAAAACGATTAAGACTTTCAAGTGGATTCTTTCAAATTTAGAACTTCAACTTAGAACTTTCAAATTAATACTTTCAAGCTGAAGGATTTGATTATTCGCCAATGATCTTCACCAACACACGTTTTTTGCGGCGACCATCAAATTCACCGTAGAAAATTTGTTCCCAAGGACCAAAATCCAGGCGTCCTTCGGTAATCGCCACCACCACTTCACGGCCCATCACCTGGCGCTTCATATGCGCATCGGCATTATCTTCACCGGTATCGTTATGACGATAGCTGCTCACAGGCTCATGCGGAGCTAAGCGTTCCAGCCATTGCGTATAGTCATGATGTAAACCACGTTCGTCATCGTTGATGAACACACTAGCAGTAATATGCATGGCATTTACCAACACAAAACCTTCTTTTACGCCGCTTTCACGCAAGCACTCATTCACTTGCTCGGTTATACGAATAAAGGCAACGCGGGTAGGTGGATTGAACCAGAGTTCTTTGCGGTAACTTTTCATTTTGATGACTCCGAAATTATTTGAGTTATTTTAGCATTATTGTCATGCTCGTTTAGGACCCAGAGTCTAGTGACTTCAAAGACATAAAAAAGGCCTCCAATTGGAGGCCTTTTATCTTAATACAAAATCAACCTTTTACTTCCACTTCATGCGTGAAGGTTTTACCTTCATTATCCGTTGCGGTCACATCAAGTTTACCTGGCGCATCTGGAATGAAATCGAATTTGAAATAAGGGTCTTCGCTGGTGCCTACGCCTACATCAACCGTCATAACAGGTTTACCGTTAAACGTGAATGCGGCCTTGTTAATGTAGAACGCCGGTACAAAGCCTTGCGATACTAAATCACGCTGCAAGCCAGTCCGCATGGGGTGTTTAATGTTGAATACCGTAGGCGTTGCACTGCCGATCTTCACAGGCTCTTCCACCCTTAATTTGATCTTACCTGCAGAGGCACGTACTGCTGCATCATCAGCATCAATTGTACCGCCACAGCCGCCAGCCGCGCGGATTGGACGTGACGCACCATACAACTTACCATCTGCAGTCTCGCCCACCAAATGCACAAACGCATCAGTCTCAAAACGTACACGTGTAGAAAGCTGGAAATTACCCAGCATATCGGTTAAATGATAAGTGGCGGTTAAGGGAATCGGGTTTGCATCCACGATTGCATAAAGCTTTTTAATGACGATACCTTTTGCTGCAGCGTTATCGATGCTATAAGTCACAGGAACCTGCGCGCCGCTTTCTGCACGGCGCGGCGCATCAATTTTAATGAAATCCACTTCCTGAATATCGCGTTTGGCGAAGAACGCTTCTTTAACAACCGACCAAAGTTTAGGATCAGGCTCCGCGTGGGCATTGAATGACAAACCCGCAAGTAAACCTGCTGTTAAGAAGGCATTGACCCAATGACGATTAAAACGAATATTAAAATGGTGCGTATTCATTACTACTCCCGTGCAATTTTGCATCTCTAAGAGACTCAATAACGTTTTAAGTTCCAAACAGTTACAGCGCTAAAATACTTACTAACTGGTTATCTTATACTCTTCAAAATTCAATTCAATCCCATTCCCTGCCGGGTCTTTAAAATTGATCTGTTTGACGCCGTTATTCAAGGTTCGTGTGGTATAGAGGATATTGTTTTTGCTAAGGTGCGCTTCCATCGCCGCCATTTCGGTACATGTGAAAGACACATGGTCATAAGTGCCATTTACTTGTAAGTCTGGCGCGCCCATGCCTTTATTGTACTCAGCGATATGCACAACATCATTATTGCCGATGTACAGCCAAAAACCATAGCTGGTCGTCGCGGTGCGAGGACCAACTTTTAAACCGACGATATCGCAATAGAAATCACGCAGCACATGCATCATGTCGCGGTTCGCGCGGAGGTTGATATGGTTGATTTCAGTGACTGGCATTAAAATTTACTCATCCACAAAATAGTCAGAATCTATTTTCTTAACTTGATATGTAGTAGCGACAGAAACACCAACATTATTCTCAATCATGAATTTTGCTAGAGTAAAACCATTTATCAAAACAACTTTATAATGATTGTTGTTTTTAACAAAGTCTAAAGCTTCTCTAGTAAAGTCTGAAGTAGTAATAAAAACACCTTTCGTGGCGCGTTGCCCTGAAAGTGCGCCAACGAACTTTTGTATTTCAGGCCGACCGACTACACCTTCCCAACGTTTTGCTTGAATATAAATTGAATCTAAACCTAAGCGGTCTTCATCAATGATGCCATCTATCCCACCATCCCCGCTTTGGCCTATTGCCCTACCGGCGCCTACTCTAGTGCCGCCATATCCCATAGTTAACAAAAGCTCAACAACTAGTCGTTCAAAAAAACTAGGAGAGCAAGATTTTACTAATTGAATAATTTCACTCGCTAGACTATCAGAAAGAATTTTGTAAGAATTTTCAAGCTGCTCTTCTGGAGTTTGTTTTTCAGACTCATCAATTGCTATTGGTTGAACATCATTTATATCTTTTCTTAAATTTCTAAAATCGATAAATTCTGGATATTGTTCAAGCAATTTGATATTAATTTTTTTTGGAGTCGTTTTAAATAAATCTATGCCTCGCTGAGAAATTTTAAAGAAACCTCTGCGAGTATTTTCAACTAATCCAGCTTGTTTAAAATAACTTCTAGCCCAAGCTACTCTATTATCAAAACGTGCTTGTTTACCACTGGGTAATAACTCTTCTCGCTCTTCGATTGTTAAGCCAAATATAGCGGCTAGAGCTTCAACAGTGTCTTGTAATGAATGTTCTTTTTGGTCTGCAGCAAAGTTAAGCAGAGGTAACATAATAGATTGAAAATCAGGAATCGCCATTTAATATCCTAGAATGAAATTCGCGCCGCGCTGACAAGACGCAAGCTCGTAGACAGTACATTTTAGTACGGCAAGAGCTTGCAACACAGTCTGCGCAAGCGAATTCATTTTATGCAGCTGGAGTCGGTGTACGAATACGAATATGAAGTTCTCGCAATTGCTTCTCATCCACCACGTTAGGTGCATTAGTCATCAAGCATTGTGCACGCTGTGTTTTCGGGAAAGCAATCACATCGCGAATAGACTCTGCACCCGCCATTAACGTTACCAAACGGTCTAAACCGAATGCCAAACCGCCGTGTGGAGGTGCGCCGTATTGCAAGGCATCCAGCAAGAAGCCGAATTTCTCTTGCGCTTCTTCTTTCGAAATTTTCAAGGCATCGAATACTTTAGATTGCACGTCTTGTTTGTGGATACGCACTGAACCGCCGCCCACTTCCCAGCCGTTCAATACCATGTCGTAAGCTTTTGATAAACATGCGCCAGGATTGGAAACGAGCATTTCTTCATGGCCGTCTTTTGGTGCAGTGAATGGATGGTGCAAGGCCGCCCAGCGGTCGTTCTCTTCATCATGCTCAAACATTGGGAAATCCACCACCCAAAGCGGTGCCCAAGCGCGGCCATCTACATGGCCTTTGTCGTGACCAACTTTCAAGCGCAATGCACCTAACGCTTCGTTCACCACTTTTAATTTATCGGCACCAAAGAATACGATGTCACCATTCTGCGCACCAGTGCGGTCAATAATCGCTTGTAGCGCTGTGACGTGAATGTTTTTTACGATAGGACTTTGCAGGCCTTCTTCATTCAATTTAGTGATGTCGTTGATCTTGATGTACGCCAAACCTTTGGCGCCGTATATTTTGACGAATTCGGTATAGGCATCGATCTCTGAACGTGAGATTGCCGCGCCATTCGGCACACGCAAGGCAGCCACGCGGCCACCTGCCATATTGGCAGCGCCAGCAAACACTTTGAAGTCTACATCTTTCATGACATCTGAAAGCTCAGTGATTTCAAGTGTTACACGCATATCGGGCTTGTCTGAGCCGTAACGGTTCATAGCTTCGGCAAAACTCATACGCGGGAATGCTGCCGGTAAATCAACGTTTTGAACGCTTTTGAGCATTTGGCGAATCATCTCTTCGACGATGTCCATGATCTCGTTTTCACTCATGAATGAGGTTTCAATATCCACTTGTGTGAATTCTGGCTGACGATCAGCGCGCAAATCTTCATCGCGGAAGCATTTGGTTATTTGGAAATAACGGTCGAAACCAGACACCATCAGTAATTGCTTAAACAATTGCGGTGATTGCGGTAGCGCAAAAAACTGGCCGTCGTGTACACGACTAGGCACCAGGTAATCCCGCGCACCTTCCGGGGTTGAGCGCGTCAGCATTGGTGTTTCCACTTCGATAAAGCCGTTAGTATCCAAATAGTCACGCAAGGTTTTAGCAACGCGATAGCGCAGCATGAGGTTTTTCTGCATTGCCGGACGTCGCAAGTCGATATAACGGTGTTGCAGGCGCACGGTTTCAGTCAGGGTCTCATCATCCAACATGAACGGTGGCGTAAGCGATGGATTGAGGATTTCGATCTCTGTCGCCAACATCTCAACTTCACCGGTTGGGATATTCGCATTTACAGTACCATCAGGGCGCGCACGCACTTTACAGACTACTTTTAACACGAATTCATTACGCACGGTCTCGGCATTAGCAAAGGCTTCTGGAGTATCCGGGTCTATTACGATCTGCGCCATACCTTCACGGTCGCGCAAGTCGATAAAGATTACGCCACCGTGGTCGCGGCGGCGATGTGCCCAACCGCAAAGTGTCACTGTTTGGCCGATATGTTCGCGGTTTAAGTGGCCGCAGTAATGTGTACGCATCATAGTTAAAGTCTTGTTATAGTCATTTTAAGGTTGAATAGGTTTTGCAGCTAAAAGGGTTTTTCGAGTGCGGCGACTACCTTGATTGGTGGCGCTACCACACCCATAGAGATAATATATTTAAGCGCTTCGTCTACACTCATATCCAGCGCGATAATTTCGGCGCGTGGCAGCATGAGAAAATAACCGCCAGTTGGGTTAGGCGTAGTAGGTACATAAACGCTCACAAAGTCGCCTTGCAGATGATTGGCTACATCACCACCTGGAGTACCGGTGATAAACGCAATAGTCCAAGCGCCCTCACGCGGAAATTGCACGAGCACGGCCTGGCGGAACGCATTGCCTGAATCGGAAAATAAGGTATCAGAAACCTGCTTAACACTGGAGTAGATAGACTTCACTACGGGCACACGATTCAGCATAGCCTCCCAGAGCAAGATCAATTGCCTGCCAAAGAAATTAGTCGCAATGAGGCCTGTCACAAAAATAATCAGCAAGGTGAGCAATGCGCCTAGGCCTGGAATCTCCATGCCGAACTGCGCTTTAGGCCTCCACCCTGCTGGTAGTAGCAGCAAGCTTTGATCCATCAACGCGATCAGGCTAGTGATAACCCAAACCGTAATAGATAGCGGGACTAGAACCAGCAAACCTGTAATAAAATATTTTTTCATTATCAATATAAAATGCGTCGCAATACTTTGTTGCTCATAAAAAACATCCTGATATATCAATTATATGCAGCGTCAGTTTGTTTATTCGCGCCTCGTCTTACTTAGCCTTTTCTATTTCTCGATTTCTTAGGGTTAATGGCAGGCACAGCCAGGATTACAGGCTGCTGCCGGTGCTGCTTCAGGCTTTGTTTCAGCTGTCGCCTCGGCTGTTGTACTCTTGGCCGGGGCTTTACTGCCACCGTTTTTAAAATCAGTCGCGTACCAGCCACTACCGCTTAATTGAAAACTCGGTGCTGACAATTGTTTGCTGAAAGTTTCTGCCGCGCATTCCGGGCAAGCTTCTACATTTGGTGCGCTGATTTTGCGCATTACTTCGGCTTTATGACCGCAACTGCTACATTGATAATCGTAAATTGGCATAGTTTCACCACCGTAATAATCTAAAAGCGAGATTATACCTCACAGTGAAATCCAATGCGATGCAAGCACCTAGTTAGAAACGATTAAGCGCTTAATTGGGAAGGGTAATTTTAGATTTCAATGATGAATGTTTACTATTCCGCAGCGCGTTTCGCGATATGCGCCAGCGCTTCCTCTACCTGGTCAATCAGGATCAAGCATAGGTCGCCTTCTTGTAGACGCGATAAAGCCATATCAATTGCGATGAATTCACCGTTGATCTCGTCGATTTTATTGGCGCGCTTGGCATTAACCAAACCCTTTTGCAGCAGAGCCAACACTTCGCCATCGGCACGGCCGCGCTGGCATTGGTCTTGATAGAGGATGATCTCGTCAAACGCATCACCGAGGATTTCAGTCTGCCGCGTGATATCGACATCGCGCCTGTCGCCTGCGCCACTTATTACAACCAATCGCCGTTTTGCTGGAATCGTTTCTATAGCTGATACCAAAGCCAGTATCGCATCCGGGTTATGACCATAATCGGCGATTACGCTGGCGCCACGGTAATCAAAGAAATTGAAACGGCCTGGGGCGGTTTCGGCATCGCTCACAAAGGTCGCCAGACCTTGGCAAATCGTTTTCCAATCCACATCTAATGCCCAGGCAGCTGCGATGGAAGCCATGGCGTTCTCAACCTGAAAGCCGATTGTTCCGTTACGTGTGATTGGGATATTGGAAAGATTAACGCGCAATTCCGCCCCACCTTGCGCTGCTATAATTTGGCCGTTTTCCACAAAAACTACGCGGCGGCCTTGCGCCCTATGCGTGGCAATGATGGAATTATGTGGGTCTTGGGCAAAGAAAGTGACTGAACCCGGGCAGGAATCTGCCATTTTTACCGTCATAGGATCAGCGGCATTGAGTACCGCCATGCCATTCGGCGCAACGTTTTGCACCACTACACGCTTCACCACAGCCAAATCTTCCACGGTGCTGATAAAACTTAGGCCCAAGTGGTCGCCCATGCCGATATTGGTCACAATCGCGACGTTACAGCGGTCAAAAGCCAAGCCTTCTCGCAATACGCCTCCACGTGCGGTTTCAAACACGGCAGCGTCTACATCAGGGTGTAGCAATATATTGCGCGCGCTTCTCGGCCCGCTGCAATCACCGGTATCGATACGTTTGCCCTGCACGTAAACACCATCAGAGTTGGTCATGCCTACGCGCAAGCCTTGGCAGCCTAGAATGTGCGCAGTCAGACGCACTGTTGTGGTTTTACCATTAGTCCCAGCTACAGCTACCAATGGAATTCGACCATTTTCAGAACTATCGAACATATTGGAAATTATGGCTTCGCCTACTGCCCGGCCTTTGCCATAAGAAGGCTGCAAGTGCATACGTAAACCGGGTGCCGCATTTACTTCCACCACGCCGCCACCCAGTTCTTCCATAGGTAAATGTACATTCTCACAGACCATGTCTACACCACAGATATCCAAGCCTATCATCTGCGCCGCAGATACGGCACTGGCGGCGAGATGAGGATGTACGTCATCGGTCACATCAGTGGCAGTGCCGCCGGTACTAAGATTCGCATTGTTGCGCAATACGACGCGCGCGCCTTTTACTGGCACAGAATCCTGGGTATAACCTTGTACGGCTAACCTGGCGATAGCAATTTCATCAAAACGTATTTTAGTCAGTGAAGTGGCGTGTCCTTCACCGCGGCGTGGATCACTATTCACAATGTTCACAAGCTCTTTTACGCTATGTACGCCGTCGCCAATCACCAAAGGTGGATCGCGACGCGCGGCCGCAACCATTTTATTACCCACTACCAATAGTCTAAAATCGTGCCCAGGGATATAGCGTTCAATCAATACTTCTTCGCTGATTTCGGCCGCCGCAGCATATGCGATTTTCAGGTGGTCACGTGTGACTACATTGACCGTCACGCCTTTACCTTGGTTACCGTCTTGCGGCTTTACCACTACGGGCGCATTTATCTCTTGCATAGCCAGCCAAGCGTCATCCATGCTGCTAACTGGACGGCCATTAGGGACGGGCACACCAGCTGCCTCTAATAAACGTTTCGTAAGTTCTTTATCCTGCGCGATGGATTCGGCAATGGCACCGCTACGGTCAGTTTCAGCCGCCTGGATACGGCGCTGCTTACTTCCCCAGCCGAATTGCACTAGGCTACCTTCCGTCAGGCGACGGTAAGGGATATCACGTGCTAACGCAGCGTCAACTATAGAACCGGTGCTTGGCCCTAAGCGTACATCTTCATCCAGCTCCTTCAATTCATGCAAAGCAGCATCCAGGTCAAAATCGGTGTGGTTAATCGCTGCCTGGCATAATTGTTCCGCCAGTTCTACAGCCCTGCGGCCTAAGGCTTCTTCGGTATATTGAATCACCACTTGGTAAGTGCCGGTTTCCACGGTTATTGCTGTACGGCCGAAAGTCACCGGACAGCCAGATTGAGCTTGCAGCCTTAATGCAGTGAGCTGCAGTACGTGTGCCAGCGAGACGCCACCGGTATTGCCAGCCAACTGTAACAGGCCCACTTCAGGAAACAATTCACGCAAACGCGATTCGAACCCAGGGATATTCAGGATGCTGGATTCCGCCTCAGTACAAGAGACGATCGCTTCAATGGCAGTATGCCTGCTCCACAGATTAGGGCCACGCAATGCACGAACTCGTGATACTTCCATCTAACTATTTCCTTAACGTTTTTGATTCAACGATTACTAAATGACAATATGTATTTAAAGCGATTTTTCTTCGAAGGACTCTATGCCAGCCTGCATCAGTGCAAGCGAAATACCCAGAGCCCAGGCGGCAGCTATTGCTGCCAATACTTGCCCGATTTTGGACTGTCTGGTTTGATTATCCAGCTCGTTATTCAATAGCGGTATCGCGGATAATCGTGTCAATACCACTTTTTTGCTACCTGTCACCAGCACAAGGTTGTCTTCATCCAGTAGAACAGCACGGCCATTGGCTTTTAAATGCTCTTCAATCACTGAGGATTTATCGTCATGTGCAAAGAAGATGACTTCGCCATCACACAAACTCGCCATCTGCACCACCATTGGGTCTTCCGCATTCAGCACAGCTACGCCATCATCCAGCACCACATCGACCTGGGTACGCATGACGTTAAATACCTGGTCATGCGTCTCTATATAATATTCACCAAAATGCTGCTCTGGGTGGATATTGGTGACGATGCCGACTTTGCAGCGGTCGTAGCCCAACCCTTCACCTAATATCGTTTCTGCGCTGTTTTCGATGACAGCCGCTTGCACTGAGCGATTCATCAATACTTTTTGGCTAGCAGCCCAGTTAGCTGAATCTCGTTTATCGACATGGCGACAGTTAAAATATAAGCCATCGCTGCAAGCTAATCCTACATGCAAGCCATTCAAATGGATGAGCTTGGCCACAATCTGCGCTACCAAAGTCTTGCCTTGGCTGCCGCTGATGCCCACTACCGGGATACGGCCGCTTTCGCCTTCGGCAAACAGGCTATCAACAATGGCTTTGCCAACCGGTTGCGGTTTGCCCTCGGCCGGTTTTAAGTGCATGAGCAAACCTGGTCCGGCATTCACTTCTACAATTGCGCCTTGGGTTTCAGATAAGGGTCGTGAGATATCCTGCGACACCATATCGATACCGGCGATATCTAGGCCGACGATACGCGCTGCTAGGGAAGCCGCCGCCGCGACTTCCGGATGGACAATATCGGTCACATCAATCGCTACGTTACCGTTACGCTGCACGACGACTTGCGTGCCTGCTGGCAATATAGAATCAGGCGTAAAGCCTTGACGTTCGATTTCAAAATTCACCGCCAGGTTTTTATCTACCAACACAACGTCCAGCGGAAATTCTTCCGCTTCACCTCGGCGCGGGTCGGTATTGATGTCACGGTCAATCAGATCACGAATCGAGGTTTCACCATCGCCCGTAACTGAAATGGATTCACCGCGTACTGCCGCAGCCAGGCGGCCGCCTACGATGAGTAGCCTGTGTTCATTACCAGCGATAAAACGCTCGACGATGACGCCGCTGCCTTCACCATCAGCAAGCTTATAGGCCGCTAATACTTCTTCATGGGTCATCAATTCTGTCGATACACCACGGCCATGGTTGCCATCTTGCGGTTTTACTACCACTGGCAAACCGATATCTTCTGCCGCATCCCAAGCATCTTCCGGGCTATCTACCAGACGACCTTCAGGCACCGGTACGCCACAGGCACTGAGCAAACTTTTAGTTAGGTTCTTGTCGCTGGAGATACTTTCAGCGATGGCACTGGTTTTGTCGGTTTCAGCAGTCCAGATGCGGTGCTGGCTCGCGCCATAACCCAATTGCACCAAATTACCTTCGGTCAGGCGAATAAACGGGATTCTGCGTTCGGTAGCTGCATCGACGATACAAGCGGTGCTTGGGCCTAAACAAAGCGAATCGACCATATCGCGTAATTTATTGATGGTCGCACTCACATCAAATGGTTTGTTCTCAATGGCTGCCATGACTAGATCACGTCCGGCGTGTAGCGCTGCGCGGCTCACTTCTTCATTACGAGAACGCACCACCACTTTATAGACCCCACGGATCGGTGTACTGCGCGCTTTACCGAAACCGCCCTGCATGCCAGCTAATGTCTGCAATTCCAGCGTCACGTGTTCAAGGATATGACCAGGCCAAGTACCTTCACGGACACGTTCTAAAAAGCCGCCGCGTTCGCCTATGCCACAGCGATGTTCGATTAAAGTGGGCAACCACGCAGTCAAGCGCTCATAAAACCCGGGAATGGTATTGGAAGGCGAATCTTCTAAATCACCGATGTCCAGCCAAGCCTCCAAAACGGGACGGTAAGTCCATATATTCGGTCCGCGTAAAGGCAAAATCTTGAGGAACTGCATCAATAGTCCAGATGAAAAGAATGAGAAATTAAACCGAGCGAGTATGCCCAATTAAGCTGACAGCAAGCTGACAATAGCAGCATTATAACTGTTTGTAAGACCATCTGATTGTAGTACACTCAGCCGTTGTGAACAACCAATTACCCCCTCACTCGTGGCACATATAGCACTACCTCTAACTTGGCAATCCGCAGTACAAACCCAGCTCGGCAATGCGGAAGAAGTCTTCGCGTGGCTGGAAATTAACCTGGATACTCATTTAAATTTCAACAAAAGCCTGCTCGTTGTGACCGGCAAACGCCTGGTTTATTTTGGCGATGATCATCAGCTTAAGCTTGAATATTTATACCAAGCCGGTTTACAACTACAGCAGCATGACCACGCCGGCATGGCTAAACTGGAACTCTTTTCCGGCGATAACTTTATTGCCATTTGGCACTACACACTTGCGCAAAATATTGCCGCAAAGCGCTTTATTAAGCAATTTGAACAGCAGTTGAATCAGGTCTTGACGGGCAAAACGACTGATAGCGTAGATACGACCATCTGCCCTAAATGCCAGGAGCTGATTCCTGCCAGCGACGAAGAGTGTCCAAGTTGCAGCCGTTCGATTGATGCGCCGCCTTCCACCTGGACCTTGTTCCGTTTGTGGCGCTTCGCCAAACCTTACCAATGGCAATTGCTTGCCGGTTTTCTACTCATGCTGGCTTCCACGGCTGCAACACTCGTGCCGCCTTACCTGACCATTCCGCTCATGGATAAAGTGCTGATTCCCTACCAGAACGGCGCGCCTATAGACATGCATGTGGTGACCTTATTATTGCTAGGTTTACTCGGCTCGGCGCTGCTGGCTTGGGGCTTAGGCTGGGCCAAGACCTATATACTGGCCTTAGTGAGTGAACGCATCGGGGCCGATTTGCGCACCATTACTTACGACCATTTGCTTAAACTTTCCCTGGAATATTTTGGTGGCAAACGCACCGGTGATCTCATGGCGCGTATCGGTTCAGAATCTGACCGTATCTGCGTGTTCCTGTCCTTGCATCTGCTGGATTTTGCCACCGATGTATTGATGATTGCCATGACAGCGGGCATCCTCATCTCCATCAACACCAAGCTGGCACTAGTGACTTTATTACCTCTGCCGTTTATCGCCTGGATGATCCACATTGTGCGTGACCGCTTGCGCACTGGTTTCGAGAAGATAGACCGCGTCTGGTCCGAGGTCAGTAATGTGCTGGCGGATACCATTCCCGGCATCCGCGTGGTAAAAGCCTTCGCACAGGAACGCCGCGAAGCAGCTCGTTTTCGCGAGGCGAATCAACATAACCTGGCAGTGAATGACCGCATCAATAAAATATGGTCATTGTTCTCTCCAAGTGTGACTTTACTCACTGAAGTAGGTTTACTGCTGGTATGGGCGTTCGGTATCTGGCAGGTAGCGCATAACGAAATCACAGTAGGTGTATTGACTGCATTCCTGGCGTATATCAGCCGTTTTTATACCCGGCTGGATTCAATGAGCCGTATCGTTTCAGTCACACAAAAAGCAGCGTCCGGCGCTAAACGGATTTTCGATATCCTTGACCATGTTTCTAGCGTGCCGGAGCCGACCAACCCTGTACACCTTGAAAAAGTCAAAGGCAAGATCGAAATCAATAGTGCCGGTTTTCGCTACGGCAATCGTGCCGTCATTAAGGATTTGAACCTCACAATCCAGCCCGGCGAAATGATAGGTTTGGTAGGCCATAGCGGTTCCGGCAAAAGTACCTTGGTCAATTTGATGTGCCGTTTCTACGACGTGACTGAAGGTTCGATCAGCATCGATGGCGTGAATATCCGTTCACTGCCAATTGCGGAATACCGCCGCAATATCGGCCTGGTATTGCAGGAGCCGTTCCTGTTTTTCGGTAGCATTGCCGAGAACATCGCCTATGGCAAACCTGAAGCTAGTCGTGCTGAAATCGTTGCAGCTGCACGGGCTGCCCATGCACATGAATTCATTTTACGTTTACCGCATGGCTATGATTCATTGGTGGGAGAACGTGGCCATGGCTTATCCGGCGGTGAGCGGCAACGTATCTCAATAGCGCGGGCATTGCTGATCGACCCGCGTATATTGATACTCGATGAAGCGACCGCTTCTGTAGATACCGAAACTGAAAAAGAAATCCAGAAAGCTTTGGATAACCTGGTGCATGGACGTACAACGATTGCCATCGCCCATCGACTTTCTACGCTGCATAAAGCGAATCGCCTGGTGGTATTAGACCAAGGCCAGGTGGTGGAAATAGGCAACCATGATGAATTGATGGCCCGCGAAGGTGCCTACTTCCGTTTATATCAAGCCCAAGCGCGTAATGTAGATACGGACATGGATGATGTGGCGCAGGCTACTACTGCGCCGCCCAAAGAGGTGAATACATGATCGCTGCAAACATCAACATGGCTTTCGAATTGACACGCAATTCTAAGGGTGAGTTAGTACTAACTACTGCCAAAAGAGTTGTGCATACAGGTATTTATCCTGTAAGAGCATTTCCTATCAGCGCGCCGGATAGTGGCCTGTCATTATTTACTAGCGATGGTCACGAATTAGCCTGGCTTGCGAGCTTGGAAGAGTTAGACGCTGACAGCCGCACACTTGTGGAAGTAGAGCTGGCACAACGAGAATTCATGCCTATCATCAAGCGCATCAAGCAGGTTTCTAGTTTTGCCACGCCTAGCACCTGGTTGATAGAAACTAATCGCGGTGATACCGAATTGGTGTTGAAAGCCGAAGATCATATTCGGCGGCTTAACCATAATAGCCTCTTAATCGCCGATAGCCACAGTGTGTATTATCTAGTGCAAGACGTAGACCAGTTGGATAAAAATAGCCGCAAATTGCTCGATAGATTCTTATAAAGTTTTTTACGAAAATTCACTCAATAAAAAAACGACCTCATGGTCGTTTTGTAATTGCAGCCTATTAGTTAGTTAAGAAAGCTTTTTATTACGTTCTCTTTTTTCTGCCAGGTAACACTCGCAACTACGTTTTTCTAGCCCGGTGCGATCCAGCACATGAATATGACCGCGGCTATATTTAATCACCCCTGCCTGCTGTAATTTAAGAGCAGCTTCCGTCACGCTTTCACGGCGCACGCCTAGCGCATTGGCTAGCATCTCATGGGTCATTAGCAAATCATTAGTATCAAGCCTATCCAAACTTAGCAATAACCTGCGACATAGCTGCTGGTCGATAGAATGATGGCGGTTACAAACTGCGGTCTTGGTGACTTGATCGAGCATCGATTGCGAATAGCGCAATAAAATATCAAGCATAGGGCCAGCGCGGTTGATCACTTTTTTCGCGTGTTGGGCTTTTAGTCTGTAACCCTGGCCGGCACTTTGAACCATGGCTTGACTAGGAGTATTGCTCCCATTCATAAACAGGGAAATCCCTACTACACCGTCATTGCCCACCACAGCGATTTCAGATGAAGCGCCATCTTCTGTGGTGTATGAAAGGGAAACAACAGCAGTGGTGGGGAAGAACATATAAGCAGGTTGAACGCCAGGTTGGCAAAGGACTTCATTCATTGGCATGTCGACCGGTTCTAGGTCCGGTGCCCAATGCTCCCATTCGTCATAGGGCAGAGCAGCAAGCAAATGATTAAGTTGTATGCTATTTGAGTTGACTGAAATTGATTTTGTTAATGCACTCATGAAGACTCTCCTAATGAAGTAGTCTCATCATGAAGTTTTGCCTACAAAACGGGCATCAGAAAAAACCTACATTTAATGTAAGATTTGATTGATTTTTTTGTAAGAATGCTCCTATAGCTTTAAGGCTTAGGCTGGCTGGCCTTCACACGCCATATAGTATTGCCAACATCATCTGCAACGAGCAATGCTCCTTGCTTATCAATCGCCACCCCAACTGGACGCCCGAAAGCATCACCGTCTTTGTCGACAAACCCGGTTAATACATCGATAGGTTCCCCAGCTGGTTTGCCGGTATTAAACGGCACAAAAATCACTTTATAACCACTCAATGGTTTGCGATTCCATGATCCATGCTGGCCTATAAACATGCCTGTCTTGAACTCCGCAGGTAACTTATTACCACCGCTCCAAGTTAATCCGAGTGATGCGGTATGTGGACCTAAGGCATAATCCGGGGGAATCGCATTCGCTACTAATTTTGCGTTTTGCGGTTTAACTCTGTCATCTACATGCTGTCCGTAGTAGCTATATGGCCATCCATAGAATCCACCTTTTTTTACCGAAGTGAGGTAATCTGGCACCAGATCACTACCGAGCTCATCACGCTCATTGACCACGGTCCATAACAAACCGCTTTCCGGTTCCCAAGCCATGCCATTAGGGTTACGTAAACCAGAGGCAAATACACTATGTTCACCTGTTGCGGTATCTACTTCCAAAATCGCTGCACGTTCAATCTCAGCTTCCATGCCATTTTCAGCCACGTTACTATTAGAGCCTACTGTTGCATAAAGCTTGGTGCCGTCTTTGTTAGCGATGATATTTTTGGTCCAATGGTGATTGATCGTTCCCGCAGGTAAATCTGCCAGCTTTTGACCTTTATCAACAATAGTCAATTCATCTTTTTTATAAGGAAACTTAATAATTGCATCGGAATTGGCTACGTACAAGCTATTACCTACCAAAACCATGCCAAACGGTGAGTTAAGGTTCTCAATAAACGTAGAATTCTTATCGACGATGCCATCGCCATTATTATCGCGCAACAGAATGATACGATTCGGGCTAGGTACGCCTGCACCCGCCTTCTTCATGACCATTTTCATGATCTTGCCTTTGATGCCTTTGCCGTCATCCGGTTTAGGCGGGGCATTGGTTTCAGCGACTAGTACATCACCATTAGGCAATACGTACAACCAGCGTGGATGATCCATGTCTTTAGCAAAGGCCTCAACAGTAGTGCCGGGAGCGGCAATAGGCATGGCATTGCCAGGCCAGCCTTTAGCAGGTGCAATATTGACGGTTGTAATTAACGCTTTGTAAGGGGGGGGTAAGGTAGGACTTGGTCCAATGCCCGCAGCTACTGGTAGGGTGGCTTGCTGACCGCATGCACTCAACCCTAAGATAGTACAAAGCACTATATTAATGTTGAGCATTTTGATTTTAGGATTCGTCATACCTTACCCCTTATCAAAACTGTACGCTAAATTTTTCCTAGAACAATAAGGACGATCACGATCAACAAGATAAGACCTAAACCGCCGCTTGGCCCATACCCCCAACCACGACTGTGAGGCCATGCCGGAATAGCTCCCAATAACAGCAATACAACAATAATCAATAATATTGTTCCTAAGCTCATGTCGTTCTCCATTTTTTATTAATGAGCGACCAATATAATTGTGTCAAGGCCGCATATCTGTACGCTAGCAAACATAAGGTGATAAACCTAAACCCTAATAATGTTAGCGAGCGTACAGACCTAAATCATCTTGATGACTTTAATGGTTAAGCAAACTTTTTGCATTTTTAATTTACTAAAGGAATCAATGATGAATAAACTACTATCTTATCTTTTTGCCGGAATGCTGGCATGTTCTGCTTACTCTGCTGTCGCCGCAACTCAGACTGACAATACAGATGACGCGAGCAAGCTTGGAACCTCAGAAACTCCACAGCATAAAGCACAGGAGAATCGTACTGACAAAGGTGCTGTAGGCGCTAATAGTGGTGCTACAGACATGGATGATGCGAGCAATCTGGGTAATGCCGATTCTCCTCAGCATAAAAAGCAAATGGAGCGCAGCAATAAAAATAGTGCGACTCAACACCATAGACGTCACCACAAAAATAAAGTACAAACTAATAAGGAAATGAATGAGGGAACAACTCAAGGTAATAAAGTGCAGCCGACTGATACTGATAGCGGTACACCTGCACCTACAACGCCTTAAACGTGTAGACATCACTTGGTATACACTACTTGGTATACACTAGGTGATGTCTTTAAATCCCTACTTAAATTTCCTTACGTTTTTCTCCACCCGCGTTTTTTAAGAAGGATCAAAAACTTTGACGTTAACTAACAATAAATATTCCTGGATGTTTTTACTAGCTTTTTTCTCAACAGCTGTCCCCATGGAATCCCAGGCAGAAAAGTTTAATCCTCCTCAACAATTACATGCTAAATATGCTGACCTTAAAGATGAGCTCAGTAATAGCCAATTTAATCGCGAGCTTTATATGACTTCGGAAGAATCTTCCGATCATTTAAAAGGGGAAATTTATGCGGTGGTTGACTATCCATTTGCTTCGGTAGACAAAGCGCTGAATGATTCTAGTCATTGGTGCGATTTACTCATATTGCACATCAACATCAAGTACTGTTACGCGTCCGGCAACAAAGATGCCACAGTACTCACTGTCGATCTTGGGAAAAAAGAAGAGCAAGCACTGGCCGATACTTATCAAGTTAAATTCAATTATCAACAAGTTGCTTCCAGCAATGACTATTTTGCGGTTGCGCTCAATGCTAAGGACGGACCTGTAGGCACATCCGATTACCATATTCTCATTGAAGCTACGCCTATTAGCGAGAAACGCACGTTCCTGCATTTTACTTATGCTTATTCGTTTGGGTTAAAAGGACGCTTGGCGATGAGTTCCTATTTGGCAACTGTAGGTCGTAATAAAGTCGGTTTTACTGTAGTAGAGAAAACCCCGGAAGTGAAGTATATCAAAGGCGTACGCGGTGTGATTGAACGTAACACCATGCGCTATTACCTGGCGATAGATTCGTATATTGCTAACTTGAATACGCCTAAAGAAAGTCAGCAAGAAAAACGTTTTCAAACTTGGTATGACAATACTCGGCTGTATTCTAAGCAATTGTATGAGGTGGAAAGAGATGACTACCTGGCAATGAAGCGTAAGGAATATCAACGCCAGCAAGAACCGCCCGCCTAGGCTAAATTACTTTTAATTCCTATTTTTTTGATTGAGTTGTCGGCTTTAAAGGTTTTTGGGCTGGCTTCTTCTCAAGTACTGGTATATCTCGATTCACTTCCGCGGCCTGCTGATTCACGTCTGCAGGCTTTGCTTTATCCAAGCCCTGGTTATCCGGCGAAGGCTGTTTTAAATTACTGGGGGACGTTGGGAACTTACTCATTTTTTATTCAAGCTACCGTAATTCAAGGCATATTCTCGCGTAAATTCTGCGCCAAAAAAGAATATTTGGGCTGAATAATATACCCAGAGCATCAGCACTACTACGGAACCGGCTGCGCCAAAGCTAGAATCTATCGCACTATTACCCAAATATAGGCCGATAAAATATTTACCCAAAGTAAACAAAGCTGCAGTGAAAAATGACCCGACAATGACGTCATGCCAAGACATAGGGGCATCTGGCAATAGCTTATAAATCATGCCAAAAAGGCACGAAATCACCAAAAAGGTAAAGGCGCTGGATAACACTTTGAATAGCATTGCGGAACTGCTCCAGATACCGCCCACATATAACTGCAGCATCGCCAAAGCAGCACTGACTACTAGCGAGATCAGCAGTAGGAAAGCCAAAACTAACACTAGGCTCAATGAGAGTAAACGCGTTTTCAATAAAATACTGAGACCTGAAGTCGTTGGTTTTTGCGTTTCCCAAATATCATCCAAGGTGCTTTTGAGCTCAGCGAATACAGAGGTTGCACCAATAATCAATAGGGCTGTTGCAACTACGGTAGCAAACAAACCTGCCTCGGGATCACGCGCTGCAGCTAATAGGGCTTGAATCGCTTCTGCCCCATTTTTACCGACTAAGTTTTGAATCTGCGAAATGATTTGACCTTGCGCGGCTTCAGTGCCAAAAAAATATCCTGCAATCGCGATAGACAGAATAAGGATAGGCGTTAAAGAAAACAAAGTATAGAACGCTAGAGCCGCTCCACGGCTGGAATCGCGATGATCCAGCCATGAGTCGAACGACATACGAAATAAGCGGTATAGCGTCTTATAATTCAGATTCTGATAAAACGCTGGACTTGGTTTTGCAACCTTAACCATGCTAATGGGCGAATAGCGCAATCAAGATAATGATTGGAATTGGTATACCAAGGAAAAGTAAGAGTAATGAACGCATGTTTTAATCTCCTGTGAAATAAAGGCATTGAATTAATAATTGGTATCGCGGCAACGACCACCCCAAGTGGCGGCTAGACTTGCTGTAAAGGCACCAATCAAGAGTGCGATGAACGCCCACAAAGTGATGTATGCAGTTGTCTTACGTGCTTTATCTGCTGCATCTTTTACCGCAAGTTCAGCATCCTGTATCGCCTTGAAAGTATGGTTTACGCGCTTTTCAGCCTCTTCTTGCGATAAACCTGTGCGTTGGGCAATCAATTGCGCAACATAAGTAACATCAGTAGGCGCTAGCGATTTATCATGCAAAGCTTTTGCAAAGATACGTCCTACTTCCTGATTATTCACAGGGTTAGCATTGCCGAAATTTGAGTTATTAAAATTACCGGGATTGAGCAGTACGGAATTCCGGGTGTTTCCATTAGTTGCAGCATTACCGACGGGAGTATTAGTAGTTGCTGTGGGGGCTTTCCTAAATAATGAGTCAATAAAATAAGCGTTGCTATTATCATTATCCGCTAGGCCCGCTGTAGCTATACCTGCTGTCGCGGCAGCAGTTGCGCCACCTGCTAGGGTCGCTCCAGTTTTTACAGCACTATTAATCACTGATCCTAATGCGGAAGCAAACAGGGTAGCCGTCACCAGCAATGCAATAGCCCAAGTTAAGAAGCCATGCGCAGTATCACGGAAATACACTTCATCTTGATGCACATTGATAGCGCGACTTCTTAATCGCCCAGCTAAAAAACCGCCCATACCTGAAGCGACAATCTGCGTAATTGAAAGCCACAAAATGGCAGTAATGCCAAAGGTTGTTGCGGTTACTCCGCTATTACTCCAAGGGGAAACAATAGATAAGCCAAAACCGGTGCCCAATAATGAAAGTAAAATAGAAAGGGCGGCCGCAACGGTTGCCCCTGCAAAAATGGCTCGCCAGCAAATAGCATGCTGATGCGCATTGGTGGTAAACGTGGGTTCTACAATCAGCCGCCCATCCTCACTTAATCCTTCAATAGCCATGATTCTTCTCCTTTTGATTTTTGTTAAATTTATAACTATCAAACATTTCTTACACAATGCTGCGAATTATCGGAAAAAAAAGAAAACCGCTCTATCAGGACATGCAGGATTTTGCTGTAAGAATGTTCTTACAACCATATGACTCGTAACTACATTCTTAACAAAATAGAAAAATGTAAACTAAACAAGGTTTTTTACTGGCAGATTAAATGACTAATAGTCTATATGGACTATTTATAGTTTTTAATTTAGCTGATAGATTATGTAAAGAGGCGTAACGTATTTATTAAATGTGGCTATGGAAAAAAGGAAGCTATGATGAATGCTTTACTTAATGAAAATGGTCTTAATGAAAAAAGACCTAGCTTAAACAGCTTTTTAAAGCTGTTCCGGCTTATAGTTTTATGCCTTACTGGCCTAGGACTCATGGGTTTTGCTAGTCTCGCTTATTCTGCTTATCAATATACTTATTCCGGCGAAATGATCACCGGCACTCTCACGCAATCCCATATTTTCGAGCCAGAACCTTACACCACCACTGAAGAGTTTACTGGCGCTATATTTTTACAATTTACTTCCCCCACATTATTAACCGGGGCTACGGATTTAAATGATATCGGTAGCTATATGATGGGCGGTGAAACCACCCCAAGCTTTTATGGCAATGGATCGATCATTGGTAATTGGGTTTATCCCTATCCATATCAAGTGGACGCTTATCATAGTTATGGAGTATTCCAGATTTTCTCAGTAGATGCCAACGGCCTACCCACAGATTGGAATATCATGTTGCAAGGTGATGCAGGGTACACACGACACACCTACTCCAATTTCGAAACCACACCAGCTACCGATAAAATTTATGGCTACAGCGAATACGGCTACGATTGGTCTGGGCAAACTACGAATCCAGGGCAATGGTCAGTGGTATCTGTGGTACCAGAACCCGAAACTTATGCCATGATGCTTGCTGGTTTGGGGTTGATAGGCTTAATAAGCAGACGCCGCCAAACAAGTTAGTCAAAGATGATTTTGCATATTGAAAAAAGGCCCGTACGGGCCTTTTTTATAACTCACGACAGGTTGATTACCTGACGCAATTTTTAACTGAAGGATAATTATTTGGCTTTTATGTTTTTTAAAGACTTTTTATCAAGCAATAATTTTTCCAGCTCTAACAGCGGTAGTGGTCGGCTAAAGTAATAACCTTGGATTTGGTCGCAATGATGCTTTTTCAAGTAATCTAACTGCTCTATTGTTTCAACGCCTTCAGCAATCACACCTAAATTCAGGCTATGTGCAATTCTAATAATAGCGAGCGCCATGGCAGCATCGTCGGGGTTACTGATGATATTGCGGATGAATGCGATATCAATCTTTAATTTATCGATAGGGAAACGCCGTAAATAGGCCAAGCTAGAATAGCCAGTACCAAAGTCATCGATTGAAATTTGTACACCCGTTTTTTTTAAATTCTGTAAAGTTCCGATAGTCTGTTCCGTGCTGACCATCAGTGTACTTTCGGTTAATTCTAATTCAAGTAGATTGGCTGGAATGTCGTTGTCCTTTATTGCCTTAATCACTTCCCCATGCAAATCACCTTCAAGGAACTGACGGCAGGCAACATTGACGGAAACTTGTATCGGCCCTATTGATGAGTTTAACCATAAACCGATTTGTTTGCATGCCTGTTGAATCACCCAGCTACCTACGGCAACAATGAGACCCGTTTCTTCCAACACCGGTATAAACTCTGCCGGTGACACCAGGCCATGGCCTGGCCGCTGCCATCGTATCAATGCTTCCAGGCCAGATATACGCCCACTTTTGAGCTTTAATTTAGGTTGATAAAACAAAACAAACTCGTTATTGACCAATGCTTTATGTAAAGCATTTTCTAAATCTTGTCTTGCCAACATTTCAACGTTCATTTGTGCCGTAAAGAACCGGTAAGTGTTGCGACCTGCATGTTTTGCTCCGTACATGGCGGTATCTGCATATTGAATAAGGGTTTCAGTGTCTGACGCATCATCAGGATAAATCGTCATCCCTATACTGGCTGTGACAGCCATTTCATGACCTCTTAGGTTGAAAGGGGTGTTGAGTACTTCTTTAATCTTATTGGCCACAATCGTGGGGTTATGGTTTTCATCTTCCATCATTAAAATGATGGCAAACTCATCTCCGCCTAGTCGACCTACGGTATCCCTAATACGTACACACTGTACAAGGCGATTGCTGAACTGAACGAGTAACTCATCTCCAATTGCATGGCCCAGGGTATCGTTCACAATTTTAAAGTGATCAAGATCAATAAAGAGCACACAGACCAAGTGCTTATTTGCAGCACTCACAATCAAAGCCTTAGAAAGTGCATCATAAAAAAGCTTGCGATTGGGTAAGCCGGTGAGTACGTCATAGTGTGCCATATGATGCAAACGTACACCGGCTTCTCTGCGTTCTGTGATATCTCGTTCTACGATGATTATTTTCCAACGTTCTTCTGAGAGTTCTGCCTGTTGACGTAACTCCACCCACATTTGTGAACCATCAATCCGCTCACGCATGTATTCAATTGGCTTTGCAGGCAAGCCGCTGTTTATGAGGCCATCATATAAAACTTCAAGCTTAGCCCGAGTAGTTAAATTTACTTCCCACGGAGACATTGCAATCAACTGGTTACGTTGCTTATTGTGCATATGACATGCGGCATCGTTAACATGCACATATTTCATGGTGGTGCGATCAATGAGATAGATTGCATCGGTAGTACCATCCATCGCTAATGCCAAATTGCGTAATCGTTCTTCAGCTAGCTTACGTTGAGTAATATTGATATGCATAACAACGGCACCACCCGCATGGTTATTAGCCAAAGGTGTGACGGTCATCAAAAACCATTGCTGTTGGTTAGGCGTATGGCAGGGATACTCAATCATAAAGCTCTGTTCGCTGCCTGCCAGCACTGATCGAATACCTTCTGCTACCTGATGCGTCTTAAAAGCATTATTCGCAATTGCTTGGTCACATATTTCAAGATAATTAAAGCCGATGCCGTATTGTTTATCCTCAAATTTGTTCATTTCTGCGAATTGTTGCCAGCCTTCGTTTACTGAAATGATGACACCGTGCGAATCAAGCAAAGCAATGTGCGCTGGAAGGGCATTTAGGATGCCTGCCTGGCGAGTGGCTTCACTGATACGCAACTGCTCCTGCGCATGTTGCAATAAAAACATACGGCCATCAGGGCCAGCTACTGAATCGATCTCACCCGCGGTCAGTTCCTCAAAGCGAAGTGTCGCTTTATGCATGGATTCGATTAGCGCATGAATTTCAGCTTCTTCGTCTACAACAGGGAGTGATTTAATCTTGCTCATGCAGCGAGTGCTTCTAAGCCCAATACCTGCAACAAGATTTGTGGCTGATTGAGCGTACCGACGATTTTTATCATAGGTGACGGTGATAGCTTAATCAGTGTAGGTGTCATGAAAATGCCTTCCTCCAATGTTAAGCCAGGCTCTTTAAATACATCTAAAATTTCTATTTCATACCGATCAGCGAGATATGTTCGACAAAAATTAATGAGGTTAGCCAGTGCCAGCATTGAGTTTTGCGTATCGCCAGCTACATACAACCGAAATTTAAACACCTCTGATTGGCTCATTATTTACCTACCTTCTTGCCAGAGTCCCCTATATCCGCTCCCCGCAGTTCGTTCATGCGTTCCAGCCCTCGCTCCTGCTCCCGTTCTCGGCTTTCTGTAGTACGTTTTAATAAAGTTTTTTCCACTTGTTTGGCGACCAATTCGGTTTGTAGAGATTTAGCTCGCACTTCAAGTACGGCCTCTTCTGCATCCAGGCTCACACGCTTGAGTTGGGCGGCAACTTCTGCAACTTCATTAGCAACGCGTTCCGCACTTTCTTTTTGCCAGCGCAGTGTACCCATCAACACCTCGCCGCCCGCTGTATATATATCAGCAAGCGTGATGCCACTATCACTCAATATCAGTTCGCGTACTTGGTTTGAATGTGATGTACCACGCGATTTGATGATAGACATGCCACGATTACGCTCTCCCGCCTGTACTAGGTAATTTAAGTGTATCCAGGTATCTGCCAGGGTAGATATCTGTAACGGGGTTGAGCCATCGAGCTTCCCTGGTGTTTCGTCAAGCAAGCTAGTACAAACGAGTGTGATGCCATCCGCTTTTGCCCAGTCAATTAGGCGCTCAACCACATCGTGTGCTATTAATTCATTGCCACTTTTGGAGAGTGCAGAAACAGGATCAATGACAAGGCAGAGGGCATTATGTTCTTTGGCGAGTGTTTTAATCCGTACTAGTAAAGTTTCTGCACTACCCATAATAGTACGAGCAGAGATCACGCGTAGTAGTCCGTTGTCTACGAATCGTTGAAGTTGGATATCGACCGAAGTTAAATTGCGGATGACTTCTGAGCCATCCGAATCGAAACTGACGAACATAGTGCGATCGCCACGTGCACATGCCGCCTCTGCAAAAGCGCCGCTTAGCGTGGTTTTCGCTGTTCCCGGAAAGCCGGTGATTAATACGCTAGAGGCACGATAAAAGCCTCCCCCTAACATTGTATCTAAACGTTCGACGCCGCTTGTCACGCGTTCATTACTAACTTTAGCATCTACATGGCCTAATGTGCGGGCGAGCGCAACATTAAATCCATCCTTGCCAATGACAAATGGCGACTCGTCTTCGTTGAAACTGGAACCACGATATTTTTGCACGCGCAGGTTGCGTTGAGACACGCCCTGTATTACATGGTGGTTAAGCACCACTGCACAATCCACCATGAACTGCATAAAACCAAATGGCTGTTGGTCAATAGAACTTTGCTCATCACCACCAGATTTAGCTGTAATTAGCCCAGCGAGCTCGTGCGCTAAAAGCCATGCATGCAATCGATAGATTTCCTGTTTTTTTGCGGCTTCATCTGGGAGTAGTGATATAACAATATCCAAAGCGTCAAACACAATACGTTTAGCGCCCATTTCTTTGACTTTAGTCTCCAATGCAGCCAACATGCCGCTGATATCAAAACTTCCGGATTGAATGAGATCGGGCTTTGGTTGTGCATCCAGGAAAAATAATTGATCCGGAGGAAGCTCATTTAGCTTCCATCCAAAACTCTCCAAGTTAGATACGATGCGCTTAGGGGTTTCTTCAAAGGCGACGAATATGCCAGGCTCTTTGAAGTTTCTTACCCCATTGGTTAAAAACTGCATGGCAAATATAGTTTTACCTGAGCCTGGTCCGCCTACCAGCAAGGTGGTGCGGCCACTTGGCAGTCCACCGTCAGTGATTTCATCGAAACCAGCAATGCCGGTGGGAGATTTATTAGTATTTTTTGTGGATGCAGTAGCGGTTTTTGCCATGAGCTTCTTCCTTAAGAAACATCTGGCAGGGCGATGGATACTAGTTTTACTAGCTCTGTCAGTGAAATTTATTATTATTGATACATTACTTAACGTAATGTATTTGCTTCATCATATACCTATTTATATTCTAGGTTTTTATATAAGTAACTGCAACAAAAATTAACAAGTTAAAAATCGCAATCTCCCATTTTAAGTGCGGATATTGCTAGACTGAGAAATTATCAAAATATGCATTAACCTATTGTTTATGGTAAGTAAATTAAATATAGTAACTTTATTCCCCGTAAAAAATCCCATTAACTTTATAAGTTAGTGGGGGTGATTTACCTAGTATTACAGATAGGTCTTTAAACGTTAAGTATCAGGGGCCTAACAAAGAAATTCTATGGCGAGGTTGAATAATGGCTGAAGCACAGGAGTGCTTTCAACTTACAAATTTCAAGACCGTAAGCTCTATTCAAATTAGCGACTTATACCTATGTGGGTGAGCACACATACAAAAAAATGGTTTCCACATAATGTATTAAATCGGAGCAATTCTAACTATTAAAGGAGCTTTGTATGACAAAAATTAATGTTTGGAAACTATTGGCACTCACTACTGTTGTTTTATGCGTAGGATGTGCAGGGACAACATCCAACACTAATGCAGGAACTGGCGCTAGTGCTGAAGAAGCAAAAATATCTGGCACAGGCGATGCCAGCAGCGGTGCTGGTACAGGTTCTGGCGGTACAGAGCCAGTGAGTGGTGGTACAGGAAGTGCCAAAAGCGGTGCGGGTACTGGTACTGGTGGTTCAGATAAATAATTTGTTAAATCACTGAGAATCTCAATTACTTTCAATTTTTACTTTGATTGTAATTGTAGATTCTCTCATCACTAAATTTTCTCTAAAAATCTCTTAACTCGAGATACTCAGTGGCTACTTCAAAAGCCTATACGGACGTTCAACGATTAAATTTAAACATCCTTAAGCGTCTCTGTTGAATGAAATACTAGGGCTTGCGATTATTTCGCGATGTCACCTAGTCAGCAAAGGTCACAACAACCTTTACCTCCTGCTTCCCAGCTGCTTGTAGCGAAACTCGAAATAATCGCTCGATGTTCTCTTTTGTTTTTACTTTTGCTGACTTTACCAATTCGGTTTGTTGCCCCTGCTTGATAGCTGATTTCCTAGCGGTGTCATAGTTTAGTTTTGTGAGTGCCTGGACCACAGAATCATTGAGTGTTGGCATTCCGGAGTTGATTATCATTGCTTTTCTTGGATCAAAATCTACGGTCAGCATGAGCTTGGGTAAGATAACAGTCACTGTGTTGGTCGAATCGACAAAAGTGGCGCTAGATTCATCAATTTTCGCGAGATCGACGAAGTACGAAACGGTAGCAGGCACAATCAATTGCTGTTTACCATTAAACAGGTACCAGTAAGATCTATCGATTGAAACATTCTGGGTTCCAACATAGGAATAGCTGACAAGTCGTGATTCTGACTTGAGACTTTCGATTGTTGCCGAAAGCACCTTATTGATGTCTACAGTTAGAAAGCCCGCATGTTCTACTGTGCTGTCTAAAATCTCTCTGGGTGCGAGTTGATAGCCACCAAGAAATGAGAATCCTGCGACTGTGGCCAGTGCAAGAACGCCTTGCCTTAAATTAATCTCCATTTTGCCTTAAGAGAGTGAGGCTGCAGCGTTTTTCTATCGACCTTTGCCGCCCATGACCAACAGAGCTGCGCCAATGGCAATTGATGCAATTCCCGCCCAGAGTGGAACGTTGATCGTTTCTTTCTCTTTAACTGTAAGTTCGATAGGTCCCAGCTTTACTGCTGAGGTGTTCTTAGTGTAGCTAAAGCCGCCGTAAACTAAACCTAACGTGCCTACAACTAGCAGTACAATTCCTAACATTTTGAGTGAATTCATATCTGATCCTATATTATTATTTAGTGGGGGTTATTTACATTACATGCTTAAGTATTCTTTAAAACGGAATATCATCCTCAAAATCATCAAAATTAGAACCACCTGCGGCTGGAGCAGCTTTAGCTGGTGCATTACTTTGTTTTGCCGGCGCTTGGCTGTAAGCACTATCATCCATGCCATTACTTTGATCCATGCCGCCACCATCATAACTAGCATTCGAACCACCGCCTTCACGCCCACCTAGCATCTGCATCTGGTCGGCAATAATCTCTGTAGTGTAACGGTCTTGGCCTTCTTTAGTCTGCCATTTACGTGTTTGCAAGCGGCCTTCTACATATACTGGGCGACCTTTTTTAAGGTATTCGCCAGCAATTTCAGCCAATTTACGATACATCACAATGTTGTGCCATTCGGTGCGCTCTTGCTTGGCACCGGCTTTATCTTTCCAGCTATCAGTCGTGGCAATGCTGAAATTACATACGGCTTCGCCATTAGGCATGTAACGCACTTCCGGGTCGCGCCCCAAGTTACCCACTAATATCACTTTATTCACTGATGCCATCTTTTATCCCTTCAACAATTTAATCACTTGGGTATCATCCCAATCTTGCAGTTTATCTATCTTCAATATGACTGTGCGTTCTTGCGGCAAGACCACGGCTTCTATCACACCATGCATCTTAGCCAGTTTGGTCCTAAGCGCAGCGGCGCTTTTGGCGGTAAGTTCAGTTGCAGCCTCGTTCATGCTATACATTTTAGTCCTGACAGCGGGAGGCGACTGCATGGAATATGCTAGCACTAACCATGCAAACATCATAATGCTACAGAAGATGAATACGCTGGAAAAACCATAGACATGCGACAAATAACCACCCAGCGCGCCGCCGACAAAAACGCCTAGCGACTGAGCAGTATTATAAACACCAATTGCCGTGCCTTTTGATGCTGCCGGTGCGATTTTACTGATGATGGATGGCAGAGAAGCCTCTAGCACATTGAAGGCGATAAAGTACAAGGTAAGCGAAACGACGATACCCCAAAAGTGTTGGATAGAAGCGGCGAACATCAATTGAGCCACAAACATAATGCCAATCGCGCTGACAAAAACCAATTTCATTTTTGACTGTTTTTCCGCGTAAATAATCGCCGGAACCATCAAGATAAAAGACAAAAGCAATACCGGCAGGTAAATATGCCAATGCTGGTTCTCATGCAGTCCGCTAGATTTAATAATGGCAAAAGGTACCACCACAAACATGGCCATCTGCGCAGCGTGCAAAGCAAAGATGCCATAATTCAAGCGCAGTAATTGCGTGTTTTTCAATACATCTTTGAGCTTTGCCGGGGCTGCGCTGGCATCGGAGTGGTAATGGCTGTGTACCGGGTCTGGCACTACAAACTTCACTACGGCGATTGCAGCTAGGGTCAGGATAGCGGTCATGGCAAATATGCCTGGCACACCTATCCATTGATTCAATATTGGCCCAGCAATTAAAGAGAATGCGAACGCGACACCAATAGTACCGCCTATCGTTGCCATCGCCTTAGTACGGTTTTCATCACGGGTCAGGTCAGCTACTAGTGCAGTGACCACCGCAGAAACTGCACCTGCACCTTGGATAGCACGGCCGATGATAATGGTTTCGATATTAATCGCTAGCGCTGCGACCATACTGCCTATAGCAAAGATTGCCAGCCCAAAATAGATCACCGGTTTGCGCCCGAACCTGTCTGACGCCATACCGAACGGTAACTGGAACATGGCTTGCGTAAGTCCATAAGCGCCCAATGCCAAGCCTATCATTAGGCTAGTAGGTTGCTCGGGCAGAGTAGATGCGTAGATCGCAAAAATCGGCAAAATGAGGAACATACCCAGCATGCGCAAGCCATAAATAGAGGCCAAACTAATGGTAGCGCGGACCTCGATTGGAGACATGGTACCCGATGGAACTTCGTTGATTTGAGTTGTCAGATGATTGACCTGATTTGTATGATTATTACGTGAAGACATGAAAAATAATTGAGCCAAAAGCGTAAAAGTAGGTATATTAGCAGGTTGCCCAAATTTTCGTAAAAGCATTATGGATTTCATCAAAATACGCGGTGCGCGCACGCACAACCTAAAAAATATTTCGCTGGATTTGCCACGAAACCAATTGATCGTCATCACCGGTCTATCTGGGTCAGGTAAGTCTTCGCTGGCTTTCGATACCTTGTATGCTGAGGGTCAGCGCCGCTATGTGGAGTCATTGTCAGCATACGCACGGCAATTCCTTGCGCGTATGGATAAGCCGGATGTAGACCTGATTGAAGGCTTGTCACCTGCTATATCCATTGAGCAGAAATCCACTTCGCACAATCCCCGCTCTACAGTGGGCACCGTGACTGAAATCCACGATTACCTGCGGCTTTTGTACGCCCGCGCGGGCGACCCTGAATGTCCGGAGCATGGTACCAAACTGGAATCACAAACCGTCAGCCAGATGGTCGACAGCGTGCTGTCACTGCCTGAAGATACCAAGCTTATGATACTGGCGCCTGTAGTGAGTAACCGAAAAGGTGAGCAGCTTGATTTGTTTGATGAACTGAAAGCCCAAGGCTTTGTGCGCTTACGTGTAGACGGCAAAATTTATGAAGTCGACGCCTTGCCGCAGCTGGCAAAAACCACCAAACATAATGTGGATGTGGTGGTAGACCGCTTGAAAGTTAAAGCGGATATGAAACAACGTATCGCTGAATCGTTCGAAACCGCATTGCGCCTAGCAGATGGCAAGGCGATTGCGGTAGAAATGGACACTGACAAAGAGCACCTGTTCTCCGCCAAGTTTTCATGCCCCATGTGTGACTACTCACTAGCTGAATTAGAGCCGCGCCTGTTCTCTTTTAACAACCCTATGGGCGCTTGCCCAAGTTGTGATGGCTTGGGCAATATCAATTTTTTTGACCCGAAGCGTGTCGTCGCTTTTCCGCATTTATCACTTGCTGCTGGTGCTATTAAGGGTTGGGATAGACGTAATCAGTTCTATTTCCAGATGTTGTCGAGCTTAAGCAATTATTACAAATTTGACTTAGACACCCCATTCGAGAAACTAAGTGAACATGTTCAGCACGTTTTATTGCAGGGCAGCGGCAAAGAGGAAATTGCGTTCAAGTACCTAAACGAACGTGGCACTTTCTTCCAGAAAACTCATTCTTTTGAGGGTATCTTAAATAATCTCAAACGCCGTTATCACGAGACGGATTCTCAAACCGTGCGTGAAGAATTAGCTAAATACCTCAATTCGCAAAGCTGTCCGGAATGTGCAGGCACGCGCTTACGCAAAGAAGCTCGCCATGTAAAAGTGGGTAATAAGAACATTCATGAAGTGTGTGAGGTGCCGCTTAAGTTAGCGCTTACTTTCTTTGATACCTTGGAATTGACTGGCGCCAAGTTGGCGATAGCCGACAAGATCGTTAAAGAGATTAGTAACCGACTCAAGTTCTTGACCAATGTAGGGCTAGAATATCTTTCATTATCCCGCTCTGCCGAAACGCTCTCCGGTGGCGAAGCGCAACGTATTCGCCTTGCATCGCAAATCGGCAGCGGCTTAACAGGTGTAATGTACGTACTGGATGAACCCTCTATCGGTTTGCATCAGCGCGATAATGACAGATTGCTTGATACCTTGAAGCGTCTACGCGATATCGGCAACAGTGTAATTGTGGTGGAACATGACCAAGATGCCATTATGGCCGCAGATTATGTAGTGGATATCGGTCCAGGGGCTGGTGAGCATGGTGGTCAAATTGTGGCTGAAGGTACACCTGCACAAATCCAAGCCAATCCGCATTCCCTAACTGGCGAATATTTGAGCGGTAAAAGGCAGATCATCTATAAGAAAACCCGGACCCAAGCCGACCCTGCACGTTGGATTAAGATGAGCCATGCCACCGGTAACAACCTTAAAGATGTCACTCTGAAATTACCAGTAGGATTATTGACCTGCATTACCGGCGTTTCCGGCAGTGGCAAATCTACCTTAATTAACGACACTCTATACCGCGTGATTGCACAGCATCTTTATGGCAGCAGTACTGAACCTGCCGAATTTGGCGACATCGAAGGCCTAGAATTCTTCGACAAAGTGGTTGATGTTGACCAAAGCCCGATTGGCCGTACACCACGTTCTAATCCCGCAACCTACACCGGCCTGTTTACACCAATTCGTGACTTGTTTGCCGGCGTGCCGGAAAGCCGTGTACGCGGATATGGTCCCGGACGATATTCTTTTAATGTTAAAGGTGGTCGTTGCGAAGCCTGCCAAGGCGATGGCGTATTGCGTGTAGAAATGCACTTCCTGCCGGATGTTTATGTGCCTTGCGACGTATGTAAAGGACAACGCTATAATCGTGAGACTTTGGAGATTCAATTCAAAGGCAAAAATATCCATGAGATTCTAGGTATGACCGTGGAGCAAGCCCATGAATTCTTCAGCGCGCAACCTGTGATCGCACGTAAGCTTAAAACCCTACTGGACGTAGGCTTAGGCTACATCACGCTGGGTCAAAGTGCGACTACACTCTCTGGCGGTGAAGCGCAACGGGTAAAATTGGCGCTTGAGCTAAGTAAACGCGACACTGGCCGTACGCTGTATATTCTTGATGAACCGACCACCGGTTTGCACTTTGCCGATATACAATTATTGCTGGACGTGATTCACCGTTTACGTGATGCCGGCAATACCATTGTGATTATTGAGCACAACCTGGACGTGATTAAAACAGCAGACTGGATCGTTGATATGGGCCCTGAAGGTGGCGATGGCGGGGGCTTAGTCATCGCTGAAGGCACGCCAGAAACCGTTGCCGAGAGCACCAAAAGTTACACAGCAAAATATTTACGCAATATGTTATAAAGGCAATAAGGCATGAATATACCTAAAAAATATGAAGGCATATTGTTTGCATTTGTAATGTCCGTACTCATGGCACTGCTAATGTCTGCAGTATTAACAGCCGTATTTACTGGCTTTGATAATGCTTTTTTTCAGCGCTGGTTTAATGGATTTGTTGTGCATGCTTGGCCTGTCGCTTTCCCGGCCATTTTTATAATCGCCCCCGTCGCTAGAAAAATCGTCACGGCGTTGATTAAAGCCTGACTAAAATCGACCAAATTAGAAACTACTTGGGCATCTTATTCAGGGGCTTATTTAGGTACTACAGCGTAATTCATACGCGCCTGAATAGTAGCCGTGCGGCGATTGAGATATCGGGTTGATTGATGCTTGTCGTAAAATCGTGGGTTAGGAATCATAGCTGCCAATTTAGCAGCCTGCCCGCTGCCTAGGTTTGCAGCGCTGGTTTTGTAATAATGCCTGGCTGCGGCTTCTGCACCAAATACACCGTTACCCCACTCAATCACATTCAGGTAGATTTCCAGGATTCGTTTCTTGGTCAGCATCTGTTCTAGCATCAGTGTAATCACGGCCTCTTCACCTTTACGCCACGGCGTACGCTTGGTGGATAGAAACAGGTTTTTCGCAAGTTGCTGGCTGATGGTAGAACCACCCGCCACGATCTTGCCTTTCTTAAGATTTTTTTCGTAAGCCTTTTGAATACCTTCCCAGTCAAACCCTTCGTGGTCTAGGAATTTAGCATCTTCCGCAGCGACAACAGCACGTTTGAGATTGATAGAAATTTTGTTGTAATCCACCCATTTGTAACGTAGCTCAACTTCAGGGTTATTTTGTTGCATGATTTCAAGCCGGTCTTCCATGAATGAACTGGAAGACGGATTAAATTTTATCCACCAGCAGATGTGCAGGAATATCCAAAGCTGGTATAAAAAAAGCAGCATAATCAATGCTGCAAATACCCGGATTAAAAATCCGCCCACGCTCAAAGGTGCCGATTGTTTCTTACGATTAAATAACCATGTCAGCATGCTGTAGATTTCATATTAGAAGATTTTTACTAAAGACTTCTGATGGCTTGCATGACAGCGTTGGTTTCCGGTCGCACACCGCGCCATACGTAAAAAGCCTCGGCAGCCTGCTCTACCAACATACCCAAGCCATCAGATATTTGCGCGCCATGCTCTGCGGCGAATTTCATGAATGGTGTAACGCGAGCATACATCATGTCATAGGCTAAGGCCCCCGTTGCAAAAATACCTGCAGGTAAAGGTAAAAGCGTATCGGTTAAACCGGTAGAGGTAGCGTTCACGACGATATCAAACTCCTGGCCTTGCAAGTCGTCAAAAGCATAGGCGTTGACCGAAACAAAGCGATACTCGCCCTGATCTTCCACCTTTTTGACCATAGTAAGCGCTTTATCCAGCGTGCGGTTGGTAATCACCAGCAATGCAGGCGAGCAGGCTAATATAGGATGTAACACCCCTTCAGCGGCACCCCCAGCACCTATCAGCAGCACCCGTTTACCAGCGATCGGTATATGCAAGTTTTCCTGAATATCCCGCACAATACCAGCACCATCAGTATTGTCACCTGTGATGCCTGCTTCATTGAAAATGAGCGTATTAACTGCACCGGCATCGTGCGCACGTTCGGTAAGCTGGTTTGCCAGTTGAAAGGCCTCTAACTTGAAAGGCACGGTGACATTAGCTCCTTTAAATCCTTCAAAAATCATCGTTTGCACGGTATCGAAAAAAGCATCCAAAGGCGCCAGAACCTTGCTATATTCTAACGATTGGCCTGTAATCTGCGCGAATGCCCCATGAATCATGGGCGACTTACTGTGGGCAATAGGATTGCCAATCACTGCATAACGGTCAGTAATTACTTTTGTTTGTGTGGGATTCATTAACTGTTTTTAATTTATTGTTTTTAATTATTTTTTGCATGTGTCCGGTTTGCATGAGTCCAGGGTAAACCTGCATGCTTCCAGCCATTGATCATAGTGCGCTGTTGTTCAGCATTGGCTTCGCCTTCAAAACCTTCCAGCATATTGTAAGCTGTATAGCCCAGCTTCGCAGCAACCACTGCGGCATTATGTGAACGGCCGCCGGTGCGACACATAAAAATCACAGGATTTTTTTTATCCACTTGTTGTAGAAGTTGCTTATCAAAACCCGGGTTAGCCACCATACCGGGATAAAACGCCCATTCAATATGTACAGCCGCTGGCACACGACCTACCAACTCCAACTCTGCAAGCGTGCGCACATCCACTAGTGTGGTTTCAGAATTGTCATGCATCAAAACATTTGCTTCTTCCGGTGTAACGGCACCTTCATACGGAAAGTTTTTTTCTGTAGCACGTTGTTTAGCCTTATTAAGAATTTCAGTTTGCTCAGACATTCCATTATCTTTCATTATTTATGAATAACATTGATTGTTTTTACTGGTGCAGTATTAAGCTTGATTTTAAACTTTTAGCAACTTTAATACAGCCAATTTTCACTTATAAATTAATGCACTTTTAAAGTGCGTAAAATATTGCATGAGCACCATCTTGGTGCTTAATATTTTGGGTCTTTTACAACGTTAAGCAAAAAAGCGTATCTTCGCTCTTTTCAGGATGGCACATTTCCTGCTAATCTACTATGTTGAATTTTTTACAAATTTTAATTAATTTTTATCCTGAAACCCACTCAAATAAATAGGGAGATATTGATGTCAGTGGCTAATGTAATGAAGATGGTGAAAGAAAACGACATTAAGTTTGTTGACTTTCGTTTCACCGACACTCGCGGTAAAGAACAACACGTAACGGTGCCTGTTTCTGCATTCAATGAAGAGAAATTTACTGAAGGCCACGCATTTGACGGTTCTTCAATCGCAGGTTGGAAAGGCATACAAGCTTCTGATATGCAATTGATGCCAGATGCTTCAACAGCGAACATCGATCCATTCATGGACGAACCAACATTAATCTTGACCTGTGACGTTGTAGACCCAACTGACGGCAAAGGTTACGACCGCGACCCACGTTCTTTAGCTAAACGTGCTGAAGCTTACTTAAAAGCCAGCGGTTTGGGCGACACAGCTTACTTTGGTCCAGAGCCAGAATTCTTTATTTTTGACTCAATCAACTGGTCAGTTGACATGAGCGGTAGCTCAGTAAAAATCAATTCAGAAGAGGCGGCATGGTCTTCTGGCGAGAAATTTGAAGGCGGTAATACAGGCCATCGTCCAGCAGTTAAAGGCGGTTACTTCCCAGTGCCGCCAGTCCATTCATTGCAAGACGTACGTTCAGCCATGTGTATGACACTAGAAGCGATGGGCGTGCCTGTAGAAGTGCATCACCACGAAGTTGCGACTGCTGGTCAATGTGAAATCGGTACTAAATTTGCCACACTGACACAACGTGCAGATTGGACTCAAATCCTGAAATACGTGGTATTGAACACAGCTCACGCTTACGGTAAAACTGCTACATTCATGCCGAAACCAATGTTCGGTGACAACGGTTCTGGTATGCACGTACACCAATCAGTATGGAAAGATGGTAAAAACTTGTTCGCAGGTAACGGCTATGCTGGCTTAAGTGATTTCGCGTTGTACTACATCGGCGGCATTATCAAACATGCACGTGCATTAAACGCAATTACTAACCCTGGTACTAACTCTTACAAACGCTTAGTGCCACATTATGAAGCGCCAGTAAAATTAGCTTACTCAGCTAAAAACCGTTCTGCTGCAATTCGTATTCCATTTGTTCATGGCGAAAAAGCACGTCGCGTTGAAGCGCGCTTCCCAGATCCAATTGCTAACCCATACTTGGCATTCTCAGCATTACTAATGGCTGGTTTAGATGGCGTTCAAAACAAAATTCACCCAGGTGAACCAGCAACTAAAGACTTGTACCATCTTCCACCAGAAGAAGATGCATTGATTCCAACCGTATGTTCATCATTAGAACAAGCGCTGGAGTATTTAGATAAAGACCGCGAGTTCTTAACTAAAGGTGGCGTGTTTACTGATGACTGGATTGATGCATACATTGCATTGAAAATGGAAGAAGTGACCAAACTACGTCAAACACCGCACCCAGTTGAGTTTGGCTTGTACTACTCATGCTAATTTAGCTTTAAGCTAAATGATGAGTTAAAAAAGGGCGATTATTCGCCCTTTTTTATTTACATTTTTTATGCCCTAAATCAACCAGTCAACCTTTGCTCTATACCGCACGTTGCCTTACTAACATAACTCTACTAAACTATACTGATGAAAAATTATTTGATATTGCTTGTTTTAGGTAGTGTTGCACTATGCCATAACGCATATGCAGAGATTTACAAACGTGTTGATGCAGATGGGCGTGTTACCTATTCAAATACTAAAACCAAAGGCGCTATACGCCTCGAATTAGATCCTGACGCCAACACGATATCAAATGATCGGCCTAAACCTAGCGTTAACAAGCGCACCGCCACACCGGAAGCCTTTCCTAAGGTGAATAAGCAAACGCAGAATCAGCGTGATGATAAGCGCAAGGATATTCTGCAAAGCGAATTAGAAGCTGAAAAAACTGCTTTAGCAGATGCTAAAAAGGCTTATGCTGAGGGCGAATCTAATCCAGAGGTCTATCAAAAGAAAAATGCTAATGGCACAACTTCCACGTTCCGCAACGTACCTAAATTCGAAGAGAAAATGAAGAACTTGCAGGCTGATGTAGATAATCATCAAAAGAATATCGAACTGTTGCAAAAAGAAATAGATGCTCTAAATTAGCAATCTAGTTTTTTTATCTCATATGAAAACTAAAACCCGACTAAAAACAAAGTTGGTCTAGCTTTTGCTTTAATCGTAGTATTATTTTAATTTTGAATTAAGTATTGCTATGGTAAAACCAACGCCAGATCATTTTGCTGGTCTCGAACATCTGGCTACCGCCATCATTTTATTAGACGACCACAGTCGTGTCGTTTATACCAATCCTGGCGCCGAAATTATCTTTGCATTTAGTGCAACACAAATCACCGGTTTGCAAATCAGCGAAGTGTTTCCAGATTGCGAAATCCTCATGATGGCAGTTAAAAATGCTATCGAGCAGCAGAGTCCATTCCGTGAACATGAGTTCACAATCAGCACTCACCGCCATCATTCATTTGCGGTGACATGTACAGTCACGCCAATCGATTCGCCGGTTGCCTGCCTGATCCTAGAGTTCCAGCAAATGGATGCGCAATTAAGAATTGCAAGAGAAGAGCGCATGTTGATTCAACAACAAGCTAACGCTGAGTTATTACGCAATCTTGCTCATGAGATTCGCAATCCCTTAGGTGGTTTACGCGGCGCGGCGCAATTACTTGAACATGAATTACCTTCGCCTAACCTCCGGGAATATACGCAGGTCATCATTAAAGAGGCTGACCGTTTGCAGTCCCTGATGGACCGGCTTCTAATCCCGCATCGTATGCCTAAGTACCAGCCTACCAATATCCATGAGGTGCTGGAAAGGGTCAGGAGCTTATTATTAGCTGAATCACCCAAAGCCGTCTTGATACAACGCGATTATGATCTAAGTTTACCTGAGTTGATTGGTGATCGTGAGAAGCTTATACAAGCGGTGCTTAATATCGCCCGCAATGCCGTACAGGCTATGCAGTCGCATAACACAACGAAGAGTCAGATTACCTTGCGCACCCGAGCTGAACGTCAGGTAACCTTAGCCAGAAAGCGTTACCGAGTAGCCATCAAGTTAGAAATTATTGATAACGGCCCGGGTATACCTGCGGATATTCGCGATCGTATCTTTTACCCATTAGTCTCTGGCAGCGAAGGTGGTTCAGGTTTAGGCTTAACACTTGCACAGACTTTTATCACACAACATCACGGCATGATTGAATGTGAAAGTGAGCCAGGCCAAACTTGTTTTACGATTTTGCTGCCCATAGAAACTACTGCTATCAAACAACCGAACGCAACAAAACAATAAAGTGCTTTGCATAGCACGATCTTTAAGGAATATAAATGAAGCCTATCTGGATTATTGACGACGACAAATCAATTCGTTGGGTGTTTGAAAAAGCCCTTGCACGAACTGATATGGAATTTAAGACTTTCTCATCAGTAGCAGAAGCTTTGAACGCACTTGATCGTGAACAACCTCAAGTGGTCGTTAGTGATATCCGTATGCCCAATGGCTCCGGGCTGGATTTTTTGAGTGAAATCAAACAAAAATATCCTGATATCCCGGTCATCATCATGACGGCTTATTCTGACTTGGAAAGTGCAGTTGCAGCATTCCAAGGCGGAGCCTTTGAATACCTAGCTAAGCCTTTTGATGTAGACCAGGCTATTGAGATTATTCGACGTGCAGTAGATGAAAGCACAAGACAAGCTTCAGATGGCACTAGCAGCATTGGCCCGGAAGAAACCCCCGAAATTATTGGCCAAGCGCCTTCGATGCAAGAAGTATTTAGGGCGATAGGCCGCTTAAGCCGCTCACATGCCACAGTACTTATCAATGGTGAATCAGGAAGCGGTAAAGAGCTTGTAGCACGTGCACTACATAGGCATAGCCCTAGAGGTGAAAAACCTTTTATTGCTATCAATACTGCAGCCATTCCAAAAGACTTATTGGAATCAGAGTTATTTGGACATGAACGTGGCGCATTTACTGGTGCACAGGCCGCAAGGCGGGGACGCTTTGAACAGGCTGATACCGGCACCTTGTTCCTGGATGAAATCGGTGACATGCCATCCGATTTACAGACAAGACTGCTACGAGTACTAAGTGATGGCCAGTTCTATCGCGTCGGTGGGCATCAACCTATCAAAGTAAATGTACGAATTATTGCCGCAACCCATCAAGACCTAGAAGAGCGCGTCAAGGTAGGTTTATTTAGAGAGGACTTATTTCATAGACTAAATGTGATTCGTTTAAGACTACCAGCATTACGTGAACGCCGTGAGGATATCCCTTTACTGATAAAACATTTTCTACAGCAGAGTGCTTCAGAGCTCGGCGTGGAAACTAAACAGCCCTCTGTTGCTGCCCTTAAATATCTAAGCGCGGTAAACTGGAGCGGCAACGTACGTCAGCTTGAAAACGTATGTCATTGGCTAACTGTCATGGCACCAGGCCAGAACATAGATATTGCCGATTTACCTCCAGAACTCAAAGATGACAATACTAAATCTACTGCTGCACTTTCTTGGCAAGACGCGTTAGCAAGTGACGTAATGGATGCCTTAAATCGGGGTGAGCAACAAGTGCTAGAAACCCGCACACAAATATTCGAGCGGATTTTGATTATTAAGGCGCTTGAGCATACTCATGGGCGACGTATAGAAGCTGCAAATCAATTGGGTATGGGACGGAATACACTCACGCGTAAAATTCAAGAACTAGGAATTGAGGAGTAAATTTAAAGAAAGCTTTTTTTCATTCTTAGAATTGGAAAAGAGCTTTCTTTATTGGCATCAATTTTAGTAATAAAAAATACCTGTGCTAATCGAGAATCAGTTTTCGACTCGCCAAAAAATTTGTTTGCACAATGATGAATGTCGCCTTCAAATAAGATTAAGGTGTTATACACATTATTCACTCTTACAACCTCATCAAACATAGAGTGATAAGTGAAATCAATAGGTTCTTTACTTTTAAAGCGTTCATCATTTTCTTTTATTAGCTTTTGATAAGTTTCTTCATCATATGTAGAATTTTTTCGGAATAAAGATGTTCCGCTGTCAAGGGGTGCATCTGGAGTTAAATACAAAACTCCTGCAAAAACTGTACTTTGGTCTTGATGAATTAATCCTGAACCATACTCACCTTCAACTATTTGAAAACTTGTGTTCACCTGCCAACGCATGACGTCGTGTTCCGGTATATGAAAAACATTAATTAGTCTTTTACATATCTTTTCATATAGCGAGAAACTTAAATCACGAAGCTCTTTAGTACGACTGCCTGGAAATACATAACTTATCCCTTGTATTTCGTGACAATATGTATATTTCTGCGCAAGTGCATATTTCCTAATTTCATCTGGTTTTTCATAAAAATCATTTATTACCGTTACTGGATATAGGTTCATCTTTTCGCCACTACATGATATTAAATAATCAACTATAAAAAAACGGCATCCTAAGATGCCGTTTTTTATTTATTACAAACTGCTCAACAGGATTAGACCTGCCTTATCCTAGAAGAATAAGATAGCACCTAATGCTAAAGTTTTTGATTTACCAGTTAAGTTAGGAAGACCTGTCAATTGAATTTCAGTTTTAACATCAGAATACTCAGCAACTAAGTTCAAATGTTTTGTAAGTGGGTGATATGCACCCACAGTCCACATAGCATTTGAGTATTCATCTAAAGCTTCACCATTGTTACCATCAAGTGTTGATTTACCGTAGCTTAAACCTAATTTAGTGCCTACACCTGGAAGAGTGTAAGTACCTTGCACGTACCAGTCATCTGAATCACGACGGTTACCATTTGCATCAAAACCGTCACGCAATTGAATGGTAGTGCCCATACCTTCGCCTTGACCATAGTAACCAGTTAAACCAAAACCAGCCAAATTAACTGTTGCACCTAAATCCCATGCATTAGCACGGTCATTAGTTAAACCACCAGTGCTAGCATCAGTTAAATCTTTGACTTTCTGTGTCATACCAGAAACCCAAACTTTACCACCTACATCGCCAGCCCACTCATAAGAAGCTTTACCTTCAAATGCTGGTGTTGAACCACCGCGGCCTGTTGAAGTTGAGCTTAAAGCACCTAATGCTCCAATAGCATCCCAAGCTTGTGTTACACCAGCTGTGAAGCTAAAGCCGTTCCAGTTTGGTGAAGAGTAAGCAATTTGTGCTTTCCAGTCAGCGTACATGAAACCTGTACCGATACGACCTAAAGTTGTTGTGTTACCGGCCAAAATGCCCGCACCTGAACCTACGCCTAACAATGTCATGTCGTTTAAGATTGCATCAGAAGCATAAATACCTAAGTCTTTACCAACTTTGATAGAACCCCATGATTTATCACCGAAGGTCAAGAATGCTTGACGGTTTTCTTGGTTGTTAGGTTCATTTTGCTCACCAGAGTGAGTTGTTGATGCACCTGGATTGATGCTGATTGTGAAACCAACATCTAAATCGTTTTGACGTGTTTTACCAGAAACTGATAGGTAGTTAGGTAACAAACCAGTAGTAATGTTTGCTTCTGACCTTTGGTTTGTAAGATTACTACCGCCTAGCACTGCGCCTGATGCACCACGGAAATCACCGCTTTCACGTGTAGTTGTGTAGTAAGCATTTACGATACCGCCGATGTCTAAAGTCCAATCGCCAGCTGGGATCATGATGCCAGCGTTAGCTGCTGTTGAGCTTAGTGCTACTAGAGCGCCAGCTACTGCTAATTTAACTTGCTTATTCATTTAAGTCTCCTAAGTTTTTAGTTCTATTTTTACTACTTTAGTTACCCACCACTACTTCATCAAATAATGACAAAAAAAATTGGGCGAGAGAGTTTGCAAACTTCAAATGAATTAATTCATTAAGAAGGTAGTGAGAGTATGCCAAAACAAAAGTAGTCAAACAACAGAATATTGCAATTTAGACACATTTATTAACAATTGTTGTAAATTTGCAACAATAGGTATTTTAGATATTTTTCTCTTTAAGTTTAGAGGCTGTCATCTACCGCAAAAAGCCTTTTATACTCTCGTATGGCAAACCTATCCGTCATGCCTGCAATATAGTCCGACACAGCACGGGCCTTGTCTATTTCTGCGTAACTCTGGAATTCTGTAGGAAGCAAACCCGTATTTTCTATAAAGCAGTCAAATAGCTCCGTCACAATTCGTGAGGCTTTAGCACTCATTCTATTTACTTTGTAATGATGATATAAGTTTTTTCGTAGAAATTGTTTAAGCTCTAAGTTCTGTTTGGCAATTTTGCTGCTGAAGTTTATTAATTGTGGCAAATTCCGAATTTGATCTAAACTCTGGGGCTGTTGCCTTTGTATATTATTCGTACTTTGTTCGCATAAATCCACCACCAATGTATTGATCATGCGACGTATCGTTTCATGGATCAATCTTCGATGTTCTAATCTGGGGTATTTGGCTCGGACAATATCAAGGTTTACTGCAAACAGCTCAACATTTGCCAACTGCTCAATTGTTATCAAGCCAGAGCGTATGCCATCATCAATATCATGATTGTTATAAGCAATTTCATCAGCGTAATTTGTAAGTTGGGCTTCTAGGCTAGGTTGTTTTTTCTCTATAAACCTTACACCAACGTCCCCTAATTGTTTTGCGTTTTTGATTGAACAGTGCTTTAAGATTCCTTCCCGCACTTCAAAAGTTAAATTCAAACCATCAAATTCTGCATAGCGTAGCTCTAATTGGTCTACTACACGTAAAGATTGCAGATTATGTTCAAACCCACCAAAATTCCGCATGCATTCATTAAGCGCATCCTGACCTGCGTGTCCAAATGGGGTATGCCCAAGGTCATGTGCTAATGCAATAGCTTCAGTTAGATCTTCATGTAAAATGAGTGTACGTGCAATGCCACGTGCTAATTGGGCGACTTCCAGACTGTGAGTAAGGCGGGTACGGAATAAATCGCCTTCATGGTTTACAAATACCTGAGTTTTATATTCCAATCGGCGAAATGCGGTGGAATGGATAATACGATCACGATCACGCTGAAAAGCGTTCCGTGTTGATGATGCCGGCTCTTGATGATGCCTACCACCGCTTTGCTCAGGGTCTGCTGCATATGGGGCTAGCATCGAAACACTCATTTAATATCTTCTAGCATGGGTGATTGCGTCAAAGTCTGTTTTAGTAGGTCAGCATCGTAATCACTGGTAATCACAGACTTACCAATAGCCTGCTGTAGTATCAATCGTATCTTTCCATCTTCAACTTTTTTATCCATACTCATTAAGTCTAGATATTTATCTACGCCGAGATTAGGCGCATTAACTGGCAGTTGGGCTGCTTTAAATATGTTTTGTATACGAATAATATCTTGTTGAGATAACCAATCCATCCGTTTAGAAAGATCTGCCGCGAGCATCGTACCAGCGGCAACCGCTTCCCCATGAAGCCAGACACCATAACCCATTGCGTTTTCAATAGCATGACCAAAGGTATGACCTAAATTCAACAAGGCTCTTTCGCCGTTTTCATGCTCATCACGCGCTACCACCTCTGCTTTATTTTGGCATGACCGGAATATGGCATAACTGAGTTCTTTTTCATTTAATTGCATTAGCGCTTCAATATTAGCTTCTATCCAATCAAAGAAATCTGCATCGCGAATTAATCCGTACTTAATCACTTCTGCCATGCCTGCAGAAAATTCTCTGGCAGGCAGGGTACGTAAAGTATCAATATCAGCTAATACTACTTGCGGCTGATAGAATGCCCCTATCATATTTTTGCCTAAAGGATGATTAATACCTGTTTTGCCGCCCACAGAGGAATCTACCTGGGATAGCAATGTTGTAGGGATTTGAATAAATGGCACCCCCCTTAAATACGTTGCTGCAGCATAACCAGTCAGATCACCAATCACACCTCCGCCTAAAGCGATTAAGGTCGTATTGCGTTCACAACGGTTTTTGAGTAATGCATCATATATTTTGTTTAATGTTTCGGCATTTTTGTATGCTTCACCATCAGGCAGGATAATTGGGATGACTCTTACACCTGCAGCCTGCAGTGTACTTTGAAGCGTTTCTAGATAGAGTGGTGCAACAGTAGCATTAGTGACGATAGCTACATTTTTTCGCTTTAAATAAGGAGTTATTAAATCAATATTTGAAAGAAGCTCGCTCCCTATATAAATGGGATAACTTCTGTCAGCTAATTCTACTTTTAATGTTTGCATTGTGTATTTAATTCGATTACTGGTTTAGCAATTGTTCGATGTGATTCGTGATTTCTATAGCAGACTGTGCACCCGTATCTACAATACAGTTGGCTAATTCGCAGTAGATAGGATCTCGTTCCAGATATAAATGTTCAAGCTTCTGTTTGATATCCACACCTTGAAGTAACGGCCGATTTTTATCATTCCTAGTGCGCAACCATAAATCATGGACATTTGCCCTTAGATAAATAACTTTTCCATTATTCTTTAAGTACGATTGATTTTCTGGCATCAATATAGCGCCACCACCTGTAGCCATTACGATATTATCAAGCTGGCACAGTTCCTCAATGATTGCAGTTTCACGTTTACGGAAGCCTACTTCTCCTTCTAATTCAAAGATAAGTGGGATTTTAACGCCTGTTCTGCGCTCGATCTCATGGTCAGAATCATAAAAGTGCATGCCTAACTGCTTGGCTAATAAACGACCAATAGTCGTTTTTCCCGCCCCCATTAATCCTATAAAAAAAACATTCGCCAATTAAACAACCTAATTTAAAAAATAAAATGCCCATCACTATCATGATGGGCATTTTATGATAAAGCAATGATTCTGTCAGGTTTTAAAGCTGCCTCAATAACTAGATAGCCTCAATATCGATTAACGCAAACCTAAACTTTCATCCATGATCTTAGGTGTGATAAATATAAGCAGCTCTGTTTTATCAGATTGGGTAATTTTGCGTTTAAATGCGTAACCTATAATTGGCAAATCACCAAAAAATGGCACTTTATCGACATCATTACGCTCAGTCTGCTCGAATATACCGCCAAGTACAGCTGTTTCACCATTTGCGACTAATACTTGTGTAGTAATCTTTTGAGTATCGATAGACGGTGTTCCAAAGAATACCGTGCCAACTTTCTCTTTTTTCACCTCTAAGTCCATAATGATTTTATCGTCAGGTGTAATTTGTGGTGTAACTTCTAAACTTAAAACAGCTTCTTTAAAAGCGACGTTAGTTGCGCCACTACTTGAAGCTTGCAAGTAAGGAATTTCCGTACCTGAAGCAATCTTAGCCTTTTGCTGGTTTGCCGTAGTTACCCTAGGGCTTGATACAATTTTCCCTCGATTATCACTTTCCAGTGCAGTAAGTTCTAAGTTAAGCAATAAACCGGCTGGTAGTCTAAATAAACTAAACGCTATGCTACCGAAAGCATTTGATACGGGTAAATTAGAATTTAAACCTGTGTTACCGTTTATAGTTGTTGTACCAGTTCCTATCCCCGTAGTAACCCCATTTGCAAGAGTACCCCCTATACTTAAAACATTATTACCTGGAGTCGTAGCACTTTGTACGCCAAACCTAGCTCCCAAACTTCTTCCAAATTTTTCATCCGCTAATACCAAGCGTGATTCAATCATTACTTGCCTCACTGGAATGTCAGTCTTATTAATAATAGCCTGAACTTGATCCAAATATTTGGCTGTATCTTGCACGAAAACAGTATTAGTACGAGGATCCAGTACGGCACTACCACGTTTGGAAAGAATCTTTTGTTTTGAATCACTTAATATGTTTTTTAATGACTCAGCTTTCATATACTTTAGGGTATAAACCTCAGTACGTAATGGCTCTAAATCTTCAATTTGCTGACTAGCTTCTAATGTCTGCTTTTCTTTAGCTGCAACTTCATCTGCGGGGGCTACTAAAATTACATTGCCGTTTTTACGCATGGTCAAACCTTTGCTTTGCGTAATGATATCCAACGCCTGATCCCAAGGAACATCTTTCAAGCGCAAAGTTAAGTTGCCCGTTACAGTATCACTAGTAATGATATTCAGCCCTGTAAAATCGGCAATCACTTGCAATACTGCACGTACTTCAATATTTTGGAAATTTAATGAGAGTTTTTCACCCGAATAACCAGGCTTTGAACCTCGTACTAGTTTATTAGGATCTTCAATCACTTGGCGCACATCAATAATGAATTTTTTATCCGCTTGGTATGCAGATTGCTCCCAGTTCCCCTTAGGTTCTATGACCATACGACCATTGCGACCTACTTTCATGGTGTCAACATACACAACTGGCGTATTAAAATTTGTCACGTTTAAGCGGCGCTGTAAATTAGCCGGCACATCCGTATTAATAAAATCAACTACGATAGTTTTACCTTTTTGTTTAATATTGATACCAGCTGACGCATCCGATAAATCAACGATAATCCTACCTTCGCCATTTTTTCCTCTTGCAAAGTCAACATTATTAATTGCATTTTGATTATGATCTATGCGGGATTCGGCAAATTTAGTTTCCACTACGGAACCAATATTAGCTTCATTAGCCTGTAACGTAATAGTGACTTCATTGCCGCTAGCACTAGTACTGTAGGCTACATTTTTGGTTAAATTAAGAACCATACGAGTTCGCTCTTTAGCTTGTGCAAGCGTTACACTTTTCAATGCTCCCTGATCAGCAGGAATGTTACTTTTAGCAAGTCCATTTCCAACTTTTGGAAAATCCAAAGCAATACGCGCTGGGTTAGTAAGGGTAAAACCAGCCGGGGGATTTGCTAATGGTTGCGTAGTTTTAATAAGGATATTGACCCTACCGCCGGGTAAAGATGAAAAATCAACGCTTTCAATCCTATTTGTTAATTGAGACTGATCTTCAGCAAGAGCTATTGCTGGAGTCATTACCCCCAGCAATAGTGTAATCACTAAAAATTTAGACATCCACGTATAAGTTTTCATCTTTTCACCCTTAATTCCTAAATTTCATTGGCTAATTAGCTTTGAAGCAGCCAAAACAACAATTTAACTATCTTGCAAAGTCAATGTGGAAACGCGTTCCACCCAATCCCCTGAGAGATCATCTTGTACTATTTCTTTTAACTTAACTTCACTATCATTTATTTGGGTCACTATGCCAAAGTTTTGGCCTACATAATTACCGATTTTCACTTGTTGTACGCCACTATCCGGGGTTTTCAACAAAGCATAGGTCAATTTATTTCTTGAAATCAGCCCCACATATTTAATGCTTTCCAAAGGGTAAGATTCCATTGGCTCTTTAGGCCTTTTCAAATTTGGTTGAAGCGCACTAGAGTTATTATTAGAAGCTTTACGTGCTTTAAATGGATCACCCAATGTTCCATCAGCGTTATATTGCAATGCTAAATAAGGTCTAACTTCTGGCAATGGCTTAATTTTAACCCTCATATCATTTGCTGCATCACGCATAAACTTATCCAGGTCATCACCGTCATTACTATTACAGGCGACAAGCATGCAGCTAAACAATAAAATTACTAGAAATTTCATAGAGATCGATTCAGATGCAGCTATTTTAAAATATCTATTCACAAGAATTAATCAACCTTTCTTAGCTACATCTTTTGGAGCTGCTTTACGTCTCGCGGGAAGCTCATCGGAATACAGATATCTATAAGTTTTTGCTACAGCCTCCATTGATAAGGCGCCTTCACCGCCACCGGCTTTCGCATCCTTAGTAATTGGTGTAAGCACAATATCATTTAGCGTAACAATACGTGACAGTTTAGAAATATCAGTTGCGAATGCTCCTAAGTCATGATAATTACCAATTACTTTTATAGAAATTGGCATCTCGGCATAAAACTCGGCTTGTGTTTCCTGGCCCGGCTTGAATAATTCAAACTCTAATCCTCGGGCTAAACCGGCCTGATTGATATCTGTCAGCAACCCATCCATTTGTGATTTATCAGGAAGTTGTTTTAACAATGCACCAAAGGTTTTTTCGATTTCGACCATCTGCTGTTTATAACCGTCTAAGTTAATTGCCTGACTTTTTTTATTAAGAAATACTTGTCTCAATTCTTGTTCTTTTGACTCGGCGGAACTTAGCTCTTCTAGAGAAGGGCTCCACATAAAATAATATCCTAAGGCCAATAGAATTAAGAATAAAGCAGCTAACAATACTCCCTTAACAGGTAACGGTAAGCTACCGGCATTTTTAAAGTCAATATTATTGAAATCTTCTAATTTCATAGTCAGGCACCGCCCTTATGTGTACCTGGTGGAGGTGTGTCTTCACTTTCGGTTTTAGGGGTTTTTAAATTAACGGTCATCGTAAACGCATTTTGTTTTAAGGTATTGATAAGTACCGACTTGATTTCCACTAGATTTGGCGACTCCATCCATTGTGACCCTGACAGACTGCGTACTAAAGTAGCAATACGTGCATTGGTATCTGCCACACCTTCAATAGTAATGACTTTACCTTGCTGCTTAATACTTTTTAGGTACATGCCTTCAGGTAATTGGCGGCTTAATTCATCTAAGACCACTACAGCTTGACTGCGGTTTGTCTGCAAGTTCTCAACAACCTGCTTACGATCTAACATCGTACTGATTTGATCTTTCAAATCTTTAATATCGGCGATCTCTTTATCAAGCTTTACGATAGCCGCATCAAGACGGGAATTTCTTTCTGACTGTGCAGATATTCTATTATTGATAAAAGTCCAACCAACGAAGACAATAACTGCAGCAGCAATGGCAACGAATCCGGCCATTAGGCCAAATTCGCGCTGACGTGCTTCGCGCCGGAGCTGTCGATGCGGTAGTAGGTTTACACGTATCATATATCTAGCCCCCGCATAGCAAGTCCACAAGCTATCAATAATGCTGGTGCATCCAATGCGGCTTGCTGGTGCTTAAGTTTGCTGCTAATCGCCATATTATGGAAAGGGTTTGCCACAATCGTATTAACTTGAGTGCGATCCTGCACCATCACATCAACGGTGGGAATGGCTGCACAGCCCCCGGCAAGCACGATATGATCTACACGGTTATATTGAGTTGAACTTGTGAAAAATTGTAGTGCACGGGCAATTTCCATGGCCAGCGATTGCATGAAAGGCTGCAGAACTTCGTTCTCATAACTTTCCGGCAATCCACCTTTACGTTTAGCGATTTCAGCCTCTTCTATAGAGAGTCCGAAACGACGTTGTATTTCCTGCGTTAGCTGTCCACCACCAAAACTCTGCTCGCGCGTATAGACTGACTTATTGTCATGGAGCACATTGATATGCATCATGGATGCGCCCAAATCTACAATCATGACGGTTTGTTCACGACCCGCATTAGGCAATTGACCGGAAACTAAGGTATACGCAGCTTCAGTTGCGTAGGTTTCTACATCCATCACTGTCACTTTCAAGCCCGCACCTTCTGCAGCGGCTACGCGATCTTCAATCTTTTCTTTGCGTGAAGCTGCGATTAACACCTCAACTTCATCAGGACTATTAGGCGCAGGTCCAATGACCTGGAAATCGATATTCACTTCATCCAGCGAGAAAGGAATGTATTGATTGGCTTCGGCTTCGACTTGCATTTCCATCTCTTCTTCACGCAAATCTGCAGCCATTAATACTTTTTTACTAATCACCGCCGCAGCTGGCAATGCTAAAGCACTACGTTTTTCGCGGGATCCGAGTAGCTTCCATGCAAGCTTCATGGCTTCTGCTACTTTTTCCAGGTCATTAATATTGCCATCAACGATTACGTCCTTGGCCAAAGGCGCCATTGAGTAGCCTTCTAATTTATAGCTACCGCGCCCATTGTTCGCGAGCTCAACCATTTTGACGGCAGTGGAGCTAATGTCAATTCCGATTAAAGGGGGGGTAGTTTCTGTAAAAAAGCTGAATTTCAAAATGAAATTCCCTTTCTGGTTTCGTTAGTTACGCGAATTTCTAATAATTTACATTAAATCCTAGCAACAACTTTAAACCCTGTAAAGCAATTTTTATTTTACTCTAAGGAAGATTCTGTTATTTTTGCTTTATTTAACACTTAATTCGCTGGGAAATATCAGAGCCATTTATAATAGTATGATATACAAAACGAAATCGTAAACTTTTATGAACTTAAATAAATGGTGGCATTACCTCTTATTAGCCTTGGTAATTGGGGGCTTATCTATTGCAGCATTAGTAGCAATCGCAGCAGCTGTCATTTACCCCGCCCTACCTTCACTGGATGCGCTAACCGACTATAGACCTAAACAACCTCTACGAGTGTACTCAGAGGATGGCTATTTAATTAGCGAATTCGGGGAAGAGCGCCGCGCCTATGTAAAAATCGAAAATGTGCCGCAAAGCATGAAAGATGCGGTGATCGCGATTGAAGACAGGCGTTTCTATGAGCATAACGGTATTGATACCAAAGGTGTGTTACGTGCTGCTGTGAATAATCTTTCCGGTGGTGCAAAAGAAGGTGCCAGTACAATCACCATGCAGGTTGCGCGTAATTTCTTTCTCTCGAGTGAACGTAATTTCAAGCGTAAGATCAATGAGGCACTGCTAGCTCTCAAAATTGAACATAGCTTAAGCAAAGACAAAATCCTCGAACTTTATATCAACCAGATTTATCTTGGTCAGCGGGCTTATGGTTTTGCAGCGGCATCGCAAGTTTATTATGGCAAACCGCTGGAAAAATTAAACCTGGCAGAAACGGCATTATTGGCCGGTCTACCAAAGGCTCCTTCAGGTTATAACCCGTTTGTAAATCCTAAACGTGCACTCACACGTCAAAAAGAAGTGCTACATGATATGTACCGCTATGGGTTCATTAAGGAAGATACTTATGAAGCGGCATTAAAAGAACCATTACGCTTTAAGGTTTCCAAGCAATCACGCGACCTCTCTGCGGATTATGTGGCAGAAATTGTTCGGGAAAGTCTGTATGAAAAATACCAGGATGATATTTATAGCAGCGGCTTAAAGGTTTACACCACCATACGCAAAACTAACCAGGAAGCAGCTAACAATGCCTTAAGGGACGGCGTATTAGAGTACGACATGCGCCATGGCTATAACGGCCCCGAAAAAGTATTGGACCTAGCATCTCTGGAGGCAACGGACAAAAAAACTGCTTTGGATATCGCTTTAGATGAGATTGATGAGTCGAATGGGCTGATTCCGGCCATTATCACCAGCCTTACGCCTAAGTCCATAAAAGCGCATACCAAACGCGGTAACGATATTGAGATTACCGGTAAAGGTCTTGCGCTAGTAGATAAGACCCTGAATCAAAAAGATGTGTCTAAACGATTATTGAAACCGGGTGCGGTCATCCGTGTAGTGAATGTAAAAGATGACTGGAAAGTGGTGCAGTTGCCTCAGGTGGAATCAGCACTCATCGGCTTGGATCCGCAAAATGGAGCGATTCGTGCGCTAGTCGGTGGATTTGATTTCAATCGTAATAAATTCAATCACGCCACACAAGCCTGGCGTCAGCCCGGCTCTAGTTTTAAACCATTTATATATTCCGCAGCGCTAGAAAAAGGTTTTACCCCTGCAACCATAGTAGAGGACGAGCCTTTAAGTTTTACTGCAGACCAGACCGGTAACAAAGCCTGGAAACCACAAAACTACGATAACGATTTCGATGGTCCTATACGTTTAAGGCAAGGTCTCATGAAATCCAAGAACATGATTGCGATCCGGGTATTACAGGCCATCGGCGTGGATTATGCGCAAGATTACATTACACGTTTTGGCTTTTTAGCTAAGAATCACCCGGCTTATCTCACGATGGCGCTGGGTGCTGGTTCGGCTACACCTTGGCAAATGGCGACCGCTTATGCCGTTTTCGCCAATGGCGGCTATCGTGTAAAGCCAAACCTGATTGCCAAAGTGGTCGATCAGGACGGTAAAGTGCTCTATGAAACCAAGTTTGATGATGCTGCCAATGGCGCACCACGTGTGATTGATGCGCGAAACGCATTTATCATGAACTCGATGATGCAGGACGTGATCCGTCATGGCACCGCCACTAAAGCCTTGCAACTGGGACGAAGCGATATCGCCGGTAAAACCGGAACGACGAATGACCATTTTGATGCATGGTTTACCGGCTATAGTCCAAAACAGGTGGCTGTTGCTTGGATAGGCTATGACAAGCCACAATCATTAGGCCGGACTGAAACAGGTGGTTCTGCAGCTTTGCCAATCTGGATCAAGTATATGGCGACTGCATTAAAAGGCCTGCCGGATGAGGACCTACCAATGCCTGACGGTATCCAGGCAATCAAGATAGACCCGACCACCGGCATTCGTGCAGATAACGACAGTAGTGCAATCTATGAATACTTCTATCACGAAAACCCTCCGCCGCAAGTGGAAATACCTGTAACACCTATGACCGATGAAGTTGAAACGGATGCTTTAACTAGTCAGGCGCAACATGTATTACAGCCGGAAGTAATACATGCAACGCCTACCATTACGCCGAATGCTGTGCCTAATAAACCCCAATTACCGCCAGCGCCGGTAAAAAGACTAGAGCCCAGCATTACTCCTAACGTGGTGATTAAGCCGTTTAACCCATAATTAACTTACATTAATGATAATTGACCAATTTCATGGCAAAAGAAAATCTGCATCAATTAAGGCAACTCATCGCCCAGCAAGCTGCCCGCATGATGGCAGAGGATGGTATTTCGGATTTTTCGTATGCCAAGAAAAAGGCAGGGCGGCAACTAGGGGCGATTGATAACAGCGTATTGCCATCTAACACCGAAATCGAGGAAGAACTCAAGCTTTATAACGCGCTATTTTTAAGCGAGGAGCAGCCAGAGAATTTACGCGACCTGCGCAAGAACGCGCTTTTTACCATGCAAATGCTAGAACGATTTAACCCTTATCTTACCGGTTCAGTTTTGGACGGCACGGCTGGCCTGGGTTCTGAAACACATATCCACTTATTTGCGGACAGCTTAAAAGACCTGGAAATGTTCCTACTCAACCAAGACATTCCATTCGAAACCAATGAAAAATCCTATCGCATTATGAATGATGGTAAGCGTGATAAAAAAGGCGACAACCGCAAGAAAGTGCCGGTATTTACGTTGGAAATGAATACCGGCTTGATCAAACTCAGCGTATTTGAATCAGATGACATCCGCGTTGCAACCAAACGTGCGGCAGATGGGGCAAATGCTGAGCGAGCGGATATTGAAGAAGTGAAAGAGCTACTGCAACGCTAGCATTTTATTTTTTTCTGTAGCCAGCGTGCGGCGTCCATCGCGAAGTAAGTCAATATACCATCTGCCCCTGCCCGTTTAAAAGCCAGCAAACTTTCCATCACACAGGATTTTTCGTCCAGCCAGCCGTTTTGAGCTGCAGCTTTGAGCATGGCATATTCACCACTGACTTGATAAGCAAAGGTAGGTACGCCGAACTCATCTTTCACTCGCCTAACGATATCCAGATAAGGCATACCCGGCTTTACCATCACTATATCAGCCCCCTCTGATATATCCAGGGCAACTTCCTGCATGGCTTCGTCACTATTGGCAGGGTCCATCTGGTAAGTGTATTTATTACCAGTACCTAAATTACCCGCAGAGCCGACCGCATCGCGGAAAGGCCCATAGAATGCTGAAGCGTATTTGGCTGAGTAAGCCAAAATTTTAGTATGGATATTATGCGTACTTTCCAGCGCTTCACGTATCTGGCCAACGCGCCCATCCATCATATCGCTAGGCCCTACGATATCAGCACCGGCATTGGCATGCGATACCGCTTGTTTTACCAGCACTTCAATCGTGTCATCATTTAAAACGTAACCATTATCATCAATCAAACCATCCTGTCCATGGGTGGTGTATGGATCTAAAGCCACGTCCGTCATGATGCCAAGTTCCGGAAACTTAGCTTTCAATGCAATAACAGCGCGCTGTACCAGGCCGTCCACATTATAGGCTTCTGCGGCATCCAGACTTTTATACTTAGCATCGACTACCGGAAATAATGCAACAAGCGGAATACCTAGAGCTACACATTCAGCAGCAGTTTTAAGCAGCATATCAATACTTTGGCGTTTAACACCGGGCATGGAAGCCACTTCTTCGACACGATTTTCACCATCTAATATAAATACCGGATAAATCAGGTCATTGGTCGTGAGCACGTTTTCGCGCATCAGGCGGCGTGAGAATTCATCTTTACGCATGCGACGGGGACGGGAGTATGGATAGCTCATATTATTCCTTTATTCAGCCCACATATCAGGCATTAGTTGCAGCAAATACTTTAGCTAGCTCTTCACCAGGATCAGCTTGTCGCATAAAAGCTTCGCCGATTAAAAATGTATGTACATTGTTTTGCCGCATCAGCGCCACATCTTCGCGAGTGAAAATACCAGATTCTGTCACAATGATTTTATCCTCTGGAATACGAGATAGCAGACCTAAGGTAGTATTTAGCGTCACTTCAAAAGTCCGCAGATTACGGTTATTGATGCCTAACAATGGCGTAGAGAGCTGCAATGCAAGGTCCAGTTCTTCGCCGTTATGTACTTCAACCAATACTGCCATACCTAGGCTATGCGCGACTTCTTCGAGTTCTCGCATTTTAGCTAAATCGATAGCTGCGGCGATCAGTAATATACAGTCCGCTCCCATGGCACGTGCCTCATATACTTGATACACATCAATCATGAAATCTTTACGCAATACCGGTAAATCACAAGCGGCCCGTGCTTGTATCAAGTATTCCGCAGAACCTTGGAAATAATCCCCGTCAGTAAGTACTGACAAACAAGCTGCGCCGCCACGCTCATAGCTTTGCGCGATTTCAGCAGGCTTGAAATCAGCGCGGATTACACCTTTTGAAGGACTGGCTTTTTTGATTTCGGCAATCACAGCAGACTGATTGCTGGAAATTTTATTGCGGATGCTTGCGACAAAATCACGTGTAGCATCGGCTGCCTTAGCCTCAGCTTTCACAACTTCTAATGGTTTTTTCGCTTTGGCGGCAGCCACCTCAATGACTTTAGTAGCGATGATTTTATTCAGTATGTCTGACATATTATGTATAAATTTAAATTCAAGAATTATTGATATTTATTACCGTGCAGCATGATCCAACCTGATGGGTGATATCCATGCGGGTCTAGATGCGTCCAGTGCATGATACCGCCTTTGGGGTTGTATACATATTCACCGCTAAAAGTGATTTCGTCACCAACCTGTAATGGGATCTTAGCAGCAAGGTCAATATTATGGGCAAACAACAAGGTTTGCTGAGGATTGATCTTCACCAGAAATTTCTGATGCCGCGAGCCTTGTGTGTCATCCGCTAGCACTTTAACTACTTTACCGTGACCACTCACCTGAACATCGCTTTGTTTGTACTGGTAAGCATTTTCGATGCTGGAATTATCCGAGGCTGTTGTACTGCCTCCTGTAGTACTGTTTTCAACAGCGCTTTCAAGCTGTGAGGCCGGCGTTATTGTTACTGGTTCATTCGGTTTACTGCATGCACTGGAGCCAAGTATGAGTAATATTAAAACAGCGTAATTGAAAAACTTGCTTGAACTCATGATGCCTTTGTCATTGCCACAAGCTGTTCTAGCTTTTGCATGGCTTTACCGTTATCCAGCATTTCCGCCGCCACCGCGATGCCTTCCTGCAATTTAGGTACCAGTCCAGCCACATATATCGCCGCACCAGAATTTAACAATACGATATCCCTAGCACCACTCTTAACACCCGAAAGCACTTGCAAAATCATGGCTTTGGAAGCACTCGCGTCGGCAACTTTAATACTTGTGACGTCATGCAAACCTAAACCTAATTGCTGCGGATTCAATATATATTCTTTGACCTGGCCATTTTTCAGTTCGGCAACAAAAGTGTCGCCTGAAAATGAAATCTCATCCATGCCGTCTGCACCACAAACTACCATCACATGTTCACTGCCCAGCTGCTGCAGGACCTTAGCCAGCTTGCCAGTTAATGCCTGTGAAAACACGCCCATGACTTGTCGTTTTGCATTGGCAGGATTGGTGAGCGGGCCTAAGAGATTGAACATCGTTCTTACACCAAGTTCACGGCGTACAGGTGCAGAATGCTTCATAGCGCTATGATGATTCGGTGCGAACATAAACCCCACGCCGATTTTGTTGACACATTCCGCTACTTGCTCGGGCGTTTGGTTAACATTTACACCCAATGCTTCTAATACATCTGCACTACCGCAGGTCGATGACACAGAACGCCCACCATGTTTTGCCACTTTTGCACCGGCCGCAGCTGCAACGAAAGCGCTCACTGTAGACACATTAAATGTCTGTATGCCATCACCGCCAGTACCGCAGGTATCAATCAAATGCTCTGAATCATTAATCGTCACTTTGCTAGAAAGCTCACGCATTACGCTCGCAGCCGCTGCGATTTCATCAACAGTTTCACCCTTGATGCGTAACGCTATAAGGAGGCCGGAAATCTGCGCAGGCGTGAGTTCACCCGCCATGACTTGGCGCATAGTTGCGAGCATAGCGCCGTGGGTTAGGTTTTTGCCATCGATCAAGCTATTTAAGGTACTTTTAAAGTCATTCATTTTTATTGATTTAAATTCAAAGTTTTAAAATTTCAAAGTTCTAAAAATTCAAAGTTCCAAGTGAGACTAGGCGTGGGATTATTTTTAATGCGCCGCATACATTTTGGTATGTAAGCAATTAAAAATAATCACGCAACCCGGTATCACGACGAAATTTGGATTTTGGTAAGTTAAGCTTTCAGAAAGTTATTGAGCAATTCATGCCCATATTCGGTCAATATGGATTCCGGGTGGAACTGCACACCTTCAACTGCAAGCGTTTTGTGACGCACGCCCATAATCTCGCCATCTTCTGTCCATGCAGTAATCTCCAGGCACTCTGGCAAGGTGTCACGTTCAATCACTAATGAATGATAACGCGTCGCAGTGTAAGGATTGGGCAAATCCTTGAATACGCCAACATTATGATGATGTATCAAGGATGTTTTCCCATGCATCAACTGCTTGGCATGGATGATATTGCCGCCGAAGGCCTGACCGATACTTTGGTGGCCTAAACATACACCAAGCAAAGGAATCTTGCCTGCAAACTCTTTAATGAGCGGCACGCTGATGCCTGCTTCATTAGGCGTACATGGGCCGGGGGAAATGACGATTTTTTCCGGTTTGAGTACAGCAATTTTCTCTAAATCGATTTCATCATTGCGGTACACCTGCACATCTTGTCCTAGTTCCCCTAAATACTGCACAAGGTTGTAAGTGAACGAGTCATAGTTGTCTATCATGAGTAACATAGTGGATATCTATCTATTAAATATTGCGCTATAAAATATGGCTAGTTTGGCTAAATATAGCGCTTATTATCCCACATTGTTGAAGAGCATCGAAATTGGACAGGTTTAAGCAATTTCATGTAGATCCGTAAACAGCTTACAGGTGTTCTTACCATTTTTTTTAGCCAAATACATCGCTTCATCGGCCTGATCCAATAAAACTTCAGGATCAATCGTGTCATCCGGGTAGAGTGAAATCCCGATACTGCCGCCGATATTGCAGATGTTGCCATTCAAATCAAAAGGTGCAGATAAGGCGGCAATGATTTTATTGCCAACCATTATTGCGTTTTCCTTGTTGCCGATATTATTAAGAATAAAGGTGAATTCATCACCGCCTATCCTGGCTAATGCATCTGAAGTCCTGATCAAAGCTAATAAACGCATCGCTACTTCTTTTAACAGCATATCGCCGTTAGCATGGCCTAAAGTGTCATTCACATGCTTAAAGCCATCTAGGTCTAGGAATAATAAAGCCACTTTCTGGTCGTTACGCTTGGCGAGAGGAATCGCGTATTCCAGGCATTCCAGGAACAAAGCCCTGTTTGGTAAGTCGGTCAGGTAATCATGATGTGCGGCATGTCTGGTAGATTCCTCTACGATTTTACGTTCCGTAATATCGCGGGCAATGCAGACAAAATACCGCGAACCATTCAATATCATCTCTGAAGTAGACAACTCCAAAGGGAAACGCTGGTCATTTTTACGCTTGGCAGACATTTCATAACCACTGACACCAACCAGGCCAAATTCACGTGAACGTAAGAAACGATTAATAAACGCTTCATCACCTTTTTCAACCAAGTCAGGCATGAGCACCTGGATACTTTTACCAATAATTTCCTGTTGGTCATAGCCAAATATCAACTCTGCTGCCGGATTAAACCCTTCAATCTCGCCTTTATCGTTAAAGGTAATGATGCCATCAAGTGCATTATAGATAATGGCATTTAATTGTACTTGGCTATTTTCCAGCTCATCTTTAATGCGCTTGAGGTTCATGACGATCTGCCAGAAGAGCTTGGCCTCCAGGCCATCTGTGACTTTTTTCCCTTCAAATACTTTAGCTGCTTGCTGGGCAATACTGTCGTCATGCGTCAAGTTATAGATGATAACTTCCGGGACGTCCCTACATGCTAGAAAAGCCTCACTAGCATCGGTGTAGGTAGCAATTTCATAAAATTGCGCCACCTGTACGGCGGCTGCCGCAGGATCACGATCTACCACGGCAATCACGTCTACCAACTCATCTTCCAGGAACAATTCCAGCAAGGCAAACCCGCCGCGACCGCCACCTACAATAATGACAGGCTGTCCATGTAGTTTCCGCACAATAAAATTCCTTATTTTTAAAGTTTCATTACTTGCTCATCATTAAGCGCTTGGAATACAATCAAATAAAGATTATATATAAATTTAAAGTAATTACCTTATAGGCCATGGGACGATTGTAAAGTATATTGGTCTCTCCCTGAATGATATTGACTTCCCACGCATGCTATAGAAAGTTAATGATATGACTCCAGTTGCTTTTGAATGGCCCACACCTCCTTACTTTCACTTTAATCAGGATCTGAAAATTGAGCCCGAAACCTGCCTCATTTATTTACGTGATGGCACTAAAGTTTTAGGTGACCTGATTCGTTTCATGCCTGAAGAATCAAGCATATTGTTTTTATCAACCCGGGGTGAAGCCAATGAAGTCATTCACCTGAGCGATATCAAAAGTATGCGTTTGGTGAAGTCGCTGCCTTTAAATAAACAACAAACCTCTCTTGAGTCACGTAGTGATGAAGTCTACCCGGCCTCAGAACGACAGCCTTATACCGTAGAATTTACGGATAAAGAAGTTATCAATGGCGAAACTATTGGTTTTGCCAATACTACTAATGGTTTATATCTTTTCCTGCCGGCTGAAGATGAAAGAATTGTCCGCTGCTTCATCCCGCATCAAGCGATCAGTAATTATCAGATTGGCATGAAAATAGGCGAGATACTCATAGACGAAAAACTCGCCACCAAAACTGATATCGAAGCTGCACTTTCACAACAGCAGGAGTTGCGCAAGCAGCGTATCGGCGACTATTTATCCCAGCACCAAATCATTACCCGCGAACAGCTGGATGATGCGATTAAATACCAGGAAGGCCAGCCTATATTAAAACTGGGGGAAGCTTTACGTCAGCTAAACCTGATTACCGATGCTCAACTGGAAGAAGCCTTGGGTAAGCAAAAAACCAACCGCAACATACAGCTAGGGCAGATTTTGGTAAAAATGGACATCATCGATGATCGTACATTAAAAGGCGTATTGGCTAAAAAAATGGGCATTCCTTATGTGGGGCTCGCCAAGTTCAATTTTGACCTAAATGCTATTAAATTAGTGAGCGAATCACTGGCACATAAATACAGCTTGATGCCGCTATGTCTGCATGACTCGACATTGATTGTGGCACTAGAAGACCCTTTGAATACCAAGGCGCTTGAATATATGCGTTTTGTTACACAGAAACAAATTGTACCGGCGATGGCTTCCCGTGAGGATATCGAAGCTTCCATCGAAAAGTATTATGCGAAGGCTACTTATGGTATGGAAAAAGCCATGGATATGGAGCTGCCCAAACGTAATAAGGATGATGCATATGAATTTCATCAGACGACTAGCGATAGCAACGACCGCCTAGACGCAGGTGCGCTCACCGAAAAGCTATTTGGCGAAAGCCTGGAAATGGATGTACCTAAGGAACCTATCGCGGAATCCGATAATACGCTGGTGCAGCTTATCAATAAGATGATCATGGATGCGCATGAGGATGGGGTGTCGGATATCCATATCGAAAGCTATCCTGGCCAACAGAACACCCGGGTAAGGTTTCGCAAGGATGGTACCTTGATTCCTTATTTTGAAATACCAGCCAATGCCCGCAATGCCATGATCTCGCGCATCAAGATTATGGCGCAACTGGATATTTCCGAGCGGCGTAAACCACAGGATGGCAAGATCAATTTTCAGCATTTTGGCCCGGCTAAGATCGAATTGCGAGTAGCGACTATTCCCACCAATAATAGTCTTGAAGATGTTGTCATGCGCTTATTAGCTTCTAGCAGGCCTTTACCATTGGATAAGTTAGGCCTCGCTAAGAAAAATCTGGAAGATTTACAAAAAATCATGGCGCGGTCCTATGGCCTAGTACTGGTTTGTGGGCCGACTGGCTCCGGTAAAACGACTACCCTGCATTCGCTATTAGGCAGTATAAATAGCCCAGGGCGTAAGATCTGGACCGCTGAAGACCCGGTGGAGATTACCCAGGTAGGCTTACGCCAAGTACAAGTGAATCCTAAAATCGGCTGGAATTTTGCCGCTGCCATGCGTAGTTTTTTACGTGCCGATCCAGACGTCATCATGGTTGGGGAGATGCGAGATGAAGAAACCACCAGGGTAGGCATCGAAGCCTCACTGACTGGTCACCTTGTGTTATCTACGTTACATACCAATAGCGCACCGGAAAGTATCACGCGATTATTGGACTTAGGCATGGACCCCTTCAATTTTGCTGATGCATTACTTGCGGTACTTGCACAACGTTTGGCAAAATCTTTATGCCCTAAATGCAAAGAGGCTTACGTACCGGATGATGCGGAAATGGATGGGCTCGTGGAGGAATATTGTCACGATACACAATTGAAAAAGTTGGATATCTTAAATGAATGGCAGGCAGAATTCGGTATTAAAAACAATTTCAAGTTATATCGTGCAAAAGGTTGCAGCGCATGCAATAACACCGGTTATAAAGGCAGAATAGGCTTGCACGAATTAATGGTGGTTAATCCTGCTATCAAGCGCTTGATCCAAACCAAGGCGCCCGTTAGCGAGTTATTGAATAGCGCAATCTTTGCCGGTATGCGTACACTAAAACAGGATGGTATATTGAAACTATTACAAGGCCATACTGATATTGCCCAAGTCCGCACGGTTGCGGTTTAGGAATTAACTATTCTAGGCAATTTTAGCATGGACGATTTTCTCGAAATCCGCTAAAGAGATGGGCTTGCTGAAATAGAATCCTTGGAAATACTGGCAGCCAAAACTTTTCAGTATCTCGAACTGTTCCAGGCTTTCAACACCTTCAGCAACAATACTGCACTGCAGGGTTTTGCCTATGGCTAATATCATTTGGATAATAGCTGCATCGTTAGAATCGGTGAGTACGTCATGTACAAAAGACTGGTCTATCTTGATTTGCGTAAAAGGCAATTTTTTCAGGTACACCAAGGAAGAATGGCCAATACCAAAATCATCCAATGAAATACGCACTCCCAACTCCCTGAGGATGTTGATTTTGACAATCACGTCATCAATATTGTCGATCACCGCAGTTTCGGTCAATTCCAGTTTCAGAAAATCAGGGTTGATACCCGTAGTCTCCAATAAGTCGCGTAGCTCCTGTATGAAATTTATATAGAGAAACTGCTTGGCACTAATATTCACGGACAAGCGTATTTTATTAAGGACCGGCTCACTCTGCCAGGTTTTAAGCTGTGCGCATGCTTGCTGCAATACCCAATAGCCAATTTTGATAATCAGGTTATTATTTTCCGCAACCGGGATAAATTCCACCGGGCTAATTTCACCTAACTGCGGATGAGCCCAACGTAACAATACTTCTGCGGCTATAATTTTCTGGTCCGCATCTACAATGTTCTGGTAATGCAGGTATAACTCATTATTTTTTAATGCGGTATGTAATCCTGCCTCTAATGCAAACCCCTTTTCCAGATTTTGCTGTGATAGCTGATCATAAAATTTATAGGTGTTGCGGCCAGCTGCTTTTGCCTGGTACATGGCAGTATCAGCATTCCTTAGGTGATCTTCATACTTGAATTCATCATTATTGAATAAAGTCGCTCCCAAACTTGCCGTGATGTTGAATTCGAACATATCCAAAATATAGGGCTTGTTAAGTTCCATCACCATCTTTTGCAATACTTCCGAAGTTTGGTGATAGGCAATATTCTGGTTGCTATCCAGATTTTCAATAATCAGGATGAATTCGTCTCCACTTAGGCGGGCTAGCGAATCCCCCGCGCGAATCATGGCGAGTATCCTTTGGGCTACTTGTATCAGCAGCTGGTCACCAACATCATGGCCTTTGGTGTCATTGATAGTCTTGAAATGGTCAATGTCGATAAAAATAAGTGCACAATAACTTTTTAATCTTTTGGCATTAAGTACCGCACGCTCGAAGCGGTCTATCAACAACCTGCGATTGGGCAAGCCGGTTAGAACATCGTAATAGGCGATGTTCTCGATATCCTGCTGGGCTTTTTTCTGCTGCGTAATATCGCGTAAAAAGCCTGTCACCAGAGTTTTTCCATCATCCTTTACCGTCGTTAAAGTAAGCTCCAGAGGAAATTCGCTGCCATCTGAACGCATCCCTGTAAACTCTGCACGACGGTCGAATATGTGCTTCACGCCGGTTTCAACAAACTCTTTATGCTTAGTATTGTGCAGATTCCTCAGTGCTGGCGGTATCATGACTTCTGCCAATTGTCGGCCTAGTACCTGCGCTTTTTTGTATCCAAAAATGCGCTCCGCTGCCGGGTTGAATTCCACCAACTGGCCCGCTTCATTAATGGTGACAATGCCGTCTAAAGCACCATCGATCACGGATTGTAATTTTTTCTGATTGTCGCGTAGCGCTCGCTCTGCAAGGTTGCGCTCTGACTGCAGTACAGAAATGAGTAGCATCATCACCACCAGCGTAAGCATAAACGTCCAAAGTGAAAATATGCCTTCATTGGGGTTAACGCTGTAAAACGCTCCGTAACCATGCGAAGTCGCCCATACTGCAATACTAGAAAGCGCAATCACCACGAGCGAGCCGCCTACAATCCCGAAATTCATAGACGCCCAGATGAGCACTGGCAATATGAGGAACAAAGAAAGCATGTATTGCTTGTTCAGGCTCATGACCAGCCCTGAGATTACCAATTCACTCACAATGTAAAATAATAGCCAGCAAACTAATTGATAGTACTGGTGGCGGTGTAGCGTGACTTTACTTCTTTTAAAATTCAGCACCAAGGGCAGGACTAACAGCACCCCGATAGTGTCGCCCATCCACCAAATAAACCAGACTTTGTTAAGTTTAGGTAGTATTAGTAAGTCTGACAGGTAAAGTATCAGCACGCCTCCACTTGCAGAAATCAACATGCCTAAGAGGGCGGTTCCTATCATCAACGCAACATCGCGCTGGCTGATTAGGGTGTAATTGAATTTGTATTTATTTAAAAGATAGGCCGTGAAAAGAGGTGCCAAGGTATTGGTGACAGCAATAGCGATAGAAACGATAAACGGCAACCCGGCCAATAATTCAGCGATAGTCGCTGCAACAAATATAGCCGGAATACTGATACGGCCCCAGCGTAAGATAGCGCCCACGGCAATACCGGTCGGTAGCCAAATCAAGGTGGCGATCGATGCTTTATAAGGCACCATCAAGCCCAGTTTGGCTGCGGCAATATAGGCCAGAGCGATTAGGGTGAATTGTACTATTTTGTATTGGAGGTCTTTATGCATAGTCAACAGCTTTACTACTTTCCCTCTTTCTAGTATCAGCCCTGTTCACGCGACCTTAGCTAGCTAAGGTCTAATCCGGCTTGTACTAGTTCTGCTGCGCGCAATACTGCACGCGCTTTATTTTGTGTTTCTTCCCATTCACTTTGCGGGATTGAATCAGCCACAATACCTGCCCCAGCTTGTACATAGAGCTTATTGTTCTTGATCACGCCGGTTCTAATCGCAATCGCGACGTCCATATCACCATTGAATCCTAAATAACCCACCGCTCCGGCATAGATGCCGCGTTTGCTAGGTTCCAGTTCATCGATGATTTCCATCGCCCTCACTTTAGGCGCACCAGACACTGTACCAGCCGGAAAGGTCGCCTTAATAACGTCGATGGCATCCATACCTGGCTTCAATTTACCTTCTACGTTACTCACGATGTGCATCACATGCGAGTAGCGCTCAATCATCATATTGTCCGTGACCTTTACCGAACCCGTTACGGCCACACGACCCACATCGTTACGGCCTAAATCCATAAGCTGCACATGCTCAGCGCGTTCTTTAGGGTCAGCCAGCAACTCTGCTGACAATGCGATATCTTGCTCACGCGTCTTGCCACGTGGACGAGTACCGGCAATTGGCCGTGCCGTGACAGTGCCGTTTTCTAGACGTACCAAAATCTCCGGAGAAGCGCCTACTACATGGTGATCGCCCATGTCGTAATAAAACATATAAGGCGATGGGTTTAAGCTGCGTAAAGCCCGGTATAACGATAGCGGCGGTGCAGAAAACTCTTGCGACATACGTTGCGACAATACAACCTGCATGATGTCGCCATCCAAGATATATTGCTGCGCACGTTTCACTGCCGCCTTGAAATTGTCCTCGCCGAATTCGGAACTGGCTTGCGACGTAACTGTAGGCAATGACTCCGGTATTGCCACAGTTTTACGCAGCATTTTGACCAGCTCATTTAAACGACTGCGGGCATTCTCGTAAGCACCGGCTTTTTCAGGGTTTGCATACACAATGAAATACAGCTTGCCGCTTAAGTTGTCCACTACTGCCAGTTCTTCCGACACCATGAGCAATACATCGGGCGTGCCTATAGCATCCGGCTTAGTGGTATTGGCTAAGCGCTTCTCAATATAGCGTACTGTTTCATAGCTAAAATAACCTGCCAATCCACCGGTAAAGCGTGGTAGCCCTTGATAAGGAGGAGTCTTGAAACGCGCCTGATAATTTTTGATGAAGTCTAATGGATTGGTATTTTCTACTGACTCAATGACAGTATCGCCTTCACGCACTTCTACTTTGGTGCCATTGGCAACGATGCGTGTTTTTGCTGGCAAACCAATGATGGAATAGCGCCCAAAACGCTCGCCGCCCTGTACAGACTCTAGCAGGTAGGAGTAAGGCTGATTGGCAAGTTTGAGGTATAGCGATAATGGTGTATCGAGATCCGCGAAGGTTTCCAGCACAAGCGGAATACGGTTGTAGCCCTGTGCGCTAAGCGCGTTGAATTCTTTTAGATCGATCGTACTAAACATAAATTTCCTAACATAATGAATTGGTGATGAAGAAGGCTTTACACCCGCCACCATCGCCAACTAAGATCTTTTTTATTTATTAGGAAATACATATTTATCTGGGTATTTATATTCGATTACTTATACGGATTTACTATTACGTTGTTGTAAATCAGTTGAAATAAATTGTACGGTTTCACCTATATCATTAATTAACGCATCCACCATATCAACTTCTATATTGTAGCCATGATTATAGCCATAAGGTACGGTAAATACATAGCAACCTGCGTTACGGGCTGCCTCAATATCGGTTTTAGAATCGCCTACTAACACGGCGTCATGCACATCAATACCGAACTTCTCACAAATATAGAATATCTGATCAGGCGCAGGTTTTTTCTTTTGCAAAGTGTCGCCTGAAACCACCAAGTCAAAATAAGGCGCCAAACCGCTCTTTTTCAGCAAAGGCTCGGTAAATGCCGCAGGCTTATTGGTAATACACGCCAGGCGCACACCGGTATCCTTGATTGTCTGCAAAGCGTCCGTTACTCCGGGATAAGGCTTACTCTCGGCGACTATCTGCGCATAAGCGTCAAAAAACAAGGGCTGCGCTTCTTCAAGCAATTCAGCATTCGGCTCGCAATCCAATCTACCCGTCAGGCAGCGCTTTATAAGCACTAGCGCGCCTTCACCAATATAAGCCTGAACTTGTGCAGGCTCCAAAACCGGCCTGCCCAAACTATTTAGCATATGATTCGCAGCACGCGATATCTCAGGTGCAGTATGTATCAATGTGCCGTCAAGATCGATCATAACGGCTTTGACATTAAATTTTCTCACGACCTTATTCTAAAAATTAAAATATCCAAGCAAGACAAGGCGTCAACAGAAACTAATTACGATGCATACATTAAGTATGTGAGTGATAAATTTCTGTGCTCAACGCAGTATTGCAAAGATAGTTTGATTTTACTTAACGGTTGCCAAAGAAGCACGCATAGCGCTAACCACTGTGTCGTAGCGGTTTTTGTCACCTTCTGCAGGTGAACCAAAAATCGCACTACCTGCTACGAAGGTATCTGCACCAGCGCGAGCGATGTCTGCAATGTTTTGTGCGTTCACGCCGCCATCCACTTCCAGCCAGATTTGACGGCCAGTTTTTTCGTAGTACGCATCAATACGTGCACGCGCAAGTTTGAGTTTTTCCAATGTCTCCGGAATGAATTTTTGGCCGCCAAAGCCAGGGTTCACAGACATCAACAAAATCATGTCGACTTTGTCCATCACGTGGTCCAAGTAGCTCAGTGAAGTCGCAGGATTGAATACCAAACCGGATTTACAGCCAAGTTCCCGGACTAGGCTCAAGCTACGGTCAATATGGTCAGAGGCTTCCGGGTGGAAAGTGATGATATTAGCGCCGGCTTTTGCAAAGTCAGGGATAATGCGGTCTACAGGTTTCACCATCAGATGCACATCAATCAACGCCCCAACTTTTTTAGCCGTTTCACGAATCGCGTCACATACCAAAGGACCGATGGTCAAATTGGGAACATAATGGTTGTCCATTACGTCGAAGTGCACGATATCCGTACCTGAATTGATGACATCTTCAATCTCTTGGCCAAGTTTGGCAAAGTTCGCAGAAAGAATACTAGGGGCGATTCTAAAAGTTTTATCCATGACGGCTATCCAATATTTTCTAAATAAGTTCGAATTTAGTGTAACTAAATTTGCGTGTAAACCGTTATTTTAACTTTATTTTTTAGTTTACATAAGCTTCTTGCTTAACATAAGCCAATACGCGAAAATTACGAATTGGGCAAACATGCTCTATATTAAAGATTCTTTTTTTGAGATGTAGCGTTAGGAGACGCGTAGCGAATGACGCAGGCATATCAAACAACTAGGCAGTGCTTGAACACGAACGTGACGCCACGCTTCGTTCGTCAAGCAATGTAGTCGTAAAAATTATGCAACTTTATGTCATTGGCGTTAACCACACAACTGCGCCTATCCAAATCCGCGAACATGTTGCTTTCGATAGCGAACATCTGGCGGGGGCTTTGCGCGAATTGACCCTGCATGATGCCAGCGAAGCCGCGATTCTTTCTACGTGCAACCGTACTGAATTGTATTGCAGCACCGATAATCCCGCTAAACCGTTGCAATGGCTGTCTCAATACCACAAGCTAGAAACCAATAGCATCCAGCCTTACATCTACACCCTGCCAGATAATGAGGCCGTGAAACACGCGTTCCGCGTGGCTTCTGGCTTAGATAGCATGGTGCTTGGCGAGCCGCAGATACTCGGCCAGTTCAAGCAATCGGTAAAAATCGCCCAGGATGCCGGCACACTCGGTACACTGTTGCATAAGCTGTTCCAGCGAACATTTGAAGTTGCCAAAGAAGTCCGCACCAACACAGACATTGGTGCCAACTCGATCTCCATGGCCGCCGCAGCTGTGAAATTGGCGCAACGTATTTTCGGTGATATCAGCCAGCAGAAAGTCTTGTTCATCGGTGCGGGAGAAATGATATCGCTATGCGCAGATCATTTTTCTGCACAAAAACCAAAATCCATCGTCGTTGCCAATCGCACTCTAGAACGCGGCGTAGAACTGGCCGGAAAATTTGATGGTGAAGCCATTCTGCTCAATGACTTACCGGAACGCTTTGCAGAGTTTGATATCGTCGTCACCTCTACTGCTAGCCAGTTACCGATCATCGGTCTCGGCATGGTGGAGAGCGCCATTAAAACGCGCCGTCATCGTCCGATCTTCATGGTGGACCTCGCCGTACCGCGGGATATCGAGCCGGAAGTAGCACAACTAGACGATGTGTTTTTATATACCGTAGATGACTTGGCGCAAGTGGTTACCGACGGCATGGTAAATCGCCAGGAAGCGGCGATTGATGCAGAGATGATTGTGCAGGCACGTGTCGAAAATTTCATGAGCTGGATGAAAAAGCGCGACGCCGTGCCCACCATTAAAGCGCTACGCGATCAAGCCGAAACTACGCGTAAAGCTGAACTGGAAAAAGCACTCAAACTGATTCAAAAAGGTGAAAGCCCAGACAAAGTACTAGAAGCGCTGAGTACCGCGCTCACCAATAAGTTCTTGCATGCGCCCAGCCATGCGCTTAACCAGGCACATGGCGATGAGCACATCCGCTTAGAAATACTCATGAAACAACTTTACCAAATAAAAAACTGATTAAAATTAAAACTATTAGATGTTATGCACCCGTAAAGGGTGTGTCCGTAGAATATATGCGCTGAAGCGCATTATTCATACGCCAAAGGCGAACGAAGCGGAGCCACTCAAAATAATACTGTATTGAAGATAGTACAAGTGGTACAGCGAAGTGATGAGCACCCCGCACATTAATACGCCCCAGATTTGAATTTTAGAGATTAAAAATGAAACCAAGCATGATGACCAAGCTCGCTAACCTAAGCGAGAGATTAGATGAATTGAACCGCCTGATGAGCAGTGAGGGCGTGACTGACAATATGGACAATTACCGTAAAATCACACAAGAGCATGCGGAAATCACCCCTATCGTTGAGCAGTACCACGCGTTTACCCATGCCGAGTCTGATATTAAAGAAGCGCATAGCATGCTGAGCGACCCGGACATGAAGGAGTTCGCTCAGGAAGAGCTACAAGTTGGCAAAGCTAAACTAGAAGAAATTGAAAAAAATCTGCAAACCTTGTTGCTGCCAAAAGACCCTAACGACGAAAAGAACATCTTCCTGGAAATCCGCGCCGGTACTGGCGGTGATGAATCTGGCTTGTTTGCTGGTGACTTATTCAGGATGTATTCCCGTTACGCAGAGCGCCAACGCTGGAAAGTAGAAGTCATGTCAGCCAATGAATCCGAGATTGGCGGCTACAAAGAAATCATTGCCAAGATTGAAGGTTACGGCGCCTACTCTAAGCTCAAATTCGAGTCCGGCGGACACCGAGTACAACGTGTGCCGGATACCGAAACACAAGGCCGCATTCACACCTCTGCATGTACGGTAGCGGTACTGCCAGAAGCAGATGAAATTAACGACACCATTATCAACCCAGCGGATATTCGCATCGATACCTACAGGGCATCTGGGGCAGGCGGTCAGCATATTAACAAAACCGATTCTGCTGTGCGCATTACGCATGCACCGACTGGCATCGTAGTGGAGTGCCAGGAAGGCCGTAGCCAGCATGCCAACAAAGCGCAAGCCTTGGCTGTTTTGGCGGCGCGTATTAAGTCTAAACAAGTGGATGAGCAAAATAGCAAGATTGCCAGCGAGCGCAAATCTCTCATTGGTTCGGGCGATCGCAGCGAGCGCATCCGTACCTACAATTATCCGCAGGGCCGCATCACTGACCACCGTATCAATCTCACCTTATACAAAATCGACGCGATCACGGAAGGCGATATGGATGAGCTGATCGGCGCACTGATGGCAGAGCATCAAGCTGATTTATTAGCAAGCCTCGGTGAAGATAATTAAGTTGCTTAGTCATATTTGATGGCCCAGCCTTCAATCACTGTTCGCCAAGCGTTACTTGAAGCGCAACAAAAGCTGGCTTCAATAATTTCGGATAAAAATGAAGCGCGCCTGGAAGCACAACTGCTGTTGCAAACAGCATTGAATGTAGATCGTGCATGGCTGATTTCACATGAAAACGATGCCCTGGGAGCCAATATCCATGCGGTGTTTGAGGCATCACTTTTACGCCGTTTACAAGGTGAGCCAATTGCCTACATCCTCGGCTATCGTGAATTTTTTGGCATGGAATTAATGGTTACCCCAGCCACATTGATTCCGCGACCTGACACAGAAACGCTTGTAGAGGTCGCTTTAGCCAAACTTTCCAAAGATACGCCTCATAAAAATACGCCTCATAAAAATACGCCTCATAAAGATACGCCTCATTTGGTTTTGGATTTAGGCACAGGCTCCGGCGCAATTGCGCTGGCGATTGCCAAGTACCGTCCGCTAACCAAGGTAATCGCGGTAGATGCATCGACTGCCGCGCTGAAAATCGCTAAAAAGAACGCGCATCATTTAAAAATACCTAATGTAAAATTTCAAAGAAGCGATTGGTTCCACGGTATTGCACAGGAACGATTCGATATCATCGTTAGCAATCCGCCGTATATCGAAGAGCATGACGTGCATCTTAAACAAGGCGATTTGCGCTTCGAGCCTATCAGCGCTTTGGCTTCCGGTGCAGATGGCCTGAATGATATCCGCAATATCATTACCAATTGCCTGACCTATTTAAAACCACAAGGCTGGCTGATGCTGGAACACGGCTACAATCAGGCTGCAGCAGTTACAGATTTAATGGCTGAAACTGGGTTGATAGATATCAGCACTATCAAAGATTTATCTGGCAACGACCGCGTAACGATAGGAAAAAACCCGCTCATTGTCAGCACTCATTGGGATTAGCCGCTTGAAAGTCAGCACAAGCGCGTCATATATCCACGAAATGATTTTTTTAAGCTTCACATAGTATAATCTCGCGATGCTAGAAATTAACTCCGTTGGCCTTGTAGCCCCCCAGACTGCGCACTTTAGCGAGCCACTCGCATTAAAAAGCGGCGCAGTTTTGCCACAATTCGATCTTGTGTATGAAACCTATGGGCAACTCAATGCAGACAAATCCAACGCAGTGCTGATTTGCCATGCCTTATCCGGTACGCATCATGTGGCTGGTAAATATGCAGAAACGGACAAAAATCCAGGTTGGTGGGATAACTTGGTAGGGCCTGGCAAACCACTGGATACCAATAAATTCTTCGTCATCGGCGTCAATAACCTTGGCGGCTGTCACGGCAGTACCGGTGCTGCCAGCATCAACCCAGCAACGCAAAAGCCTTGGGGTTCGGCGTTTCCTGTACTAACGGTAGAAGACTGGGTAAAGTCCCACGCGCTATTAGCCGATTATCTAGGCATTACCCAACTAGCTGCCGTAGTCGGCGGCAGTTTGGGCGGCATGCAGGCCCTGCAGTGGACATTGACTTATCCTGATCGCGTACGCCATGCTTTAGTGATTGCCTCCGCACCGAACCTGACCGCACAGAATATCGCTTTTAACGAAGTAGCGCGCCAAGCCATTATTACTGACCCGGAATTCTACGGTGGCGATTTTTACGCACACAATGTTGTGCCAAGACGCGGCTTAAGAATCGCGCGTATGCTCGGCCATATTACCTATTTAAGCGATGATGCGATGGGCGCCAAGTTTGGCCGCGTAATCAAAGACAGCATCAAATATAGTTTTGATGTTGAGTTCGAAATGGAATCGTACCTGCGCTACCAAGGCGATAAATTCGCCAACGAATTCGATGCGAATACTTATTTGCGCATGACGCGTGCCTTGGATTACTTCGATCCGGCGCTGGAACATGGAGGTGATTTAAGCAAGGCGCTAGCCGATGTAAAAGCGCAATTTCTGGTCGTATCATTCACCAGCGATTGGCGTTTCTCTCCGGCACGCTCGCGCGAGATCGTTAAAGCCCTGCTGGATAATGAGCGCACGGTCAGTTACGCAGAAGTAACTGCGGCACATGGCCATGACGCCTTCCTGATGCCCGATCCCCACTACCATGCGATTTTGCGCAATTACCTGGACAAAATAGATGTAGGAGCGACGGCATGAGCGAACAGATGCAACAGAATGCCAACTTAGCTGAATTCAGGCATGATTTTGCGATCATTGCAGGCTGGTTGCCATTCGGAGCCAAGGTACTGGATTTAGGTTGCGGTGATGGTACCTTACTGGAATACTTGAAGGCTTCGCTTGAAGTACGCGGTTACGGCGTAGAGAAAGACGATAACAATTGGCTGGCAGCCATGTCGCGCGGCATTAACGTTATCCAGATGGATTTGGAAGCTGGCCTGTCCGGTTTCGAGGACCAGTCGTTTGATACCGTGATACTTTCTCAGACTTTGCAAGCCATGCACAATACGCAAGGCATCGTTCATGAAATGCTGCGCGTTGGACGTGAGGTGATCGTGACTTTCCCTAACTTTGGTTACTGGCGACACCGCGCACAGCTTATTGAAGGCCGTATGCCGGTTTCCAAGAACTTGCCGTACCAATGGTATGACACGCCAAACGTGCACTTATGCACGATTAATGACTTTGACCAGTTCTGCGTGGATAGCAATATCCAGATTAAAGAACGTCTGATACTGACCGATAACAAGCCCGTGACCTTTATGCCGAATCTATTGGGCAGTTTGGCCATGTACAGATTAAAGAATAAATAAGCGCTTTAAGCGAAAATAAATGACAAATAAACCCAGCGTTTGGCAAGCTTTAATGAACAAACGCATGTTGATTTGTATCTTCACCGGCTTCAGCTCTGGCCTGCCGCTCTACATCCTAATTAGCCTGCTGCCCGCATGGTTACGTTCTGAAGGTGTAGATCTCAAATCCATCGGTTTATTCGCACTTATTAGCCTGCCCTTTACTTGGAAATTTCTTTGGGCACCGCTTTTTGACCGTTACAGCCCGGGGAGTTTTATCCCCGGCATGGGCCGTCGCCGTGGCTGGATGCTCATCACTCAACTATTATTACTGTGCTCGATTCCAGTATTCGGCGCTTACAATCCTCAACTGGATATATGGACAATTGCCTACCTGGCCGGCGTCGTGGCTGTTTTCAGCGCTTCGCAAGATATCGTGCTTGATGCTTATCGACGCGAATTGCTGTTAGATGAAGAACTGGGTCTGGGCAATGTGGTACACGTCAATGCCTATAAAATCGCAGGCTTAATTCCCGGCTCATTGTCGCTGATCCTAGCAGATTATTTACCATGGAATACGGTGTTCCTGATTACTGCACTGTTCATGCTGCCCGGATTAGCCATGACCATCTTCATTAAAGAACCGCTACTCAATAAAGGTGCACCAAAAACCTTACGCGCTGCGGTAACTGAACCATTCTATGAATTCATCGGCCGCCATGGCTGGCATTCTGCATTATTAGTGCTGGCCTTTATTTTTCTTTATAAGCTCGGTGACAGTATGGCGACAGCGCTTGCGACTCCCTTTTATTTGGATATGGGTTTCAGCAAAACGGAGATTGGCCTCATCGCTAAAAATGCCGGGCTTTGGCCTAGCGTCATAGGCGGCTTGCTAGGTGGTGCATGGATGGTGAAACTAGGCATCAACCGGGCTTTATGGATTTTCGGCGCTGTACAAATGCTGGCTATTTTGGGTTTTGCCTGGCTTGCGACAGCAGGACACAGCCTGTTTGTTCTTGGTATGGCAATTGGCTTTGAGGCATTCGGTGTAGGGCTAGGCACTGCGGCTTTTGTGGCTTATATCGCCCATACTACCCACCCGCTTTACACGGCAACTCAGTTTGCCTTATTTACAAGCCTGGCTGCAGTGCCGCGCACCTTTGCCAATGCAGCGACGGGTTACTTGGTCAATGATCTAGGTTGGAGAAATTTCTATATTTTCTGTTTTATAGCGGCGATTCCCGGCATGCTTTTGCTATTCAAAGTAGCCCCGTGGAATGAAGAACAAAAGCCGATTAATTAGAGATAAGTGGCTATTCCAAACTGGTGTTACTCAAAGCTTCTTCAATACCATAATTCCTAAATCATCAATAATTTATTATATTCCCTGCAATTTTTGTAAGTGCTTATTACTTGTCTCGACTAATCAACACCTGTCAGGAGATTAATATGAAACTTCTCAAAACCTTATTCCGCATATTTGCACCAGCGACTTTGTTCATCATACCGGTGACGCTAGCAGCGGCTGAATGTTCGGCTAAAAGTGGAGCGTATACCGTCCCCTTGCTGGAGCTATACACATCCGAAGGTTGCAGTAGTTGCCCACCTGCCGAAAAATGGCTTAGCAACTTAAAGTTAGACGCTAGCAAAGTAGTGCCACTTGCTTTTCACGTGGATTATTGGGATTACATCGGCTGGAAAGATCGTTTCTCAAAAGCTGAATATAGTGATAGACAACGTAAAACTGCAGCGTTCGGCGGCGCAGGTTTTGTCTATACGCCGCAGTTCACTTTCAATGGAAAGGATTTTCGGGGATGGGATGGTTCGCGACTAAACCAAAGTGTAGAAAGCAGCCTTAAACAAGCAGCTCGTGCCAATTTAACACTAGATGCCAGCAAGCAAGAGAATGGCGAGATAGGGTTAAAAGCTACAGCGCAAACGATGAAAGCTAGCGACATCAAAAACGCGGATATTTTTATCGCTTTGTACGAGAATAAATTGGTAAGCCAAGTAAATGCTGGTGAAAACAATGGTCGCGAATTAAAACATGATTATGTGGTGCGGGATTTACTCGGCGCTTACCAATTCAATAATAAAAGTGAATTCAGCAAGAGTTTTACTTTACCACCGGAATGGAAAAACCGTAACGCAGGTGCAGTGATTTTTGTTCAGGATTCACGTAATGGCGAGATCCTGCAAAGTCTGCAACTGCCATTTTGCGGTTAGCTATTAATCGAGGCAATCATTCAGTGTAATCGATGACCAAAGGCGCGTGGTCACTAAAGCGCTCCGCTTTATATATGTCGGCTTTAACAGCTTGATTTGCAATACCTGGCGTTGCGACCTGGTAATCAATACGCCAACCTACATTCTTAGCCCAAGCTTGGCCGCGGTTACTCCACCAGGTATAGCATTCATCTGTCGTTTCGGGATGCAGCTTGCGATATACATCTACCCAGCCGATTTGCTCGAATAGCAATGTAAGCCAGTCACGCTCTTCTGGCAGGAATCCTGAATTTTTCTTATTACCTTTCCAGTTTTTTAAGTCGGATTCTTTATGCGCAATGTTCCAGTCGCCACAAATCACTACCTCACGGCCGCTTGCCACCAAAGCTTGTAAATGCGGCAGGAATCGCGCCATTACACTAAATTTAAACATCTGGCGCTCTTCGCCACTGGAACCTGAAGGCAGGTAAAGTGAAATCACGCTAAGGTTACCAAACTGGCATTCGATGTAACGGCCTTCGCTATCGATATCTGCCATGCTGCCTTCGGCGTGTCCATGGCATGGATTTCCTAAACCTTCGATCACAACATCCGGCTTAACTTTCGAATAAATCCCGACCCCGCTATAACCCTTTTTCTCAGCATAATGAAAGCAGCCATGATATCCCGTCGGATTGAGCATCTCGGGGGTCATATCTGCTGCTTGCGCCTTAACTTCCTGCATACAGACGATGTCCGCATCTTGGGTTTTCAACCAAGCATAGAGACCTTTGTTGGTAGCAGAACGTATGCCGTTTAGGTTTAGCGATATAATTCTCAAAACTTTTCCTTATATTTAAAATCATGACCCCACATCCAGATCATTTCAGCCTAGAGTTTATCGCATTTGCTATTAAAAAAGAGGTATTGCGCTTTGGTGAATTTAAAACCAAGGCCGGCCGCTTAAGCCCTTATTTTTTCAACGCAGGCTTATTCAATGATGGCGAAAGCCTGATGAAGCTGGGTGAGTTCTATGCCGCGGCTATTCAGGAATCGGGTATTGAGTTCGATATGCTGTTTGGTCCGGCCTATAAAGGCATCACGCTAGTCGCAAGCATTGCCATTGCCTTTGCCAAAAAAGGTCACAATATCCCCTATGCTTATAACCGAAAGGAGGCCAAAGACCATGGTGAAGGCGGCGTCATTGTCGGCAGCCCTCTTAAAGGCCGCGTCCTTATTATTGATGATGTAATTTCGGCAGGAACGTCGGTTCGTGAATCGGTAGAGCTGATTAAAACTAACGGCGCGCAAGCTTGTGGCGTAGCCATTGCCATCGATCGTCAGGAAAAAGGTTTAGGGGAATTATCAGCGGTTCAGGAAGTCATTGAAAATATTCAGATTCCTGTTTGTGCGATTACGAATTTAAATGACTTAATGAATTATTTGCAAAATCAACAAGATATGGCGCACAATTTGCATGCAGTCATGGCGTATCGCCAGTTATATGGCGTAATTTGATAAAACTCACATTACAAAGGTCGTTATTAAATTGGAGAAAACAGATATAAAAACTGTAGTGATAATCTACCAAAAGCCGTTACAGTCTTTTGTGCAGAAATTCTTGTGGTCAAGTTTTAGCTTATTAAGCATATTGATATTGCTCACGATGACACAACATGCCCATGCTGAGGGTTCAGGTATTGTTAAATGGAAAGATGATAAAGGTGTCACCCATTATGGTGACAAGATTCCCGCCCAATACTCCAACACTGAAAACTCCATCATGAACAAGCAGGGAATCACGGTTAAACGTAATAAGCCTGTAAGCGTGCAAGATGAAGCAGTGTCAAATGCCAAGATTAAACAGGATAAAAAAGATAAAGCACTGTTGAGTGCTTTTACTGACGAAAGCGAAATCGACCTAGCACGTGACCGCAACTTGCAACTTGATCAAGTAACAGTTGAAGGTTTGCAGCTACAAAGAGCTAATAGCCAAAAACGCCTGACAGATAACCAAAAATATGTGAATACTTTTACCGTAAAGAAAAAACCAGTGCCTGTTGATGTGGCTGCTGATTTCAAGAAGAGTCAAGAAGAAGTAGCGAAGATAGATATACAGATTGCTGATCGTAAAACGGCTATGGACGCCACACGTAAGCGATTCGAAGAAGATAAGAAGCGTTATATTGCACTAAAGAACTATGCAAACGGCAACGGGCCCGCACCTGGGCCGCCAGAAGTTATTGTGCCTACTCCCAGTATAGCCTCTGCGCCAAATACAGTACCAGTGCCTACTACTGCACCAGCGACAACAAATCAGCCACCTGCTGTTCCGGCTAACATCAAATCAAGCACTAATGCCCCTAGCACTAGCAAATCAAAATAACTGCTAAATTAATTAGCTAGCTTTTTCTTCAGCACTTCATTAACCTGCGCTGGATTAGCTTTACCCTTAGAAGCTTTCATGGCTTGACCGACCAACGCATTAAACGCTTTGTCTTTCCCAGCCTTAAATTCTTCAACCATGGCCGGGTTTGCTGCCAGCACTTCATCAATAATCGCTTCAATTGCACCACTATCTGAAACTTGTTTCAAACCTAATTTTTCAATGACCGCATCAACATCAGTATCACCAGCCCACATTGCCTCAAAGACTTGCTTGGCGGCATTGTTGGAAATGGTGTTATCAGTAATGCGTTTAAGCAACTGGGCTAGCTGCAAAGAATTGACCGGTGAAGCGGAAATGGGTTGATCTTCGGCATTTAATTTTGCAGAAATGCTGCCCATTACCCAGTTCGCAGACTGCTTGGCCTCTGCGCCTGCATCTACCGTAGCAACAAAGTAAGCGGCCAATTCACGCGAGGTAGTCAGTGCGCTAGCATCATAGCTAGATAAGCCATATTGCGCTTCAAAACGCGCCTTCATTGCCTCTGGCAATTCTGGCATATTGGCTTTTATAGCAGCTTTATCAGTCTCAGTCACTTCTAGTGGCAGTAAGTCTGGGTCTGGGAAGTAGCGGTAATCATTGGCTTCTTCCTTGCTACGCATAGCTCGAGTTTCCCCAGTATCCGGATTAAACAGTACTGTAGCCTGCTGAATCTTACCGCCATCTTCCAGCGTTTCAATCTGCCAACGAGTTTCGTATTCAATTGCTTGCGTCATGAATTTGAACGAATTCAAATTTTTAATTTCACGGCGTGTGCCTAATTTATCTGTGCCTTTGGGGCGAACCGATACGTTTACATCGCAACGAAAACTACCTTCTTGCATATTGCCGTCGCAGATACCTATCCATTGCACCAGCTCATGCAACTTCTTCGCGTATGCCACAGCTTCAGCTGCCGAGCGCATATCTGGTTCAGTTACAATCTCCAGCAAAGGTGTACCTGCACGGTTCAGGTCTATGCCGCTCATGCCTTCAACAGCACCGTGCACTGACTTGCCAGCATCCTCTTCCAAATGTGCGCGGGTAATATTGATAACTTTTTCATAGGCCGGATTTTTGCCTATCGCCGGCACTTGAATCGTCACCGCACCCTTACCCACTACCGGTAATTCGTATTGGCTAATTTGGTAGCCTTTCGGTAAATCGGGGTAAAAATAATTCTTACGTGCAAATACAGAGCGTGGTGCGATTACGGCATTGATGGCCAAGCCAAATTTAATGGCACATTGCACCGCTTCTTTATTTAAAACTGGTAACACCCCTGGCAGTGCGATGCTTACCTCATCGGCTTGCGTATTCGGCTCTGCGCCATATTTGATTGATGCGCCTGAGAAAATTTTGGTATTTGTTTGTAGCTGGGTATGTGTTTCCAGCCCAATGACGACTTCCCATTCCATTATGCTAAACCCTCCGGAACTGCCGTATGCCAATCCGTCACTTGTTGATACTGATGCGCCACATTCAACATGCGCGCTTCATCAAAATAATTACCAATGATTTGCAAGCCCACTGGCAAAGCTTTGCCATCGCTAACGGTACTGAAACCAGCAGGCACACTCATGCCCGGCAGACCTGCCAGGTTGGTAGAGATGGTATAGATATCCTGCAGATACATCGCGACTGGATCATCCACTTTTTCCCCGGCTTTGAACGCAGTTGATGGCGCAGCCGGACCCATGATGACGTCGCATTGCTTGAAGGCTTCAACAAAATCCTGCGCAATCAAACGCCGAATCTGCTGCGCTTTGAGATAGTAAGCATCGTAATAACCTGCACTCAATACATAAGTCCCAATCAGTATGCGGCGTTTAACTTCTGCGCCAAAACCTTCGGCACGGCTCTTGCAGTACATGTCCATTAAGTCAGTGTAAGATTCAGCACGGTGACCATAGCGAACGCCATCGTAGCGAGACAAGTTGCTTGAAGCCTCAGCTGGTGCTAATACGTAATACACAGGGATTGATAAGCCGGTGTTCGGTAGTGAGATATCGACAATCTCCGCTCCTAGCTTTTTGTATTCGGCAATTGCTGTTTCTATTACTTTGCCAACGCCCGCGTCTAAACCTTCAGTGAAGAACTCTTTCGGCAAACCAATACGTAAGCCTTGTAGTGGTTTTTTCAAATCACGGGTGTAGTCTTCTTTTTCGCGATTCAAGCTCGTGGAGTCGCGCTCGTCAAACCCCGCCATGACGTTCATCATGAGCGCACAGTCTTCAGCAGATTTGGCCATGGGGCCTGCCTGGTCTAAGGACGATGCAAATGCAATCATGCCGTAGCGTGACACTACGCCATAAGTCGGTTTTAGGCCGGTAAAGCCACAAAGACTCGCAGGCTGGCGTATCGAGCCGCCGGTATCTGTACCCGTAGCTGCCGCACAAAGTCTTGCTGCCACTGCCGCCGCACTGCCACCGCTACTGCCACCAGGTACACGGTCAAAATCCCAAGGATTTTTAACGCCGCCAAAATAACTGGTTTCATTTGATGAACCCATGGCGAACTCATCCATATTGGTTTTACCCAAGTTCACAGCACCTGCAGCGTCAAATTGCGTAATCACATGCGCATCATATGGAGCAACAAAATTTTCCAGCATTTTGGAGCCGCAAGTTGTTTTCCAGCCCTTCGCACAGAAGATATCTTTCTGTGCAATTGGAATGCCTGTTAAGGGAGATACGTTACCATTGGCAATACGTACATCAGCAGCCTTAGCTTGTGCCAATGTTTTGGCTTCATCCAAAGCGATATAGGCATTGATGCTAGGGTTATGCTGCTGAATTCTGGAAAGAAACGATTGCGTTAATTCAACACTAGAAATTTTCTTCGCTTGGAGCATTTCGCCAAGCTGTTTTAAGGAACTATTTATCATAATTTTATTACTTAAGTTTTATTTACTTGGTTTTATTCAATGACTTTAGGGACTAAATACAGGCCATTGGCAACTGCCTGCTCAGCAGAGCCATTGCCTAACGCAGGGGCAATCGCTTGAAAGGCTTCACGCTTATTGGTTTTGGTCACCACATCATCACGCAGGCGCTGACTTAAGTCTTGTGAGTGCGACATGGGGACGATGCCGGTGGTATCTACTGTCTGCATTTGCTCGATTAAACCTAGGATGCCAGATAGTTTGATAAGTGTCGCTGCAGCTTCATTATCATTCACTTCGATGCGTGCCAGGTGAGCGATTTTTTTGATATCTTCAGTGTTAAGTGACATGCCTTAATAATCCAAAATTCAATAATTCAAAGTTTAAATGTTACTGTTATTTTTTTATCACTTTATTTTTGTAACTAAGATGTAATGGCATCTTAATTTTCAATGAGATATGCGGTATTATACCTTGATTTCATGCGCGCCTTAACCGCGAAACAATTGTAAAATCAGTTTAAGACGTCGCCTCGCCCCAGATACAGGAAAAACATAATGTTCGGTTCAATAAATAGCTACTTTTCAAATGATCTAGCCATCGATTTAGGTACTGCAAATACCCTTATTTATGCCCGCGGCAAAGGGATTGTTCTAGATGAGCCTTCTGTGGTTGCTATCCGCCTTGAAGGCGGCCCGCAAGGCAAAAAAATCCTACTAGCAGTGGGTGCGGAAGCGAAAGGTATGCTGGGCCGCGCACCGGCAAACATCCAGGCGATTCGCCCCATGAAAGACGGCGTAATTGCTGACTTTACGATTACCGAGCAAATGCTCAAATATTTTATCCGCCGCGTGCATGATTCACGCTGGTTCTCACCTAGCCCACGTATTATTATCTGTGTGCCGGTTGGTTCTACACAAGTAGAGCGCCGCGCGATCAAAGAGTCTGCTGAACGTGCTGGTGCAAAGCAAGTATTCCTGATTGAAGAGCCAATGGCAGCTGCGATTGGTGCGGACATGCCAGTAGCTGAAGCCACCGGTTCCATGGTGGTCGATATCGGTGGCGGTACTACTGAAGTTGGTGTGATTTCACTAGGCGGTATCGTTTACGCAAAATCCGAACGTGTAGGTGGCGATAAATTTGACCAGGCCATCATCGATTACATCCGTCGTAACTACGGCATGCAGATCTCCGAGCCTACTGCAGAAAATATCAAAAAAACTATAGGCTCCGCTTTCCCGGGTTCAGCCGTATTGGAAATGGAAGTGACGGGGCGCAACCTGGCAGAAGGGTTGCCACGTAAATTCACCATTTCCAGCAACGAAATTCTGGAAGCATTGACTGAACCATTAAACTCTATTGTTGGCGCCGTTAAATCTGCCCTTGAGCAAACGCCACCGGAACTGGGTGCTGACATTGCTGAAAAAGGTATGGTACTGACCGGAGGCGGCGCATTGCTGCGTGACTTGGATAGGTTACTTGTAGAAGAAACCGGTTTGCCGGTGATCGTTGCAGAAGATCCATTGACTTGCGTAGCCCGTGGTTGTGGCCGTGCATTGGAAGAAATGGATAAATTAGGTAGCGTGTTTGCACACGAATAATTAACTAGGCGCTTGAGCTTCAAGTAATTTGCTTGAACTTCAAATAAATGAAGCAGTAATGAATTTTAGGCCGTTTGATACGGCCTAATTTATATAAAGCAATACACAAAACCTATAATAGTTAACCCATAATATCTAACCCATGGCACGTAGCAGCTTTAACAAACTAGAACAACAGCAAGCCCCGGCATTCTTTGTGCGCGGCCCAAGTGCATTTGCGCGCCTGGTGTTTTTCTCTGCCTTATCCTTGGCGCTAATGGCGACGGATTCGCGTTTGCAATATCTCACTACCGTACGTTTGAATTTGATGGCAATGCTGCATCCACTGCAAGTTGTTGCTAACGCACCCACTCAGCTCTATCTCGCTACGGGCGAATACTTTTCTACCCATCATCGTTTGCTCAAAGAAAATGCTGAGTTAAAAATTCAAGTGCTTAAACAAAACATCGCATTGCAGCAGCTGAATACGCTGACACTGGAAAACGAGAACCTACGTGAGCTATTGAAAGCCAATAAGGCACTAGCACAAAACAGTGTACTTGGTGAAATCATGCATGTGGGTCGTGATCCTTTTACCAAAAAGATCGTAGTCAATCGTGGCTCATCTCATGCAGTGCTAACAGGCGAAGCTGTGGTCGACGCCACAGGCGTGATTGGTCAGGTGACCCGCACTTACCCTATGAGCAGTGAAGTCACTTTGATTACGGACAAATCGCTGGCGATTCCTGTGCAAGTAGAACGCAACGGTTTACGTGCCATCGCCTTTGGTCATGGCCGCGACAGCACCTTGGATTTGCCATTTTTACCGACCAATGTAGATATCAAGCGTGGCGACAAGCTGGTGACATCAGGTATTGATGGCGTATACCCTGCAGGACTTGCGGTAGCAACGGTGTCGCAAGTCGAAATCACTCCCGACTCCCCTTTTGCTAGAATCGTCTGTGTGCCGACGGGGGGGGTAGAGAGTCATCGTCAAGTGTTGCTAGTGAGCATACCTGAAGCAGAGATTGCCTTGCGTACTCATCATCCCGCACATCATCCAAATGCTGATAAAAGTGAAGCTGTAAAGCCTTCAGAAAAAATTGTAGCGAAACCCACGCCAGAGTCAATGGTGAAACCTACAGAAAAACCTATAACAAAATCTACAGCAAAACCGGTTGAAAATACTGTGCCTACAGTCAGCCAACCGAAAGTGAGCGAGCCCCATGCACCCGAGTAAGCTCAAAACTATTTATTTCTCATTGCTGCTGGCGTTCATATGCTTATTGTTGCCGTGGGCAGGCGTGGCATTAAAAATCCGCCCAGATTTCATATTCCTCACCATCATATTCTGGCTGATACGCGCTCCCAACTTATGCAATATCGGTACCGCATGGTTTGTCGGTTTGTTTGTAGACCTAGCAACAGGCGGCACATTTGGCCAGTATGCCTTAGCTTATACAGTCGCGGCTTTTTTTGCCGTTTATTATCAACGCCGTTTAGTGCTATTCAACGGCATCCAGCAAGCTTTTTATGTATTCTTGCTGCTCATCATCTCTCAGCTGGTGCTACTGGTACTTAAAATTTTTAGCGGTGAAGATACGCTCGGATGGTCTTATTTCATCCCCTGCTTTACCGGCGTGCTGTTATGGCAGATCGCCGTATTTTTTGGATTGAATACCGGTGGTCGTTCACGTGGCTCTTAGCTTTAAAGCATGCGCACAGAATTAAAAAATTATCAGCATGAGCAGTATTACTTCAAGCTTAGGCTAGGCTTCACCGCTTTGGTCGTCCTGGTCTTATTCAGCATATTGGGTTCGCGCTTTTTCTATCTTCAAGTAAAGCAGTACCAGCACTACCAAACCTTGGCAGAAAATAACCGAATTTCGCTGGTGCCTATTGTGCCAAACCGCGGACTAATCCTGGATAAGAACGGCGTCATCCTCGCGCATAATTTCTTTGTTTATACGTTGGAAATTACGCCATCCAAAGTTGAGAATCTGGAAGCTACCATTGGAGAAGTCAGCCAGTTTGTGGAAATCAGCGCACTAGACCGTAAACGCTTCAATAAATTTCGCGAGCAAAGCCATAACTTCGAGAGCATCCCGATCCGTACCCATCTGAATGAGACCGAGGCGGCCAGGTTCGCCGTCAATCATTACCGATTTCCTGGTGTAGAGATCAAGTCACGCTTATTCCGTCACTATCCGTTCGGAAAAATGGGCGCGCACATGGTGGGCTATATTGGCCGCATCAATGATAAAGACCTGATTAACTTAGAGAAATCCGGAGATTTATCTAATTACAAAGGTTCAGACCATGTCGGCAAAAGTGGTCTTGAGCAATATTATGAACGCTACCTGCATGGCACTACCGGCTTCCAGCAGGTAGAGATCGATGCCGATGGCCGTGCGGTACGGGTGCTTTCTAGTACCGCCCCGACGCCAGGCGATAACCTGATACTTTCCGTAGATAGTAAACTGCAGGAAATTGCCGAAACCGCTTTTGGTAATAATCGCGGAGCTTTGGTGGCAATTAACCCAAAAACCGGCGAAGTCCTCAGTTTCGTCAGCCAGCCGACTTTTGACCCGAATCTATTTGTAGACGGCATCGATGTCGATAACTGGAAACTTCTAAACGATTCAATTGACAAGCCATTGATCAACCGGCCGTTGCGAGGTATCTATCCGCCTGGCTCTACTTTCAAGCCATTTGCCGCCATGGCCGGCTTAGAAAACGGCAAACGGAAACCGCCTTTTAGCATTCAGGACGGCGGTTATTTTACCTTGCCGAATAGCGTGCATCGCTATCGCGACTGGAAGCCTGGTGGGCATGGCACTGTAGATATCCAGAAGGCTATTACAGTCTCTTGCGACACGTTCTTTTATGGCCTGGCGATGGAACTGGGAATTGATAAACTCGCGGCGTTTGCACGCCATTTTGGCTTCGGTAGAAAATCTGGCATTGATATTGAAGGTGAGATTGAAGGTTTATTACCTACGCCGGAATGGAAAATGCGTCGTTATAAACAGCCCTGGTATCAAGGTGAAACAGTGATTGCAGGCATTGGTCAGGGTTATACTTTGGTAACGCCTATGCAACTGGCCCAAGCCACTTCTATATTGGCTAATAACGGCGTAGCCATGAAACCACACATCGTTAGCCAGATCCAAAAGGCTATAACCGGGGATGTAAAAATAATACCTAACGAGGTACAGGATAAAATTGAGCTCGACCCAGAAAATGTGGCACTAGTAAAACGAGGCATGATGGACGTAACGCTTCCTGGTGGTACTGCTGCCAGCGTAGGCACGAACGCTGGCTATTTTATTGCTGCAAAAACCGGTACTGCGCAGGTAATCGGGATCAAGCAAAATGAAAAATACAATGCCAATGCTATCAATGAACGTCATCGCGATCATGCGCTGTTTATCGCTTATGCACCAGCAGATGATCCAACCATTGCAATGGCAGTCATCGTGGAAAACGGACAGCATGGCGGTTCTACAGCAGGCCCGATTGCGCGTAAAGTAATGGATTATTATTTACTAGGCAAAATACCCGTAGAACCAGTGGTCCCTGCGCCCACCATTAAAGAACCGCTTAAGAAACCGATAAAAAAACCAGTGAAACCTGAAAATACACCCGCTGCTGTGCCGGAAGAAGAGCCTCATGATTAGCCGGATTTTTTCTGTCCTAGTTAAACATATCGATTCATTTTTAATGGCCTGCCTGTTCTTTACGCTCATGGTAGGCCTATTTGTTTTATACAGCGCTTCCGGGCAAAGTTTTGCACGGGTTTATGGGCAAGGTATCAATATTGTCGTTGCGCTAAGTTTCATGTGGGGAGCAGCCAATATCGCGCCTAACCAACTAGAGCGCATCGCCATGCCCTTATATGCCCTTGGCGTTTTACTGCTGATTGCCGTGGCATTGTTCGGCTCTATTAGCCATGGCGCGCGGCGCTGGTTAAGTTTAGGTTTTACTCAAATCCAGCCATCTGAAATTATGCGCATCGCCATGCCCATGATGCTTGCTTGGTATTTTGCCAAACGCGAAGGCAAGCCGACCATGATCGATTTTGCCATTGGCGCTGTTTTACTTTTGGTGCCCGTTGCATTAATTATGAAACAACCGGATTTAGGGACCGCATTACTCATTACAGCATCCGGCTTTTATGTATTATTCTTGGCGGGCTTGAGCTGGAAGCTATTGCTGGGCGGTGTTGTTACCTTTGCCGCCTCTACACCCATATTATGGTCCATGTTGCATGATTACCAGCGCAAACGCATAGAGATACTGCTAGACCCTACGCAAGACCCGCTCGGAGCAGGCTATCATACCATTCAAGCCATCATTGCCTTGGGTTCGGGCGGTACAGCTGGCAAAGGCTGGCTAAACGGCACTCAGGCGCAATTAGACTTTTTACCAGAACGCACGACAGATTTCATTTTTGCGGTGTTTGGCGAAGAATTTGGTTTGCTAGGTATTATATTGTTGCTAGTACTTTTCACTTTTATTATCCTGCGTGGACTGGTGATTGCCTCACAGGCACAAAGTACCTTTGCCCGTTTGCTAGCCGGCAGTATTACTCTGACGTTTTTTACTTATGCTTTTGTTAACATGGGCATGGTAAGCGGTATTTTGCCCGTAGTGGGTGTACCATTACCGCTCATCAGTTATGGCGGCACCTCTATGGTGACGCTGTGCTTAAGTTTCGGTATCCTGATGAGCATACATACCCATAAAAAATTGGTGGCGACCTGATGAATTTTCAAAAATGTATCATCTTGTTATGTGTTGTCTTGCTTACTGCTTGCGGCGGCGAGAGAGAAACTAGACCAGATACGAAAGCTCCTGCCTCAATTAAATCTCAAACTAAAGCTAATACGGCTAATAAAACTCCAGGTTCTGGCGGTTATTACTTGGATGATGGTCCGGGCGATAATCCCCCGCCGGATATTGACGCGATTCCCGATGCGACTTTAAAAACAGAAGTGCCTTTAGTGCGTTCTAATAAGCCTTATTACGCTTTGGGACAGTCATATACGCCGCTGACCAGCTTCAGCCCTTATAAGCAGAGGGGCATCGCTTCATGGTATGGTAAACGTTACCATGGTAAAAAAACATCCAGCGGCGAAATTTACGATATGTATGGCATGTCCGGGGCGCATACCACCTTACCGATACCGAGTTACGTCCGTGTGACTAATCCGGCTAATGGTAAATCTGTAATCGTACGCATTAACGATCGCGGCCCTTTTAAACATGATCGTTTAATAGACCTATCCTATGCAGCTGCATATAAATTACGCTTAAGCGGCCAGGGTAGCGGCCTAGTGGAAGTGGAAGCTATTGATACAAGTCCTATAGCCTTGGCTGCTATGAAGTCGTTACCCGTTGCTAACACGCCTTCTGCTGCTACAAATACCACTCGCGCCAAGCCTTTAAATAACAGTTCTGTAACAACAACCGTAAAAAATACATCTCCCCAAGAATCCACTGGAGATTATTACGTGCAAGCGGGTGCTTTCAAAAGCGAAATGAATGGCGACCTACTGCAAAAGAAAATACAAGCATTACAACTAGCGGAAAATGTTGGTATCACGAACGTGTATAATAATAATTTGTACCGCGTAAGACTTGGCCCTTATGCCACTAAAAAAGAAGCAGATGTTTCTGCGGCGAATATTCGCAGGCAACTTAACATTTCTGCAATTGTCCTAAACCCGTAATTCAATTCACTCAAAATACGCATACATACAAATGACCCCGAACTTATTTAGCCGTACCGCTTTATCCCTTTTTGCTTTTTGTACACTGGCATTTTCAACTATCGAACCGGCAAATGCAGCCAATAGCCAGATTCCACCGCCGCCTAGCTTGGCTGTGAAGGCTTATCTGCTGCTGGATTTTAATAGTGGTCATGTAATTGCTGCATCTAATAGTGACATGCGTGTAGAACCAGCATCGCTGACTAAAATCATGACGGCCTACCTATCTTTTAAAGCTTTAAAAAATGGGCATTTGCAGCTCACTCAAACGCTACCGGTCAGCGAAAAAGCCTGGAAAGTTGAAGGCTCCAAGATGTTTATTGAGCCAAATAAACCGGTCACCGTGGATGAACTGCTACACGGCACCATCATTCAGTCCGGCAACGATTCATCAATCGCGCTGGCCGAAGGCATAGCCAGTTCAGAAGACCTGTTTGCCGACATGATGAATAAGGAAGCGCAGCGCCTTGGCATGAAAAATACGCATTACATGAATGCGACGGGCCTGCCTGACCCACAGCATTACACTACAGCAGCAGACCTTGCAACATTAGCCGCAGCCTTGATTCGTGACTTTCCAGCAGAATACGCCAAATATTACTCAACCAAGGAATATACCTACAACAATATCACGCAACCTAACCGTAATCGCCTGCTGTGGCTAGACCCTAACGTGGATGGCATGAAAACAGGTCATACAGAATCGGCGGGGTTTTGTCTGATTTCTTCTGCCAAGCGCAGTGATATGCGTCGCATCTCAGTGGTATTAGGTGCACCAAATGATTCAGCTCGTGCCACCGAAAGCCAGAAACTGCTGAACTATGGTTTCCAGTTCTTTGATTCGCACCTCGTTTATAAGCAAGGCCAGGCCATCAGCCAGCTTAAAGTTTGGAAAGGCAGCGAGAATCAGGTAGCGTCAACAGTAGCAAAAGATTTATATGTCACGATCCCAAAAGGTGAATATACAAACATCAAGGCAACCATGTCGAGCATACAACCATTGATTGCGCCAATCAAAAAAGGCCAGGTTGTAGGCACTATTAAATTCAGTTTGAATGGCCAAACCATAGACGAGCAAAAATTGGTGGCGGCTAAATCTATCGACGGCGCTGGTATATTCGGTCGCGCTTGGGATTCCATCAAACTATTAATGCAGTAACTTTTATTATGGCCGATATAGAACCAAATACCGCACCCCCGCTAATCGATTTTCCTTGTGAGTTTCCCATCAAAGTCATGGGTGAGACGCATGATATATTTTCACAAACGATCGTTGATCTCATCCAAACCATCGTGCCTAGCTTTAACGCATCGCAAGTAGAAATGAAAGCCAGTTCAGGTGGTAAATATATCAGCCTGACTTGTACCGTGCATGTAGTTTCACAAGAGCAATTAGATAGTATTTATCGTTTATTAAGCTCAAATCCGCTGGTCAAATTCGCCCTATAGTAGCGATGCAACTACCTATCATCGTAAAGCGATTAGGCGTTACGGATTTTGAAATGACGTGGCGCGAAATGCAGGAATTCACTGTGGCACGAACAAGTGAAACATTAGATGAGCTATGGCTTACTGAGCATCCGCCGGTTTATACCTTAGGACTTAACCGTAAAAATGTGCGACTGCCCAGCAAGAGCGATGTCCCTTTAGTGCTGACTGACCGTGGTGGGAAAATCACTTACCATGGTCCGGGCCAAGTTATTATCTACACACTGCTCAACTTAAAACGCAATAAACTAGATATCCGTAGCCTTGTCAGCCTGCTAGAAAACACTGTAATAGAGTTATTGGCAAATAATCAGATCAAAGCCGGCGCCAGAGCTGACGCACCCGGCGTTTATGTAGACGGTAAAAAAATTGCCGCCTTAGGTTTACGCATTAAAAATAATTGCTGTTATCATGGGCTAAGTTTGAATGTAAACATGGACTTAACGCCCTTTAAAGCGATAGACCCCTGCGGTTATGTAGGCTTGGAAGTCACACAAACAAGCAATGTAGGGATTGAAGCAAATATGGAACAAATAAGTGAATCGCTACTTGATTCGCTTGTTACTAATTTAGAGAATAGATCATTGCATGTCTGAAGTTACTATTAAAACTAGCCCCAAAACCAATAGCCCTAAAATAGCCGGTGTCAAAGAAATTGATGCGGCAAAGACTTCACGCATCCCCATCAAGATCATCCCCCAACCTATCCAGCGCAAGCCAGAGTGGATACGCATGAAAGTGCCTGATTCAGCACGCTACCAAGAAATCAAAAAAATACTGCGTGAGAATAATCTGCATACCGTTTGTGAAGAAGCGAGTTGTCCCAATATTGGTGAATGTTTTAGCGGTGGTACGGCTACCTTTATGATTCTGGGTGATATTTGCACACGCCGCTGCCCATTCTGTGATGTGGCACATGGTAAACCCTTGCCACCGGATATCAATGAGCCGGAGAATCTAGCGCGCACTATTGCGCAGATGAAACTTAATTATGTGGTCATTACTTCTGTGGACCGCGATGATTTACGTGATGGCGGCGCCCAGCATTTTGTCGATTGTATTCATGCAGTACGCAAACAATCGCCAAATATTAAAATTGAAATACTAGTACCGGATTTCCGGGGTCGTTTAGATGTGGCGATGGAAATTTTACGTAAAGCCCCGCCTGACGTGATGAACCACAATTTGGAAACTGTGCCTCGCCTCTACAAACATGCAAGACCAGGCTCTGATTACCAGAACTCACTCACCTTATTAAAAACCTTCGGTGAAATATACCCTGATGTGCCGACTAAATCTGGCTTAATGCTCGGTTTAGGCGAGACTGATGAAGAGATATTGACAGTGATGGAAGACTTACGCGCCCACAAAGTCAGCATGTTGACCTTAGGTCAATATTTGCAACCAAGTGTGCATCATTTGCCGGTGATGCGTTACGTTGAACCTGCAGTCTTTGACATTTTGAAAGAAAAAGCCGATGCAATGGGCTTTAATAATACCGCTAGCGGCCCCATGGTAAGAAGTAGCTATCACGCCGATGCCCAAGCACACCTGATAATATAGGTTTTGGGTTATATAATACTTTTGCTTTTATAGTATTAAGATCATAGTATTTAAGCTGACGGTGATATTAATGCTCACTTATTAAAGAAGAATAAACATGGTTCCTCATTTAACGACTGCCTTAAGCGGCCCGCTCCTTTCCTTAGAAAAAAACATGCTCAATGCCATGCCCAAGATTGAGCATTGGTTTAGGACACAATGGCTGGAATATGCTTCTCCGTTTTATGCTTCGGTAGATTTACGTAACTCTGGCTTCAAATTAGCGCCGGTCGATACCAATCTATTTCCGGGCGGCTTTAATAACCTCAATCCTGAATTCCTGACCTTAAGCGTGCAGGCTGCCATGGTCGCGGTGGAGAAGATTTGTCCGGAAGCACATCGTTTACTCATCATCCCGGAAAACCACACTCGAAACACTTACTACCTGCGCAACGTTGTAGAGCTTGCCAATATCATGCGGCAAGCAGGCCTGGAAGTGCGTATAGGGTCAATATCATCGGAGATTACCGAGCCTACTACATTGCTAACCCATGATGGACATAGCTTATTATTGGAGCCAGTGGTAAGAGTCGGCAACCGCATCAAATTAATCAGTAAAGAGCTGGGGGACTTTGATAGCTGTGCAGTCCTCTTGAATAATGATTTATCAGGTGGTATCCCGGTAATACTGAAAAATCTTGAACAGGATTTAATCCCGCCATTACACGCAGGCTGGAGTACACGCCGCAAAACTCAGCATTTTTCAGCCTATAACCGCGTGGTAGATGAATTTTCAAAATTATTGGATATTGATCCTTGGCTGTTGAACCCCTATTTTTCCACTTGCGGACAGATCGATTTCCACGCTCGTGAAGGCGAAGAATGCCTAGCATTAAAGGTAGACGAATTACTCATGAAAATTCGCACAAAGTATGCAGAGTACGGCATTAAGCAGGAACCTTTTGTTATTGTAAAAGCCGATGCCGGCACTTATGGCATGGGTATCATGACGGTAAAATCACCCGATGATGTACGTGATTTGAACCGCAAAGCACGTAACAAAATGTCGGTGGTGAAAGAAGGCCTACCAGTGACAGAAGTCATTATCCAGGAAGGTGTATATACCTTCGAGAGCATCAATGACGCGGTTGCAGAACCAGTAGTCTATATGATGGACCATTTTGTGATTGGTGGTTTTTACCGTGTCCATACCAGTCGTGGCGTGGATGAAAACCTCAACGCACCAGGTTCTCACTTTGTGCCATTGGCATTTGAAAAGCCCTGTAGCTTGCCAGACTGTGCCGACTCGCCTGATACCTTACCCAATCGTTTTTATGCTTATGGCGTGGTAGCCCGCTTGGCTTTACTTGCTGCGGCAATCGAACTGCAAGAACAAGATCCTTTAAATAGCTAAGGGATACAAACTGCATGAAACTTCTGTTCATCCTTGATCCGTTAGAACGCTTGAATGCCGCGAAAGATACTAGCCTTGCTATTATGCGAGAGGCTGACAAACGAGGTCATGAACTATATGTAAGCATGCAGCATGACCTATTCTTGCGAGACGAAATAGCCAGAATCAACGCAAGAAAATTCAATTTTGGTGCTACTTATATTCTGCAAGATAGTGTTGAATATTCTCCCACTGATTTTGACGCAATGCTCATGCGTAAAGACCCACCATTCGATAATGAGTATCTTTATAGCACCTACTTGCTAGAGATTGCAGTCAAACAGGGTGCTCGTGTTTATAACAATCCGAGTGCTATCCGTAGTTGGAATGAGAAATTATCTATTACCCGATTCCCGCAATTTGTCCCTGAATTTCTAGTATCCGCAAACAATCAACTAATAAGAAATTTCCTCGCTACTCACCAAGATATTGTCGTTAAACCTCTGGATGGTATGGGTGGAAGTAGCGTTTACCGACTTACTCAAAATGACCCAAATATCAGTGTTATTCTGGAAACCATTACCCAATTTGGCTCACGTACGGTGATGGCGCAGCGCTATTTACCAGCTATTTTACAGGGTGATAAACGTATTATCGTGATAGATGGAGAAGCATTGCCTTATGCCTTGGCACGTATTCCAAAAGCAGGAGAAACGCGTGGCAACTTAGCCGCTGGTGGCACAGGTGTTGCTCAGTTACTAAGTGAGCGTGATTTAGAAATTGCCTCAACTATCGGCAAGGTTTTAAAACAAGAAGGACTTTTCTTAGTGGGTCTGGATGTGATTGGTGATTACCTGACGGAAATCAATGTGACCAGCCCGACGGGAATAGTGGAAATAGCCAAGCAGACCCAAAGTATTGCTAAACCGTGCAATGCCGCGATATCTATATTAGACACTCTTGAAGACCTTACTTCACAATCGCCGATTTTAAAAGCTATCCGATGATTTAAGTGGCTTTACTCAGTTAAACAATCAGTCTTATTAATCTTTATTACGCTCTTTAGGTGCATATCTTACTGTAATTTTTGCAACTGTTTTTACAGGAATGTTATTTTTTATTCCCGGTGAGAATTTTGCAGCAGAAAAATTTGTTATCGCACTTTTGTTAAATTCTTCAGGTAGATTTGATTTTACAATTTCAGTATTTACTACATCCCCGTTTTCATCAATCCATATCTGTATAGTCAACTCACCCCCTTGGATAAATTGCAATAACTCTGGCGGGTCGTTATCCACATTTTTCAATATTACAGGAGCATGCTCCAACTCTTTAATGGTGTAGTAAAGGGGTTCTGGCACGTCTAAAATTGGATGACTTTCCTCCATTTTGGGTATCGGTAAATTACTATCACTATCTCTGTGGAATAATTTGGATGTTGGCTGGTTTGCCTTTTCAGGCAATGCCGGGCTAGATGCTAAGCCATTAGGCTTAGGCTCTAGGTTAACTTGGAGGGTTTGTTTACCTTGTGTTTGCTTATTTGAGCCGTTAGAGATGTAATGTGCAAGTGTAACCAAAATCAACGCATGAATAAGTAGCGAGCAAAGGATGGGAATCAAAAACTCATGCGCTAACTTCTGAATGGATAGAGTAATTTGCTGCAGCATATTAAAGGAGCCAACAGTCTTACTATTGGCTCCATATTGGCTCAATGATAAAATTACGGGGTATCTGTATCTATATACCAATAAACACGTTTTCTTGGCCCAACCGGATTAATATTAACTTTAGAGCCTTGCAGTGGAGATGGATTTGCATCGTCAGGCTTACTTCCGCCGATGATAAAAGGAACCTTTTCACCATCTATATCCACAACCCCAGCTACAGGTGAAGGTGGAAGCCCGCCACCGACATAAAGAACAGACCGACTCGACCCCACGCTAACTGGATTCCCAGTTAGAAAATCAATCGCATAACCTCTGGCATTACCTAAGTTAGTGGTACAAGAATTAGCGGCAACTTGCTTGGGCGCGTTAGTTCCAAAAAATGCTATACCACCTATTGTCAGAGCCTTATTAACGACTTGTTCACACTGTAGTAAATTAAAACGGTAACCACTCGAACCAATGGCAGCTTCACCTATGGTGAGATTAGTAGTTACGTCAGTTAAATTACTTGCAGTGATCACAGTAGGCGTATTAGAAAGGGTGTCTTTAATCATATAGAACTGGTTAGTCACAAAATTTCCAGTTGTGCTGGAATAACTCCCACATGCATAGTTGTTTTCCAATGGATGTTCACGATCACCACTGCCTATCATGATTGCATTATAACCAACGTAAGGAACTACATCCGGACCGAATAAAAATTTACGAGATTGGTTTGTTTCACTTAAATAAGCTATTGTTATTTGTGATGCTGAACTCCAACTACTGAATGTTGACCCATCATAAGTACCGGTATTGATTCTATAAACATAGCCGCCAGTATCTGCTGCATACACATACTTAAGGTATCCATTAGTATCTTTAACTAAAAATACATCACCAGGTACACTATAGTTGGTGGAATAAGTAGTAATGATATTCCCTGTGTCGGCATCTACAAACCAGACGTTTGCCCCTTTTCTTGATGTTGCTGCTGCACAAGGTGCTTGACTGTCGTAATCATCGCAAGTGTCATAGCCACCACCAAAAACCAATACGGGTTTGGGGTTATTAGCACTATCTACATAACCACTTAAATAGGTGAGCTGAGGTTTAGACCAGGTTTGGCCTATGGCTGACCAACCTGAAGAACAACTGCTGTCATCGCTAGTGCTATTGGTAAAGCAGCCTTTACGCCATTTTAAAACTGGCGTACTTGGCGTGCTTACATCAAAAGCATAGATGCCACGACCACCCCTACGCATACTTGGATATATCCAAACTGTACTAGAGTTCTGATATGTGCCAATTGAGCCATCAAAGAAATAGTCTTTGGATGCTTTGGATACGGATGATGAAACTCCGGGGAAGTTAATAAGTGCAGTTGTTGCACCATTATCTCTTTGCCTGAACAATCGACCATAAGTTTCGGGCGCAATAAAACCCCAAAGCTCAGTGCCTTCGGCATCGGTTTGACCCCCATCAATAGCATGGAGTACGCCTTCATCATCGCCGTAATAAGAGATAACTCCGGTAGAACCGCCATAATCAATCACCGCAGGTTGCGAGTGGATTACCCCACCATGAACAGATGGACGCATTTCATTCAATGTGGTATTCGCGTTTTCATCATCCAGATCCTGTCCACGGACCCAGTTAATGAGATTGTCCCTATTCGTAGAAGTGCTCACACCAAGCATGGCATTGGTAATGGCCGCATTACTAGTCTTAAAGTCCGTAAGGGTGGTACAACTGGTAGCAGATGTCCCACTACAAGTTTTCAAGTTTCTGCCAGTGTAATTGGTGCTCGTAGTAATAACACCGCCCGACAAAGTAACGCCGCGTAGGCGCTGCGCGGCCCCGCCTTTTTCAACCACATTACCATCAGGTGCATCAGAATATGCAGATGAAGATCCTGCAACCGGGTAACTTGATGCATCTTCACTAGCTGTACAGGTTCCCAACGCATTTGAGCTACTAAAATTCCAATACGTACCTGTATCTGTACTCCAAAAACTATTAGCGCATTCGGTAATGAATCCTTTAGCCGAGTTTACAGCTTCATCGCCATTTTTGTCAGATAAGCGTAGGGTGCCATTAAAATATTTTAATTTATACTGCTTCAAGTTCCCTGCCCAGCGCGGCTTGGCACCACCGTCTGGACGGAACATCCCAGTAAATACCTGATTCAGATAAGTACCTTGCGTATTTACACTCACAGGCAAGCTTGATGATGCAAACACACTATTGACCGATTGTATTTCGGTAAAAATCTTACGTAGTGCGTCAAGTATCGCTGATTGACTTTTCGCAGCAAAATATTTACCTCCCCCATATTTCGCCATATTAATTAAGAGTTTGGTTTCTTCTTCATCAGGCTTTGCATTAAATACATCTATAGTATAAGTACTGATATTTTGTTTACCCGTTGCTGAACTGACATCGGTTTGGTTAAGAAAACGTGCCCATTCATCAGTATTATATGAAGACGTGCCATTAAATGTACCAACAGGGGTGTATGCTTTTAAGTTAGTAGTGCCAATAATATTATAAGTATTAGTAGTAGTGGTGGTGGTACCTGTTAAGGTATAAGTAGCAACAGGATTTGTATTGCCAGTTAAGGTATAAGTCGCTCCACTCACATTTTTGGTACCTGTTAAGCTAAATGTTGCGGAACTAGGCGTGTTGGTACCTGTAAAGGTATAGACATTGCTCGCGTTCTTTTTGGTAGTTGCACTGATTGAAAAATTTATTTTGCCTCCACTACAGCCTGTCGTGCCTGTAGATGTACAAGTAAATCCACTATAGTTTGAGTAGTTGCTATTTCCATAAGAAGTACAGCCAGCAGAAGTATTTAAACTGAGACCGTTAGTAGCGCAGCTCACTGTACCAATTGGATTACTGCTATTAGTTGTATTATAACTACAGGCACTTGTAGCTACTGTACTACAGCTAACCCCTCCGTTATATTCGGGATGTAAAGCTGTTTGAGCTGTAGCACATGCACTTGCAGATGCATATTGCCCGCAAGTCGAGGTACCATAATTAGTGACAACAGGTGTCGCACAAGAAGCATTAGCCACTGCACAACTTACACCGCCGTTATAAATAGAATTTGCAGGTTTAGCACTTTCTGTCGTTCCACAAACACCTGCTGATGCATATAGACCGCAACTTGATGTAGCTAATGCAGTGGTTGTGGAAGAACTGCAAGAAGCATTAGCGACTGCACAACTTACACCGCCGTTATAGATAGAGTTTGCTGGTTTAGCACTCTCTGTCGTTGCACAAGCACTAGCTGAGGCATATAGGCCACAACTTGATGTACCCAATGCCGTAGTAGTAGTCCCACAAGAAGCATTGGCGACTGTACAACTTACGCCACCATTGTAGCTAGGGTGTGAAGCACTCTCAGCTGTTGCACAGGCACTCGCTGAGCTATATAGCCCACAGCTCGACGTGCCTAAAGCCGTAGTTGCTGTTGTTGTGGAAGTATTGTTAACAGTACATGAAAAACTATCGAAACCTTGATTTGCATAAAGTGTTGCTGCTGCCGTTTCACAGGCTGCCTGACTGGCATATGAAACATTTGTTGCAAGTGTGGTTTGCGTAGGCGTGGTAGTAAGTGCAAGGTCAGGTGCTGATAGTTGAGTAGCATTACCGCCTACCCCCGTCAGTAAACTAGCTGGTGAATCTTGGGTGGGAGTACCATTACCTATAAATATGACAAAGTTTTTGGCACAGCTATTACTACTACTTAACGGTGAATTGTAATTGATTTTGGTTGAATATGCGGGCGTGTTAGTTGAGGCCGCAGTGGTTGGATTAATATAAAATGGCACCGCTGGCACGGTATTATTATATGCTGAAGCGTCACAGCTAGTGTCTGGATTGCCTGCGTAACGATAAGCACCAAATTGGCTGTGAGAGATGGGTGTCCCGGCGGTATCATCGGTAGCGTGAGCAGGGCTGGTATATCCCCCAAAATATTTAAAAACATCAAATAATGCAGCACTATAATCAACTTTAGAAGTACCTACCTTTTCAGCAGGGCCATTAAAGTTATTGAGGATACAGTTAGGCGTACCATTTAAACTATTATTACCAGCAGTACAGGTAGAAGTACCTATTAATTCTTGGAATGCCGCTTTATTGGTATTGGTCATTTGCCTTATATGATAACGAATGTAGCCGCCATTCAAAGTGCTACCAGACCCTGCTGTAAACATCATCAAACCCAGATTGATGTTGTCACCCACTTCGCCAAGCACGGCGCGTAATGCAGCTAGTTCTGCCTCACCCTGTTTACCGACAGGCCAACTTTGATCATTTCTTGCCCAATTAGCACTATTATCAAGGACTATTAAAATGTTTGGGTTAGTAGCCGCGCCAGTATCCGCTGCGTAAATATCGGTATCTTCTGCATAAGTTAGCTGAGCTGGCATTACCAGCCCGGTTAGAATCATGCCTATCAAGGCTTTTTTAAATAGAGTTTTCATGAAGTCTTCCAATTCTTAAGTGCAGGATGCTAAAGCAGCATTTAAACCAACAAGTAATTTTACGCCTTGGTGTAAAGTCACCGTTGCCCCTGTAGTTCCGGTATTAATATCACTCACTACAGCAGTTACATCCCAATAGGTACGGTAGCAAAGCCCCGACATTGAGCCATAGCAATCTTTGGGCAATCCGGTTTCGGTAGAGGTGTCTACTACATTGTATTTGACACAAGACGGTGCAGGATAAAAGGTGACTTTATAATCTGCAGCCCCATCGTTATTTACATCAATATTCTGTACCCCAGGAGCTGAGGAAGTGAAAGTGGTACTACTAATGGTATTTTCAATGGCTTGCTGGCCCGCAGCAGCGGCCTCTTGATGAAATTGCGCGTTACCTACGACTTGCAGGCTTGAAGTGGTGCTTTCGATGGCAGATACTGCGATTAAAGTGAGTAGCACCAGCATAATCATTGCCACCAATAAGGTACTGCCGCGTTCTTTGCAAGAGATTCTCATACTTACTCTTTCCTACTTGCGGGATTAGTCAATCGTATCACTTGCGTATAGGCATGGCGCTTATACGCATCATTAGGCACAACATTACCTGCACTACCTAAATTATAAGTGTAAGAATCGGTATAATTATTGGTGGTTTCAAGATTACGAGAAATTAGATTTACTTTAACCGATACGACATGAGACCAATCGTCAGTAGTGCAGGCCGAACATGAAGTATATGAGCCGTCTAGAACCCCATCATTATTATTATCGATGCCATAATCTACCTGCATGTATTCAATACCTTCCACTAATGGAGTAATAACAAAAGTATTTGTACTGCTTAATTCAGCCATTTTAAGGGTTGGGATACCATCACCTGCAACATTATTAGAGTCAATAAAATAGATTTGCACTAGAAATCTGCGTAAATCTGCAAAAGGCCCGGAGTTAACACCCGTACAGCTTTTCTTGCTTAAGTTATAGCTAGCTGGCGCTTTCGCTAGCTTGTATACATTTCCGGTAGTACCGGTTTCTACTGTACACAAAGAGACTTGTAAAAATGTTGTGTCAGCTGAAGCAGCAGCTGCTGTTATAGGAACAGTATGAGCACGTCTTATAACCAATATATCTGACCCGGCTTTGATTGTGGATGGAACACAAGTGGGTGCTGAAGAAATTGTTGAGGCTGGACCCGCGGCATTATAGCCTTGCACATGAAAAGGCAATGCAGCACTAATCACAGTGTCTACATTAGAACAGGGATCGGGCAAAGTTGTGGGGACAGCAATTGCTGAAGGATCCAATTCACCATAAAATCCGGCCAGACTTAGACTATCCGTTAATACATCTAAGGCATAGCGTCCGTTATCGATCATTCGATTAGCCTTAGCTAACTCATCTCTAGATTTACTTTGACCCACAAATAGCGTTGATAATGCCGCAAGAAGTATAAGACCGATAGCAATAGAAACCATCAGCTCAATTAAAGAAAAGCCTTTTTGCAGGGTGTTGGAAGAATGATAGTTGTAGCTTGTGATTTTCATTTTAATTTAGATTAGCAATAGTAATTGGAATAGAAATTACACGACGAAAAGCTTCGTTACTCCCATAACTTCCTTGGCCACAAGCAATTGAAGATGTGGCTGTTGAAGTTAATCCTTGCCAGGCAATGGCAATTAAATATTTTTTTGGCGCTGTTGATGCAAGTTCATATATACAGCCTCTAGCGCCAACCATAGCACCTGATGTGGAACCCTCCGCACTGCCTTTTAATGCACTGCTCCATTCACATTTATCGATACTTGTAGCACTAGTACCAGCACAGGTAGCAGCACCCACACCAAGCGGAGTTGAAGTTACATAGTTTGACGAGTTAGTGCGATTCGCATTAATTCGATCCGTCATATCTTTAAGTAAAATCAACGCTTGGGAGCGTTGATAGGATTCAACCTGAGCGCTGAATGCGCGGCCTTGCAAGCCGGCCAGCCCAAGTAAACCAGTCATTAATATTACCAAAGTCACAAGCACTTCAATGAGGCTGAAACCTGAATCTCTTTTTACCAAGCTATTCATGTACATGAACCTTTTTTAGTTCTTGGAAGTCCACTCAAGTCAATTGAAATACATCTTTTAAAGTTGGCGTTCACCGGGTCAATATCAAACTGAAATGATGGGGAAGTAGTGGCTGACAAACGTCCATTTTTTTTATAAACAATTGAGCTTGGCCCATTACTTACAGCTATATTTGACAAGACCGGATGATTTTTGAGTACCGTTCCAGCTGCGGTTATTTGCCAGCCATTTTGCCATGAGCCGGAAATTGCTGTCATGGTTACATAGTCATTACGTTTTAGCGCTTCGCTTCTGGCTGACATTAGGCTTGCATATAGCTCGAAACTGGCGCTTTTAATGCGTTGGTTATCGATTAATTGTTTAAAACCAGGAGTAGCAACAGCAGCCAATATAGCAATAATGGCAACAACCACTATTAGCTCCACCAACGAAAAACCAATTGAATATTTGAATTGTTGTTTCACTGTTACATTCACCATTTACTTGCAGGTATTTTAAGACCAGTATCTGTCAGAGTTAAATCGCCATCTACAGTTTGGCTGCCTTTTGCAGCTGCTTTAATAGTGAAAGAAGGTGGTGCTGTTCCAGGGGGGTCTATTGTTACAGTATAATTAGGTGAAACTTCGCCGGGCGTAGTTACCCCCAAAGTGGAAAGGGAGTCTGTATAAGCCCTTGCATCTAAGAAGTATTGTTTTTCACGATTAGCCACCTCTAACATAAAGGACTGTGCAGCACTACGCTTACTTTTGATGATGTAGTTTTTATAATTTGGCAATGCAATTGCAGCCAATATACCAATAATCGCAACTACAATCATCAGTTCTATAAGCGTAAACCCCGCATTTTTCTTACATAAGGTTTTGCTTGGTGATAATTGAAGAAAATCAGAATATTTCATTTTTAAAATCCTTTATTCAATTTTTAATATAAAACGCTTTATTGTCAAAGTCTATCAGTAGTAGATAACCGGTACAATTTCCCAGATAAGTGGTGGTTCAGACAAGTGAGTAAGTGCTTAAGTTATACATCCAAAAACATATCCTAATAAATAGAAATTAGCTTTATGCTAAAATTAAACTTTAAGTCTTTGAAAATATCATGCGTAAATTGATTTTACTACTGGCGGCGATTTGCATCTTGATGAGTGCCTGTGGCACCAAAGGCCCTTTATATATCCCCGAGAAGCAATACCCGCAAGACACACCTGACAAAAAATAATCTTTTATCCTAAATTTTCTATCCTAAGTAAAGCCCCAATAGTGAATTCTTTTACCTTCAAAAACGCTAGTTTGCATGTCGAAAATGTTGCGTTCTCAGACATTGCCAGCCAATTTCAAACACCTTGTTACGTTTATTCAAAATCTGCTTTAACTAATGCATTCAATAGATTTAATGCGGGATTTCTAGACACTGACCATTTAGTATGTTTTGCCGTTAAAGCAAATCCTAGCTTAGCGATCCTGAATTTATTCGCTAATTTAGGCGCTGGGTTTGATATTGTTTCTGGCGGTGAGTTAGCCAGGGTATTGGCAGCTGACGGTGACCCAAAGAAAATCGTATTTTCAGGCGTAGGTAAAACTGAAGATGAAATGCAGCAAGCCTTAGAAGCAGGTATTTTTTGCTTTAACGTAGAATCAGCCAGTGAATTAACACGGTTAAATAATGTTGCGGCAGCGATGGGTAAAATTGCGCCGGTATCTTTGCGCGTTAATCCCAACGTAGACGCAAAAACTCATCCTTACATTTCTACCGGTTTAAAGAATAATAAATTCGGTGTGGCCTATGAAGATGCGCTGAATATTTACCTACAAGCCGCCGCCATGAGTAATATTGCTATACATGGCGTTGATTGCCATATCGGCTCACAAATTACTGAGCTATCCCCTTTCCTAGATGCCTTTGATAAGGTATTAGACTTGGTCGATGCGTTAGAACAAAACAATATCCATATCCAGCACATTGATGCCGGTGGAGGTATTGGCATTTGCTATAGCGATGAAACTCCGCCAGACTTTGCCGCATATGCTAGTGCGATGCGCGCAAAACTTGGTGAGCGTAAAGTTAAGCTGGTGTTTGAACCTGGACGTGCACTCGTTGGCAATGCTGGCGTATTACTCACCAAAGTAGAATATTTGAAACACACCGAAGCCAAAAATTTTGCAATTGTTGACGCGGCCATGAATGACCTGATGCGCCCGGCACTTTACGATGCTTTCCATGACATTAAGGCAGTCACACCCCGTGAATCAAGCAAGCAAACTTACGAAATAGTAGGGCCTGTATGTGAAAGTGGCGATTTCTTAGGGCACGACAGAGAGTTAGCTTTAGAAGAAGGTGACTTGTTGGCTATTATGTCTGCCGGGGCTTATGGCATGAGCATGTCTAGTAATTACAATACCAGGCCACGTGCCGCAGAAGTGATGGTAGATGGGGACACCTGCCACCTTATTCGAAAACGCGAATTGGTAAACGAGCTTTTCGCTAACGAGAAACTGTTGCCGACAAACAGCTAATTCTCCACCAGTTGCATGTAATTTAAACTGAGAGTAAATTTGCACTAGCATGGAAATTCATGCTTGAATTATTCTAAAAATTTAATGCAAATTTGAGGGGAAGAAATGAAAAAGCTTTTATTAGGTTTATTGTTTGCTTTTGCTTGTAACGCTATGCCAGTCGTTGTGTTTGCTGCAGATTTACCAGAAATCGCGCCAGTTGATGATCCTGTAATTCCGCCTCTAGACGCACCTGCCACGGAATAATTTTTAATTGATACGAAAAAAGCGAAGCTAGGCTTCGCTTTTTTTATTTGACGCTTATTCAGATTAATCAAAAATTACTGTTTTATTGGCGTATAGCAAAATACGGTTTTCAATATGCCAGCGCACTGCTTTAGAAAGTACCACCCGCTCTAAATCACGGCCCTTCTGTATCAAGTCTTCCACTTGGTCACGATGGGAAATACGGTCAATATCCTGTTCGATAATCGGGCCTTCATCTAATACTTCAGTTACATAATGGCTAGTTGCACCGATGAGTTTTACTCCACGCTCGAAAGCACGGTGATATGGCCGTGCACCAATGAATGCTGGTAAGAATGAATGATGAATATTGATGATTTGTTTAGGATATCGCGCAACAAAATCCGGTGAAAGAATCTGCATATAACGCGCCAATACGATTAAGTCTATATTGTATTGCTCAAACAACGCAAATTGCTGTGCCTCAGCTTCAACTTTGTTTTCTTTAGTGACTGTAATGTGATGGAAATCAACTCCGTAAAACTTCGCTAGTGATTCAGTAGCACGGTGATTACTGATAATCAGCGGTATATCACAAGTTAATTCGCCATTTTTATGCCGGTGCAACAAATCTGCCAGACAATGGTCATATTGGGAAACCATGATGGCGACACGTAAGGGTTTTTGCGAAAGATTAAGCTGCCATTCCATGCTGAAGCGCTGGGCTATATCTGCGAAATGCTGCTCGAAAGTTTCCGGCGTAATAGAGAAGCCCGCCAAGTCCCATTCTACGCGCATCAAGAACAGGTTATTTTCCGCATCTTGGTGCTGGTCCGCGTGCAGAATGTTGGCGTTATGCTTATATAGAAAGTCAGCGATAGCGGCCACAATGCCTTTGCTATCAGGACAAGTAATTAATAAAGTGGCGGTATTTTTAACGTGATTGGTCATGGGCAAGCATGCTTAAGTAAAAGCATTATCCTAATATTAGTACGTACTTTAGGTTAAAATACGCATTATACCTTTAAGTGAATCAATGCATAAAATCTCAAATGTGTTGAATGAGTAAAGCATTAGGAAATCGAATCTATGTATGGTAAAAAATAGTATGGCTGACAATAGCTCCTTAGATATTTTATTAGCGAATCCACGTGGCTTTTGCGCCGGTGTAGATCGGGCGATTATCATTGTTGAACAGGCATTAGAAAAATTTGGTGCGCCTATCTATGTGCGTCATGAAGTGGTCCATAACAAATTCGTGGTAGATGAGCTAAAAAGCAAAGGCGCAATTTTTGTTGAAGAACTCGATGAGATTCCAACAGGCAGCACCGTGATTTTCAGTGCCCATGGCGTTTCAAAAGCGATCCGTACAGAAGCAGATGCGCGCGGCTTAATTGCTTTTGATGCCACATGTCCGCTTGTTACCAAGGTACATATGGAAGTGGCAAAAATGCGGGCCGCGAATATGGAAATTGTCATGATCGGTCATAAAGGCCATCCAGAAGTAGAAGGTACTATGGGGCAAGTAGAGCCGGGTGAAGAACACAATGGCATGTACTTGGTAGAAACGCCTAATGATGTCGCTAACCTCACTGTAAAAGATCCGCTTAGATTGGCTTTTGTAACCCAGACGACGCTCTCTATGGATGATGCGTCAATCGTGATTAACTCGCTTCGCGAAAAATTCCCGCATATACACGCGCCAAAAAGCGATGACATCTGTTATGCCACACAAAACCGCCAAGATGCCGTTAAAATTATGGCTAAAGATTGCGATTTAGTGATTATCGTCGGTTCGCCTAACAGTTCAAACTCAAATCGTTTACGTGAAGTGGCCGAGAATCAAGGCGTAGAAGCCTACATGGTAGATAATGCCGGCTATTTAAAACCAGAATGGCTGGTGGGCAAAAAGCGTGTTGGCGTTTCAGCAGGCGCCTCCGCGCCAGAAGTTTTAGTCAAAGAAGTGATTGCTAAGTTGCAAGCACTTGGTGCAAACCAAGTCCGAGAATTACATGGCGTAGTGGAGAGCGTGGTTTTTCAACTACCAAAAAACCTGACCAACGCAAGAAATAACGTAGTTAATACAGAGGCTTAATAGCTTTCCGCAATTATCATTCAGATGTTCAAAACACCGGTTTCCGCCTTAGTCTTAATCCATACAGTAGATTTGCAGGTATTAATTATGGAACGTGCAGATAAAAAAGGCTTTTGGCAATCAGTAACCGGCAGCAAAGAGCATGGTGAAACGCCGCTACAAACCGCTATTCGCGAAGTAAAAGAAGAGACTGGCTTGGACGCTAATCAGTATAAACTTGAAGACTGGCAAGACTCTAACATATATGAAATTTACGAACATTGGCGCTATCGCTATGCGCCTGGTATTACACACAATACCGAGCATTTATTCGGATTGCGGCTACCATCACCTGTTCCAATCACATTAAGTCCTGAGGAACACGTGCAATATGAATGGGTAGACTGGCGTGAAGCAGCTAAACGGGTTTTTTCCTGGACGAATGTAGATGCACTGGAAAAATTAGGCGCACGTCACGGCTTAACACTCGCAATTTAGCTACATCATCCCAATAGTAGTAAAATATTTATGTAATCTAAACATCAGATATTAATTATGCAAACTGAAACACTTTCTAATTTACAAACTTCAGAAACAGCCATAAAGAGCGTGCCGATTAAGTTTGAGCGCTATCAGGCTACGGAAGATGCTGATTGCCAGCGCCGCATCATTGCAGCTAAAGAAAAGCTAGGTAAAGATTTGGTCATTTTAGGCCATCATTATCAGAATGAAGGCGTTTATCGCCATGCAGATTACACCGGGGACTCTCTGAAGTTATCACGTTATACCGAAAACCTGGATGCCAAATATATCGTGTTCCTAGGCGTGCATTTCATGGCAGAAGTAGCTGATATTTTAAGTCGTCCAGATCAAATCGTGATCTTGCCCGACCTTGCTGCAGGCTGTTCAATGGCCGATATGGCGAATGTAGCTAAAGTCGAACGCAGCTACCGCGAACTCAATAAGGTATTAGATTTCGATACTGACATTACGCCCATCACCTACATCAATTCTGCAGCAGATTTAAAGGCATTCTGTGGTGAGCATGGCGGTATTGTCTGCACCAGCACCAATGCTACCAAGATTATTGAGTGGGGCTTTAAACAACGCGAAAAAGTATTGTTCTTCCCTGACCAGAACTTAGGTCGTTGGTCTGGTCATAAAATGGGCATTCCTTTAGAACAAATGCCAATCTGGGATCCTGACCAGCCAATGGGCGGCCTGACTGTAGAGCAAATCAAGAATGCTAAGATTTTGCTATGGAAAGGCCATTGTGCTGTCCATCAAATGTTCCGTTTGCAGAACATCACTCGGTTTCGCGCCGAGCATCCTGATGGTTTTGTGATTTCTCATCCGGAAGCTCCGTTTGAAGTGTGTTTAAACTCGGACTATGTCGGCTCTACAGAATATATTTTGAAAACCGTGAGTGAAGCCCCGACCAATACTAAATGGTTAGTTGGCACAGAGTTGAATTTGGTCAATCGCCTAGCTGAGCAGATGAAACCCCAAGGCAAGCTAGTGCAGTTTATGAGCCATGTAGTCTGTGAATGCTCAACCATGGCCCGTATAGACCCACAGCATCTGGCTTGGACGTTGGAGAATTTGGCTGATGGCAACATCGTAAACCAAATCAAGGTGCCTGAGCATGAGGCTAAATTGGCCAAGCTAACGCTAGACCGCATGCTAGCGGCTTCTTAACTCATGAGTAGTACCGAAGCATGCGTCTTATGTGTACCCACTATCCACAATATCCTTTGGCAGGATGATTTCTGCCGTGTGGTGCTGCTGAATGATATGGACTACCCCGCTTACTGCCGCGTAGAACTTCTTTCACATATAAAGGAAATGACCGACTTACCGCCAGCGGAACGTGCTCGGGTCATGAAAACGGTATTTGCTGTAGAGCTTGCGATTCGCCAAGTGTTAAATCCTGACAAAATCAATTTGGCAAGCTTGGGCAACAAAACGCCGCATATGCATTGGCATGTGATTCCACGTTTTGAAAACGATAAACACTTTCCCAATTCTCACTGGGGTGAGGCTCTACGCAACAATACCACTGCTGAATTAAGCGCTGAGAATATAGAAGCTTTAACGCAAAAAATTAAGGCGCATATCGAATGCGCAATGAATGTATCTGCAAATTAAAGCGACCTTGCATCTACTCAACTACTAAGCGCTCCACCACTTTGCCATTCAATAAATGGCTTTCAATGATTTCATCAATATCTTCGTTATCGATAAATGTATACCAAATCGCTTGCGGATAAATTACCAGTAATGGCCCTTCGCCACAACGATCAAAACACCCTGCACGATTTATTCGCACTTTGTTTTTTCCATTCAAACTCAACTTTTTAACACGGGATTTCATGTGGTCAAAGGCTGCTTCTGCGCCTTTATCCATGCAGCATGGCTCACCATCTTCGCGTTGGTTTAGGCAGAAAAAAATGTGGTGTTCGTAGTAATTGGTCATTATTAAAACTTCTTTTTGTAGCTATTGTGATTTTGCATTTATACACGGCGTTTGAGCGAAGACAGTACAAACTGGTACGGCAAGCGAAAATAACACAGTAGAAATGCAAAAGATCATAGCGTTAATCACCAGTGGCGAGACTATCTTCCTTAGTAAACGTCCAAGTCCGGGTAATACTCAGAATATCAGTTTCCTTATGCATGTCGTCGGTAAATTTGGCATAAGGCGCTCCTAATTCAACGATATGCTTAGCGGCTTCGTCTAACACTTTATGGCCCGAACTGCGATTCAGTTCAATATTCTCGATACTGCCATCAGCCTTGATAGATACCGTCATTTGCAACCGGCCGTATAACTTTAAGTTTTTAGCCGCTTCCGGATAATTCAAGTTACCGATTTTTTCGACCTTCTGGCGCCACGCATCAACATACATCGCGTACTTATATTCTTTAACCCTGGCGCCGATAAATTTACGTTTTGGCCGCTTCTGGTATTCATCCTGCTGTTTGGAGATTAGCGCTTCCAGCCTATCCATTTCCAAAGCGGCCGCCGTGACTGCATTCATGTCTATTTTCTTGTTAGACGCTTCCTGGTCTCCTAGTTCGGACTTTTTGGCGGTTGCCTGCTGTACGGTTTGTGAATCAACCTTTTGCGAAGAGTTAAGTTGTGTCATCAATTCCTGAGCCTGCTTTTCCAGCGCCGCAACACGCTTCTGTTCTTGAGTGTCTTCTGCGATTTGCTTGGCTGATTTGGCACCATTTTTAGGCTTCACGGAGGGCTTAACGGTAAATTCGACCTCCTGTTGCTTTAGGGCTGGCAGAGCAGACTTCATCTTGCGGTTTTGTTCGGTATTCCCACCGCGATCCAGATTTGCCTGCGCAAAGACCTCAGCTTTATCCGGTTTGGATTCTGTTTTGGCATTGACTAAAAACACTTCAAGAATAGGCAAGTTATCCTTGAATTTCTTGAGGTCAGGCGGCTCAAATTTGAGGGCTGCAATTATGACCGCGTGAACAAAAGCCGAGGCCAGCAGGGTGATCTGCAAGGTATCCAGCTTATTGAGAAATGTGTTATTCAATGTTTAGGGTTGCAAAAAATTTATACACCATCGGCTTTAGCTAAAGCATCCAGCAATTTCTGATGTACACCGCCGAATCCGCCATTACTCATCACTAATACCTGATCACCACTTTTAGCTTCTTTTACAATGGCTGTGACCATTACATCAATGTCATTGAATACCGTCGCCTTTGTTCTCATCGGCGCTAAGGCTTCCGCAGCATCCCAACCTAAATTCGCTCCATAGCAAAATACTACATCCGCTTCTTTCAAGCTTGCAGGCAACGCGTTCTTCATTACGCCCAATTTCATTGTATTAGAGCGGGGTTCCAGTACCGCCAATATACGTGCACCCGTTTGATCAAACGCGCCAACCTTGCTGCGCAGGCCAGCAATGGTAGTTGTAATGGCAGTGGGGTGATGGGCAAAGTCATCGTATACCGTAATACCTTTCACTTGACCGCGAACCTCCATACGGCGTTTGACGTTTTCAAACCGGCCTAATGCTTCAATCGCCACTTCTACTGTCACTCCCGCGTGACGGGCTGCAGCCATACTCGCCAAAGCATTCATACGATTATGCTGGCCGAACAGTTTCCAGGTGAGCCTGCCAGCAGCTTTACCGTTTAGCAATACATCGAAACTACCATCATCCGCTTCATTTGTACCATTCCAAACATCCTGATTACTATCGCCAAATTTTTCAATCGGTGTCCAGCACCCTTTTTCTAGCACGCGATTCAGGCTCGATTCATTTCCATTCGCGACAATCAAACCTTGATGCGGCACGGTGCGAACTAAGTGGTGAAACTGCGTTTCAATTGCCGCTAAATCGTTAAAGATATCCGCATGGTCGAACTCCAGGTTATTGAGGACAGCAGTGCGCGGACGGTAATGAACGAATTTGGATCGCTTATCAAAAAATGCCGTATCGTATTCATCCGCTTCTATTACAAAGAAGGGAGATTGGCTTTTCGTGTCTTGTTGAGGTGTGCCGGGTAAACGCGCTGATATACCAAAATTTTGTGGCACGCCGCCTATTAGAAAGCCTGGCGCTAAACCAGAAAATTCCAATATCCAAGCCAGCATTGAAGTTGTAGTGGTTTTGCCATGGGTACCGGCTACAGCCAATACCCACCGGCCTTGCAGCACATTTTCTGCCAGCCATTGTGGACCGGAGATATACGGCAAACCGCGATTCAGGATTTCTTCCATCAGGGGGTTGCCGCGGGATACTACGTTACCGATGACATAGATATCTGGATTTAGCGAAGTCTGGGATGGGTCAAAGCCTTCGATGAGCTCGATGCCTTGTGCTTCGAGCTGGGTACTCATGGGCGGATATACGTTGGCATCACAGCCTGTGACTTTATGACCTTCGGCCTTGGCAAGTACTGCGATGCCGCCCATGAATGTGCCGCAGATACCTAAAATATGAATATGCATATTGAACTAAAGTGTTAAGTTAAATAATTCTAGCAAATACTTAGTTTATAAGCACTTTTTATTTTATTTAAGTGAATTATCGTTATGACAAGTTCGGCGCCAGCCAGCGCTCTAAATATTCTTTAGTCAAACCACGGCGCTTCGCCATGTCTTCTAACTGATCTACACCTATCTTATCGACACTAAAATATTTGGATTCAGGATGCGCAAAATAAAAGCCAGAAACAGCAGCACCAGGATACATTGCGAAAGATTCAGTAAGTTGCATACCGATAGTTTCAGCGTTCAATAGCTTGAACATATCGGGCTTTACGGTATGGTCTGGGCAAGCAGGGTAGCCAGGAGCAGGACGAATACCCTGATACTCTTCTTTAATCAGTGCTTCTTTACTTAAATTTTCGCCTGCTGCGTAGCCCCAAAAATCCAGACGAACCCGTTCGTGCATATATTCTGCGAACGCCTCAGCAAGTCGGTCTGCTAAGGCTTTGAGCATGATGCTGCTGTAATCATCATGCGCCGCTTCAAAGCGTTGCTCATGCTTTTCAATGCCCAAGCCCCCTGTAACTGCAAACATGCCTATATAGTCCTGCGTACCTTTAGGAGCAATAAAGTCAGCAAGACACTGATTAGGGCGTGGCACGCCATCTATCACCGGCTTTACGGTTTGCTGGCGCATGCCATAGTAAGTGAACGCGATATTTTCACGGGATTCATCTGTGTAGATTTCAATATCGTCATCACCTCCACGATTGGCTGGATGCAAAGCAACCACGCCATTTGCAGTAAGCCAGCGGCCCTCTATGATTTTCTTCAACATGGCTTGTGCTTCACTGAATAGCTTAGTTGCTGCATCACCAACGACATCATCTTTTAGAATTGCCGGATAAAATCCCGCCAAGTCCCAAGTCTGGAAGAATGGAGTCCAATCAATATATTGGGCAATAATACTTAAATCGGCATTCTTAATCTCACGCCTGCCTATGAACTTTGGTTTCACGGGCGCATTTTTTCCAACAAAAGTAAGTGGGGCTTTGTTGGCGCGCGCTTCAGCAATAGTCAGCATAGGCGTGCCTTTTTTATTGGCATGCTGAGTACGCGCTTTTTCATAATCAGCTTGGATTTCTGCCAAATAAGCACCGCGTGTTTCTGGCGTAAGTAGATTTTGCATGACTGACACTGAGCGCGATGCATCGGCAACATACACAATCGGTCCATCGTAATGAGGAGATATTTTTACTGCAGTATGTGCACGTGATGTAGTTGCACCGCCAATGAGCAATGGCATTTGCTGCTCTTGGAAATAGGGGTCACGCTGCATTTCACGCGCTACATGCGCCATTTCTTCTAAGGACGGGGTAATGAGACCGGACAAGCCAATGATGTCTGCATTTTCAGCCTTGGCCATAGCCAAAATTTCCGAGGCAGGCACCATCACGCCCATATTCACGACTTCAAAGTTATTACATTGCAACACGACGGAAACAATGTTCTTGCCGATGTCATGCACGTCGCCTTTTACCGTTGCGATAACCATTTTGCCTTTAGGTTTTGCGACGATACCGGTACGCGCCTCATCCGCAGCTTTTTCTGCCTCAATAAAGGGTATTAAATGCGCAACTGCAGATTTCATAACACGTGCGGACTTTACCACTTGCGGTAGGAACATCTTACCTTGGCCGAATAAGTCACCCACCACATTCATTCCATCCATGAGCGGACCTTCAATCACATGAATCGGCCGGCCGCCGCTAGCTGCGACTTTCTGACGTGCCTCTTCGGTATCTTCAACAATGAATTCCGTGATGCCATGCACCATGGCATGACTTAGACGTTTTTCCACAGGTATCGGATTCTCAGCCGTACCTCGCCACTCCAAAGTAGCTGCTTCTTTTTTACCGCCAGCCACCAAGGTGCCGGCGATTTCAATCATGCGCTCGGTAGGGGCTAGTGAATTGTCGGTGTCGATGACTCGATTCAGCACCACGTCTTCTACACGCTCTTTAAGCTCAGGCGCGAGGTCGTCATACACGCCCATCATGCCAGCGTTGACGATGCCCATAGTCATACCCGCTTTAATAGCATGATAGAGGAACACAGTATGAATCGCTTCGCGCGCCGGGTCGTTACCGCGGAAGCTGAAACTTACGTTTGAAACACCACCGGAGATTTTGGCATAAGGCAGGTTTTCCTTGATCCAGCGAGTAGCGTTGATAAAGTCCACAGCGTAGTTATTGTGTTCTTCAATACCTGTCGCAATGGCGAAGATGTTCGGGTCGAAAATAATATCTTCCGGCGGAAAGTCTAGCTCTGCCACCAATAAGTCATAAGCGCGTTTACAGATTTCGATTTTGCGCTCAAACGTATCGGCCTGACCTTTTTCATCGAAGGCCATTACGATAATCGCAGCGCCATAGCGCTTACATAAAGTAGCCTGACGTATGAACTCAGCTTCACCTTCCTTCATGGAAATTGAGTTAACAATCGCCTTGCCTTGCACGCACTTCAAACCTGCTTCGATTACTGACCATTTACTGGAGTCAATCATAATCGGCACGCGCGCAATATCGGGCTCTGAAGCAACCAAGTTCAAGAAATGGGTCATGGCTTTGATGGCATCCAGCATGCCTTCATCCATGTTGATATCGATAACCTGTGCGCCGTTCTCTACTTGCTGGCGCGCGACTGCCAGTGCTTCGTCGTATTGCTCATTAATAATCAAACGAGCGAACGCTTTTGAACCGGTCACGTTGGTACGTTCACCAACGTTTACAAATAAAGACTCATCATTAATGACAAATGGCTCTAAGCCTGATAATTTGAGTGTTTGCGGTAGCTTAGGTATTTTGCGCGGCGGCTTGTTCTTGATCTCGTTGTAGATAGCGTTAATATGGCCTGGTGTAGTACCACAACACCCACCGGCAATATTCAGGAAGCCGCTATCTGCGAATTCTTTTAATAGACTAGAGGTCACGTCCGGTGTTTCATCAAAACCGGTATCACTCATCGGGTTAGGCAAGCCCGCATTGGGGTAAATGCAGACAAAGGTATCTGCTACCGTAGACAACTCTTCCACATAGGGGCGCATCAACGTAGCGCCGAGTGCGCAGTTCAAGCCCACTGTAATTGGTTTGGCATGACGGATAGAATGCCAGAATGCCGTAACGGTTTGACCTGAAAGAATACGGCCTGAAGCATCTGTTACCGTGCCGGAAATCATAATGGGAAGTTTGGTATTGGTTTCGGCAAAGTAGGTGTCTATGGCAAACAATGCGGCTTTACAGTTGAGTGTATCGAAAATGGTTTCCACCATTAGAATATCTGCGCCGCCTTCTACCAGCCCTCGTGTTTGCTCTAAGTAAGCAGTCATTAACTCATCAAAATTGATATTACGCGCAGCAGGGTCATTTACATCCGGTGAAATGGAAGCAGTTTTTGGCGTTGGGCCTAAAGCACCCGCAACAAATCGCGGCTTATCCGGAGTACTGTATTTAATGCAGGCGGCTTTAGCAAGCTTGGCCGCTTCCACGTTCATCTCATAAGCAAGATGACCCATATGGTAATCGTCTTGCGCCACGGTAGTTGCACCAAAGGTATTGGTTTCAATGATATCAGCACCAGCGGCGAGATACTTTTCATGAATCTCAGAAATAACTTGCGGCTGTGTAAGGGTTAATAGCTCATTATTGCCTTTAACAAATAACTCCCGCTCGCCTGCAGGCGCTGCAAAATCTGCAAAACGCGTACCGCGGTAATCGACCTCGGTGAGCTTATATTGTTGAATCATAGTGCCCATAGCACCGTCCAATATGAGGATGCGCTGGGCAAGCAAATCACGGAGCTGTAGTTCTGTAGCGGATGTAGGCAATACGGTCATTAGGTTCTTAGCAAGTAATGGCAATCAGATAATTTGCTATTTTAACATGCTAATTTTTTAAGGGTTATTTGCGTATTTCAGTGGTCAATGTAACTAGGCGCGAAACTATTAGCGCTATATACATTAAGCCTACAAACATCTGGAAGGTACCAATCACCTTGGCAATCGGATGCACTAGCATTACATCCCCATAGCCGGTACTGGATAATATGGAAAAACTTAGAAAGGTAAGATCCACCCATGTGCGCGGCTCACCAGGATTTAAAGTACCAGTAATACTGCCAGGGTAAACGATTTGACACACTGAATATGCCAGTGTGAATCCCCAGGCTAATACTGTAAAAGTAGCCGCGGCAGCAAAAAGCTCGTCACGCGTCAGTATATTATCGTTGAACATGTACATGATAAGGCCAATTGCCGTATAGAAATACATGGCGCTTTCTAGGCCTTGTGCCCACAGCAGATAATGTACATTGCCGGTAGAAACAAAAATTCCGGTGCACAACACGGCCGGAATCGCCAATATCCACGCGAACCAATTAATAACTGGACTACGGTTCACCACCCAGACCGCCAATGCCAGGGCAGAAAGGTTCACACAATTAAAAATCGCCTGATCGAATTTAGTGGGTTCAAGAATCGGGTTGAGCAGAATACTGAATAGCTGCACTAACAATAGCAGCAAGGATGGGTAAGCAAACAATTTGTTTGCGATTTTTTGCATGGTTTTAACAAAAATACGTATCTAAAATCATGCTTCGTTTCTGCGATATTGCAAAGCTTCAGCAATATGGCTGGGCTGAATTTTATCTTCATCACTTAAATCACAGATTGTTCTCGCTACTTTAAGGACACGATGATAGGCCCGTGCAGATAGGTTCAAGCGCGAAATTGCAGTTTTTAACAGGGTCAAACCCGCCTCATCTGCCACACAATGAATTTCGATTTCCTTTGTGCCTAGTAAATTATTAGGTTTTCCTTGACGCTTAAGCTGCTTGACACGTGCTATTTCTACGCGGCTGCGGATGGATTGTGAAGACTCACTTACACTGGCCTTAACCAGCTCTTCTTCGCTTAAAGCGGGTACATCGATATGCAAATCAATGCGGTCTAACAGTGGCCCGGAGATTTTGGCTTTATAGCGGGAAACCTGATCCGGTGTGCATCTACATTTATTATTATGGTGGCCCAAATATCCGCATGGACAAGGATTCATTGCGGCAATCAATTGGAAGTTTGCAGGGAAATCTGCCTGCCTAGCGGCACGGGAAATCGTAATATGCCCGCTCTCCAATGGCTCCCTTAGCACCTCCAATACTTTTCTGTCAAACTCCGGAAGTTCATCAAGAAACAAAACGCCATGATGCGCCAAGCTGATTTCACCTGGCCTCGGTACGCCTCCACCCCCAACCAGAGCCACTCCTGAAGCTGTATGATGTGGTGAGCGATAAGGACGGCGCTTCCAATGGCTTAGTTTATAACTACCATTCAAAGATTGAATTGCAGCAGATTCTAATGCTTCGTTTTCTGTCATCGCAGGTAGGATGCCGGCAAAACGAGAGGCCAACATACTTTTACCTGTTCCCGGCGGGCCAGTCATGATTGCGCTATGGCTCCCAGCAGCGGCAATCTCGAGTGCGCGCTTTGCCATAACTTGCGCTTTTACTTCATTGAAATCCGGATAAGTAATTTCATGTGGAATTTCTTCCGGTGCTAGAGCAATCAGTAAAGAATGTCCTGTTAAATGTGCACAAACTTCCAATAATGTTTGTGCAGGATAAATAATTGCATTAGGCACCAACACTGCTTCTTTTGCACTATCTTGGGGCAGGATGAAAGCACGCTTTGGTGCAGTATTATTTGAATCATTGTTTTGAGCTGCTGAACGCATCATGCTTGAAGTCATAGCCAATGCACCGCGAATCGGGCGCAACTCACCGGTAAGCGCCAATTCACCGGCAAATTCATACTTGCTTAATGATTCCTTAGGAATCTGACCAGAAGCAGCTAATATTCCCAATGCGATCGGTAAATCATAACGGCCACTTTCTTTAGGCAAATCCGCAGGCGCAAGATTGACGGTAATACGACGTGCAGGAAATTCAAATTGCGCGGTTTGAAGTGCGGCACGAACGCGGTCTTTACTTTCTTTTACTTCAGTCTCGGGCAAGCCCACTATCGTAAAGCTCGGTAACCCATTTGCCAGATGGACTTCTACTACAACTTCTGGCGCTTCCATGCCGTTTAAAGCACGGCTGTATAAAACTGCCAAACTCATGGCACTAATTTTTTTTATCTTTATTTGTTGATAACTCTGCTTCTAAAAAAGTGAGCTTAGCCTCTAACAATTCCAATTTTTGCTTGGTATTTGCAAGTACTTGCACTTGCACATCAAACTCTTCACGAGAAATAAGCTCCATTTTGGTGAACACGCCCCTTAATAGTGCATTAATGTTTTTTTCGATATCAGCTAGAGGCGAATTGTTTATTATCTCCCTGATTTTATTAGATAAATCATTTACTTTATCTGTATTTAACATTACATTTCCTTTTGTATTTTTTGCAGTTTATCAGGTTTTAATGCATGAATACAATAAAAGTAAAGTCATTCAATCAAGCTATCTAATTGATAATAAAGATAATTTAAGTTGGCACATGGCTTGCTTATGCATTAAATGTATTTTTTCATTCAATAATTAAACTTGTTCAATATTATTAGGAGTTAAGCAATATGCGTAAATCACTATTACTAACGGCGGTATTAGGCGCACTTTATCTGCCTTCAGTGTCTTTTGCTGAAGATGCAGCCCCAGCAGCTGCACCGGCATCACCACATACATTTACTTACAACGTTGGTTTATATAGCCAATATATATTCCGTGGTTTAACACAAACAAACCAAGACCCAGCTTTACAAGGTGGTGTTGACTATTCACACTCTAGCGGTTTTTACCTTGGTTCATGGGCTTCAAACATTAGCTGGTTATCAGACGCAGATGGTGGTCCTGGTTCTGGTGTTGGTTACAAAAGCTCAAGCCTAGAGTGGGACATCTACGGTGGTTTCGCAAGCACTATCGGTGAAACAGGCATTGGCTATAACGTTGGTGTATTGCAATACATCTATCCAGGCGACAAACGTGCTGGCGTAAAATCTGCTGATACTACTGAAGTTTACGGTAGCTTAAGCTACAAATGGCTAGCGGCTAAAGTATCTGTAGTAGCTTCTGATGGCGCGTTCGGTTTCCGTGATGCAGATGGTAGCTGGTATGCAGAATTGAATGCTAATTATCCAATTGGTGACACTGGTTTCACTATTAACGGTCACGTAGGTCGTCAAGAATTTGAAGGCTCTGGTAATGACATTGCTGATTACACAGACTGGAAACTGGGTGCTACTAAATCTTGGAGTAACGGTGTAAACGTTGGTGCTTATTACACCAATACAAATGCACGTGACTCAGCATACACATTACTTGGTGACAACATTGGTGATGACCAATTCACAGTATTTGTTCAAAAAACGTTCTAAATTTCTTTAGTACGTATTTCTTGTAAAAGTGCGGCAGTAGTTTTCCAGTAAAATTTTCTGTCGCATGATTACTTTCATTAGGGGGCACTCATGAAATTTGTATCTGCAATTATCAAGCCATTTAAGCTTGACGAGGTTCGTGAAGCATTGTCCGCCATCGGCGTGCAAGGCATCACGGTTACTGAAGTTAAAGGATTTGGACGCCAAAAAGGCCACACCGAACTTTATCGCGGTGCTGAATATGTGGTAGATTTTTTACCTAAAGTTAAATTAGAAGTCGCAATTAAAGACGATTTGCTAGACCAGGTAGTGGATGCGATTGAAAAATCAGCGGCTACCGGCAAAATCGGCGATGGCAAGATTTTCGTCTTTAATCTCGAACAGGTTTATCGCATCCGCACCGGTGAAACCGGCGTGGAAGCTTTATAAGGGGATCATGATGAAAAAATTTCTTTCTGTACTTGCCTTAGTAAGCACATTAGGCTTTGGCTTTATTGGCAATACATATGCTGAAGATGCTGCTCCCGCAGCTGATGCAGCTACTACAGTAATTGCACCGGAAGTTGTTGCTCCTGCAGCTGATGCGGCACCTACTGCTGAAGCCCCCGCAGCAGCGACCGCTGCACCTGCTCCGGTGCCTAACAAAGGTGACACAGCTTGGATGCTTGTTGCAACCATTCTTGTTACCTTAATGACAATTCCAGGCTTAGCATTGTTTTATGGTGGTCTAGTGCGTCAAAAAAACATGCTGTCTGTATTGATGCAAGTATTCGTGGTGTTCTCACTGATGGGTGTACTCTGGGCGCTTTACGGCTACAGTGTTGCATTCACGGGTGGCAACCCATTCTTTGGTGGTTTAACCAAAGCATTTTTACTAGGCGTAACACCTGACTCTGTTGGTGCTACATTTAGCAAAGGTGTTTATATTCCTGAGTTGGTATTCGTAGCTTTCCAATTAACCTTCGCTGCTATTACTCCGGCATTGATCATCGGTGCATTTGCTGAGCGTATGAAGTTCTCAGCTGTACTGGTATTCATGGTACTTTGGTTCACATTCTCATACTTACCTATGGCACACATGGTTTGGTATTGGGACGGTCCAGACGCAATCACTGATGCTAAATCACTTGAAACTGTTGTAGCTAACGCAGGTTGGTTATGGGCTAAAGGTGCATTAGACTTTGCTGGTGGTACGGTTGTGCATATTAACGCTGGTGTGGCTGGTTTAGTAGCTGCCATCATGGTTGGTAAACGTATTGGTTACGGTAAAGAAGCAATGACGCCACATAGCTTGACTCTAACTATGGTTGGCGCTGCCTTACTATGGGTGGGTTGGTTCGGTTTCAATGCAGGTTCAAACCTGGAAGCAAACGGTTACGCTGCATTAGCATTAGTTAACACAATGATCGCAACTGGTGCTGCCACTTTATCTTGGACATTCTCTGAGTGGCTAGTTAAAGGCAAACCATCAATGTTAGGCGCTGCTTCTGGTGCTGTAGCTGGTTTGGTTGCAATTACTCCGGCTTGTGGTTTCGTAGGTCCTATGGGCGGCATCATCATCGGCTTATTGGTATCTCCAATCTGCTACTTCTTCGTAGCTAAAGTGAAATACATGTTTGGTTACGATGATGCACTAGACGTATTTGGTGTTCATGCAATGGGCGGTGTATTCGGTGCTTTAGCAACTGGCGTGTTTGTTAACCCAGCGCTAGGTGGTGCAGGTGTTTATGATTATGTAGCAAACGCAGTAGGTACTTATGACTTTGGCGCACAAATGACTGCTCAGGTATATGCTGTAGTAACCGCTATAGTACTTTCAGCAGTAGTATCATTCATTGCTCTGAAAATCGTAGATATCTTAATCGGTCTACGCGTATCTGAAGAATCTGAGCGTGAAGGCTTAGACACTACAGAACACGGTGAACGTGCTTACCATAACTAATAATTAAATTAGTTAGCTGTAACGAAAAGGGCGCGCAAGCGCCCTTTTTTTATTGCTAGGAGTTAGGTGATTACTTAACGTAAAAATAAATTCGCCTTTAGCTATTGACATACATAACTAAATAACTAATTATATAGTTATGAAGTCTATCGCTGACATGCCTACCGAGTTTAAAGATACCGCAGACATCTTCATCGCTATGGGCGATGAGCATCGTCAACGTATCCTGCTTGCGTTCGAAAAAGGCGAAAAACTTAACATACTGCAAATCGTTTCGACCACTACACTTAGCCGTACCGCAGTCACACATCATTTAAAAGTTATGCATAGTGCCCGCGTCCTAGCTTCAGAAAAAATAGGTAAAGAAGTCTATTTTTGGATTAACAGCGCTATCGTCATAGAGGCGCTACAAAAAGTACTAAGCTATATAAAAGAAGAAACCTGATTAGATAAAATTAGTCAAAATGAAATGGGAGTAGCAATGATTGCCAAGTTGTTAAAATATATTTGTCGTATTGTTTTCAAGGTGGAAGTGACAGGTATTGCCAATATACCCAAGCAAAAAAAGTTACTGATCATTGCCAATCACGAGTCATTCCTGGATGGCTTATTACTGGGCCTGTTTTTGCCTATACGTGCTACTTTCGTTGTGCATACCAGCGTGCTGAATAGTTGGCTATTTAGGCAAATACTGCGTCTAACTCCCTACTTAGCGGTAGACCCAACTTCACCACTTGCCATGAAGAAAGTCATCAAGTTACTTGAAGCTGGCAAACCAGTAGTGATATTTCCTGAAGGTCGTATTACGCTTACCGGCTCGTTGATGAAAGTATATGACGGCCCAGGTTTTGTGGCGGCTAAAACCAATGCACTCATTCTGCCAGTGCGTATCCATGGTGCAGCACGCTCTTACTTCAGTCGTGTACCACATCACGAAGCAAAAACGCTTTTCCCTAAAGTTACCTTCTCTATTCTGCCTACCAGAGGTATCCCGATGCCGGATGCACCTACCGCTAAAATAAGGCGTCGCATGGCAGGCGATGCGATGCGTCGCGAAATGCAGAATATGATATTTAGCTCAGCACCGATCAGCACCATGTTCGAAGCATTCTTAGATGCAGTTTCCATATATGGTCGCAAAACCGCACTCGTCGAAGATATGCGTCAGGTAGAGGAAACTTATGGCGATCTACTGAAAAAGACCCTTGCACTTGGCCGTCTCGCTACTAAAGTTAGCAAGCCACATGAGAATGTTGGTGTATTAATGCCTAACGTTACAAATACTATTTGCCTGATTTTCGGCATGAGTGCATTCGCTAGGGTACCGGCAATGCTTAATTACACTGCGGGTAGTGCCGGCATTCAAAATGCCTGCACTGTAGCTGCAATTAAGACCATTATCAGCTCGCGTGAATTCATCAAAACGGCAAAACTAGAAGAAGTAGTCGCAGGTTTACAAGGAGTGAAAGTAATTTACCTTGAAGACTTACGAACAAAATTTAGTGTATTTGATAAAGCATGGCTGATGGGTTTTGCCTTTTGGTTACCTAGATTAGCTGCTACACGCTCAAATCCATCTGACCCGGCAGTTGTCTTGTTTACATCAGGTTCAGAAGGCAAACCCAAAGGCGTAGTGCATTCACATAGCAGCATATTAGCCAATATCGCCCAGATTAAATCTGTGATAGATTTCTCTATCCAAGATAAATTCATGATGGTATTACCTTTATTTCATGCGTTTGGCTTCACTTGCGGCGCGATTATGCCCTTAGTTACTGGCACTAGATTATTCATTTACCCATCACCGTTACATTATCGCGTAGTCCCTGAAGTTATCTATGACCGTGGTTGCACAGTATTATTCGGTACCAGTACGTTTTTGGCTAACTATGCCAAATTCGCAAACCCTTATGACTTTTACAAACTGCGTTACGTTGTTGCTGGCGCTGAGAGGCTCAATGATGAAGTACGTAAAACCTGGGCAGACAAATTCGGCATTCGTATCTTAGAAGGTTATGGAGCAACAGAGTGTGCACCTGTGCTAGCTGTGAACACACCTATGGCGAATAAAATCGGCTCTGTCGGTACGCTGATGCCAGGTCTTGAGCCAAAATTGGAATCCGTGCCGGGCATTAACTCAGGAGGGTTGCTTTCCGTGAGCGGCCCCAATGTCATGCTCGGATACTATCTATTCGATAACCCAGGTGTATTGAAGCCGCCAGTAGATAATTGGTACAACACCGGCGATATTGTAGAAATTGATAGCGATGGCTTTGTATTCATCAAAGGGCGTGTGAAACGTTTTGCTAAAGTTGCTGGTGAAATGGTGTCATTAGAAACCGTAGAAAATATCGCCAACCATGCCTCGCCACAACACCAGCATGCCGCTACAACACAAGCCGATGCACAGCGTGGGGAAAATATTCTGCTTTACACAACAGACAATACACTCAATCGCGAACAGCTAGGTAACAGTGCCAAGGAACTTGGTAGCGCAGAATTAGCAATTGCCAGAAAAATCATCGTCGTTGATGAACTACCCCTACTAGGCACGGGTAAAACTGACTATGTAAGCTTAAAACAGTTGGCAGAAAATGAAAAATAATAAACAAAAAATCAGCACTGGCATTTATATCCTTGCTACTTTAATTAGCACATCGAGCGTAGCGGCCACCGGTTTTACTTCGGTATTAGATGCTAATAATTCATCAAAAGGTATATTGGGACTATATCAAGCCAATCAATTTAAACTCAACCAAGGGGTTTGCACGGAGTGCACCACTACTCCTCAAGCCTTATGGTACTTCACGCAAGAAACTATTGCCGTACCGCTAAGTAACCCAAATAGTTTTGACGCGGCTTTGAGTGCCCAAGATGATGTTAAACAATGGTACTCAAGCCAAAAAATTCAAGCCCCGTCAATGCCAGCATTAATATGGATAGGTTCACCACATGTCACAGAAGGCAAGCTAAGTGCCGATGGTAAAACATTAGAGAACCAAAACGGAAAAACACTGCTAACAATCACGCCCAAAATTGAGAGTAACCGTTCTTATTTTAATGAGCAAAGTCAGCAGTATTTTATTAATCGTAATCTAGTCATACGTGGTACAGCAGATGAAAAACAATTTACCGCTCGCACTATTTGGCCGCTGGATTACAACTTAGATTTAAGCCAATTACCATATCAACCACTTAGCAATAAAGAAACCATTGCTAGCTTGATTCGTGACCAGAATGGCGGGGCAACTAAGCCTTTTTCTGCCCGCATTCTATACAAAAAATCCGATCTTACTAGCTTACAAAATAAGCCTGTATTGAGTTTTGTGCTAAATGGTGCACAAGGCGATGATGATGAGGCACACGGGGGTCACTTTGCTATTGCCACTGGCCGTTTTGGCGAGCAAGGTGAATGGAATAATTGGTTAGTTAATAACTTCTACAACTTAGGCTCTGTAAGTGAGAAAGGCATTATCGCTGCCACTTTGCCTATGGATAGTTATCAAGGTGATTTCAATAGCGGTCAATCATGGTATCGCCCTTCTTATATGCTGGTTGCTGTGCTTAAAAATGAGCGTAGTGCTGCAACTTATCAAAGTGCAATTAACCGTGTAATGCAGCACTTCTATCGCCAAGACTTTTTATATCGCCATGCTGGTGTCAATTGCGCCGGTATCAGCCTAGAGACTTTGCGATCCATTGATTGGGACGTCCCTAAACTTGGCGCCACTAACCTGCCAAAAGCTTTTGTAGCTTTACCCTTTAAAGCTATGAGTGATATGAGCCTAGAAAGCGGTTTAAAAGCCTATGATTACTTAAGTGCCGAGCAAACCAATCTATACCCTTTTGTGGCGTTTGAAACCGTAGGTGATGATTTGCTGAATCGAATCGCAAAGAACCAAGCTAACAGCGCCTTCGAAAAGCAACTCGCCGAAGATTTGGAAGCGATTATCTATGTGCATATTCCGCAATTTCCTTCATCGCGGGCAATAGGTTTAGCGCCAGTCGCCTCATTGGATGAATACATGGCGCGTACGCCAGCGGATATGTCGCAATGGAAAATTATTCCTGTAAGCCCACGTGAATTTCCTAAGGAATTAAAAGATAAAGACGCCCCTGGCGAGCCTTTACGTCCAGCCTATTATGGGTTAATAGCTTGGTTCGTAATATTGGTTGTCATGATTTTAGGGCTAAGAAGGCTCTTTAAAAATAAATCCAAAAAGAATAAATAAAAATGAACCGCAGACAATTTATCAACAAAAGTTTGCTAGGTGGCGCAGCCTTACTAGCAACTTCTAGCTTGGGTTATGCAGGACTGCGATTTTGGCCGGAGTCCGACTTGAGCAACCCTTGTTTAACAGGTTTACCTGATGACCTCAGAAAACACCCGCTGATGTCAGAAATCTGGTCAGGAATTGATGCGACTCAGGTATGGGATAGCCATGTGCATATCGTAGGCGTGGGCGATGCAGCGCCTAATGAAACGAACCGTGATGTTTGGTTTAACCCTAATATGGATAGTTATTGGCATCCCATTTTAAAAATCCAGAAATCATTTTATATGAATGGTGGCTGCGTTACTGAGCAAAGTATCGATACTAGCTATGTGAAACGTCTAGCGCAAATCTCCGCTGAGTTGCCGACGGGATTCAAGGCGATGCTATTTGCTTTTGATTGGTATCACAACGAGCAAGGCCAGCCGGATAAATCTCATTCAATCTTCCATATTCCTAACCATTACGCAGCCAGCATCGCTAAACAATATCCACAAAATTTTGAGTGGGTTGCTTCTATTCACCCTTACCGAGCTGATTGCGTTGAAGCATTGGAGGAAGTACATAACTTAGGCGCTAGGGCAATCAAGTGGCTACCTTCTGGCATGGGCATAGATCCAGCCTCACCTAAATGCGATAAGTTTTATCAAAAACTACATGAGTTGGATATGCCTATTATCAGCCATACTGGCAGAGAAAGCGCGGTGCAAGGTGGCAACCAGGCACACGGCAACCCACTCCGAATGCGACGGGCTCTAGATACTGGGGTTCGTGTTGTATTAGCTCATTGTGCCAGCGACGGTCACGATGAAGATATGGATAACAACAATCGTTCTAGCAAAAGTTTTGAGTTATTTAGCCGTTTGATGGATACACCAGCCTACAAAGATTTGGTGTTTGGCGAGATATCCGCACTTACTTTAGTCAACCACGCATGGGCGATTAAGCCCATATTAGCCCGCCAGGATTGGCAGCACAGGTTATTGAACGGTTCCGACTACCCTTTACCAGGCATCGTACCGCTCATTTCCACCAAAGAACTAGCGCACATGGGCTTGTTAAAAGATGAACACTTATTATTTTTGCAAAACCTACGTCATTACAATCCACTCATGTTTGATTTTGCAACAAAGCGTTTAATAAGTTTTGAAGGTAATACTTTCAGTAATGCAACTTTTGAAACCCGGAATTTTTTTGATAAGGCCCCTGCATGAGTATCCATAATAATTTAGAAAAACAATCCCTCACCTCGCGGGGCATGATTGCCATACTCTCTGCCCAGTTCCTATCAGCACTAGCGGACAATGCACTCTTATTCGCAGCCATTGCGCTATTAAGGTCTTACAGCGCTCCTAGCTGGCAGATTCCCATGCTGCAAGAGTTCTTTGTAGTGGCTTTTATTTTAATGGCACCTTTTGTAGGGCCATTTGCTGATGGTTTTCCAAAAGGCCGGGTGATGTTGATTGCCAATATGCTGAAATTCATAGGTGCAGGTGCAATGTTTCTCGGCTTGAATCCATTACTTAGCTATGGCTTGGTAGGCCTAGGCGCTGCAGCTTATTCCCCCGCCAAATACGGTATTTTGAGTGAGCTAGTCAGGGAAAAAGATCTCGTCAAAGCCAATGGCATGATGGAAGGTTCGACCATTGTGGCGATTCTGTTAGGCGCTGTATTAGGCGGGAAGCTTGCCGATAGCTCGGTTTCAATCGCGTTGATGTCAGTATGCGGGTGCTATTTGATTGCGGCTATTGCTAACACATTAATACCAAAATTACCGGCAGTTAAGCCAAACCAAGCCTTTACGTTTTACCCACTGGTGCAAAACTTCTTTCATGCGCTAAAAACTTTGTTCAACAATCGAGACGCGAGACTTTCATTACTTGGTACCAGCGTATTCTGGGGTGCTGGCTCAACGTTGCGTTTACTATTAGTGGCTTGGGTACCCGTCGCCTTAGGAATTACAGACCTAAGCATGCCGGCTAATATGAGCGGTGCAGTAGCTATCGGTATCGCCGTAGGCGCTACCGTGGCAGCTACTACGATCAGCCTGAAAAATATAAGCCGTGTATTACCGGTGGGGATGTCTATCGGCATTCTAATCATGGCGTTTGCACATAGCTCGAACCTATATCTGGCTATAGGGCTACTGATATTAATTGGCGCTGCTGGTGGATATTATGTAGTGCATTAAGAGGCACTACAT
>JBKJOT010000102.1:0-8928 GCA_046595335.1 Methylotenera sp.
TGCCATTCTTGGTTAAAATCTTCTTCTATGAATCCAACATCAAGCAAAGCTTGTTTTGGTACTTCTATGGGTATTTTACAACTTTTGCATAAACGTCTTGCTAGCCGCTGTGCAGTAATGAGGGAAACAGCCGAAGCAATATTAAATGGCGCTACACCCATATTGAGTAAACGAGTTAACGTTGACGGCGCGTCATTGGTATGCAAAGTTGATAACACCATGTGCCCTGTAGAGGCGGCTTTAATTGCCATATCTGCAGTTTCCAAGTCACGGATCTCACCAATCATAATAATGTCAGGGTCTTGACGCAGGAATGATTTTAAAGCCGCAGCAAAAGTTAGGCCCTGCTTGTCATTGACATTAACTTGATTAATGCCGGCTAATGGGATTTCGCAAGGGTCCTCAGCTGTGGCGATATTCACACCAGGATTGTTTAAGATGTTAAGGCAGGTATATAGCGATACCGTTTTGCCAGACCCCGTTGGACCCGTCACGAGCACTAAACCATATGGGCGACTGACGGCATTGAGTAAGCGTTCTTTCTGTATGGGTTCATAACCAAGTGCTTCAATGCCTAAAGTGGCGCTGGTAGGGTCAAGAATCCGCATGACGATTTTCTCGCCATGGATTAAAGGTAGGGTACTGACGCGGAAATCAATGGTACGTGTTTTAGATAGCACCAATTTCATGCGACCATCTTGTGGGATACGCTTTTCGGAGATATCCATACTGGAGATTACTTTGATCCGCGAAGCAAGCTTATCTTTGATGGCGAGGGGAGGTTGCGTAATGTCGCGCAAGATACCATCTACACGATAGCGTACACGGTAAAATTTCTCATACGGTTCGAAATGTAGGTCTGACGCTCCCATATTGATGGCATCTAACAGCATTTTGTTTAAGAATTTAACGACGGGTGCATCATCAACCTCAAGTGCTTGCGGTTCGTCCTCAACCGCGTCTATTCCCATGTCACCATCTAAATCGAAGTCATCATCTACCTGTAATGACTTCATGCTTGTATCGCTGGATTCGACAAGTTTATCAATCCAGCGAATTAATTTGTCATCCTCAACCACTACGGGTGATAAAGCCATGCCCATCTGGAATTGTACTGTGTCTAAGGCATGCAGATTAGTAGGGTCTGAAACAGCGACAAATAAGATATTGTTTCGAACTTGCAAGGCCATGACGCGATTAGCCTGCATTAACTTACCATCAATCTTCTTAGCAGGTAAATAATCTGGATTAAAAGTATCGAGGTTAAAATAAGGGAAACCGAATGCTTTAGCGGATGTTTCAGCAATGACTGGCGCAGGTACTTTACGGCTTTGGATAAGCTGCGCGATAAAAGGCGTTTTTAGGGTATTAGCCTGTGCTTGTATGGCATTAGCCTCATCTTCGGAAAGCAATTTTTCCTGAATCAAGGCTCGTGCTAGGCCGCTTAATTTGTGTGGGGGAGACGCAATGGCCATAATTTACTACTTAATTAGCTTGAGTGCTATATCCATTATCTTTATGAACTAATAATGCACTTTAGACTTTTTTTTGTAAAGGCTTTACAGTTTTTAGCCTTTAAATTCATCGCTTAAAATTGCTTGGCACTACGTTTTTTCATTAAAATGTTACAAAATGTACAATAACCCTAAAAAATCCTTGACTTTTGTTGTTAGGCAAATTATAAAGCGAATCAGGTGTTTGAATTCGAGTTTTTTAGCCTGCTTTAATTAATTACTGCGACTGTTCTTGAAACAAACTTTTTGGGGCGCCCCTCTTTGTATTATGTAAGGATGTATGAAATGGCACTAGGTACCGTAAAATGGTTTAACGACTCTAAAGGCTTCGGCTTTATTACTCCAGATGATGGTGGTGACGACTTATTCGCACACTTCTCTGCGATCGTTGAAGCTGGCTATAAAAGCCTAAAAGAAGGTCAACGTGTAAGTTTTGAAGTGACCGAAGGTCCAAAAGGCAAACAAGCTTCAAATATTCAAAAGGCTTAAGTCTTTTATAGGCTAAGCACTATAGTACCCGGGTGCTTTCGTACTCCAGTATTCTCAGTAGTACAGTCTAATAGCGGCTCGTCAGGATTGACGGGCCGTTTTTTATGAAGATTTTTTAGTTACTTTAACAAAGTTTTTAAGGTGTGTTGGGGCGAAGCTTCGGGGTAATGTAGGTATTCTGGGGCTAGATGCAATGTCTGTTCCATCATGTGTTGCCCCGCTAGCACTGCATGTAGCACCTGATCAGAATATACTATCCATGTTGAGTTAGCGGGGAATTCAAAACGCATTTGTGGCGCGTTAAGTTGATACTCTGCGTCGGCTTTTGCAAGATCATGTAGATGCAGCATGGCGTGATCATATTCGCCACGTAACGTTTTGGTGATGCCTAGCATATGCAATAACTTAACCTGTGTTCTGTTATAACGTGGTACTTTCGAGATGAATTTTTTTGCCATATTGGCAAAGGGCTCGCCGATTTTCCAAACGCGTGGTTTGCTATGTGGATTTACGTTAGTAAATACGCGTAAGATCCGCTCGCCATGCGTTGGTTTTGATGGGAAAGCATCAGAGTGCAACCTGCTGTCATCCTTGCGCCAGCTGGTTTTCCTGCCAGCGGCTTCAATGCAGCGTAGGCTAGTATTGGCGGGTTTGGCGTAGCCGGCATAAGCGGGCAGCAGGTTCGAGATGAGCTGTTGAGCATTTGCTGCATAACGCTCTATCAGTTCGCTCATTGCCTGCAAATCAGCTTCGCCACCTTTAGCGCCACGTATCTTACGTTCATTGCCACGCAGATAAATATTCTTTGCCTTGCCGTCAGACCAATCCGGCGATAGAAAGCGTTTTTCATCTTCCTTAAATTTAAAAGCTAAATTCGGCAAAAACAAAACACCACCATGCTCCAAATGCTTGATATAGCTTTTCTGCTCTGCAGCAGATACTTCCGTCGCAAAGCTATCGTAAGGTAGCGTGATAATGGGGTTTTTGAAGTCAGCCACAACTTAATCCATATATTTGATGATTTCTTCGCCAAATTGTGAAGTGCTTACTTGTGTAGCTCCTTCCATCTGGCTAGAGAAATCATGCGTTACATGCTTAGCACCAATGGCTTTGGCCACGCCTATTAATATCAAATCAGCAGCTTCTACCCAACCTAAATGACGCAACATCATTTCCGCGGATAGGATAATTGAGCTTGGGTTGGCGATATCTTTACCTGCGATTTTTGGCGCCGTACCATGTGTAGCTTCAAACATAGCAGTGGTATCGCTCAAGTTCGCGCCCGGTGCAATCCCAATCCCCCCTACTTGTGCTGCTAGGGCGTCGCTCATATAGTCGCCGTTTAGATTAAGGGCGGCAACTACATCATAATCTGAAGGATGGAGCAGAATCTCTTGCAAGAATGCATCGGCGATACAGTCTTTAATGACAATACCATTGGGTAGTGTGCACCATGGGCCGCCATCAATCTCCACAGCGCTAAACTCTTCTTTGGCTAGCTCATAACCCCAATCCCGAAAGCCACCCTCAGTAAATTTCATGATGTTACCTTTGTGGGTAATGGTCACGGATTTACGGTTGTTATCCACAGCGTATTGGATTGCCTTGCGAATCAGGCGTTTACTGCCCTCAATAGAAACCGGTTTAATGCCGATAGCTGACGATTCAGGGAAGCGAATTTTTTTGCGTACACCCATATCACTTAAGAAGGTGATGACTTTTTCGACTTCATCACTGCCAGCCGCCCATTCGATACCGGCGTAGATGTCTTCGGTATTCTCACGGAAAATGACCATGTCGGTTTTTTCGGGGTGTTTGACCGGGCTAGGTACGCCAGTAAAATATTGCACAGGACGCAAGCAAACATACAAATCAAGCTCTTGGCGCAAAGTCACATTCAGTGAACGGATGCCACCACCTACTGGTGTAGTCAGTGGACCTTTGATAGAAATCACGTAATCTTTGATGGCTTGCATGGTTTCGGCGGGGAGCCAGGTGTTGTCACCATAGACTTTTGTGGCTTTCTCACCGGCATACACTTCCATCCATGATATCTGGCGTTTTCCGCCATAAGCCTTTGCAATTGCCGCATCAACTACTTTTATCATCGGCGGTGTAATATCTACACCTATGCCATCGCCTTCAATAAATGGGATAATAGGATGGTCAGGCACGCTAAGTGAATTATCGCTATTCACGGTAATTTTTTCGCCGACTTTAGGAACGACAATCTTGCTAGGCTCTACTACTGTACTCATGCAAACATCCTTTAAATTTATATGCTAATTCTGTTCAATAAGCCGTATGGGGTCATCACACAGTTTAGCCCGCATGAAAAACATCAAACGCTTAAAGATTATATTCTGTTGCCAAATGTGTACGCCGCAGGGCGGTTAGACACTGATTCGGAAGGTTTGCTTATTTTAACCGATGATGGGGCATTACAGCATCGTTTAAGTCACCCAAAACATAAAGAAATCAAGACCTACTGGACACAGGTTGAAGGCGTACCCACAGAGGCAGATTTGGATTTATTAAGAAAAGGTATTGATTTAAGTGATTTCATCACAAAACCGGCTGAAGCCAAGCTAATTACTGAGCCTGCTGGCCTTTGGCCACGTAATCCGCCAATTCGCGAGCGTAAAGCCATTCCAACAAGCTGGATTGAGATTAAAATCTCAGAAGGTAAAAATCGCCAAGTGCGGCGCATGACCGCTAAAATAGGATTTCCCACATTGCGCTTGATTCGTTACGCCATAGGCAATTACACCCTAGATAATTTGGCGCTTGGTAATTGGATAAAAGTTTAAATTAATAAAAGAGATTAAAAGCAATGAAACCAGTCATTATTTTTAGGCATGCGGCAACTGAAGGGCCGGGCTACTTCGCTAATTTTTTAGATGAGCACGATATCCCTTGGCAATTAGTGAAAATTGATGAAAATGAGCCATTGCCAGCCTCAATATCAGATTTCAGTGGGGTAGTGCTTATGGGCGGCCCAATGAGCGTGAATGATGATTTGCTTTGGATCGCACCATTGTTAGAATTGATACGGGAAGCTTATCGCTTGGATATTCCACTACTTGGGCATTGCTTGGGCGGTCAGCTAATCAGTAAAGCCCTAGGCGCGTTGGTCACTAAAAATCCAATCAAGGAAATAGGCTGGGGCGAAGTTTCTATCAGTGACAACGCGGTAGCAAAAGAATGGTTTGGAGGGCTAGAGGGTTTCAATAGCTTCCACTGGCATGGTGAAACCTTTAGCCTGCCGGAACATGCAGTTCACCTGCTTCGCAGTGAATATTGCGAAAATCAGGCCTATGCAATAGGTAAACACTTGGCATTCCAATGCCATATTGAAATGACTCCTGAAATGGTAGAAAGCTGGTGTGCGGTGGGTGAGGGGGAGCTAGCTGAATCAGCTTCCAGCGTTGCCGTACAGCAAGCGGAAAAAATACGGGAAACATTGCCTTTACATTGTTTTTTCCTGAATAACGTGGCTAGGCAAGTCTATAACCAATGGATTAAAGGCCTGGTGCATTAACGCCTAAAGTACTTACTTAGCGCGTACTGAACGCGTATGTTAAAATTGCGTAAATTTATAAGAGAAAAGCATCATGTCTGGAAATACATTCGGCACACTTTTTACGCTCACGACTTTTGGTGAGTCACACGGCGCTGCAATTGGTGGTGTAGTGGATGGCTGTCCTCCTGGACTTGCTTTAAATGCTGAAGATTTACAGATCGACCTAGATCGCCGTAAACCAGGTACATCACGTCATGTCACCCAGCGCCAGGAGGCAGACGCAGTTGAGATACTTTCCGGCATATTTGAAGGTAAAACAACCGGCGCACCTATTGGCCTGTTGATTCGCAATACCGATCAGCGTAGCCAGGATTACAGCAAGATCATGGATACTTTCCGGCCCGGTCACGCAGATTATACATACAGCCAAAAATATGGTGTACGTGATTACCGCGGCGGTGGCCGTTCGAGTGCACGCGAAACTGCTGTGCGCGTGGCTGCTGGTGCGATTGCCAAGAAATGGTTAAGCGAACGATTTGGTGTAACCGTGCGTGGCTATATGAGTCAATTAGGCGAAATCGACATTCCATTTGAAAGCTGGGATGGGGTGAATGACAACCCGTTTTTCTCTCCTAATAATAGTGTGCTCCCAAAACTTGAAGAATATTTAGACAAGATTCGTGCTGAGCGTGACTCAGTCGGCGCTCGTATTACCGTAGTGGCAGAAGGGGTGCCGGTAGGGTGGGGCGAACCGGTATTTGATAGGCTGGATGCAGATATTGCGCACGCCATGATGAGTATTAATGCCGTGAAAGGCGTGGAAATTGGCGCTGGTTTTGAAAGTATTGCCCAACGTGGCAGCGTGCATTCCGATGAAATGACTCCGCAAGGATTTGTCACCAATCATGCCGGGGGCATTTTGGGTGGTATTTCTACTGGTCAAGAGATTCGCGTAAATGTGGCGTTAAAACCAACTTCCAGCATTCCGCAAGAGCGTCGTTCAATCGATAAACACGGTAACGCAGTGACCATGCAAACCACAGGTCGTCATGACCCATGCGTTGGTGTGCGTGCTACGCCTATTGCTGAAGCGATGTTGGCACTTGTGTTGATGGATCATGCTTTGCGCAATCGTGCGCAAAACGCGGATGTGGTATCAAGCATCCCTAAGCTATAGCTGCTGAAAAGTAGTATTTGTGAATGATGTTTCATCAGTCTCAGGTCAACATCATTCCCTTCATTGGCGACTATCGCGCTTTTATTTCATCTATTATTTCTTTGTCGGGGCCTTCGTCCCTTATTGGGGCTTATACCTAAAGTCTGAACAGTTCAGCCCTGCGGATATCGGCATCCTGATGTCTTTGTTTCAAATCAGTCGTATTTTTGCCCCAAATTTCTGGGGTTGGCTGGCCGACCATACCGGTCAACGTACCCCATGGATTAGGCTAACTGCTTTTTTAGGTTTATGCGGGTTTGCTGCTGTGTTTTGGGCGCATGGTTTTTTCTGGTTGTTCTTCGTGATGGCGGCCTTAAGTATATTCACCAGCTCGACTTTGCCGCTTGCCGAATCACTCACGTTAGCACATCTCGCCACCACTAATGGCCATTACAGCAGTATCCGCATGTGGGGTTCGCTGGGCTTTATCGTTGCCGCGGTGATATTAGGTTATCTGATAGATGCCACTGGTATCCATAGCTTGCTGTGGTTCTTGCTAGTTGTGCAAATGACTTTGTTTGCGCTTACCTACACCTTGCCGGAACCTAAAGTTGAGCCGCACGAGCATGACCATTTCTCTATCTGGCAAGTCATTAGGCAGCCTAACGTCATCGCATTGCTTGTAGGATGTTCACTGATGGTAACCGCTCACGGCGTGCTTTATAATTTTTATTCAATCTATCTCAGTGAACATGGTTATAGCAAGGGCATGATAGGTTTGCTGTGGTCGGTGGGTGTAATCTGCGAGATTGGTATTTTTATGCTGATGCCTAGAATCATGGCACGGTTCAGCTTAAAAGCTATTTTGCTAGTGAGCTTAGTCTTGGCGGTGCTGCGATTCAGCTTGATTGGCTCAGCGGTAGATAATATCTGGCTGTTAATATTTGCGCAAAGCTTGCATGCCGCTACTTTTGGTAGTTTCCATGCTGCATCGGTAGAGGTGATTACGCAATTTTTTAGTGGACGCCATCAGGCTCGCGGACAAGCCATCTATAACAGCGTGGCCTATGGTGTAGGCGGCACGCTAGGCGGTGTAGCGGGCGGGTATGCTCTGCAGTATCTAGGTGGCCAGCAGACATTTGTATTAGCCGCACTGTTCCCATTGCTGGGGTTGGGCGTGATAGGATTAGGATTGAAGTTAAATCCTAATAATCAAAATAAACAAGGGTTGTTCAGATGAAGGCGTTTAAGAAAGTACCACTTAAGTTAATAAGGAATATAGCTTTGATGGCTATTGGCCTTGTGGTATATCGTGCCGCTAATGCTGCAACAGAGGTAAATGTCGTTGGGCTTTTCAGCAATAAAGCGGTGCTGATTATCAACGGTGGCAAACCGAGAACATTGTCAGTAGGTGAAAGTAGTAACGGGGTAAAACTAATCGCAGCAGATAGTAGTGTCGCGACATTACTCATTGAAGGTCGGCTCAGGCAAGTTGGCATGGGGCAAGCTGCTTCAATAGGCGGTGATGCTTCCGCAGGCGTTGAAAGTGTAACACTTTATGCTAATTCTGAAGGCCATTTCGTTTCCGACTGCATCATCAATGGTGCTTCATTCAAATTCTTGCTTGATACCGGTGCGACTACCGTAGCGTTGAACAGTGGTGATGCTAAATTCGCCCATATAGACTATAAGCGTGGTGTCCCTACCCAGGTGAGCACCGCTAATGGGGTGGTTACTGCTTATCGTGTGACTCTTCCAAGCATTCGAATTGGTGGGGTTACTTTAAACCAGGTGGAGGCTAGCGTGGTAGAGGGCGGATCGCCACCCATTGTATTACTGGGCATGAGTGCATTGAATAGGCTGGATATGAAACGTCAAGATATCGCCCTGACACTCACCAAAAAATATTAACACCTATAAGTTAGGGAATAGCAAAATAAAAAGGGGCAGATTCTGCCCCTTTTTATGTAATAGACTTTTATTTCTTCAAACTATTTTGCTGTTGCTGTTGCTGTTGCTGTTGCTGCTGCTTTTTTAACATGTGTGTGATGATGCAATTTTCTCACATGTTTTACAGTATGAGCTTTTGGTGCATCTGTTGGAGTGGATGTCAGTGCGGCATCTGCTTGAGTCGTTGCATCCGCAGCAAATACTGTAGTGTTGATAGAAAGTGCAAAAGCGCCTACTAATAATGATGCTAATAATTTATTCATAATATTTTCCATTCTTTGTGAAGTAATAAGGTA
>JBKJOT010000114.1:0-3032 GCA_046595335.1 Methylotenera sp.
TGCTCTTTTACTTCTTTAACGGTTGGCTTTGAAGCCTCTTTGTCCATGATGGTCAAACGTACTTTAACGCGCAGCGGTGCTGCGTAAGTTAAACCACGTTGCTGACATTCTTTCACATCAAACGGCTCGGCACCAAGCTGATAACTGACGTAATCTAAACGGGCATTACCAGAATGACTGACGATAGGAAAAACGGAACTAAAAGTTGATTGCAAACCATCTTCCGTGCGTTTGTCCGCAGGGGTATTGGCTTGTAAAAAAGCAGCATAAGACTCTAACTGCATTGCGAGCAAATATGGAACTTCTTGCACACTTTCGCGCTTGGCAAAACTTTTACGCAGGCGTTTTTTTTCGGTGAAGGAATAGCTCATTGCATCTCCTATATATTTTGAGGGCAGAAATTAAAATACTTTTTTGCACTACATCCATTACGTAAGTATTTTCACCTCTAACCTCAGTTGGTTTAAACTGAAGGGACTTCCATACATCAAGGAATTGCTACATTTCACACTTTACAATTTGTTACAAACCGTAGCGCTAGAAATGCATAAGGCTGACGGTTTCCCGTCAGCCCAAAACACAAAGACTTATGTCTTATTTGATTTCGCCAGTTGCACCAGCTTCGATCAATTTTTTCAATGCTGCGTCAGCATCAGCTTTTGAAACACCTTCTTTAATTGCTTTTGGTGCGCCATCAACTAAGTCTTTCGCTTCTTTCAAACCTAAAGCTGTCAATTCGCGAACTGCTTTAATTACGTTCACTTTGCTTTCGCCAGCTGCTAATAAGATCACGTTGAATTCAGTTTGCTCTGCCGCTGCAGCTGGAGCCGCACCTGCACCTGCACCAGCTGAAACTGCTACTGCAGCTGCTGATACGCCGAATTTTTCTTCGATTTCTTTAATGAAAGCTGTCAAATCTAAAACTGACATTTTTGCTACTGCATCTAAGATGTCTGCATTGGTAATTGCCATTTTGAATATTTCCTAAAATTAAATAATGTAGTTAATGAATTAAGCTGCTTCTTTTGCATCACGAATTGCCGCCATCGCGCGAGCGAATTTGGTTGGCACTTCATTGAGCGTACGCGCAAATTTAGCAAGCAACTCTTCACGACTTAATGTAGATGCCAAGGCTTGTACGCCAGCAACGTCCATCAATTGGTTTGGAATCGCACCTGCTTTGATAACGAACTTGTCGTTAGCTTTAGCAAAATTGTTCAATACTTTTGCAGCGGCAACTGGGTCTGTAGAAATACCAAACACCAAAGGGCCTACCATACTGTCTGCTAAAGCAGAAAAAGGTGTACCTTCAACGGCACGACGTACCAGTGTATTTTTCAATACACGTAGAAACACACCTGATTTTCTAGCTTCTGAGCGCAGAACGGTCATGTCAGCAACGCCCATGCCACGGTACTCAGCAAGAACAATTGCCTGGGCTTGTGCAACTTGTGCGCTAACTTCAGCAACTACTTCTTTTTTTTCTGTAAGATTTAGACTCAAGGTCTTTTCTCCTTCCGTTAGAATCTTTGTTTAATCAATTAAAAAACTCATTAAACAAAATCAGCCTTTATCGTTCATAAGAACCATAAAAACCATTTCACGGCGACCTTTCATCAGGAGCTATTATTCCTGTTTAGGGTGACGCCATCTGCGTAGGGTTCAGGTCATTTAAAGCAGAGGTCGAAATCAATTTCAATTTCTTCACCCACCTTAAAGCACTTACATTAAGTCCACTCGCTATAAAGCTTTAAGACACCTACGGTCTTTGATAACCTCGCCATTTGTTTAAACAATTTTCAATCAATCAAACATCCAGCGAGCCCAAAGCCCTTTGTGGGCAAGGCACTAAGCCATACCCAAACAACTTTTGATTAAGCAGTTAAACTTGCTTGATCCACACGTACGCCAGCACCCATGGTGCTAGATACGGATAATTTTTTCAGGTAAACACCTTTGGTTGACGCTGGTTTAGCTTTATTCAAAGCTTCAACCAGTGCCGCCAAGTTACCTTGCAATTGCTCAATCGTGAATGAAGCACGACCGATAGTGCAATGTACAATGCCGCCTTTGTCAGTACGGTATTGCACTTGACCAGCTTTAGCGTTTTTAACCGCAGTAGCTGCATCAGGCGTTACAGTACCCACTTTTGGGTTTGGCATTAGACCACGTGGGCCCAATATTTGACCAAGCGCACCAACGATACGCATTGCATCTGGTGTGGCAATCGCCACATCAAAATCTAACATACCGTTTTTTACTTGTTCAGCCAAGTCTTCAAAACCAACGATGTCAGCACCAGCAGCTTTAGCCGCCTCAGCTTGTGTACCTTGTGCAAACACAGCAACACGCGTTGTTTTACCTGTACCGTTCGGCAATACCAAAGCACCACGAACCAATTGGTCTGATTTACGTGCATCAATACCTAGATTGATCACCGCATCAACAGATTCATTGAATTTCGCAGTTGCGTTTTCTTTAACTAGAGTAAGACCTTCAGTAACAGGATAAAGTTTGTTACGGTCTATTTTTGCGCGTAGCGCGTCAATTCTTTTAGCCATGTTATACACCCTCCACTTCAATACCCATACTGCGTGCACTACCAGCAATGGTACGTACCGCTGCATCCATATCGGCCGCTGTTAAGTCAGGCATTTTAGTTGTTGCAATTTCCTCAGCTTGTTTGCGAGTAATTTTGCCAACTTTATCGGTATGTGGACGTGGTGAACCTTTTTCGATCTTCGCTGCTTTTTTGATCAAAATAGTCGCCGGAGGCGTTTTCATCACAAATGTGAAGCTCTTATCAGCAAATGCTGTAATCACTACCGGAATTGGCAAGCCAGGCTCTACACCTTGAGTTGCAGCGTTAAACGCTTTACAGAATTCCATGATATTAAGACCGCGCTGACCTAATGCTGGGCCTACTGGTGGACTTGGGTTGGCTTTACCTGCAGGGATCTGCAGTTTGATATAGCCAATAACTTTCTTTGCCATGTTGTGCTCCTATTATGGGTGCAAGCGCTTTTGAAAAA
>JBKJOT010000043.1:0-25333 GCA_046595335.1 Methylotenera sp.
GCCTGCATCCATATACGTTAAAAATATCCTTACATATTCCATTTTCTCGACCATGGTGTGCTGCAATCAGAACATTTACACCTGCAACTGTCGATCGAAAAGGCGGATATGTTGCTAACATATGTTCCCAACCTCGTTTTTCCATGTCACCTGGGAACATGAAACGAATTCCATGAATATCTAATGTTAAAACTAGACTTAAATTGTTTTCGTCATCAAAGAATGGATAAGGGTTATAAGTCCATCTAATGTCTACGCCTGAAATCAAAGGTACTGTTTGATGCCAGCCAATTTGATTACGTGCGGTAAGAGTGGTGGCAATAGCTTCAATTCCTAGGCCCATACCATCATCAGTTTTTAGATGTTTTATAGTTTCTGGGCTCACTGTAGGATTACCTAAAATACAGCCGATTATAATTGCACGATTTTTTAGATCAGGATAACCAGAGGCATGATCTTCGTCATAGTTTGTGCAAACTAGCATATCAATGTATTTCACGCCTAGACCTGACAAGTGCTCCCCAGGGGACCAAGGTTTTCCTTGAAAATCAGTTGAATGTCCACAGTCGATAAGAATTCGTTTGATACCAGTGGCACTAGGTATTGTTAAGAGTGCACATTGACCATGGTCTACGTTAAATATTTGTAGAGCTCCATCATGTAATTCTAAAGTCACGCTACTACTTCCGTACGGGCTTCTTGCCAACAGTCTCAAGAGACTCCCATAACCGTAAAGCATAGCTAAAACCCGCCTGTTCAACGGTTTTGGCAGTAAAATGCAGCAACCACATTAGTAGTAAAGATATACAAACTAAAAGAATTAATACATGCGAGAATTTTAATTGGCTAAAACTATTTTCTCGAATCCAAGGTGAAGTGCTTTGAAGAACACCAGCTTGAGCAAACGTCGCTATGATAACTACTAGTGTTATGCCTGCCCCAAACCACCGAACTCCGAAAGAGTTTCTATTAAATCCATATGCAACTAGCTCTTTGAAGACAAAAGGGTATTTCTTTTTATTCACTGTTAACGGACGTAAAGCATCAGCAGCGGCTCTATATGAATTGTCAGCTGCGCTTGGATCTATTGCCTCTTCTTGGATCGATGGCATCCCAACACCAAGCTTAGCTGTTACGAGCTGCTGATATCGAATCTTTGTTTGACTGGCCAGACGTTGGTCTTTATGTCTCATGAGAATGGTCGAAGGCTGACCACCCCATTTTATGAACAGTCTTTCTTGTGCATTTTGGCCCCAGGTTCGCACAAAATTTGCAAGCAAGTAAGGTCCCCCACATACAGAAAGTATAGACAAGAGCGTTGCTAACGCCGGATTTTTGGGACCAAAAAGTAAGGCAAAGAACGTTATTATTGGTAGTAGTACAAGTAAGCCTGGAAACAATCGCGCTTTAATATCATATGGATCTAAGAGTTTTGTAACATAACTTTGCCATTGCATAACTGCCCCTTATTTCCAATTATTTCTGTCTGAACAAACTCATGTAAATCAGCGATTACAAATTGAAATAGATATTTTCAACGTCAACTTGCAGTTTATGATGTCAAAATTTGCATTTTATGAGTTAAAACTTGCAGCTTATGGTGTAACCCACAATCAATCAAAGTTTACAATCATGAGGTATTATGAGCACTTACTCTCGCCGCAATTCAAACACGTTAGGCAACCATCCATTACGATACTTGCTTTGGTTTGGCATTTATTACAAAGTTGTGCGCCTTTAGGAAAGCCTTCTGCATTCATCTCTTCACCTGATTTAGCGTGTTTCTCAAGATATTCCGCTTTTTTTTCTTCAACCAGTTTTTGTTGATGCTCATCTAAACCTGCTTTTTTGAGCATGCCGATTGATTGTAGGTGTTGCTCAACTACTTCGCCAATCTCTGCCACCAGGCTAGGTATGAACTTGCCACCTTTTTTGAAATAACCCCCACTTGGTTCGAACACGCTTTTAAGTTCTTCTACCAGAAAGGTAACATCGCCACCTTTACGGAACACGGCAGACATCACGCGCGTCAGCGCGACGATCCACTGGAAGTGATCCATGTTTTTGGAGTTGATAAAGATCTCAAAAGGGCGGCGGTGCTCTTGCGGCGTGCCTTCATGCATGACAACATCATTAATGGTGATATAAAGCGCATGCTCTGTTACCGGCGTTTTTACCTTGTAGGTTGAACCCGTGATTTTTTCCGGGCGGTCTAGGGGCTCGCCCAGTTGTACGATTTTTGCATTGGCTTCTTTAAGCTCTGCTGATTTTGCTTTTTCTTCTTCATTCACCAGTGCGTAGCCAGTGATTTTCTTTTCAATTTTAACCATTTTGTTTCTCCTTTGTTGTCACTTCGGCGAAGACGGTATCTGCGTCTAAGCCACTAGATTCCGTATCAAGCACGGAATGACAATCTAAAATTTTCCGTAATAGCCTTCTTTTAATGCGTCGTATAAATTCGCCGCTGAGTGAATCTCACCATCGTATTCAATTTCTTCGTTACCTTTTACTTCTAGCTCCGTACCGTCATCTAGCGTGAATTTATAGGTGGTGTTTTCAAGATCTTTCTCAGTGACTAGCACACCTTGGAATGCCTCTGGATTAAAGCGGAAAGTAGTACAACCTTTAAGGCCTTTATCGTAAGCATAGAGATAGATGCTTTTGAAATCTTCAAAGTCATAATCAGTCGGCACGTTAATGGTTTTTGAGATCGAGCTATCAATCCATTTTTGTGATGCAGCCTGAATATCCACGTGGGCTTTTGCCATGATGGTTGAAGAATCAAGGAAGTAATCCGGCAGTTGTTCTTCCGGTTTGTCGCTGAAAGGCATCGCTTTCGGGTTAATCAACTCGCGATAGGCCAATAGCTCGTAAGAGAACACATCGACTTTCTCTTTAGATTTTTTGCCTTCACGAATCACATTACGCGCATAGTGGTGCGCAAAAGATGGCTCAATACCGTTACTGGCGTTATTGGCCAGCGACAATGAAATAGTGCCGGTTGGCGCGATAGAGCTATGGTGCGTGAAACGTACGCCTTTGGTGGCAATTTGGTTACGCAAACCTTCCGGGAACTGCTGCATATAACGGCTGTATTTACCCAGCAGCACTTTACCTGCAACCTTGCTACCTACCTTGATGCCATCTGCAGCCATCTCAGGACGTTTAGCCAGCATATCGGCAGTGACTTCGAATTTCTCATCCATAATCGGTGCAGGGCCTTTTTCTTCAGCCAATTGCACGCCTACTTCCCAGCCCACTTCGGCCATTACGCGAGTGACTTCATCAGTGAATTTAACTGATTCTTCTTCACCGTATTTCATTTTCATCATGGTGAAAGTTGAGCCTAAACCCAAGTAACCCATACCATGACGGCGTTTGCGAGCGATTTCGTCACGCTGTTGTTGTAATGGTAAGCCATTGATTTCAACCACGTTATCAAGCATACGCGTAAAAATTCCTACCACTTCGCGGTATTCAGCCCAGTCGAAGTAAGCTTCGTCAGTGAATGGCTTTTTCACGAATTTAGTCAGGTTAACTGAACCCAACAAGCAAGCGCCATAAGGCGGCAATGGTTGCTCGCCGCATGGGTTAGTTGCACGTATGTTTTCGCAGAACCAGTTGTTGTTCATTTCATTGACGCGGTCAATCAAGATGAAACCCGGCTCAGCAAAGTCGTAAGTGCTGGACATAATGACATCCCACAAACGGCGTGCCTTGATGGTTTTGTAAACGCGGCAAGCTACTTTGCCCGCATCTAGGCCATGATCTTGCGTTAAGTATTTGCCTTTAACTGGCCATTCACGCCATACCACTTGCGCTTCATCATTCACGTTAAGGCCATCGATAATGGCTTCTTTTTCTGTCACCGGGAAAGCCAGTTTCCACTCAGAATCGGCTTTTACCGCTTCCATGAATTCTTTAGTAATCAGGCAGCTCAAATTGAACTGGCGCAAACGACCATTTTCACGTTTGGCTTTAATGAAGTCTGTGACATCCGGGTGTGAGATATCAAACGTAGCCATTTGCGCTCCGCGGCGACCCCCAGCACTGGATACGGTAAAACACATCTTGTCGTAGATATCCATAAAAGATAAAGGACCACTTGTGTAAGCACCGGCACCCGCTACGAATGCGCCTTTTGGACGCAAGGTTGAAAACTCATAACCAATACCGCAACCGGCTTTTAGCGTTAAACCAGCCTCGTGCACTTTGCCGAGGATGTTATCCATGCTGTCCTCCACTACGCCGGAAACCGTGCAATTGATGGTTGAAGTAGCTGGTTTGTGTTCTAGCGCGCCTGCATTAGAGGTAATACGGCCTGCAGGAATCGCACCACGGCGCAATGCCCAGAGGAATTTCTCATGCCATTCATGGCGTTTCTCATCCGTTGTTTCTACATCGGCCAACGCCCGTGCCACGCGCGAGTAGGAATCATCGATGTCTTTATCCACATGCTCGCCCTGCTTGGACTTCAAACGATATTTTTTATCCCAGATGTCTAGCGACACCGGTTGAATAGGAATTTCTTTTTCCGTATTCAGACTATTTGCGTATTTATTTTTTTCGCTTGAATTTTGAGCAGTTTCGACGGCTTTAAGCATGAGTTGTATCCTTTATCATAGATTTTCATCACTAAAAATTACAGGTGAAGAAAACCGATTCTTATTAATTATATTGTTACTAATTAGCTTACAGGGTAAGACAATTACAAGGTTGTTACTGAGAGAGAAAAAAAACTACCAACCACAAGATATTGTGCTTTTTTTGTTAATTTAATCATTTTGTAGTGGTGGGTCAAGCAATTTTTTTACCAAAATATTGACGAAATTTCAACATATTGTCTTGTAAATTTGGGAAGCCATACTGGTATTGGTTTGCAACGCTATAACACTTTTAATACAAAACCTGCGGTCTAAAAAATTTGTGCGAAAATAGTAAAATGACAAGAACAATCTATACCGTTTTGCTCTACTTATTGCTGCCTTTTGCCCCGCTGAAATTATTATGGCGTTCCAGGAAACAACCGGAATACTTACAGCATTGGGCAGAACGTTTTGGCTTTTATACGGCAACGGTTAAAAAACCGATTATCTGGTTGCATTGTGTGTCAGTAGGGGAAACCCGCGCTGCATCGTTATTAGTAAAATTACTGCAAGCTGAATACCCTGCTCATCAAGTACTTCTAACGCATATCACGCCCACCGGACGCGCTACCAGCGAGCAATTATTCGGTGAAAGCGTACAGCGAGCTTATTTACCTTATGACACACCCGGCGCAGCGGCTCGGTTTTTAGCGCATTACAAACCTAGCATCGGCGTACTGATGGAAACCGAGCTATGGTTCAATTTGATCCATGCCTGTAAAGATGCGGATGTTCCGCTGCTATTACTTAACGCGAGGCTCTCGGAAAAATCTGCATCAGGTTATGCCAAGCTTGGCAAACTTGTACAGGAAGGCTTACACGATTTAACGGCTATTGGCGCCCAAACAATTGAGGATAGCCGGCGTCTGCAAGCGTTAGGCGCAAAAAGTATAAGCGTCATGGGCAATATCAAGTTTGAGGTTATGCCGCCGAAGAATGCTGTTATGGAAGGCGAAAAATTACGTGCTAGGTTAAAAGCTCAAAGTCGGCCAGTATTCCTCGCAGCCAGCACGCGGGATGATAATGGCCGCAACGAAGAAAGCATGATTATTGAGGCAGTAAGGCAAGCCAATATTCCGGATTTGCTCACCATCATAGTTCCACGCCATCCGCAACGCTTTGATGAAATTGCTGAGTTGCTCAGGAAAAAAGGCCACGACTTTATGCGTCGTTCTCAATTGCTCGTAAATGGAAATGCGATACGAGAACCAGGAATCAATGAAGAAGCCTTAAAGGGAGAGGCAGTACAAAAAGTACGGCAAGATGCTGATGACGTGGATGACAAAGTTATCATGAAGCAGTTTCTTTTAGGCGATAGTATGGGCGAAATGTTTACCTATTATGCGGCTTGCGATGTTGCGTTTATCGGCGGTAGTTTGTTACCGCTGGGTGGTCAAAATTTGATTGAAGCACTAGCCATGAATAAACCGGTGTTGATTGGGCCGCATACTTTAAACTTTGCACAGGCCAGTAAATCCGCAATAGACGCAGGGGCGGCGCTCCGTGTGCACGATAGCCAAGCGCTAGCGCAAACCCTGAAAATGCTGTTTACGGATCATACTAAACGACAAAAAATGGTGCTGGCTATTGCTGGGTTTAGTGAAAAAAATGGCGGTGCCACCGGCCGCGCGCTGACGCTAATCAAGCAGTACTTGGCTACTCGTTAAGCTAGCTAATTGCGATTAACTTCGTGGATACTTTTAACGAGTACTAGGATTATCTTACCAGCTTGCTAATGGCTTTAAATGCGTCACCTTCGGCTTTACCCAGCCATTCAAATACGATGGATTCAGTATTGCTAATAATGCACCCGGCTTCGCGCATTCGGGCTAAGGCATTGGCTTTATTTGCCGGGTTGCGCGAGATGATGGCATCTTCCGCAATGAATACCTGTTTATCACTACTTAGCAAACCTAAGGCTGTTTGCAACACACAGATATGTGCTTCCACACCTGCCAATATGATTTTCGGGCGATCTACCGTAAGCTGGCGCGTGAATTTTGATTCTCCGGTGCAGGCAAATGTGATTTTTTCTACAGGATTAACATTCGGCAATAATGATAAAAGCTCAGGTAAGGTATGGCCTAGGCCCTGCGGATATTGCTCGGTAAGCAAAATAGGCACTTCCAATAATTTGGCAGCAGTCACCAGGGTGGTGCAATTCTTTATAACGGCATCCATAGCCTCGGGCACCATTACGCCTTGCAATCGTGTTTGGATATCAATTAGCACAAGTTGACTGAATCCGGCATTACATATGAGGCTAGTTTGTCGCATTGAGCACCAATTGCTGATTGATATCTGCCAAGTCTACCTCAGCAACCACGCCGGAAGCCGCTTTCAAGCGAATAATATTAACTAGGTAATCATAACGGGCTTGTAGCAAGTCGCGCTTGGCGGAGAATAATTGCTGTTGCGCATTCAGTACATCTACGCTGGTACGCACCCCTACTTCATAACCTAATTTTGTCGAATCCAGCTGGCTTTGGCTACTTTTTAAAGCCTGTTCATAAGCTTTGACCTGAGCGATGCTGGTATTTAAGTTTAGATAAGCGCGCTGCGTTTCCAACTCAACCTGCCTACGTGCAACTTCTACATCGTCTTGCGCTTTTTGTTTATTGTAAACAGCCTGCCTGATACGTGAATTCACCGCACCGCCTTGATATAGGGGAATCTGGAATTGCAAGCCAATCACACCTGCTTTTAACTCACTACCAGTACCGGTTGCGTTACCGTTAGCATAGTTGTCGTTATAGTTGGCAATCGCATCCAATGTAGGATAATGGCCCGCCTGTGCAAGTTTAATATTCTGTTCAGATAACCTTAGCTCATCCTGCTGGATTTGTAAGTTCAAATTATTTTGGGTTGCCACATCTAACCATTTATCCATGGGCTGTTCTAAGCTGGTGGTTTGAATATCAGCCCTGACAGTTGCAAGCTTTTCCGGAATGACACCGGTAATTGCTTGTACGGAACGTTGGGCAATCTGGTATTCATTGATTGCGGCAATTTCTTGAGCGACGATAAGGTCATAACGCGCTTGTGCTTCGTTAACATCAGTAATAGTCGCCGTACCTACATCAAAATTCGCTTTTGCTTGGTCCAGCTGACCTAAAATCGCGACTTTTTGTGCGCCGATCAGACCAATCTTGTCTTGGGCAATAAGCACCGCGAAATAAGCCTGTGTTGTTCTAAGGATAAGGTCCTGTTTGCTTAATGCCAGTTGTTTATCTGCCTGGCTTACCTGAATTTTTGATTGGTCTATTTGAACCAGATTTTGCTTACGGAAAATGGGCTGGCGTGCATCAATACCATATGTGTAACCCTCATAGTTGGAACGACCCTGAAAGCGAAAGGGGTTATTGCTTGATGTAGAATCCAGAAAACGGATATCGCTTCGAGTTGCAGTAGTACCGGCATTCAGGTTAATGGTAGGCCTATAAAGTGCTTTTGCCTGTTCGATGATTTCTTGAGCTGCTTGATTAGCATCCAATGCGGATGCCAGAGTAGGATCATGTGCCAAGGCCTCTTGATAGATATCCACCAAAGTTTGGGGAGTACCTGCTGCCTGTGCAGAAAATGGCGCAAATAAACCAGCTGACCACATTAAACCTAGCAATCCTAAACTCAGATGTCTTTTCATTATTAGAAGAATATCTAATTAAAACTCAAACTTAGTCGTTTGCGGTGCATTTTCCAGCAGGGGCAAGCAAGTTTCGAAGAGGGTTTCATGACGGAAAGCATCTTCGCTGATACGCTGCGTTAGTTTAGCTTGCATGATAGGCACCTCACCAGTGACGACAAACAGGCGGCCGCCTACACTTAACATTTTTTCAGCAGCAAGAGGCCGCAACTGTGTAGATCCAGTATAGACAATCACATCATAAGGAGCTGCTGCAGGCCATCCATTAGCGCCTTCACCAACGTATAAAGTAAGGTTACTGATACCTTCAGCTGCCAAGCGTGATTGAGCGATTTCTGAAAGTGCCGGATTTATTTCCACGCTGTGAACATGTGCAGCCAACTTGGCTAATAAGGCCGTTAAATAGCCACTGCCAGTACCTATGAGTAAAACTTTGTCAGTTTTTTTTATAGACACAGCCTGTAAAATGCGGCCTTCTAACTTAGGCGATAACATCGTTTGGCCGTAACCGATTGGTAATTCGACATCGGCAAACGCTAGGCCCGCTTGTGATTCTGCAACAAAATGTTCGCGCGGTACTTCATTCAGCATGGCAAGCACGGCAGGATCCAGCACTTCCCAAGTGCGAATCTGCTGTTCGATCATATTGAAACGTGCGGTCTCGCGAGGCATATTGAATCCAGCTTCGTTTAATTCAACTGTAGATTGAGTATTCAAATTTTCTGCTACCTGCGTCATTTTTCAAGCTCTAAGGTTTTTGTTTAATTTCAATTATAGCGTAACTGCTTTACAACCAAGCTGGCTTTACACCACTTAACATTTTATTCCCAATACCTTATTTAAGCTGGTATTGGTCTAACTTATACCAAAGAGAACGTTCGCTAATCTCAAGCAATTTGGCTGCGCGGCTTTTATTACCATGGGTAGCGCTAAGTGCCTCTAAAATGAGTTGCTTTTCCAGGGCTTCAACTGCATTAGGTAAAGCAAGGTTATTGATCGGTGTTTCGCTAGTTTCCGGCAATTGCCTGACATCGGCATTGACCATTTCTATAGGCAAATGGTGTGGCATGATCACTTGGTTGCCGCTGATGATAGCCGCACGTTCCAGCACATTTTCCAGCTCGCGCACATTCCCGGGCCAATCGTAACCAAGCAACGTATTGATGGCATTTGCGGAAATGTCAACGCGGCGTTTAGCGAGGAAATGTTTGGCTAATTGTTCTATGTCCGCTTTGCGGGCTTTAAGTGGCGGCAGATCGATACGGAATACATTCAAACGGTAATACAAATCCTCCCGTAGCTTGCCTTCCTTGATGGCTTCCTGCGGGTTTCTATTGGTGGCTGCCACAATGCGAATGTCTACTTGAATCAGCCGATTGCCGCCTAAACGTTCAATGACGTTTTCTTGCAGCGCCCGCAGGAGCTTGGCCTGCAACTGCATGGGCATTTCGGTAATTTCGTCTAAAAATAGGGTACCGCCATCTGCCAGCTCGAATTTACCGATTCGTTCTTTTATTGCACCGGTAAATGCGCCTTTTTCGTGGCCAAATAATTCAGATTCCAGCATCTCATGAGGAATCGCTGCACAATTCACCGCGACAAATAAGGCGTTTTTACGCGGCGAGTCTTCATGAATAGCGCGGGCGACCAGCTCTTTACCCGTTCCGGTTTCGCCAACAATCAAAGCTGTAGCTTTTTCCGGAGCAATTTGCCGGATAGCCTCATGTACCTTTTGCATGGGCGCACTGTCGCCTATCAAACCTGTGTGTACTGTTTTTTCCTCGCGTAAGAACTGGTTTTCTAGGGCCAAGCGGGCAAAGGACAAAGCGCGCTTGATCGCAACTTCTAACTCCTCTAAATCAAATGGCCGTAAAATATAATCCGAAGCGCCATTCTTGATAGCTTCAATCGCAGTCTTGATCTCACCTTGCGCAGTAACAATGATTACGGGGAGTTCGTTATTTTCCTGGCGGATTTCCTTAAGCAATTGCAAGCCATCCATGCGCGGCATATGCAAGTCACTGACTACGCAATCCACCGTATGCGTACGAATAATATCCAGTGCCTCACGGCCATCTTTAGCGGTAATCGGCTGGTAACCTGCCTGACGCAGGCTAATTTCCAGCAGGCGCAGCATACTGGGTTCATCATCGACTGCTAATACATGTTTAATGGTTGTCGTCATTTTATTATTCTAAGGTTGAATCTGGAGTTTTGGCAGCGTGACGCGGAAATCTGCACCGTTGGTATTTTGTACAGCCTGATTTTTTTCTACAGTAAGTGTACCAAAGTGTGCTGTGACAATTTGCCTGGATATTGCCAACCCCAAGCCTATTCCCCCAGGCCTCTGCGTAAAAAATGGGTCGAAAATATGTTCTTTCTGCGCTTCATCAATCCCCACGCCATCATCAGCCACGCTGATGGTCACATTATCCTGTGTTTCAAAAAGGCTTACGACAATATTACCGTAAGTAGGCAGTACCTGTATTGCGTTCAATACCAAGTTGAGGATGACTTGTGTGATCTGTTCGCCATCACATTCTACGAGAAACTTAGAGAAACCCAAATTCCCAGTTGAAACTAAACTCCCCGATGCAAACACCAGGTTAATCTCGTTTTTATTGGCCTGCATACGTAACATCGCTATGGCATGTTCAACCAAACCTACAATATCATGCATGGCGAATTCCGGCTGACGCGGCCTTGCTGAATCTACCAGAGTAGAGACTAGTTTATTCAGCCTGTCAGTTTCAGTGGTAATAAAAGCTGTCACTTCGCGGCCTTCTGCACTCAGATTCTTTTCCCGAGATAACACTTGAGCCGATGAGCGCAATATGCCTAACGGTGTCCTCACTTCATGACTCATGGCTGCGGCCATTTCTCCCGCTACCGCCAACTTAGCTGCACGTGTGAGATTCTCTTTTGATTGTGCCAAATCCTCCATCATCTTACCGAACGCGTCCGACATGGCACGCACTTCACTAGGGCCATCCACTGGTGGCAGAGTCGCTTGAGAAGAACGCATAAAATGATTGGCGTAATCAGTGAGCTTGGCAAGTGGCTTGGTAATGCTGCGCGCTAAAGGTGCTGCTAGCGCCGTAGTTAAGAGCGCAGTGCCGAGCAATAACACAATAAAAATGAAGCCCATGCGCTGCACTGGCTGCATGGCCACCGTGCGGTATTGTGCAATCACAACCTGCCAGTTAAAAATAGAGGCTGCTGCCCCATTGCCTGCTATTAAATTAACCGGCTGGGAATGCGTAGAAACATTATGCGCAGACCGGATTTTAAACCAATCTTCGGTATGAGCCAGTTCATGGCCGTTCTCATCCAACAAAGCGGCAGAACTGCCTTTGATTTCAGTATTTTTCAAAATGGTCGAAATATAATTCCAGTCAAACCATACCCATAAAGTGCCGATTTTCTTACCGTCTTCATCTTCCATCGCAATGGCCATAGGTAAATGCTGCTGCTGGATTTTCTCGAAATGGATTGTATGGTTGGCAAATTGCACCTCCTTCCAGGACGATTGTGCTGGTAATAAACTGTTAGCGTGTTTACCAATTTGGGCTGGGTCACTGGAAGCGACGACTAAATTATGATTATTGACGACGTATAAAGTCTGATAAACCCCACGGTAACTATTTTTGATTTCAGTCAAAAAATTTGATAAACGCTTATCGATATCGTCGATAACTACTTCGTTCATTACTTCCAAGCGGCTCCAAGACACCATATTCTGCAGGCGCTCAAACATCATATTGTCGACTTCATTAAACGCCGCTGTAGCCCGTGTTTGCATGTCACGGGTAATTTCTTCCCGCAATGCACTTCGCGCTTGATAAAATGCCAGCCACATGACGGTTAACAGGGGTAATAAAGCCGTGAGTAAAAACCCCCACATAAGTAACTGTTGAACAGATAATGGCTTTTTAAACATTGATTATGGTTTGATTTTAAGAGTTAGATTAGGCAGAGTGACTTACAATAAAAATTATAGGTTTGCTAAAGTTACGCCCATTTATACGCCTATTATGATTAGTGCGGAATTTGAATCCCTGAATTTTGTTCGAGTTTGGAGCAAGTATGCAACGCTTTAAAAGATTAGGTATAGGAAGTGTAGTCTTGCTCCTTGCGCTGTGCAAGGCTGCATTTGCTGAGGACTCGATCGGCTTTATAGATGGCTTTTCTGTAGGCGGGTATTATAGCGCTGGCATCATGTTACCCAGGGAATTACCTACAGAAGCCGCTATCAATGAATTTAGCCTGATCGCCAAATGGGAAAATGAAGGTCGCTTTAAATTCTTCAGCGAACTGGAACTTGATAAGCCCCTGAACTGGACTCACCGTAATGGGCTCAATACCGATGGAAGCTCAATTAAGCTTGAGCGCCTATATTTAGATTATAGCTATTCTGATAAAGTGAATTTGCGAGTAGGTCGGTTCTTATCACCCGTTGGCCGTTGGAATCAACTCCATGCGTCTCCATTAGTGTGGACTAGCAGCAGGCCGCTTGCTACCAGTCGATTATTTCCAACTTCAACGAATGGCGTGATGGTGTATGGGGCAGTGCCGCTCAGTACCAGTGCTTTTGAATATACTTTATTCATAGAGGGCCTGGAAGACCAAGATGAAGATCCGGACGAAATCAAATTTCGCGACGTAAAAGGTGCGCGATTCACCTTTGGAGATTCATTCAACATCGGGCTGAATTTACTGGAATTCACTGAAAAAGAACCCACTAGCCGTCATTACGAAATGGCCGGTCTGGATTTCATTACCAACTTTCATCAGGTCGAAATCCTGGGGGAAGCTTATCAGCGTTGGAAATCAGACCTTTCCGATGGCGGTAGCGGCGCATATCTACAAACCGCTGTCCCACTACCGCTATTAAACAATTGGTATGGTATCGCCCGCGTAGAAACGATACATCGACCGGATGAAGGCTATAGCGAACGATGGCTATTAGGCGCAACTTGGCGTATTAAACCCACGCAACTCTTTAAACTCGAGTTCACCGGCGGCAGTGCTGACCAGCCTGAATCTCCACGCGGGTTTTTGTCGTCTTTCACGGTGCTGTTTTAAATGCGCAAGGTCGTTACTTTAATAGCGATTTATGGCTTGCTAATCAGCGGCATCAGTTACGCTCGTGAACCCATAGTCATCGCTGTAATTGTGCCTACCGAACAGCCAACAAAAAGTGTGAGTTTGCCCGAACTCAAGTTGATCTATTTGCGTAAAAAAGATTATTGGGCGGACGGCAAACATATTCATGCGGTCAATCTGCCAGCAGAGCATTTCATACGCGTGCAGTTTTCCAGCAAAATTCTAGGCAGCTTACCCAGCGCGCAAAATGATTATTGGAATGGCGTGTATTTTCACGGCATTTCACCGCCTTATGTAGTCAACTCCGAAGAAGCGGTAATGCGTTATGTGGCTGATACCGGTGGCGCAATTGGTTATATCAATGCGTGTAATGTAGATAGCCGCGTCAAGGTGATTGCCTGGTTGATAGAGAATGGCGAATTATTGAACAGGCTGCCGGAATTGCATTGCAACTGATGTAGTTAGCGCCTATTTTTTAGCGATGATAAATAAGCCCGCCACAATGAACGCAGCGCCAAGTATCATGCGCAAGGAAATAACCTCTTTCAATAGCCACCAAGCCAGCAGTATCGCAATCACCACGCTGCCCTTGTCGATCAGCGCTACCGTAGCAACATCCCCTACCTTCAAGGCTTTGTAATAAAAAATCCATGACAATGCAGTCGTGATGCCGGACAAAGCCAGCCAGAGATAATTGATTTTTTGCAACGATTTGAATTCAGACGGTGCGACCGCCAATGCTGCAAACATCAGCACAAATACACAGACGAATAATGTGCGTACCGTTAAACCAAGTTCGGCAGATATTCCCGATAGCCCTTGTTTGGCGATGACCGAAGTAAACCCGGCAAAGAACATAGACAGAAAAGCATAATAAATCCAGCGTTCCATTTTATGGCGTGGCTTTCTGCATATCTCGGCCTTCTACACTGCGGCTAAACAGATGACTGATTGCATTCAGATTCTGTTCTAAACCTTCAATACGCTCATGCAGGTTTTGAATTGCAAGCTCTGCACGTACATTCACCTCGTGGTCAATCTCGGCATCTAGCCTATCCCTTGAGGTTTGACGGTTTTGCGACATCATGATGATAGGCGCCTGAACTGCAGCCAGCATAGACAGCACCAAGTTCAAAAATACATAAGGGTAAGGATCAAACGCTTCATCCTTCGGACCCAGGATTTCGGTATTGAGGAATGCCCAAACCAGCAAGATACCGAGGAATATAATGATGAAAGTCCATGAACCTGCCACATTCGCAATGCCATCGGCGGCACGTTCGCCCAGCGTTCGCTGATCTACGTACTCTTGGTTAACGTCCCGTATACCTTCCAAGTGATCCAGTACGTTCTGGATCTCTTGGCGCTCATCTCGCGAGAGCTCACGCCACTCTTTTTCGGAAAGCTTTTTTTTAGGTTTGGTAAGAGATTTTGCCACTCAAATCCCTGAGGAGTATAAATTAAACAGCACTAATGCCCCATACCTTTCGCTGCACGTTGTGGGAAAATTACAATCAGTATCACGATGATAACAAAAATAGTAATTGAAGCGGTATAGCGGCTGAGTTCCAAGCCCCCTTTTGCCAGTGGCTTATCCAGGAAATCACCCACCACAGCGCCAAGTGGGCGAGTCAATATAAACGCCGCCCAAAATAAGAGGGTTCTGGATAAGCTTGTGAAGTAATAAGCTGCCAACACCAGCAATAATAGCCCACTGAAAATCATAGCGCCGCCGCTATAACCTAAACCTGCGGTGTCTGCAGTCCAGTCTCCTAGTGCCGTACCCAAGGTTTGCGAGAACATAATCGTTACCCAGTAAAACATCTCGACCTTGGGCGAACTGACAGTATTCACGGAGATGGAGCCCATCGTTCTATACCACACCGCTAGGGAAGCAAGCAAAAGAGTGAACAATAATGTGGTACCACCCGTGTAACCTATACCGAGAGAGCGATCCGCGAAATCAGCCAGTGTAGTGCCTACTGTGGTAGTGGCAATAATAGTTGCCCAATATAAGTAAGGATGAAATTTTTCAGCTTTGATTTGCGCCACTACTGCTACGAAAAATATTACTGCGAAAATAAGGGTACTGACTAGGTAACCAAGATTCATGGACATTGAAACAGCGTCACCACCGGTTTCACCTAAAGTAGTCGCCAAGATTTTGATTACCCAGAAAATCAGGGTCAGCTCAGGTACCTTACTGTAGGTTTGGTTCAAACTATTGTTATTTTTCATATGCTGTTTATTCACTGTTACAAATATCTTCTAGGAACCTTTAAAGTTAATTAAGTTTGATTATTCAATTACGGCAATAATTTTAATGCTCCACTTTTAAAGTCGCGGTTGGCGCTCTGGTAATAAGCAATTGCCTCATTAAGTAAGTCAGTGTTAACTTCTGTTGGTACTTCATCAAACGTAACAGGGTCAATCTTATAAGCCTCTGCTTTTTTCTTCGGGCTTAAAGCAATGAGCATATTATTTTTGTAATAGCCTAACTGCTGATAATTACTAATGAAAGCGCGCTCTGGCGCGTTTTGTGCCACAGCCTTAAACATAGACTGACCATAAAACTGCTGCTCACCTTTGGCCCCAAGTACATCCAGTAAGGTAGGTACGATATCTATTTGGCTGGCAACCCGGCTAAAATGGCCTGCTGGCAAAATATCGGGCGCGTAGAAGAATAATGGTATATGGTATTTAGCCACCGGCAATTTAGTCTTGCCTGCCACCGAGGCACAATGATCGGCCACGATAACGAATAAGGTGTCTTTAAACCACGGTTTGGTTTTGGCTTTTTCTATCAACTTGCCAATAGCATAATCCGTGTATTTAACAGCGCCGGCGCGTTTGCCTTGTGGCAGGTCAATTTTACCTTCAGGGAAAGTAAAAGGCCGATGATTTGTAGTAGTCATGATATGCGCAAAGAAAGGTTTTTTTGACCCTGCGTTTTTATCCAAAATATTGATGGAGTTCTCGAACAAACTCTCGTCATCCACACCCCACACGTTTTCAGCTTGGATAGTATTCTTATCGAAATCAGTCCGGTCTACTACTTTGTAATTATTGCTACGGAAATAGTTATTCATATTATCGAAAACGCCATAGCCGCCGTATATGAAAAATGTTTCATAGTTCTGCTGACGCAGAAACTCGCCGATAGTAGCCAAATGCTCATTATCTGGCCTATGCACTATGGCCTGGCCCGGTATCGGTGGAATGCCGATTGAAAGTGCATCCAGTCCGCGAACTGTGCGAGTTCCGGTAGCGAATAGCTTATCGAATACCAAGCTTTCTTGAGCCATTTTATCTAGCACAGGAGTTAGATTTTCCTTGCTGCCATAAGCGCCCACATATTCAGCAGACAAGCTCTCTACAGAAATCAAGATAACGTTTTTTGGTCTGCGTTTAAAAGGTCCTAATGCTGCAGCTTCAGTCACTTTGTCTGTTTTATTATCCGCTGCAATCTCGGTAATTTTAGGTACTGGTTTTCGCTCCAAACCCACACCTTTCAGAATATTTAAGGCTTCACTTTGCGGAATAGTTTTATAGAATTTATCGTAATCCAATTCATTACGACGGGCTGCCGCAGAAAAACTAAATAATCCATTACCAGAAAGCTCATTGGCATAAGCATTCTTACTAAATTCCATTTGGTCTACGTTTGCCAATTTGAAACTAATTATCGGTATCACTAGGGTTAAGAACAGCAATAAGGCTTTACGCTTGACGCTAAAAGGATTGTTATCCAGTGTTACGAAGCGACTGGCTAGCAGCACAATGACTAGGCCAATGCCTGCAATCGCTGAGAGGATTAGCGGTACAGGATAAGACTCTTGAATATTACCGATGACTTCATGCGTATAAATTAAGTAATCAACGGCGATAAAGTTGAAACGGGTTGTGAATTCCTGCCAGAAGATATATTCGGATACTGCACCGAATATGAGGCTAAATAATACTGCCCAAGCACTTATCCAGCATAGCAATGGAAACCATGATTTCGTCCTGAGCTTGTTGGGCACCAATATGGCGATTAATAGAAAGGGTGCGGATAAAAATACCAAGGCATTCAGGTCAAACCATGCGCCTACGATAAAAGCCTGCATCACTTCCACTATCGATAATTGCTGGATTCCTACGTCCAGCAGCAATACTACGCGCAACAATAACCAAATCACTAGCGCAGAAAGCGCGATGAATTGAACTAAGGAAAAGTTATTGCGGGATGTATTACTAGCGTGCATGGAAAGCCTATTGAATCATTAAAAACACATTACAAATGCAATTCATGTGCCACATAAAAAAGGACTGTTTTTAAGGATTTAGTACGATTTAAGTTGATTTTCAAGTTTTTATCCTGCAAAAAGATCAGGGTTCCTACTTATTTTGCAGGTTTTAGGTTTATTTTGTAGGCTGGTTAATAGGTGACCATAACAAATACAACGCTAATAAAAACAGCCATACGATCAAGCCGGTCCAAAGATTATGCGACATAAAGTGCGCACCCCGCATCATTTGTCCCCAACCCATTACTAATCCTAGTAACAGCCCTACACATAAAGCTGTTTTAGCTAATATTGGCTGATTATCGCGAAAACCAAAATAGATCGCCATCAGGGAGAAACCTGCAGAAGCATGCCCGCCCGGGAAGCAGTGGCCGGGTTTAGCACCTACTGGTAGCGCTTCAAACAATGCTAGATACGGCTGTCTGCCGCCAAACATCGTTAAATCCCAAGGGCAGGAATGATTGCTCATGTGCTTCAAGATGGAAATTAACGTCGTGCTGGCTAGCATAGCGATAAAAGTCCAGACAAATGCACGCTGGTTTTTTTTAATCCAATCCTGCGCATTTTTAATGAACCCCAGTATGAACAAGCCTAGAAAAACCAATGAAATGGCGATCACCAGATACTTAAGCCATAAATGCATCACTGTTTCGATGAACCAGTCATTTTTAAGTGGAAATGCTAATTGCTGGGCATCGTAGAATGGCGCAATCAGCCACGCATCAAGATAGGTATGTGGATAAATGAGCACCATGAAAACCGCAATAAAAACTGGTATCAATAAGTGCAGAAGCCAAAAGCGGCGAGGGTAAATAAGAAAGTTTTTCAAAGAAGTTTGCTAATACTCAGGGAGTTTTGCAGGGATAAGCAGTGGAATTTTTAAGGTGAGCCTATCCGGCAAATGAAACTTAATTGCTACGTTTATTAACTAAGCTAAAGGTAAATCACGACCGGGAATACGGTGACAGCCAGCACTAATATCACCCAGTCCATCCCCCAACGCTCTAAATGACCAGTGAAATGCAGGAATAACGCTGTAATAGCCACAACGTAGTAAAGCAAGTAGATCATCAATGCCATTGGTTACCGCCCGGATTTTTATCTATAGTTAATTATTTGTAATCAGTTTATCAAAAAATTCATCAATAATTGCAAATTTCTTAACGATGTTAATATTTACATCATTAATTAAGGTTAAACCTTGGTTTTGATGTCACTTTAGCGTATATTTCGTCTATTGCTAGGGGTCTGTAATTTCTGGGTTTTCCATAAATTACAGTGAGAATCACCCTTTGAACCTGATGCGGGTCATGCCGCCGTAGGAAAGCACATATCACTTGCTTCTTACGTTATTACCATAAGGAGCACCAGTGAACGCCATCGATAAAAACCTACACAAAAATACAGCCAATTTTGACGGTGAAACCGCGCAAATTGATCCTGACACTATTAAGCCTTTTGCCAAATCACGCAAAATTTACGTGCAAGGCTCACGTGCTGATATTCAAGTGCCTTTCCGTGAGATTAGCCTAAGCGATACACCTTCTATGTTTGGCGCAGATACCAACGCGCCAGTCGTTGTGTATGACACCAGCGGTACTTATACAGACTTAGACGTTAAGATTGATATTCGTAACGGCTTAAACACCGTGCGCTCTGGCTGGATTGCAGAACGCAACGATACCGAACAATTAGACGGCCCAAGCTCAGAGTTTGGTCAACAACGTTTGGTAGACCCAGAATTACGTGCGATGCGTTTTAACCTCACTCGCAAACCGCTACGTGCTAAAGCCGGCAAAAACGTCAGCCAAATGCATTACGCACGCCAAGGCATTATTACGCCTGAGATGGAATATATTGCCATTCGTGAAAATCAACGCCGCGAAAACATGAGCGAGTTGCTGCAAACGCAGCATAAAGGCCAAGATTTTGGCGCGAACATCCCGAAAAGCATTACGCCAGAATTTGTACGTAGCGAAGTAGCCCTTGGCCGCGCGATTATCCCGGCTAATATTAACCACCCAGAAGTTGAGCCTATGATTATTGGCCGTAACTTCCTGGTTAAAATCAACGCCAATATTGGTAACTCTGCGCTAGGTTCTAGCATCACTGAAGAAGTTGAAAAAATGGTGTGGGCGACACGCTGGGGTGCAGATAACGTGATGGATTTATCAACCGGTAAAAATATTCACGAAACCCGCGAATGGATTATTCGTAACTCACCAGTGCCAATCGGCACGGTGCCTATCTACCAAGCGGTAGAAAAAGTGAATGGTAAAGCTGAAGACTTAACCTGGGAAATTTTCCGCGACACATTGATTGAGCAAGCTGAGCAAGGTGTGGATTACTTCACGATTCATGCAGGTGTACGCTTGGCATACATTCCAATGACTGCAAAACGCATGACAGGTATTGTGTCACGCGGTGGTTCTATTATGGCTAAATGGTGTTTAGCCCATCATAAAGAATCATTCCTGTACGAGCATTTTGAAGACATCTGCGAAATCATGAAAGCGTACGATGTGAGCTTTAGTTTAGGAGACGGGCTTCGCCCAGGCTCAATTTATGATGCCAATGATGAAGCGCAATTTGCCGAACTCATTACGCTAGGTGAGCTCACACAAATCGCTTGGAAGCACGATGTACAAACCATGATTGAAGGCCCAGGCCATGTGCCTATGCATTTGATTAAAGAAAATATGGAGCTACAGCTTGAGCATTGTGGCGAAGCCCCATTCTATACATTAGGCCCATTAACTACGGACATCGCACCGGGTTATGACCATATTACTTCTGGCATTGGCGCCGCCATGATTGGCTGGTATGGCTGTGCTATGTTGTGCTACGTAACGCCAAAAGAACACTTAGGCTTACCAGATAAAGAAGACGTACGTGTAGGCGTTATTACCTACAAAATCGCGGCACACGCGGCAGACTTGGCAAAAGGCCACCCAGGTGCGCAGATTCGTGACAACGCATTATCAAAAGCACGTTTCGAGTTCCGTTGGGAAGACCAATTCAACCTAGGCCTAGATCCAGAAAAAGCCAAGGAATTCCACGATGAAACATTGCCGCAAGATGGCGCAAAACAAGCGCACTTCTGCTCAATGTGCGGCCCACATTTCTGCTCTATGAAAATCACCCAAGACGTACGTGATTACGCCGCCAATTTAGGAGTGAGCGAACAAGAAGCGCTGCACAAAGGCATGCAGGAAAAAGCAATTGAGTTTGTGAAAAAAGGCAGCGAGGTTTATCAGAAGGTGTAAGGACGAGCTTTCTTAAGCGATAAAAAAGCCAGCAAAAGCTGGCTTTTTATTTAAGTCGAGGCTTAGACGACTTTGCATTTAGAAGATGTAACAGGGAACTGATGTTTTAAATCAGTTATCAGCCATCTAACTACTCAGAAATGCATATGCTATTTTTTTTAAATAACTTTGCTTTATACATTGCAGCATCGGCTTCTTTAAGTAATTCCTCAGATGACTTTGAGCTCCCTATAAACATAGCAATGCCAATACATGCCGAAATCTCAATCTTTTGATTTTTAATTTTGTAAGGTTTACTTAGAACATTCCTTATTTTTTCAGCCATTCTGAAAACTTCTTCTTTAGCCGAGTCAACAATATTGCTTAAGTTCTCAATAACTATTACAAATTCATCTCCTCCGTAGCGACCTACTAAATCTGTGTCACGTAGATTTCTTTTTAACCGTGTTGCAACTTCCGTCAAAATCATATCGCCATAATCATGACCATAATGATCATTGACTGGCTTAAAATTATCTAAATCTAAAAATAAGCATGCCCCGGATGTATCATTTTTACTAGATCTTAAAATTGCAAGATTAAATTGATCTAATAAGAAATTTCTATTGTAGAGACCTGTTAATAAATCATTAAAGGCAAGTTTTTCGATCTGCTGTTCAGTGAATTTACGGTTAGTAATGTCGCGTCCAACGCTTTGTATCTCGACTAACTCTCCCTCTGCATTAAAAAATCCCTTATTACAAAACTGCATCCAGTGGATGATACCTTCTCCCGAAAATACACGATTTTCAATCATTACAATCGGATTAGTTTGGGACATCGTGGCAAGTTCATCTGTTACACGAGAAATATCATCGGGATATACGACAGGGTGCCAATTATTTCCAATTATCTCATCTGGAGTTTTACCAAAAAATCTACAGTAAGCTTCATTCACGAATATATATACACCATCAGCTTTCAATCGAGAAATAACCTCTGTTTGACCTTGTACAACAGCTCGATACCTCTCCTCGCTTATTTTTAGTTCTGATTCGACTTGCTTTAACGACGTAATGTCCGTCACAAGTGCAATAAATCCGTGAATCTTTCCATCCCTAATATGGGGGATATAGTTAGCAAGTGAATATCTAAAACCCTTACCATTCTTATTCGGGATACATCTTTCAAACTCTTGAGGCTCTCCCTTAAGAACAGCTTCAATATAAGGAGAGTTAAGTTGGTAGAGTGCTTGCCCAATTACCTCACTAATGTGTTTTCCGGTTAGCTTTTTAGCATCCACGCCAAACCAGTCTTCATATGCTTTATTTACAAATTTATTTTTTAGGTCTATATCCCAATAGCCAATCATTGATGGTAAGTTATCTATGATGATTTGAACTGCCTCTAATGGCAAAGAAAACTCATCCAATGAGTTGATTTTTACTGGTGTAACTTGTATAGGTTTAGTGAATTTATTCACTTTAGACACCGCTTAGTTTCAATAAAATTTTGTACAGAAAATATTTCTTTATCTATCTGACAGTTTTTTCTAAGACATAAATTTAATTTTATAATAAATTGAATTGGTAGTTGATAGTAAGGTCTTGATGATCATCTTAATGATAAGACTATCGATTGTAAATCAATAGTTTAGTTATAAAATCAAACAGAGTTGCCTTTTAATTTCCACAAAAAAGCCAGCAAACGCTGGCTTTTTGTTTATTGAACGCTTAAGTATCTTATTTTTTTCTTAGTGCCACAAAACCTAGTAGCGACAGTCCTGCCAACATCATTCCGTAGGTTTCAGGCTCTGGTATGGTAGATACTGGCTCCTCCATGCCGTTTGCGGTGACATAAGAGGTGAGCGTGAGAAAGAGCGTTTCATTGTTTGGTGAGAAGAAGGTGACGGATAATCTCTGAGTACCTGTAAAAGGTGAGAATGCCAGCTGATCAAAGCGAACATTTTCACTATGCGAGCTATTCAAATCTATTGCGGTACTGGCAAAGGCTTGTTGCCCCAGCTCTGGATTAATGTTGAGATAAGCATCGGCAGATAATGTAAACGTGGTATTGGCCAGATAATCAATGCGGAGGGATGCCCAAGTGTTTACGAATGAATAGTTGGAATTATTCATATCGGTTTGAGAGAAGATGATGGAAGTATCATCGCCCGGTGCATATTTGGCGCCGCCGCTGGCAGTATTAATGCCATCTGTAATGGTGTGTGTTGGTAATTCAAATGAAAAATCCGGGGCGATATTAGTAGTAGAGCTGGCTGTAGATGCTCCATCCACTGTGCCGCTACTGATGTGCCGCTACTGACAGCTATAAAGCCCCCTCGATTGGACGAAACGCCAGGGCCGGTAACCTCGTAGCTGAAATTGGAGAGTGATGCATACGAGCTAGTAGTTGCCGATGCGAATGCTGGTGTGAATAGAATCAAAGAAACCAATAAGCGTTTTAACAAGCAAGACATAGATAATCTCCTTGAATCTAAAATTAGCATTTCATGTGTACAAATATAAGCTTTCTATAGTGGTCTGCAATAGACCAAATGGACTATAAACTGCACACCAATAGGGCAGAACAGCCTATGCAATACAGCTATTACCTAGGCTATACAACTATATGAATTAATTAATTTAATACAAATACTTAGTTATGGCTTGTTTCGCGCCAGAAGCACAATTAACGACAACCCCGCCAACATCATTCCGTAAGTTTCAGGCTCTGGCACTGTGGATACTGGGACCACTTGCGTATTGGTGTATACATAAGAAGTTCGCGTAACATTAAGCGTTTCATCTTTGGGTGAGAATGTGACTAGTAAGTTATCTGAGCCTGTAAATGGTAATGCCAGCTGACCTAAGCGGGTATTTTCATTTGGAGGGCTATCCAAGTCTATTGCGGTGCTAGTAATAGCTTCTTGCGCAGCATCCGGTTCAATGTTGAGGGTAATATCGGCTGGTATTGTAAAGCTGGCGCTTAAAACGCCAGGAGAAAATTTTACGCCGCCGCTCGCTGAAGTAATGCCATCGGCAAGACTGGTTGAGAAAAGAATCAAAAACACTAGTAAGCGCTTTAAAAATTTAGGCATTTTATAACCCTTTTGATTCTTAAATTTGCATTGCAAGGCGCACTGCATGAGTATAGAAATATAGGCTTTCTATAGCGGCATGCAATAGACCAAATGGACTATTAAAATTCGGTCTGATTTTTATCCACGATGCGTACTATTACTCGACTTATTAAGCGCCACCCTAATGGAATCAAATACTTATTATTAAATTATTTATTAGAACAGTGAATCTTTATAAGAACTATCATTCAAACTATATTAGGAATAGAATTAATTTAGTAGTTTAAGTAGGACGAACTCAAAAGGTTTTTAAACTTAATTTACTGATCGTTTTTACAGAGAACGAGATGAGACGTAGACTCTATTTTGTTGTACCCGATTTGCAAAGCGCGGAACTCGTAATGAACGAATTACTGCTGGCGCGCATCGAGGCAAGTCATATCCACTTTCATGCCAAGCCTGATAAGCATCTTGGTAACCTTCCCAAAGCTAATATCCTTGAAAAATCCGATGTCGTTTATGGTGGCGTAGGCGGTTTGCTATTTGGCGCAGGGTTCGGCTTTTTGGGCGGTTTACTCGCGTATCTCGTGCCATGGTGGTTTGGCCCGGTGAGCCTTACTATCATCCCATATTGCATGGTGATAGGCGGTGTGGCTTGTGCAGCCTGGGCCGGCGCTTTGGCGAGCGGCGTCCCAGGCCATCATTTAGAGCGTTACAAAGACCATATTGAAACCGGCAAAATACTCATGATGGTTTCAGTACCGCTGCATAGATTGAGCGAGGTTCGGGAACTGTTACGCAAAACCCATCCTGAAGCGGCTTACAGCGGTATATGGCCTGCGGAACATGTGATGTTTCCTTAAACAAACTAATAAATTGCAAAAGCCAGCGATGCTGGCTTTTTATTACTTCTTACAATTAGTCTAGTTATTTTTAATTCCTAGCTGCTTGATTAATAAATACAAATACTTAGTGATTAATTTGTTAAAATGGCGAATTCACTAAAATTTGTAATTAGGCTATTTTGACTACCCTTAAACTCAACAAAAACCCTTCTGAAACACCGGTTGCAAAAAAGTCACCGGTGCGTCGTTCAGACCCTACTAAGCGCGACCGCACGGTTGTGCCCCCTCAAGTTGCTATTCCTAAAGCTGCGATTCCGGCGCGAGATGAAACACCAGCGCAAAAAAAGGAAAGACCGCCAGCATCAAAAGTTGGGCAGCGAAATCACCGCCATGACGGTACCATATATAGCGATACTGGATATAGCGATACTGGACATGGCAGCCCTGCCAAGAAAGACCAAGATAGCAGACCTGCTA
>JBKJOT010000057.1:0-9487 GCA_046595335.1 Methylotenera sp.
TACGTTTGACCATCATGGACAAAGAGGCTTCAAAGCCAACCGTTAAAGAAGTAAAAGAGCAAGAAGTGTACATGGGCGAATTGCCTTTGATGACTGAAAATGGCTCCTTCGTGATTAATGGTACTGAGCGTGTGATTGTTTCGCAATTGCACCGTAGCCCAGGCGTGTTCTTTGAGCATGACCGCGGTAAAACTCACAGTTCAGGTAAATTGCTGTTCTCAGCACGTATTATTCCTTACCGTGGTTCATGGTTAGATTTTGAGTTCGACCCTAAAGATTACTTGTATTTCCGTGTGGATCGTCGTCGTAAGATGCCAATCACCATTTTGCTCAAAGCATTGGGTTACACACCGGAGCAAATCTTAGAAACATTCTATGATTTCGATACTTTCCACATCGGCAAAAAAGGCGTGGAATTCGAAGTGGTACCCGAGCGTTTACGTGGTGAAGTGGCTAAATTCGACATCGTTGCTAAAAACGGTGAAGTATTGGTTGCAAAAGATAAGCGCATCACCGTAAAACATATCCGTGATATGGAAAAAGCGGGCGTGAGCAAAATTGCTGTCCCGCAAGACTTTATCCTGGGCCGTGCATTGACTAATAATATCGTTGATAAAGAAACTGGCGAAGTGGTTGCCAGTGCTAATGATGAAATCACTGAATCATTATTAGAAAAATTAGTTGATGCGAATATCGACAAAATCAACACGCTTTATTCTAATGACTTAGACCATGGTGATTATATTTCACAAACATTGCGTATTGATGAAATCCCTGACCAATATAGCGCGCGCGTAGCCATCTACCGTATGATGCGCCCAGGCGAGCCGCCAACTGAAGATGCAGTACAAGCTTTGTTTGAAGGCTTGTTCTTCAATCCAGACCGTTATGATTTGTCTCGCGTCGGCCGCATGAAATTCAACCGTCGTGCGTTCCCTGAGAAAGCTGAAGAACGTCAATCAAACTGGATTCGTAAATTCTACGAAGCAGCAGGCGCACGTGGTGCTGAAGGTGCTAACGTACTTTCAAACGAAGATATCTTGGCTGTGATTGGCGTATTGCTTGAGTTGCGCAATGGTCGCGGCGAGATCGACGATATTGACCATTTAGGTAATCGTCGTATCCGTTCAGTAGGTGAATTGGCTGAGAATCAATTCCGTGCCGGTTTGGTACGTGTAGAACGTGCTGTTAAAGAACGTTTGTCACAAGCTGAATCTGACAACTTGATGCCGCATGACTTAATCAATGCGAAACCGGTTTCTAGCGCAATCCGTGAATTCTTTGGCTCTAGCCAATTGTCACAATTTATGGATCAAACCAACCCATTGTCTGAAATTACGCATAAACGCCGTGTTTCAGCTTTAGGCCCCGGCGGTTTGACGCGTGAGCGGGCAGGTTTTGAGGTACGTGACGTACACTCAACCCACTACGGTCGCGTATGTCCTATCGAAACACCAGAAGGTCCAAACATTGGTTTGATCAACTCATTGGCGTTGTATGCACGTACCAATGAATACGGTTTCCTGGAAACACCATATCGCCGTGTTGAAGGTAATAAAGTATCTGACACCATTGATTATCTCTCAGCGATTGAAGAGAGCCAATACATGATCGCGCAAGCGAACACTGAGTTGGATGCAAAAAATATGTTCACGGATGATTTGATTTCATCACGTCACCACAATGAATTTACCATGACTCAACCTGGCCGCGTGCAGTATATGGACGTTGCCCCAGGTCAAATTGTATCTGTTGCGGCTTCATTGATTCCATTCTTGGAGCATGATGATGCGAACCGTGCATTGATGGGTGCCAACATGCAGCGACAAGCGGTGCCATGTCTACGTGCTGAAAAAGCCGTGGTAGGTACGGGTATTGAACGTACTGTTGCAGTCGACTCAGGCACTACTGTACAAGCGCGTCGTGGCGGTGTGGTCGATTACATCGACTCTGGCCGTATCGTGGTTCGCGTGAATGATGATGAGGCTAAAGCGGGTGAAGTCGGTGTAGATATTTACAACCTGACTAAATACACACGTTCTAACCAAAATACCAACATCAACCAACGTCCATTAGTAAAAGTGGGTGATAAATTGGTTCGCGGTGACGTGATTGCCGATGGCGCATCTACTGATATGGGCGAGTTGGCCTTAGGCCAGAACATGTTGGTAGGCTTTATGCCTTGGAACGGCTATAACTACGAAGACTCGATACTGATCTCTGAGCGCGTAGTGGCTGATGACCGTTACACATCAATCCACATTGAAGAGCTGTCAGTAGTGGCTCGTGATACTAAATTGGGTGCGGAAGAAATCACGCAAGATATCTCAAACTTAAGCGAGCGTATGTTAGGTCGTTTGGACGAGACAGGTATTATCTATATTGGTGCAGAAGTTGAGTCTGGCGATGTATTGGTGGGTAAAGTGACACCAAAAGGTGAAACACAACTGACGCCAGAAGAAAAATTGCTACGTGCGATTTTCGGTGAAAAAGCATCTGACGTAAAAGATACTTCATTGCGCGTGCCTTCAGGCATGAGCGGTACCGTGATTGACGTGCAAGTGTTCACACGTGAAGGTATTGACCGTGATGTACGTGCCCAGCAAATTATCGATGATCAGCTTTCACATTACAAACAAGACTTGGCTGACCAGATGCGTATCGTGGAAGACGATGCATTCGGTCGTATCCGTCGCTTAATTGAAGGTAAAGTTGCCACCGGCGGCCCTAACAAGCTTAAAAAAGGCGAAACCCTTACAGCTGAATATTTAGAAGCGGTGGGTCGTTATGACTGGTTTGATATTCGTTTATCAGATGAAGAGGCAGCGCGTCAGTTAGAGCAGTTGAAAGACAGCTTGGCACAAGCGCGCGTTGAGTTTGATAGCCGTTTTGAAGAGAAAAAACGTAAATTGACCCAAGGTGACGAATTGCCACCTGGCGTACAAAAAATGGTTAAAGTTTATCTAGCTGTTAAACGTCGTATTCAGCCTGGTGACAAAATGGCGGGTCGTCATGGTAATAAGGGTGTGATTTCAAAAATCTGTCCGGTGGAAGATATGCCGCACATGGCAGACGGTACACCGTTAGATATCGTGTTGAACCCACTGGGCGTTCCATCACGTATGAACATAGGTCAGATTCTGGAAACCCATTTGGGCTGGGCCGCTAAAGGTCTTGGTCATCGTATCGGCGAGATGTTGAAAGCTGAAACTAAAGTAGCTGAAATCCGTAAGTTCTTGGATCAAATCTACAACGACAGCACCGGTAAAAAAGAAGACATCAAGTCCTTCTCAGATGTTGAAGTGATTGAGTTGGCGAAGAATCTGGTAGACGGCGTACCGTTCGCAACACCGGTATTTGACGGCGCTGCTGAGTCAGACATTAAGGCAATGCTTGATTTGGCATTCCCGGATAATGATCCGCGCACTAAACAATTGCAGTTCTTTGCAGGTAAAACGCAAGTGCGCTTGTTTGATGGCCGTACTGGAGATGCATTCGAGCGTCCAGTAACAGTAGGTTACATGCATGTATTGAAATTGCATCACTTGGTTGATGACAAGATGCATGCACGTTCTACAGGTCCATATTCACTGGTTACACAGCAACCATTAGGCGGTAAAGCCCAATTCGGTGGCCAACGTTTCGGTGAGATGGAAGTTTGGGCACTGGAAGCTTATGGCGCTTCATATACCTTGCAAGAGATGCTCACCGTGAAATCGGATGACGTCCAGGGCCGTACCAAGGTTTATGAAAATATTGTTAAAGGCGAACACAAAATTGATGCCGGTATGCCGGAATCATTTAACGTGCTAGTGAAAGAAATTCGTTCACTCGCTATCGACATTGACCTAGACCGCAATTAACTATAAATCATGCGCCTTCGGGCGCATTGAAGGAGAGAATTCACATGAAAGCTCTATTAGACTTATTCAAACAGGTAACGCAAGAAGAAGAGTTCGACGCGATCAAGATCGCGTTGGCTTCACCTGAAAAAATCCGTTCATGGTCATATGGCGAAGTTAAAAAGCCGGAAACGATCAACTACCGTACGTTCAAGCCTGAGCGTGATGGTTTGTTCTGCGCAAAAATCTTTGGCCCTATCAAAGATTACGAGTGCTTATGCGGTAAATACAAACGCTTAAAACATCGCGGGGTGATCTGCGAAAAATGTGGTGTTGAAGTCACATTATCAAAAGTGCGTCGTGAACGTATGGGTCACATTGACCTAGCTTCACCAGTAGCACACATCTGGTTCTTGAAATCATTACCAAGCCGTCTAGGTATGGTATTGGATATCGCTTTGCGTGATATCGAACGTGTACTGTATTTCGAAGCATTCATCGTGGTTGATCCAGGCATGACGCCACTGATCCGTGGTCAATTGTTGACTGAAGATGACTACTTGGCAAAAGTAGAAGAATACGGTGACGAGTTCAATGCCGTAATGGGCGCTGAAGCGGTGCGTGAATTATTACGCACGATGAACATCGAGAACGAAATTGTTCAATTGCGTCAAGACTTAGGCGCAACGGGCTCTGAAGCGAAAATCAAGAAAATCGCAAAACGCTTGAAAGTATTAGAAGCATTCCAAAAATCTGGCATTAAGCCAGAGTGGATGATTCTTGAGATCTTGCCAGTATTACCACCAGAACTACGTCCATTAGTACCATTGGATGGCGGCCGTTTTGCAACGTCTGACTTGAACGATTTGTATCGTCGTGTGATAAACCGTAACAACCGGTTAAAACGCTTGTTAGAGTTGAAAGCACCAGAAATTATCGTACGTAACGAAAAACGTATGTTGCAAGAAGCGGTGGATTCACTGTTAGACAACGGTCGTCGCGGTAAAGTGATGACAGGCGCTAACAAACGGCCATTGAAATCATTGGCTGACATGATCAAGGGTAAAGGCGGTCGTTTCCGTCAAAACTTGCTCGGTAAGCGTGTGGATTACTCAGGCCGTTCAGTGATTGTAGTTGGTCCACAATTGAAATTGCATCAATGCGGTCTACCTAAAAAAATGGCGTTGGAATTGTTCAAACCATTCATTTTCCATAAGTTGGAAGTATTAGGCTTAGCGACAACGATTAAAGCGGCGAAGAAAAAAGTTGAAGAAGAGGGACCAGAAGTTTGGGATATCTTGGAAGACGTCATTCGCGAGCATCCGGTACTGTTGAACCGCGCGCCTACATTGCACCGATTAGGTATTCAAGCGTTCGAGCCGATCCTGATTGAAGGTAAAGCCATTCAGCTGCACCCACTCGTTTGCGCGGCGTTCAATGCCGACTTCGATGGTGACCAAATGGCTGTTCACGTTCCATTGTCGCTAGAAGCGCAAATGGAAGCACGTACCTTGATGCTAGCTTCAAACAACGTATTGTCTCCAGCTAACGGCGAACCGATTATTGTGCCTTCACAAGATATCGTGTTGGGTCTGTACTACATGACGCGCGACAAAGTTGCTGCGCGTGGTGAAGGCATGCGCTTTGCGGATGTAAAAGAAGTGCAACGTGTGTTTGATCAAAACCTGATTGACCTGCACGCCAAAATCACAGTGCGTATTAAAGAATACGATTTGGATTTAGACGGTGTTAAAACCGAAAAAACCACACGTTACGAAACTACCGTGGGCCGTGCCTTGTTGTCAGATATTCTGCCAGCTGGCTTGCCATTCAGTTTTATTGATAAAGCATTGAAAAAGAAAGAGATTTCAAAACTTATCAATGCTAGCTTCCGTAAAGTGGGTATCCGCGAAACAGTGATTTTTGCTGATAAATTGATGTATACAGGTTACTCATACGCGACTAAAGCGGGTATCTCTATTTCAATCAACGATATGTTGGTACCACCAGAAAAAGCACAATTAATTGCTGCGGCTGATGCTGAAGTGAAAGAAATTGAAGATCAGTACGTATCAGGCTTAGTAACACAAGGTGAGCGCTATAACAAAGTAGTGGATATCTGGGGTCGTGCAGGTGACAAAGTGGCAGATGCTATGATGAAACAATTGCGTGAAGAGCCAGTATTAGATGCTGACGGCAAACAAGCTAAAGATAAAGACGGCAAACCTATGCGTCAGGAATCTTTCAACGCTATTTATATGATGGCCGACTCAGGTGCGCGTGGTTCTGCAGCGCAGGTACGTCAGTTAGCCGGTATGCGTGGCCTGATGGCGAAACCAGATGGTTCTATCATTGAAACGCCAATTAAAGCGAACTTCCGTGATGGCTTGAACGTGTTGCAATACTTTATTTCAACCCACGGTGCTCGTAAAGGTCTAGCCGATACGGCCTTGAAAACAGCTAACTCCGGTTACCTTACACGTCGTTTGGTAGATGTAACGCAAGACTTGGTTGTGACTGAACATGATTGCGGGACTGTTGATGGTCTGGTGACTAAAGCCCTGGTTAAAGGTGGTGAAGTTATTGAGCCATTGCATGATCGTATTTTGGGTCGTACCACAGCTTTAGATATCATCCATCCAGAATCGCAAGAAGTAGTCTACCCAGCAGGTACGCTATTGACTGAAGATGAAGTGGAACACATTGACTCCTTAGGTGTAGATGAAGTGAAAGTGCGTACAGCGCTGACTTGCGATACACGTTATGGTATTTGCGCGAAATGTTATGGTCGTGACTTAGGTCGCGGTAAACTCATCAGCATGGGTGAAGCAGTAGGTGTGATCGCTGCGCAGTCAATTGGTGAGCCAGGTACTCAGTTGACCATGCGTACGTTCCACATCGGTGGTGCGGTATCGCGTGCGGCTTCTGTCAGCCAAGTAGAGAGCAAATCGAACGGTGTGTTGAACTTCACTTCTACGATGCGTTATGTAACCAATGCACGTAATGAACAAGTAGTGATTTCACGTAACGGTGAAGTTATTATTGCAGACGAAAATGGCCGTGAGCGTGAGCGTCATAAAGTGCCATACGGTGCGACATTGCAAATCACTGACGGCAAAACTGTTAAAGCTGGCCAGGCCATGGCAACATGGGATCCACATACCCGTCCAATCATCACTGAGTACGCAGGACGCGTGAAGTTTGAAAACGTGGAAGAAGGTATCACTGTGGCTAAACAAATCGATGACGTGACTGGTTTGTCATCATTGGTGGTCATTGATCCTAAACAACGTGCTGGCCAAACCAAAGGTCTACGTCCACAAGTTAAATTGCTCGATGCTAATGGCGTTGAAGTGAAAGTTACCGGTGGCGAACAATCAGTGAACATCACCTTCCAACTAGGTTGCATTATTACGGTGAAGGATGGTCAGGATGTAGGCGTGGGTGAAGTGTTAGCCCGCATCCCGCAAGAGTCATCTAAAACACGTGATATTACCGGAGGTCTGCCACGCGTAGCTGAGTTGTTCGAAGCGCGTTCACCAAAAGATGCAGGTATGTTGGCTGAAGTGACAGGTACCGTTTCATTCGGTAAAGACACCAAAGGTAAACAACGTCTGGTATTCACGGATTTAGATGGCGAGACACATGAATACTTGATTCCTAAAGATAAGCACGTCACCGCACATGATGGCCAAGTAGTGACTAAAGGTGAAAGTATTGTGGACGGCCCGGCCGATCCGCAAGACATTTTACGTTTACAAGGTCGCGAAGCGCTGGCACGTTACATCATTGACGAAGTGCAAGACGTGTATCGTTTGCAAGGTGTGAAGATTAACGATAAACATATTGAAGTGATCGTGCGCCAAATGTTGCGTCGCGTACGTGTAACCGATGCAGGCGAAACAAGCTTCATCATGGGTGAGCAAGTTGAACGTGCTGATCTGTTGGCTGAAAATGAACGCGTCATTGCTGAAAATAAACGTCCATCTGAATTTGAATATGTATTGCTTGGTATTACTAAAGCGTCGTTGTCTACAGATTCATTTATTTCAGCTGCATCTTTCCAGGAAACAACTCGCGTGTTGACTGAAGCTGCTATTTTAGGCAAACGTGATGAATTGCGTGGCTTGAAAGAAAACGTAATCGTGGGTCGTTTGATTCCAGCCGGTACAGGTTTGGCTTATCACGAAAGTCGTAAGCGTGCAGCAATGAAAGGCAATGCTCCTACAGTGGAATTCGCCGCTACAGAAGTCGTTACAGAAGGTGAAGCGCCAGTAGTAGAAGCAAATAACGAGATAGCAGCAGAGTAAATCAGACTATTTGGATGCCACTGATCTTGTCTTAAATGATAAGGTCAGTGGTAATAAACCTTGACAATAAATGTCAGGCTAAATAAAATGCTTGGTTTTTCAGGATGGCCAACCTGTCATAATTGATAACGCCCTTCCTGAGTTTGCTGTTTTTTCAGAAATAGACGTATTTCAAGGCTATTTCAAAAAATTAGAAATATTTACAGAACATAATTAGAGGTTACAGGCAATGCCAACCATCAATCAGTTAGTACGTAAGCCACGCGTTAAAGTGGTTACAAAAAGTAAAGTGCCTGCACTTGAAGCTTGTCCACAAAAACGTGGTGTTTGTACCCGTGTTTACACAACGACACCTAAAAAGCCTAACTCGGCTTTGCGTAAAGTTGCAAAAGTGCGCTTGACCAATGGCTACGAAGTGATTAGCTATATCGGTGGTGAAGGCCATAACTTGCAAGAGCATAGCGTGGTATTGCTGCGTGGTGGTCGTGTAAAAGACTTGCCGGGTGTGCGTTACCATATGGTGCGTGGTAGTTTGGATACGGCTGGCGTTAAAGACCGTAAACAATCACGTTCTAAATACGGTGCTAAACGTCCTAAAGAAGGTAAAGCAGCTAAGTAATTTAGCAGCAGTAGTTCATTTAAGCGGCTTAAAAGCCTTGCCAGTGTAGTTGCCGGCAAAATTTATAGAGAATAGAGAATAGTATGCCAAGACGTAGAGAAGTTCCCAAACGCCACATTCTTCCTGACCCGAAATTCGGAAGTCAAGAAGTGTCTAAGTTCGTAAACGTGTTAATGACAGGCGGTAAAAAATCTGTTGCTGAGCGTATTTTGTACGGTGCATTTGACCAAGTAGCTAGCAAGACTAGTAAAGATGCTTTGGAAGTGTTCACACTTGCCTTAACTAACCTACGCCCATTGGTCGAGGTTAAGAGCCGCCGTGTCGGTGGTGCTAACTATCAAGTGCCAGTTGAAGTGCGTCCAAGCCGTCGTAGTGCTTTGGCAATGCGTTGGTTGCGTGATGCAGCGCGTAAGCGTGGTGAGAAATCAATGGGCTTGCGTTTAGCAGCTGAATTGGTTGAGGCTTCTGAAGGTCGTGGTTCAGCAATGAAAAAACGTGAAGAAGTTCACCGTATGGCAGAAGCGAATAAAGCATTCTCACATTTCAGGTTCTAAAGTCTGAATGTAAGTAACGGGGCCGGAAATTGGGCCCTAGTAAATCGCTCTTTAAGAATTTAAGCAATAATATTAAGTAAAGGTAATAGCCGTGGCTCGTATAACCCCTATTGAACGCTACCGTAACATTGGTATTTCTGCGCATATTGACGCAGGTAAAAC
>JBKJOT010000003.1:0-25049 GCA_046595335.1 Methylotenera sp.
ATGATGATGCATTTTTAACATCAGCCTCATTTGCACCTAGTTGTTCAGCAACAATTTTTTTAACGCGTTGTTCGATGTCAGACATCTAATTACCCCTTATATTAAAAAATAGCTTAGCTTAATGTAAGTTTAACTTAGCTAAGGCGACATTCTACCAAAACTCAACAAGAATACAAAAATACTTCTCATGAAATTTACTACTTTCCACTCACTCAAGCTTAAGCTTGATTAAATCATCAACATCCCGCCATTTACATGAAGGGTCTCACCCGTAATATAGGCCGCATTCGGTGAAGCCAGGAAAGCAACGGTTGCTGCGATTTCTTTAACGGAGCCTAGGCGACCTACTGGGATACGCTCCAAAGTCTTTGCTTTAATCGCTTCGGGCAATTCGGCTGTCATGTCGGTATCAATAAAACCAGGCGCTACGCAATTAACCGTAATGCCACGACTGCCGACTTCTGCAGCCAATGATTTGGTGAAACCTGTTATGCCGGCTTTGGCCGCCGCATAGTTCGCTTGGCCAGCGTTACCCATATGACCCACGATAGATGAAATGCTGATGATCCGGCCAGTGCGTGCTTTCATCATCGGGCGTAACACCGCTTGGCTCATACGGAATACAGAAGTCAGGTTAGTGCTGATCACAGCATCCCAGTCATCTTCTTTCATGCGCATCAGCAAGGTGTCGCGGGTAATGCCTGCATTGTTTACCAGCAAGGTCACATCACCATATTTTTCGCTGATTGCCTTTAATACAGTTTCAATTTGAACGGCATCGTTCACATCTAAATTCATGCCCTCGCCTTTGATATTAGCATCTGTTAATGCATGGCTGATTGAAGTAGCACCGTTATCAGATGTTGCTGTACCGATCACAATAGCGCCCTGTTGGCCTAGTTCTAAAGCGATTGCAGCACCGATACCGCGGCTGGCGCCTGTGATTAGAGCCACTTGGCTTTCTAATGTATTAGATTGAATAGTCATTTTAAGTCTCTGAATATTATATATTTATAACGTATTTTTAAATTCTTCGATTGCATCTAGGTTCGTAAGCGCTGTACATGGCAATTCTGCAACAATTCGCTTAGTCAATCCCGCCAATACGCGACCTGGACCGCATTCGGCCGATTTTGACGCGCCATGCGCCTGTATAGCCTGCACAGTTTCCACCCAACGCACTGGGCTATAGAGTTGGCGTACAAGTGCATCCTTAATTTGGCTGCCGTCTTGATAAGCTGCAACATCAGCATTATGTAGCACCGGGATTTGCGGAATATTAACTGTGACACTTTTAAGATATTCAGCTAGTTTTTCAGCCGCCGGCTTCATGAGCGCGCAATGTGATGGCACGCTAACAGGCAATGGCAGTGCGCGTTTAGCACCTTTTGCCTTAGCGAGTTCCATGCCGCGCTCAACCGCTGCTTTGTTACCAGCAATCACTACCTGGCCTGGTGAGTTTAAATTCACCGCTTCGACGACCTCGCCTTGAGCAGCTTCTGCACAGATCGCACGTACCGTTTCATCATCCAGACCCAGTATTGCAGCCATCGCGCCTATACCTTCGGGTACTGCGCTCTGCATCACTTCCGCACGATAGAGCACTAAAGGAAGCGCATCGGCAAAACTAATCGCACCAGATGCTACTAAAGCTGTGTACTCACCTAAGCTATGCCCCGCCAATACACTCGGCACTCGGCTTGCATTAGCCTGCCAAGCGCGCCAAATGGCTATACCGGCCGTTAACATCATTGGCTGGGTATTGGTTGTTTCGTTAATGGCTTCATTCGCTTCAGTGGCCATAGTCCAGAAATCAACACCTAAAATATCTGAAGCTTCCTTAAAGGTGTCGCGCACCACGTGCGATTCCGTGAAGCCCGCCATCATACCTACTGATTGAGAGCCTTGACCGGGAAATAAAAATGCAAAATTACTCATAAACTATATTTTTCTTAATGACTATTAATATTTAATTAAAACTGAACCCCAAGTAAAACCACCACCGAATGCTTCCATTAGGATGATTTCGCCGCGTTTGATGCGGCCGTCACGCACTGCAGTATCTAAAGCCAACGGGATAGATGCTGCAGAAGTATTACCGTGCTTGTCTACGGTGACCACTACACGATCCATGCTCATGTCTAGTTTTTTAGCCGTCGCTTGCAAAATGCGGATATTCGCTTGATGTGGCACCAGCCAATTAATGTCTGATTTTTGCATGCCATTTGCAGTCAGGGTCTCATCAACGATGGCATCCAGCGTATTCACAGCCACCTTAAATACGGGATTGCCTTCCATCACAACTGTATCTATGCCATTGGGATAATTTTTACGTGGTACGTGCAACATTTTTTCGTAACTGCCGTCAGCATGTAAGTGCGTAGAAATAAGACCCGCCTCTTCGCTCGCTTGTAAAATAACAGCGCCAGCGCCATCGCCCCATAAAATACAGTTGCCGCGATCTGTCCAGTCGGTGATGCGTGAGAAAGTTTCAGCGCCTATTACCAGTGCACATTTTGCGCTGCCAGCCTTGATAAAGTTGTCCGCTGTTGCAAGTGCATAGACAAAGCCGCTACAAACCGCTTGCACATCAAATGCTGGGCAACCAGCGATACCTAGCTTCTGCTGCAAGATACAGGCAACGCTGGGGAATATCTTATCCGGTGTAGTTGTTGCAACGATAATCAGATCAATATCAGCCGCATTGATGCCTGCAGCTTCAATCGCTTTGCGGGCAGCATGCAGGGCCAAATCGCTGGTCTGTTCATCTTCTGCAACAATATGACGCTCACGGATACCAGTACGCGTGAAAATCCACTCGTCCGTTGTATCTACCATGCTTTCTAGATCTGCATTAGTGAGGATTTTTTTAGGGAGATAACTTCCGGTCCCTGCGATACGAGAATATGTCATTCGTTGTCCGTGCTAGCGTTTTCGGTATGGGCTGCAGCCTGTGCCGCCTGATGTTTCGATTGAATGTGTTCTATTTCTAATTGTTCAGTAATGCGTCTTAAAACGCCATTGCGAGACTCTTCTATTGCGGTGTGTATTGCATGTAAGAAAGAAAAACTATCTGCCCCACCATGGCTTTTAACTACGATACCGCGCAGGCCTAGGAAGCTGGCGCCATTGTAACGACGTGGGTCCATGCGCTTTTTGAAAGCGCGCAATACCGGCATACAAGCGACGGCCATCATTTTAGTCAGCCAATTACGTTTGAATTCTTGGGTAAGAAACCGCCCCATCATCTGCGCCAGGCCTTCAGAAGTTTTCAATGCTACATTGCCTACAAAGCCATCACATACCACCACGTCTGTAGTGCCCTTGAATATATCGTTACCTTCAACGTTGCCGTAAAAATTCAAATGGCTAGCACGCAATAATTCACCCGCCTGTTTCACCACTTCATTGCCTTTAATGTCTTCAGTACCAATATTAAGCAAGCCCACAGTTGGATTTTCTTTGTGCTCTACGCAAGATACCAGCATGCTACCCATCACAGCGAATTGCAGCAATTGCTCTGCCGTACAGTCTGCGTTCGCACCAAGGTCTAGGATATAGGTCATGCCTTTTTGACTTGGAAATACCCCTGCAATCGCCGGTCTATCAATCCCCGGCAAAGTTTTTAGCACAAAACGCGCGGTTGCCATGAGTGCACCGGTATTGCCCGCACTTACACAGGCATTGGCTTCGCCGCTTTTTACCAGGTTAATGGCAACGCGCATCGAAGAGTCTTTTTTATTTTTGAGGGCGCCCTGTGGGGACTCATCCATGGTGACCACTTCACTGGCATGATGAATGCGTAAACGAGGGCTGATTTTAGCTTTGCGTGACTTGAGTTCAACTTCAATAGCATCGCTCAGGCCAACCAACACAATATTGAGTTCGTTATCAGCTTCAAGCGCTTTAAGTGCGGCTGGTACAGTTACATGAGGGCCATGATCCCCCCCCATAGCGTCAATTGCGACAGTGATATCCATATATTATTTTTTGGACTGAATCCGGTTGGTCTGACTTCTAATCGTCTAATTTAACGGCTTGAATCATATTTAAATCGTTACCAGTATGGCAGAAATACTAACGCCGCACCAAATAATGGAGCGGCGTTATGTGATTTTGCAATTTAACTGCAAAGTATAATCTCAAGCAAAATTTCAGTTTCTAGCGCAATACCAATCATATGGCGTCTAGAAGCCGAGATGGGAAATTATTCGCCTTTTGCCGACATTACTTTACGACCACGGTAGTAGCCGTTTGGGCTAACGTGGTGACGTAAATGCGTTTCGCCTGTTGTTGGCTCAACTGCTAAAGGTGGGTTTGTTAAAAAGTCATGTGAACGGTGCATACCACGTTTTGATGGTGACTTTTTGTTTTGTTGAACTGCCATAATAAACTCCAAATAAAATGATTAAAGCATCATCTTGCAAAATACTTGTTACACGGCTACCAGAGCCAATTGTAAGAAATTCGATACGTTCTTAAATCGGATAATTTCATCACAAAACCACCCGAATTTAATCTTGCGCATCGCTGATAATTAAGACTACGCTAAAAACTAATCCAATATCATAATACAAAACCCAGGTTTTGTCAGCCCCTGTTAAGCTTTTATGGCTTGAGCAGACCTTTTAGCACAGCAAAAGGGTTTGGTTTTTCGCCACTTTGGGCAACACCCTCTTTAATGTTGGCACTGCAATCTTCGTCATGAGTTGGCGCAATTGGCATTGCCATGAGCAACTCGTCTTCAATAAGCGCTATCAGATCCATTGCTGGGCTAGGTTCAACCAGATCAATATCATCGTTAGCCTCAAGGTCGCTAAATTCGTATTCACTCAACGGTGCATCATTAATTAAGTAATTAAATTCGCGATGCAGATTAAGCGGCATCGAATTCAAGCATCGTTGACAAATGGCCTGCAATTCTGCATCGAGCTGCATGCGCAGCGTAAAGCGCCCTAAGTTATTTTCACCATGCAGAGTGTAGCGAATCTCCGCTGACTGCAGCACTTCAGTAAGGCGTTTGCAATCGGCCAGTGTGAGCGTTCCTGCAATGTGATCATCGCGCTTGGCGAATGCAACGTTATCTATAAATAATGGATGGGTATTCATTGGGTTTCAGCATAAAATAAGTTCTAAATAATTGATAAGCAAATAGCGCTAAGCCTTTTGGCGACTTGCAGGTACATGTTATAATTCTGCTGTTTGATTATCAATATTTAGGGTTGTTACGTGTTCAAAAAAATTCTTGTAGCTAATCGCGGTGAAATCGCTGTACGTATTGTACGCGCTTGCTCAGAAATGGGCATCAAGTCTGTAGCGATATACACCGATGCGGACCGTCAGGCTTTGCATGTTAAAAAGGCCGATGAAGCCTATAACATTGGTGCGGATCCAGTGGCCGGCTATTTGAATGCGCATAATATCGTGAATCTGGCAGTGGCTTCCGGTTGTGACGCGCTGCATCCTGGCTATGGTTTTTTATCTGAGAATCCGGAGCTTGCAGAAATCTGTGAACGTCGCGGCGTTAAGTTTATCGGCCCAAATGCCAAAGTGATTCGCCAAATGGGCGACAAAATCCAGGCACGGAATGCCATGACTAGCGCAGGCATCCCTTGTACGCCGGGTAGTGATGGTAACCTTGAGAGCTTGGATGCCGCAGTGGTCTTGGCTAAAAAAATTGGCTACCCTGTTATGCTGAAAGCCACCAATGGCGGCGGCGGTCGCGGTATTCGCCGTTGCGATACCGAAAAAGATTTATTAAGCAATTATGATCGCGTGATTTCCGAAGCAAGTAAAGCCTTTGGTAAACCGGAAGTATTCCTGGAAAAATGTGTAGTTTCACCACGCCATATTGAAGTACAAGTGTTAGCGGATTCTCAAGGGAACGCGATTCATTTATTTGAACGCGATTGCTCCATTCAGCGCCGTAATCAAAAATTAATTGAAATCGCGCCTTCGCCTCAACTTACCCAAGCCCAACGTGAATACATCGGTGTTTTAGCTGTAAAAGCGGCGAAAGCTGTGGGTTATGAGAATGCTGGTACGGTTGAGTTTTTGCTGGCTTCTGACAATACATTCTATTTTATGGAAATGAATACCCGTTTACAGGTAGAACATACCGTGACTGAAACTATTACCGGCATCGACATTGTGCAAGAGCAGATTCGAGTGGCATTTGGTATGCCGCTCCAATACAAGCAGAAAGATGTGCAGTTCCGCGGCTATGCCATGGAATTCCGTATCAATGCTGAAGATCCTAAAAACGACTTTTTGCCTAGTTTTGGCAAGATCACGCGTTACTATGCGCCAGGCGGCCCAGGTGTACGTATGGACGCGGCGATATTCACCGGTTATGAAATACCACCTTACTATGATTCCATGTGCGCTAAGTTAACCGTATGGGCATTGACTTGGGATAGCGTGATTGAGCGCGGTCGCCGTGCTTTGGATGACATGTTGATTTATGGGGTAAAGACTACCATCCCTTATTATCAAGAGATTTTAAAACATCCAGATTTCAGGAATGCAGAATTCAATACCAGTTTTGTAGAGTCACATCCTGACCTGACTAATTATCCCGAAGAGATTCCACCAGCTCTAATAGCTGCAGCAATTTCAGCTGCAATTGCAGCACACGAAGGTATTTAAATTAAATAAAGTTAATAAAATCAAGTTATTAAGTAAATAAATTAAAGTAAAGAGTTAACTATGTCAAAAATACATGTCACCGAAGTAGTCTTACGCGATGGGCACCAATGCCAAATTGCGACACGCATGCGTACTGAAGATATGCTGCCGATTTGCAGCAAGCTGGATGCTATTGGCTTTTGGTCTTTAGAGGCTTGGGGTGGTGCTACATTCGACGCATGTGTACGCTACCTGAAAGAAGACCCTTGGGAGCGTTTAAAAGCGTTGCGCAAGGCATTGCCTAACTCACAGCTGCAAATGCTGCTACGCGGCCAGAACCTGCTGGGCTACCGCCATTATTCTGATGACGTTGTTCGCGCTTTCGTACAAAAAGCGGCAGACAATGGCGTGGATGTATTCCGTATTTTTGATGCGTTGAATGATACCCGCAACTTGCAAGTATCAATTGAAGCCGTCAAGAAAGCCGGCAAGCATGCGCAAGGTACTATTAGCTATACCACGAGTCCTGTACACGATGTAGCACATTTTGTCGGCATCGCTAAGGAGCTTGAAGCCATGGGTAGTGACACTATCGCCATTAAAGACATGGCTAGCTTGCTTACTCCTAAGGCTACCGCTGAGCTGGTAAAAGCTTTACGTGAAAACGTGAGCTTACCAATCCAAATCCATAGCCACGCAACTAGCGGCTTAGCGAGCATGAACCTGCTACGCGCGTTGGAAAATGGCGCGATGATGATAGATACCTGTAACTCTGCGTTCTCAGAAGGTGCCAGCCACCCTACTACTGAAAGCATGATCGCTGCTTTGCAAGGTACTGAATTTGACACAGGTTTGGATATCGCGGCAGTGCAAGAAGTCAGCGCATATTTCCGCGAAGTGCGTAAAAAATACTGGCAATTTGAGAGTGCATACACTGGGGTTGATACGCGTGTAATCGTGAACCAAGTTCCTGGCGGCATGATCTCCAACCTGAGCAACCAGTTGAAGGAACAAGGCGCTTTAGACCGCATGGATGCTGTATTGGCAGAGATTCCTGCAGTGCGAAAAGACTTGGGCTACATTCCTCTTGTTACACCAACTTCACAGATTGTGGGCACACAAGCTGTGTTAAATGTGATGACAGGTCAGCGTTATAAATCAATTACCAATGAAGTAAAAAACTACTTCTTAGGTCAATACGGCAAATCACCTAGCCCAGTGAATCCAGAAGTGAAGAAACTGGCAATCGGCGATGCAACGCCAATTACCTGCCGCCCAGCTGACTTAATAGCCCCTGAACTTGCCAAAATCACCAGTGAGGCTGAGCGTTTTGCTAAGTCTGAAGAAGATGTGCTGACTTATGCCATGTTCCCAGATATCGGCAAAACCTATCTGCAAGAACGTAACGCGGGCTCATTAACACCAGAAGTGCTGCTAGACAAAGATGCTGTAAATGCCCAGGCATCTCGCTTTGCGCCGACTGAATTCAAAGTCACATTGCATGGCGAAACATTCCACATCAACCTGACAGGCAGTGGTCATGCGGGCGAGGAAAAACGTCCGTTCTACGTGTCTATCGATGGCATCGCCGAAGAAGTCATGGTGGAAACTTTGAATGAGATCGAAGTTTCGGGTAATGGCAGCAGCAGCGGTGGTACAGGCAAAAAGAAAGCGGCTGTTGCTAAAAGTGGCCGCCCACGCCCTAGCCATGGTGGGCATGTAACGACTTCCATGCCTGGCACTATCGTGGCTGTTAAAGTAAAAGCCGGGGACAAGGTGACGGCGGGTGATGGCGTATTGGTGATTGAAGCGATGAAGATGGAAAACGAGATACAGGCTTCTAAAACCGGTATTGTAGTTGCGGTGCATGTGGCTAAAGGCGATACCGTAACGCCAGATGAGTCATTGCTGGAAATTCAGCCTGAGTAATCGTAAAGCAAACCCATTGTAATTTAATGCATAAGCCGACAGAATGCTGCTGTCGGCTTTTTTATTTACCAAATTAATGAGTGGTACATTAAATCAGCCTTATTTCATTAGCATTTTTTAGAATAAACAATCACTTGAACGCATCTGCCCAACCTATGCTCATCCTCGCTTCTTCATCCATATACAGGCGTGAACTCCTTACCCATTTGCAAATCCCGTTTACCTGCATTTCACCTGATGTAGATGAAACCATAATACCTGGTGAACAACCCCAAGAAACGGCATTAAGGCTCGCCCAAGTGAAGGCGCGTAAAGTCGGAGTTAGTAATCCCGATGCCTTAATCATTGGTTGCGACCAGGTCGCGACATTAGATGGCATACAGCTAGGTAAGCCACTTAATCATGACAATGCCACCAAGCAACTGCGTATGATGCGCGGTCGTGAAGTGACTTTCCATAGCGCCCTGTGTTTATACAATGCCACTACGCTGAATATGCAGGCCGAAGTGGTACCTTACATTGTGCAATTCCGCAATTTAAGCGATGCACAAATTGAAAATTACCTTGTCAAAGAGCAACCGTATCATTCTGCTGGCAGCGCGAAATCTGAGGGCTTGGGCATCGCTATTATTGAGCGTATGGTTGGGGAAGACCCGAATGCCTTAATTGGTTTGCCGCTAATAAAGTTGGTGACCATGCTGCAAAATGAAGGAGTCAACGTTATCTAGTCTAATTCGTTATCTAGTGCTACTCGTTACTGCAACAGCTGAACCATTTATTTTTAATCGTTTGGTTTATTTTAATCGTTTAGCCACATCTTAAAATCTGGAGATATTCCCATGCTTAAACGTCATATCATCGCAATGGCTGCCCTATTCTCATCTCCCTTCATGGCTTACACTGAAAATGTATTGGCGCTGGAAGACATCAAAAGTGAAAGTAGAAGCACTATTAACGACCAGCAAAACGTTGCTGTTACCATTTATAACAACAACCTAGCCTTAGTTAAGGATCAGCGCAAAGTCAAATTGACCTCAGGCATGCATAAATTTTCGATAGTAGATGTAAGCGCGCAGTTGCGTCCAGAAACTGCCTTACTAAGAAGTTTAAGTAATCCAGGCAGCTTGACCACATTAGAGCAACACTTTGATTTTGATTTATTAACACCGGAAAAATTGCTCGAGAAGTACGTAGGCAAGAGTGTTTCTATCATAAAAACCAACCCTGCTACAGGTGAGGAAAAAACCGAGCAGGCTACAGTACTATCAGCCAATAATGGCGTTGTGTTGAAAATAGGCAACCGTATTGAGACCGGCCAAATCTTTACAAATGAAAAGTATGGTCGAATAGTATTTGATGAGATTCCCGCTAATTTACGCGATCGCCCCACGCTTGTTACGCAAATCAATAATAAGACCGCTGCAGAACAAACTGTAGAACTAAGTTACTTAACCGGTGGTTTAGCCTGGAAAGCGGATTACGTGGCTGAATTGAGTCCTAAAGAAGATACTGTAGACCTCTCAGGCTGGGTGACATTGACCAATACCAGCGGTAGTAGTTACAACAATGCCAAATTGCAATTGGTGGCTGGCGACGTAAATCGCGTGCAGGAGAATTACCCACGTCCTATGGCCATGCGTAAAAACCAGGAAATGATGGCCGCAGATGCAGCCCCCATGGCTGAAGAGTCACTCCTTGAATATCACCTCTATTCACTGGACCGCCCTACCACTATTGCTGAAAACCAAACCAAGCAAGTCGCTTTGCTTTCAGCCACTGGCGTACCAGCGCGTAAAGAATTAGTGCTACGAGGTGCAGATTATTACTACCAAAGCCAGCAAGGCGATTTAGGTTCGAAGATTAAAGTGGGCGTTTTTGTTGAGTTCGATAATAAAGAAGCCTTTAAGCTAGGCATGCCCTTGCCTAAAGGCATCATGCGCGTTTACAAAAAAGACGCTCAAGGTAATGCGCAATTTGTAGGCGAAGACAATATTGACCATACGCCTAAAAATGAAGTGGTACGTCTTAAGCTAGGTGAAGCTTTTGACGTGACTGCAGATAAGAAACAAACCGATTTTAAAGTATTGCCCCGCCCTGCAAAAGGTAATAGCGCATTTGAAAGTGCTTACGAAATTACCTTGAAAAACGCCAAGAAAGAAAAAGTAACCGTTACAGTTCAGGAACCTATTAATGGCGACTGGACCATCCTTTCAGAAAGTCAGCCACATAAAAAAGCCAATAGCGCATTATCCGAGTGGAAAATTGAAGTGCCCGCTGAAAGTAATGCAACGCTCACTTACAGAGTACGTGTTAAATATTAATACTATAGAAAGTAATCGTGAAACTAGGCACCCTTTATTTGATTCCCGTCACCTTGGGCGATGACAACATTGCCCAAGTGCTGCCAGCTAATGTGATTAGACTGGCACAGCAATTGGAAGTATTCGTGGTAGAGAATGAAAAAACCGCACGGCATTTCCTAAGTACGATTAAAACTAGTAAACCGGTACGGGAATTACAGCTATTAACGCTGAGTGAACACACTACGGATAAAGAAGTGCCTGAACTATTAAAGCCGCTACTCGCAGGATTTGATGTAGGTTTGATGAGTGAAGCTGGTTGCCCAGGCATTGCAGACCCAGGAGCAAGGCTTGTGGAGCTAGCCCATAGAAAAGGTATTAAGGTCACACCATTAGTTGGCCCTAGCTCTATCCTACTAAGCCTTATGGCTTCAGGATTCAACGGTCAAAGATTCACATTCTTGGGTTATATTCCTGCAGATAAAGCTGCACGTATCCAGCGCTTGAAAGAGATCGAAAAGAACTCAAACAAACATAACGAAACGCAGATATTTATCGAAACCCCCTACCGTAACCAGCATTTGCTGGAAGATATCTTAGCGCATTGCAATCCTGCAACTAAGCTTTGCATCGCCTGCAATATCAGTTTAGAAAGCGAATTGATTGTTAGTAAGACGATCTCTGAATGGAAAAAATCTGCACTGCCGGACTTACATAAAAAACCAACAGTATTTCTATTGTTATCTTAAAACCTGTATCGGATTACCCGGAATCTGGATTGATGCAAATTCCAGCTGTTTTTTCACCGGCGCATAACTAAGCCTATGAATCTGGCATATGCCATGCGTTGCTATCGCTTCCAAGTGTTCAAAAGTCGGATAGCCTTTGTGCTTAGCGAAGTTATATTGTGGATATTGCTTATCCAGCTCACATAAATCCGCGTCCCTAGCCACTTTTGCTAAGATCGAAGCGGCAGATATCGCCTGTACTTTACTATCGCCCTGCACTATAGCCTCGCAAGGCAAGCTTAGATTCGGGCATTTATTGCCATCCACCTGTACCAAAATTTGGTCCAAGTACTGGCTAATATCAAACTGCTGCTGCATCGCCTCTACCGCCCGCTTCATCGCCAATAGGCTAGCTTGCAGGATATTGATCTTATCGATTTCTTCTACCGAACTGCAGGCAATGGCCCATGCCAAAGCATGCTGTTTTATTTCAGCGCTTAGCTGGTTACGTTTCTTTTCAGTAAGCTTTTTAGAGTCAGCCAAACCAATGATTGGTCTGGCTGGATTTAAAATGACTGCGGCAGCATAGACTGCCCCGGCTAATGGCCCTCTCCCTGCTTCATCAACACCACAAATGACCGGCATCTTAATCATGCTGGAAGATGCGCGAATACTGCGTTGGCAGCTTTTTCTGCGGTATTTTGCCGCAGGCTATGGTGGATTTTTGTAAACTCTTCCTTAATCTCAGTGGTATAGCTGACGTCGTTCAGGAGTTTGATGGTGGCATCAGCTAGCTTTTCGGGGGTTGCATCATCTTGCAGCAATTCAGGAACAACGAATCGGCCTGCGAGAATATTTGGTAAACCCACAAATGGCTGCAAGCGCATGCGCTTGAGTATTTTCCAGCTTAAATTAGACATGCGGTAAGTGATGACCATCGGTTTTTTTAGTAAAGCAGCCTCTAAAGTTGCAGTACCGGAAGCCACAATAATAGCATCAGCAGCCTCCATGGCGTCATGCGCATGGCCGAATAATATCTGTATCGGCAAACTTTCCGGCTCGTGGAAAATGGCCAACTCAAATATCTGTCGCGTTTCACGGGTAATCAATGGCACTAGGAAATGCGCATTCGGATGACTAGCGTAAATAATCTTAGCGGTTTGTACAAACAATGCTGCATGCTGTTTTACTTCACCCTGCCTGCTACCTGGCAGCATGGCGATTACTAAAGCTGAAGATTTTAATTTCAGCCCTTCACGTGCGGCATTTACATCAGGCTCTATCGGCAACATATCTGCCAATGGATGCCCAACATAGGTCACAGGAATGCCGCTTTTCTGGTAAATTTCCGGCTCAAAAGGGAATAAAGCCAATATGTGCGAAACACAGCGTTTGATATGATTGATGCGGCCTTTACGCCATGCCCAGATTGACGGGCTGACGTAGTGGATAGTCTTGATTCCCTTATTCTTAAGCTTCTTTTCCAGCCAAAAATTAAAATCAGGGGCATCAATGCCGATAAATAAATCAATCGGGTTATCAAGATAATAATTGAGTAAGCGACGGCGTAACCTGAGTAAGCCGAATAAATGCCTGAGGACCTCAATATAACCACGAATGGATAAACGCTCGATAGGAAATAATGATTGCGCGCCTTCGGCCATCATTTTAGGACCAGCTATGCCTACAAATTCAACTGAAGCATTTTTTTTCTTGAGCGCTTGTATTAGGTGGCTGCCAAGCAAATCACCAGAAGCTTCTCCTGCCACCACACCTATTCTGATCATAGACAAACTCTAGCGAACGATGCCGCGGGTAGAAACATTTAAGAAATCAGTCAGCAAACCAATTTCAGGTGTAGTATTTTGCATTGCTGCCAGTTCAATTTTTGCTTCGTCTAGTGTAAGCCCATTGCGATACAGCGCTTTATAAGCACGTTTGATTTGCAAAATGCTGTCAGCACTATACCCACGACGTTTCAAGCCCTCTGCGTTGATGCCATGAGGTTTGGCGTCATAGCCTGCGGCAGTTACATAGGGTGGAATATCTTTAAACACCACCGAGCCTACCGCAGTAATCACATGTGAGCCAATCTTGCAAAACTGGTGAATGAGCGTAAAACCGCCGAGAATCGCATAATCATGCACATCTACGTGGCCGGCTAATGAAGAGTTATTAGCAAAGATTGTATTATTGCCAATGTCACAATCATGCGCGATATGAACATAGGCCATGATCCAGTTATCGTTACCTATTTTTGTGGTGCCTTTGTCCTGCACGGTTCCACGGTTAAATGTGCAGAACTCACGGATGGTATTGTTATCACCAATCTCTAATAAAGTTGGTTCACCTTTGTATTTCTTGTCCTGCGGTGCTTCACCTAAAGATGAATATTGGAAAATCTGGTTATTTTTGCCAATAATGCTAGGGCCATTGATTACTACATGGCTCGCAATACGCGTCCCAGCATCTATTTTTACATTGGCCCCAATAACAGAAAAAGCGCCGATATCGACGCTGGAATCAATTTCTGCTGAAGCATCCACGATAGCCGTGGGGTGGATTTTTGCGGCTTGCATATTTATCACTTACTCATTTTGGCACTGCGACTATTAACTTGTTTATTATTTTTTGTACTATTTCATTACTTTTCGATAGCTTTAAGTATGCACATCATTTGTGCTTCTGCTACCACGCTACCATCAACTTTAGCTACGCCTGTGTATTTCCATATCCCTTTTAAGATACGATCGATCTTCACGTTCAAAACAATCTGATCGCCGGGCGAGACTGGTTTCTTAAAACGTGCGCTATCAATGCCAGCAAAATAATAAACTGAATCGTCGCTGGGTTTTGTAGCCATGGTCTTAAATGAAAGAATGGCTGCGGCCTGTGCCATCGCCTCTACAATCAACACGCCTGGCATCACCGGATGGTAAGGAAAATGTCCTGGAAAATAAGGCTCATTGACGCTGACATTCTTGATTGCCGTGATTTCCTTACCTAATTCCAAAGAGACTACCCTATCAATCAGGACGAATGGATAACGGTGTGGAAGATGTTCCAGAATTTCATGGATATCCATGCTGGTAGCTGTTTGGTTAGTCATTTTTGTCTCGGTTACTTCTTAAAGGTTAATGCTGAGTATTTATTTATTTGTTTGATTTTAACAGAGCTATCTCTTTTTCGAGTTGTTTAATTTTATCTGTTAAATCGTCGCTAAAGCTATCTAAATGTCGGATTTTTGCTGCTGTCTTTAGCCATGCCTTGTGTGTCTGAAATGGCATAAGTGCTGTATAAGTGTCAGCGCTGGTCAATGAGCGTGTAATCATGCTGCCTGGGGAAATAGTGACATTGTCTGCAATTTCCAGATGGCCCAATATCATGGCCGCTCCGCCGATTTTGCAATGCTTACCTATACGTGCGCTACCAGCCACACCAACACAGCCTGCAATCACAGTATGTGCACCAATCACGCAGTTATGGCCAATCTGGATAAGATTATCAAGCTTAACGCCTTCTTCAAGAATCGTATCATCCAATGCACCCCGGTCTACCGTGGTGTTCGCGCCAATATCTACATTGGCGTGGATGATTACTCGGCCAACTTGCGGTATTTTCAACCAGACACCGGCTTCTTCAGCATAACCAAAGCCATCAGAGCCAATGACTGCCCCGGAAAAAATGTGGCAGTTCTCACCTATTTCGCAATGATGCTTGATTGTAACTTTAGGTTCTAAGCGCGTATTACTTGAAATGATTACATCATTCTCAATGATGCAGCCATGGCCAATAACGACGTTTTCACCCAACACCACATTCTCGCCAATAAATGCTAGCGCACCAATACTACAGGAATCAGGAACTACGGCGGAACCGGCAACAATTGCAGTAGGGGTAACACCTAATGTGATCGGTGCTGATGGATTAAGAAGTGTCGAAATCTTTGCGAAATAAGCATAAGGATTATCAACTACAATTCTGGATAAGGCTGTTAAGTCTTGGTCTTTAGCCCTTAATACCCAAGCACTTGCTTGGCTTGATGCAAGCGATTTTTGGTATTTGCTGTCATTAATAAAGCTGATGTCGCCAGATTTTGCATTGGCGGCGGAAGATACTTTTGAAATCAATACACTGCCATCACCCAATACTTGACCGCCTAAAATCTCAGCGATCTCATTAAGTGAGTATTTTTTAGCCATGGATAATCCGCCAGTATGGAATGACTAAAGCTTTAGCGAGCTACCGCTATTATTTTTTGCCCAATAATTTAAGTACTTTATCTGTTACATCTATTTTTTTACTTGCGTAAGCTACACCGCTATAGACCACTAAATCATAGCCTTCGGTCTCAGCAACCGACTGCACAGCTTTATTAATGCGGTCTTGTAGCCCACTCAGCTCTTCATTTTTACGTATATTGATATCTTCCCGCAATTCACGCTGTTTACGTTGGAATTCGATTTTAAGGTTTTGTACATCACGCTCTTTATTACGGCGGTCCGTTTCCGAAATAGCCAGGCCTTCTTTATCAAGAGCCGCCTCAGAATCCTTGATTTGCTTAGACATACGATCGAGTTCTTGTGAGCGTGGGCTGAACTCGCGCTCTAGCTTCTTACCACTTTCGGCTGTTTGCGGAGCATCCTGAAGGATTTTATCTACCTGCACATAACCCACCTTGATATCCGCAGCTTGCGCACCGAAAGCCAAGGTCATCAAACTAATAATTGCTAAACTTTTAAAAGTAATGCTCAATTAAAATCTCCTAAACTGCATTTATTCTTAATCCATTATTAACAGAACTATATCACTACTGTAGCGCCATTGAACGCTCGCTTAAAATTGTTGGCCAAGTTGGAACTGTAGAACTTGTGTGTCATCGCCTGGTTTACTATTAATTGCTTTTGCAAACACCAGTTTTAAAGGCCCGAATGGTGAGAACCAGCTAATACCCACACCGGTTGAATAGCGTAAATCACTGAGGCTATAAGAATCATTTTTTGCATATACATTACCTGCATCAGCAAACACACTTAACCTGAATTGTTTTGAAGTAATGCCCGGCACCGGGAAAAACAGCTCAGCATTTCCCAATAGGCTTTTAGTTCCGCCTACCGCAAAATCTTGACCTGTAACTGGGTCGATGTCTCGTGGTCCTAATGATCCGTTATTATAGCCACGCACAGAGCCTACGCCACCCATAAAGAAGTTTTTAAAGAAAGGGTATTTTTCGTTGCCATACGAATCCGCATAACCAATTTCACCATTTAGCGAGAAAGTAAAATCTTTAGAGATTGGTGTATACCAGGCATGCTTGTAATTGATTTTATAATATTGAAGATCCAATACAGGTAATGACACTTCCCCGGATAATCTTTGAAGTACGCCGCTGGTAGTATATTGAATGCTGTCCCTTGAATCATGGCTCCAGCCTGCGCTAGCCACTACAGAATCGCTGCTGCAACCTTTACTGTTACCACAAAAATCAATATATTGCTTAGGGCTTTGGCTAGACAAATCTACTGTTGTAAAATCTGCTGCTAGACCAAAGTTGAAACCATCGCGCTCGTTAAGTGGTATGCCGAATCTTACGCCTCCTCCATAGGAGGAGGTATTGTAAGTACCTACGCTACTAATAGAGCTTGTATCTACATCTCGACGGTAGACATCAAAGCCGCGGCTTACACCATCTGGCGTGTAATATGGATCAGTATATGAAAGAGAGTAAGTTGTATTAACCTTACCCGTATTTACTTGGGCTGTTACACGATTGCCAGTTCCTAGGAAATTATTTTGGTTTACAGTCACACCAAAAACCACACCTTCACTACTGGACAAGCCGGCACCAAACTGTACGCTACCGGTAGACTGCTCAGTGACGCTGATATTTAAGTCAACCTGGTCTGCCGTACCCGGCACAGCTGGTGTTTCTACATTGACGTCTGAGAAAAATTGGGTACGAGTCAAACGCTCTTTTGAACGATTGATTTTTGCAGAGGAGTACCATGCAGATTCCAGCTGACGAACCTCACGACGCACCACTTCATCACGCGTTCTAGTATTTCCTGCAATATTAATACGACGAATATAGACTTTCTTACCTGGGTCAACAAAGAATGTAAATGCGGCGGTGTGTTCTTCTTTGTTCACATCTGGAACTGGATTTACGTTAGAGAAAGCATAACCTTCATCACTCAAGCGGTCGCTAATGGCTTTGCTGGTCTGTGTTACTTTTTCACGGCTGAAAGTATCACCCGTCTGCAATTGAATAAGCTTTTTCAATTCCTCTTCGGGAATAATGGTGTCGCCTGCCAATTTGACTTCAGATATTTTATATTTTTGTCCTTCGGTGATGTTCACCGTGATATAAATATCTTTCTTATCGGGCGTAATGGATACTTGGGTTGAATCAATATTAAACTCAAGATAGCCTTGGTTCATATAGAAGGAGCGTAATGCTTCGAGATCAGCATTCAGTTTCTGTTTGGAGTACTGGTCATCTTTATTCCACCAGCTCATCCAGTTAGGCGTAGTCAGCATGAATTGGGCACGTAAATCATCCATGGTGAACGCGTTATTACCCACAATATTAATATTGCGAATTTTTGACACTGCGCCCTCTTCGATATCAAAACGTACCGCCACACGATTACGTTCCAGCGGCGTTACTACCGTTTTTACGGTTGCGCCATATTTACCTTGAGATAGATATTGGCGTTTAATCTCTTGTTCAGCGCGATCCAGTTGTGATTTATCAAAGATTTGGCCTTCAGCAATACCGATCTGCTTTAAACCTTCTTTCATTTTGTCAGATGGCAAAGATTTATTACCGCTCAGGTCTATCTGTGCGATAGCAGAACGCTCCTGCACTGTAACGATCAGCACATCGTTTTCCGCTTCGATACGCACATCCTTGAAGAAGCCAGTGCCGTATAAAGCCTTAATAGCTTGCGTAGCAAGCTCGTCGTTCATGGTTTCACCGACTTTGACAGGCAAATAAGTAAATACAGTGCCAGCTTCAGTTCGCTGGATACCTTCTACTCTAATATCCTTGACTACAAAAGGTTCTAACGCGAATGCCGAACTGGCATATAAGCCTGAAACCAGCAACAAGATAGATTTGAGTTTTAGATTTAGTTTGTTTGAATGCATTAATTTAATCAGCCTGTTATCAATCTATTTATATCGTTATATAGCGCCAGTAACATCATACAACCTAATAGGGTAAACCCTATCTTTTGCCCAATGATCATGGTCGCTTCAGATACAGGTTTTCCAGTGAAAATTTCAGCCATATAATACATGAAATGACCGCCATCTAATACAGGGATGGGCAATAGATTAAGTACCCCAATACTGATACTGATGACCGCTAGAAAGCCGATAAATACCTTAATCCCCATATTAGCGCTTTGCCCTGCATAACTTGCAATACTTACAGGCCCACTCATACTTTTCCATGATACGTGGCCAATGAGCATATTGCCTATCATTTTCAGGCTGAATAACGCAGTATCCCACGTTTTTTCAATCGCCTGTAAAAGTGCACCCGCGACTGAATAGTGGGTTGTTACAAAAAGCTTACTAAGCTCATTCGGTGTTAGCTTAAATGCCGCCCCTATGCGCCCTATTGTTTTATTATTTTCAATAACCGCTTCTGGCGTAAGATGCAAGCTGATTTCCTGCTCGCTACGCAGAATGATGATTTCCAAGTCAACATTCGGATTTCTCCGGACTTCCTGAACAAAATCTTCCCAGAATCTTACTTTCTTATGGTTAATACTCAGTATCAAATCATTCACTTCCAAGCCGGCCTTTGCTGCAGGGCTGTTATGGACGATTTCACCCACGCGCGCAGGAATGTCAGGCTGATAAATGCTTAAACCCAGCTTATCCAAAATGTCTGTTTCAAAATCCTCTTGTTTAAACCCTGAAAGGTCAAGCTGATGCAAATGCGCCTCTTTATTACTATTAATGGCTAACACTTCTACAGAGTTATTTTTTAGCGATTCTTTCAGAAATAGCCAACGTGCATCTTGCCAATTGGTTACCGGCTTGCCGTTAATGGTTTGTATAGTTTCCCCACGGCTCAAGCTTGCAACTGCCGCCGGACTGTTATCAGCGACCTGACCGACAATCGGTTTAAGCCCAACGACGCCAAGTAAAAACAATATCCAATAAAATAAGACAGCCAGTAATAAATTGGCACCGGAGCCCGCTACTACAATCGCCATACGCTTTGCGACAGACTGGCGATTCAGCGCACGGCTCATGTCGTGTAAGGCATACTCATCAGTACCCTTCATTTCCTGCTCGTCCAACATCTTTACGTAGCCGCCCAAGGGTATAGCCGCTAACACGAACTCGGTTTGGTCACGCCCAACTTTCTTGCTGAAAAAAGGCTTACCAAAACCAATGGAAAACTTGAGTACTTTAACACCGCACCATTTCGCTACTTGATAGTGACCGAACTCATGGATAGTGACGAGCAGACCTAAGGTAAATACAAAGGCGGCGATTGTTAATAATGCATTTAGCATGGAATGTTATTCATTAATAATTAGTCTTTGTCATATTGCGCGATTGGCCAGCCATTGCCGTGTTGTACTTCTCGCCATTTGGTCTACTGTGACAAGATGCTCAATGGATTCAACTTGTTCTATTGCCGTGCCTGATAGCACAACATCGATGACTTTAGGAATGTCCAGGAAACCGATTTGTTCCGCCAAAAATGCCTCGACAGCAATTTCATTGGCTGCATTGAGTATCGCTGGTGCTGTGCCGCCTGTACTAAGCGCATCATAAGCGAGTTTTAAGCACGGAAAGCGCTGCATATCCGGCGGCACAAAATCTAAGCGAGCGGTTTTAAGTAAATCCAGGCTGCTAACGCCGCTGGTCAAGCGATCTGGAAATCCTAACCCGTAAGCGATAGGTGTACGCATATCCGGGTTACCCAACTGGGCTAAGACGCTGCCATCGATATATTCTACTAAAGAATGGATTACGCTTTGCGGATGCACTACAACCTCTATTTGTTCGGCCTCTGCATTAAATAACCAATGCGCCTCGATGACTTCCAGGCCCTTATTCATCATAGTTGCAGAGTCTATGCTAATTTTAGGGCCCATTACCCAGTTAGGATGGTTCAAGGCTTGGGCTTTGGTTACTTTAGCCAACTCTTCCAGGCTGGCATTGCGGAAGGGACCGCCTGACGCCGTTAAAAGCACCCGTTTTACGCCTATGCTAGCAAGATTGCCATGAGTTTGACCTGGTAGCGTTCTCGGCATGACTTGGAAGATTGCATTATGTTCGCTATCAATCGGCAGCAACGTTGCTCCGCCTTTATTGACGGCCTGCATAAATAAGCTGCCTGCCATCACAAGGGTTTCTTTATTTGCTAAGAGTATACGTTTACCCGCATGCGCTGCCGCCATAGCCGGCTGCAATCCTGCCGCACCAACAATAGCGGCCATCACGGTATCAACCTCATCATGGGCGGATACAAAATTCAGGGCGTCTGCACCGTGCAGCACCTCCGTCTTGGAACCAGTCGTTTTTAATTGTTCTGCTAAAAGCTTGGCTGAGGCTTCCCGTAGCATCACGGCATATTTAGGTGCATGCTGCTTGCATAACTCCAGCATACTGGCGACATTAGAACTAGCGGTTAATGCGAATACGCCAAATCGACTAGGATGCTGTGAAATCACATCTAAAGTATGCAGGCCAATAGTACCGGTAGCACCTAATATTGTGACATTCCTAAAGGTGCTACTCATGGAGTCATGCATGCAAATTAATATTCGTGAATAGTGGTAAATAGATAAACAATAAAACCAGTGGCAGGCTAGGAATTAAGCCATCAATCCTATCCAAAACCCCCCCGTGTCCGGGTAATAATTGGCTGCTGTCTTTAACGCCAGCTTGCCTTTTTAATAGAGATTCAAAGAGGTCGCCCATAATACTTAATATGACTATGGCCCATAAACCTACGACCAGCCATAACTGATAATGTTTGAAATAACAAAGTAACAGTCCATAAATGGTGACTGCTACTAATGCACCTACCACACCCTCCCATGTTTTCCCCGGGCTTATTTCTATCGCAAGCTTATGTTTACCGAAGCGTTTACCGGAAAAATAAGCGGCGCTATCAGCAATCCACACAGTAGCCAAAACACCTAAAATTAACCAGGGGCTTATTTGCTGTAGCCCTGTCAGGCCAATCCATGTACCCAGCAATAATAGAAGTCCTAACAAAATCATCACCCAGGAATTATTAATTTTTTTCCGGGTAATTAACCATACCGGTGCAATTAAAAACCAGAAAGCCGCAGTAAGGGATAAGGTACCCAGAATAAAATTATCATGGAAAAGTGCATAGGGGCTATCAGCTATAAAGATAAGTATCAGTGCGATTAACGCGCCTGTAATCACCGTTAACTTCATCTGCGTCTTGGTCAACTTGATAAGGTTACACCACTCCCAAACACCGATAAGGGTACCCGTGAGGCATATTAACGACCAGATCTTGCTCGGCGCAAAAAACATAGCCACTAAAAAAAATGTAACCAGGACAAACGATGTAATGACTCGGGTTTTAAGCATACTTATAGGTTTAATTGAAAGATGAATTACAACTTTGATAGGTTAATTAGAGGGAGTCGATTCTTTAAGTTGTTCACTGGTACGTCCAAACCGGCGCTCCCGTTGCTGGTAGGACTGAATTGCCAACTTGAAAGCATCGGCATTGAAATCAGGCCATAGGGTATCAGTAAAATAAAGTTCAGTATAAGCGAGCTGCCAAAGCAGGAAGTTACTAATTCGCTTTTCACCACCTGTACGGATAAACAAGTCCGGCTCAGGCGCATAGCTCATGGATAGATATGGGCTTAAATGTTCTTCTCGGTAATACCCCGCAAGCTGAGGCGACGCAGCTTGCATTTTATTCACCGCTTGAAGCACATCCCAACGGCCACCATAGTTTGCAGCTATTGTAAGCGTTAAACCGGTATTGTTAGCAGTCAGCTCTTCTGACGATTTAATCTGTTCCAGCAGCGGGGCATCAAAGCGGCTGCGGTCTCCTATCATGACCAGTTTGATATTGTTCTGATGCAGCTTAACGACTTCGCGTTTAAGCGCTTCCATAAACAAACCCATCAGAAAAGACACTTCGTCAGCCGGTCTACGCCAGTTCTCACTGCTAAACGCAAATAAAGTCAGGTACTCAACTTTAAGCTTCGCGCATGACTTAACCAAGTCGCGCACGGTATCAACGCCGCGTTTATGCCCTGCTATGCGAGGCAAGAAGCGTTTACGTGCCCAGCGGCCATTACCATCCATAATCACGGCGATATGTTTAGGTATTTCCGTAGCGACAGGAATAGTTTCAGTGGTACTGGTAAAAAGCTTCAAGAAGTTCCTCTGTTAAAGCAATGGAAATGGTAATTCAACATTATTTATAGCAAAGCGAACATATAGCACTATACAGCCATTAGGTCTGCTTCTTTTTGCTGCAGCATCTTATCGACTTCAGCTACAGCTTTATCAGTGGCTTTTTGCACCTCATCTTGTGCACGGCGCTCGTCATCCTCTGATATCTCTTTGTCTTTGATGAGTTTTTTCAAAGCATCATTGGCATCACGGCGGATATTACGGATAGAAACTTTCGCGCCTTCACCTTCTGTACGCACAATCTTGGTCAAGTCGCGACGACGCTCTTCAGTCAACATCGGCATAGGCACACGGATCAAGTCGCCATTAGTAGCCGGGTTCAAGCCTAAATCGCTATCGCGAATGGCCTTCTCAACTTTGCCTATCATGCTTTTTTCATAAGGCTGTACATTGATGGTACGTGAGTCGCCTAGATTCACATTGGCGACTTGGTTAACAGCAACCATAGACCCATAGTATTCCACCATCACATGGTCAAGCAAGCCCGCATGAGCACGACCTGTGCGGACTTTAGCCAGGTCATTCCGAAGCGCTTCCAGTGATCTTTGCATTTTTTGTTCTGCGGTTTTTTTAATGTCTTCTATCATGTATTTCTCCAGCTAAATCTTTAACTTCCAATTAAGGCAATACCTTTAAATTGTTCAATGTATAACTTTTTAAGGCAATACTTTAGTGCCTTCATCCTCACCCATTACCACTCTTTTAAGCGCGCCCTGCTTGAAGATACTAAATACTGAAATCGGCAGTTTCTGGTCGCGGCAAAGAGTGAGCGCCGTTGCATCCATCACCTTTAGGTTTTTGATAATAGCCTCATCAAAGCTCAGCGTTTTATAGCGCATCGCTTCAGGATTAGTTTTCGGATCATCGGTATAAACCCCATCTACCTTAGTGGCTTTAATCACAATTTCCGCGTTCATTTCCATACCGCGCAAAGCTGCTGCAGTATCCGTAGTGAAGAACGGGTTACCCGTACCGGCACCAAAAATCACTACACGGCCTTCTTCCAAGTAGCGGATGGCTTTGCCACGGATATAAGGTTCTGCAACTTGCTCAATGCTTAAGGCAGATTGCACACGGGCATTCAAGCCGATATTCTTCATCGCATCTTGCAAGGCCATGGCATTCATCACGGTGGCCAGCATACCCATATAATCCGCCGTTGCCCTGTCCATGCCTTCTGCAGCAGGTGCAACACCACGGAAAATATTACCGCCACCAATCACTACAGCCACTTGTACACCTAAATCCACAATCTCCTTGATTTCATTAACAATACGAGTAATGGTGGCGCGGTTAATACCGTAGGCATCGTCGCCCATTAAAGCTTCGCCGGAAAGTTTAAGTAAGATACGTTTATAGGCGGGTTGCGGCACAAATATTCCTCTTTGAAAAGTTTGCTTATTTAAGCATAAAAACCACTTTTTAGGCCAAAATTTATGGCAAAAAAAATGGACTAGGCTTTACGCCAAGTCCATTTTTAGTGCTTTTAGCGCATAACGCTAATTTATAACTGAATTAAATTTTTGCTGCCGCTGCTACTTCTGCCGCGTAATCAACAACCGCTTTTTCAATGCCTTCGCCCACTGTATACATAGTGAAAGAAGCTACTGATGCACCTTTTGATTTAAGCAGTTGCTCAATCGTCAATTTGTCATCTTTAACAAATTGTTGACTTAACAAAGTGACTTCTTTCAAATACTTTTGCACCGTGCCGTCAGCAATTTTTTCTAACATTGCTTCGGGTTTACCAGCTTCTTTTGCTTTTTCGATTGCTACGCGTCGTTCTGCTTCAATCAAATCTTGTGAAATACCAGAAACATCTAATGATTTTGGTTTTGCTGCAGCAATGTGCATCGCGATATCTTTCGCCAAAGCTTCGTCACCACCAACCAAATCAACCAGTACACCGATTTTGCTGCCATGGATGTAACTTGAAAGTTTGCCTTGTACTGCTGGGCGCACAAAACGGCGTGGCGTAATGTTCTCACCGATTTTACCTACCAATTGTGCACGT
>JBKJOT010000030.1:0-15728 GCA_046595335.1 Methylotenera sp.
CACGCGGATTTTCAATCCGCTGCTCTACCGACTGAGCTACCCGGCCCTGATGTGTATCAGTCATGCAAACGTCGGTAAATGTTTGCAAGCCGCGCATTATAGCAAACTAAGCAACAATCTTACAAACGAAACTTAGAAGAAATCAGTACTATTTCATTCAATCTTATCCATAAGTTAATTCCTCATACTCAAGCATGCTGTAATGTAAAATCTAGCTATGTTTTCCAGATCGCCACTATGAGCCCACTATGAATCCCCATTATGAAATTTAATATTACCCAACCGGATCAAGCGCTTAAACCGCAACTTATTCACACTATCAATAATAAGACTAAACCATTAGGTGCATTGGGCCAGCTAGAAACTATTGCCTTGCAAATCGGCTTGATTCAACAAAACCTTACGCCTAGTCTTAACCAGCCGATTATGTTGGTATTTGCCGGTGACCACGGTATCGCCGGGTCTGGTGTAAGCCCGTATCCACAAGCGGTAACTGCGCAAATGGTTTTGAATTTCTTACGCGGGGGTGCGGCGATTAATGTCTTTACCAGACAAAATAATATGCAGTTGCGGGTGGTTGATAGCGGTGTGAATCATCAATTTGAACCGCATGCAGATTTGATTGATGCCAAAATTGGCATGGGTACGCGTAATTTTTTACATGAACCTGCCATGACCATGGCTCAATGTGAACTGGCAATAGAGAAGGGAGTCAAAATTGCGGATATGCAAATTGCCACAGGCTGTAATGTGCTTGGTTTTGGTGAAATGGGAATAAGCAATACTTCGTCAGCCAGTTGTTTAATGAGTGTGTTATGTGATTTAGCGATTGAGGAATGTGTAGGCCGCGGTACGGGCTTAGACGACGCAGGCTTGGCTGAAAAGAAGCGAATCCTTAAGCAAGCGATTAATCTCCATCAGTTAAATAATAAGGATGCATTACAGGTGTTAGCGACCTTTGGCGGCTTTGAAATTGCCATGATGGTGGGCGCTATGCTGCAAGCCGCACAGCAGCAATGTACCTTGCTGATTGATGGTTTTATCACCACCGCCGCATTGTTGGTTGCCGCCAGATTACAGCCAAATATTCTCGATTATTGTGTATTCACGCATTGTTCGGATGAATCAGGTCACAAAGCTATGCTGGACTTTTTGCATGTGAAACCGCTGTTAAATATAGACCTGCGTTTGGGCGAGGGCACAGGCGCCGCTTTAGCATACCCATTGGTATTGGCCTCGGTTAACTTTTTAAATGAAATGGCTTCGTTTGAAGCTGCAGCGGTTTCGCAGAAGTTGGAAAACTAATCAATGGTTAAGGAGTTACTTCAACAAAACTGGCGTTACTTTTTAACCGCCGTCATGTTTTTTACCCGAGTGCCGGTACGCTTAAATAATTTTGATGAAGCGGATCTCAATAAATCTACGCGATTCTTCCCGCTTATAGGTATCCTGGTAGGCCTAGTTGGAGCCTTGGTGTTTTGGTTAAGTGACATTTTATTACCACTAGAAATAGCGGTACTACTGAGTATGGTGGCGACTGTCTTATTAACCGGAGCATTCCATGAGGACGGCTTAGCAGACGCGATAGATGGCTTAGGTGGAGGTTGGACCAAAGAGCAAGTGCTTACTATTATGGTCGATTCCCGGATAGGCAGCTATGGCGCAATTGGCTTGGTGTTAGGCTTGCTCACTAAATACCAGGCACTTAGCTACCAAGTGGCAACGCTGATTCCTGCTTCTATTGTAGCGGGTCATGCATTGAGTCGTTTATGTGCAGTTTTAGTAATGTTTACCCAAAGTTATGTGAAGGCCGAAGGCAAGTCCAAACCACTGGCCACCCAGTTGGATATGACGGAATTAGTTATGGCCACTTTCTTTGGACTGTTGCCCCTCATGTTTTTAGAAATGAAATTCCTGTTGGCTTTAGTGCCCGTTGCGCTCACTTGGTTATGGTTTAGCGCTAAGATTAAGCAGCGCATAGGTGGTTACACAGGCGATTGTCTGGGAGCAATGCAACAGCTCACTGAAATCGCTTTTTATATCGGCCTGCTGGCAAGCGCGGCTTTAATGGCGAAATAAGTACATCTATGAAACTCACACTGGTTCGCCATACCTCTTTAAATATTTCCTCTAACATTTGCTATGGTCAAAGTGATATTGATGTTTCAATTAAGTTTGATGAAGAGTTGCGGGTTCTGCGGGAAAAGTTACTCAATAAAGAATTTGATGCAATTTATAGTAGCCCTTTGCAGCGCTGCCACAAACTTGCGCAAGCGCTAAGCATAGAGGACACCTTAAATTTCTCAGAGCACAATATAGTGCTGGATGACCGGCTAAAGGAACTACATTTCGGAGATTGGGAATTGAGTTCGTGGGATGATATCCCACGCGATATTTTTGATACCTGGGCTAATGATTATGCCAATTTAGCCCCACCTCAAGGCGAGACCTTTACGCAATTGCATAGTCGTGCCAAAAGCTTTGTTGAAGATATGAGAACTCACTCCCACGGTAAAAATATTTTGGTGGTCACGCATGGCGGTTTGATTCGAGCATTGATTGCCGAGGTATTGCAAATGCCTTTAAAAGGCCTGTTTAGAATAACAATTGATTATGCAAGTGTTACACAATTAGAGTTTAAGGATGCAATACCTAAAGTCCATTTTGTAAATCATTAATAAAAGTTTTCAGCGCAGCTTCTAATCTTTCCCAGCCATCATCTGTTGGTAAACCAAACCTCAAGGCCGGTATTTCGCTAAACAGCCGTACCCAAATACCTTTCTTAGCAAAGTGTTGCTGCCATGCAATGGCTTGTTTCGTCGGCGTAAATTGAAACAGCGCTGTGCCTGCGGTGGGGGCTAAACCGTATTGGGTGAGTAATTCAGCTAGCCTTTGACTGCTGGCAGGAAGCAATAAGCACATTTTTTGTTGCCACGCTTTATCCATTAAAGCTTGCTTGGCAATCAGGCGGCTAGGACCAGCAATTGGCCATGGGCCAATCTCTTCTTGTGCACTAATGAGTGCTTGCTCGGCAGCTAGTAGAAAGCCAACTCTTGCGCCTGCCAAACCAAAAAACTTGCCGAGTGAACGTAGTATAAATAAACCTTCTAAGTGCGTGTGCTGTGCAATGCTATATTCAGGCGTCACGTCTATGAAAGCCTCATCAACAATCAACCAGCCACCGCGTTCTGCTAATTGAGCATGCCAATCGAGTAATTCTGTTGTTGAGAATTGCGTTGCTACTGGATTGTTGGGATTGCAAAGTAGAACGACATCGGCATTTTTGATGATGGTTTCATCAGGGCGGATGTTAAATTTAATGACTTCATGCCCATAACGCTGCCATGCGTTTGCATGTTCTTGGTACATCAATTGGGGCATGGCTACTTTAGAGCTTGCTCTCAATTGCGGTAACATTTGTAAAGCCGCTTGTGAGCCAGCCGTGGGCAATGCAAATTGACAACCATAATAAGCGCAAGCGGCTTCAATGAGTCCGTCATCGGCGAGGGGTAGTTTTTGCCAAACCGAGTTGGGGATGTCAGTAATTGGATAGCTAGTGGGATTGATACCAGTTGATAAATCTAGCCAGTGCTCAAGTGGAATGCCGTATTGCTTGGCTGCCGCAGATAAATTGCCACCATGTTCAAGCATGAGAAATGCTCGCGATGATCAAAAATATGGCTAGCCAGAGATATAAGCCATGTCTTACCAGTTGGAGTGCGCGCTCAATGTCGTTCACAACCGGTGCTAGACCAGCACCTAGTACGGGACGATTATGCCATTCATCATGGTAACGTGCTGCACCACCCAGCTTCACGTGTAGCGAACCTGCTCCTGCCGACATCACTGGACCTGCATTGGGGCTATCCCAAGTAGGGGCCTGGGTTTTCCAGCAACTTAGTGCTAGTTTTGTATTGCCTAGGATTGCGTAAGTCAACGCAGTAAGCCGCGCTGGGATGTAATCTAAAATGTCATCTGATCTTGCTGCGGCCCAGCCAAAATAATAGTGATGTGATGTTTTATAGCCCCACATGGCATCCATCGTGTTACCTAGTCTAAACAGCAGCGCCCCTGTGCCACCCGCAATAAAAAACCAGAACAATGCACCAAACACACCGTCATTGCCATTCTCCAATACCGATTCTACGGTGGCTGGAATAGGCTCAATGGCTGCTGAATCTCGGCTCACCATGTACGATGCCGCCATTTTAGCTGATGCTACATCATGATTGTTGAGTGCGTTTGTCACCGCTCTTGCATGATCGTGTAAGCTTTTGTGACCAATGGCAAAGTAAAGCAGCAATGTGTTGGCAATTACGCTAGTGAGCGTTATGTGACATAGCCAATACGCCAAAATAATGAATGGCGTCAGCAGTAAAATTAATGCAATTGCACCCATCCAGCGTTGGGTAGATAAATTCTGTTTAGCGGTAGGATTAAGCCAAGCTTCCAATTTGTCAGCAAGCCAGCCAAAGCCCACCAATGGATGATAACGGCGCGGCTCGCCGAATATAAAATCCAGCGCTACTGCAACAATAGCTATAGATGGCATTATGAGATAATCAGGGTATGAAAACATTGATGGTTCAGGGCACTACCTCAGATGCTGGCAAGAGTACGCTAGTGGCAGGGCTGTGCCGCGTATTGTATCGCAGGGGCGTTAAAGTTGCGCCATTCAAGCCGCAGAATATGGCATTGAATTCAGCGGTAACGATCGATGGCGGTGAGATTGGTCGAGCACAAGCGGTGCAGGCGCAAGCGTGTGGCTCAGCACCGCATACCGATATGAACCCTGTATTACTTAAACCCAATTCAGATACAGGCTGCCAGGTAATTATTCATGGCAAGGTGGTCTGTAATTTAGAAGCCACTGGCTACCATGCCTACAAACCAACTGCCATGCGCGCCGTGCTTGATTCTTACGCACGCTTGAGTAGTCTATACGAAGTTATTGTAGTAGAAGGCGCGGGCAGCCCCGCAGAAATCAATCTGCGTGAAGGTGATATTGCTAATATGGGCTTTGCGGGAGCGATAGATTGCCCGGTGCTGCTGATTGCAGATATTGATAGAGGTGGAGTGTTTGCGCATATTGTGGGTACGCTGGCTTTGCTTTCTGCCAGTGAAAGGGCGCGAGTAATAGGTTTTGTGATTAATCGTTTCCGCGGTGATATTGCCTTGTTACAGCCAGGGCTAGATTGGCTGGAAGTAGAAACTGGCAAGCCTGTGCTTGGTGTGCTGCCATATTTGTACGACTTACATATAGAAGCCGAAGATGCCGTGCCTTATACCTCATTGCTATCGGGGAGAAGTACCGAGAACAAGCTGCGCATCATTGCTCCAATACTCCCGCACATCTCGAATCATACCGACTTTGACGCGCTGCGATTGCATCCACAAGTAGACTTTCAGTTCGTGAAGATCAATGAAGCTATACCCCCTGCAGATTTAATTATTTTGCCGGGCAGCAAAAATGTACGTGGTGACCTTGAGCATCTGCGAGCCAATGGTTGGGAGCAAGCACTCACTAAGCATTTGCGCTATGGCGGGAAATTATTGGGTATTTGCGGTGGTTTTCAGATGCTGGGTCAGCTAATTCATGATCCACATGCATTAGAAGGAGAAGCGGGCGCTAGTGCTGGTTTTGCTTGGCTAGAAATGGAAACTACCCTCGCACAAGAAAAGCACCTTGCCCAAGTAAGCGGCAAGTTATCTTTTGCTGATGCAAAGGTGACTGGTTACGAAATTCACATGGGAGTGAGTGTAGGCGCTGCCTTAAATAGTCCTGCATTAATACTCAATGGTCAGCCCGAGGGTGCTATTTCAGATGATAATCAAATCGCGGGTACGTATCTGCATGGTTTGTTTGACCATATGGAATCTTGTGTCGCGTGGCTACAATGGGCGGGCTTAGAGGCCACAGATACGCAGTTTGATTATGAGCAGTTACGTGAGGCCGGCATAGAGCGCTTGGCCGAATGTATTGAACAGCATTTGGATTGGGATGTATTGAAAAGCTATTTATTTGCTTAGTATGGTTGCTTGAGTCTCATAGCAGACTTTAAATAATTTGGATTATTTTAATGAAGGTACAAAGTTATAAATTGCATGTATGAATCTATAATGATTTGGATATATTTATTAATAGGATAACTGTCCTGATATATACCACGCTTTTTGATTATCCTTATCTGCGATATTGCCTAAATCGACGTATGCCAATGTAAGCGCTAGATTTTTTCCTGGAAACCAAGCAACAAACACATCTTTAGCATCATCCTCCTTGAAGGAATTTAAATTGTCTGGCCGTGCTCTATATTCTGTACCAACCAATAAGTTATCCGTTAGCATTAATGCTGCAGATGCCGCAGGCTCAAAGTGATAATTGTTATGTTTATCCCCACCAAATCCGAGCAAACCAAATTGATTGGCCTTGGTAGCTTGTAACGTTACATTCAGGAGTAAGTTTCTCCCATCAATCGCTGCTAAATATAATTTCGTTGCTGAAATGTAAACATCTACTCCCGTAGCATTTTCTGCATCAAGTGCTTTGGGTACTTTATTAAAATCCACATTATGTTTAACGAGCATTCCCGCTGAAACTTGCGGAATCCAAGTATCTTGGTCATAAACTGCATCCCCGAATAGCCTGACTTTTGCGCCTACTGTATGCATGCGAATATGTTCATTAGGTACAGTGTTACTTAATCCGAAACGTTGATGGCTGTATGAAATTTCGACACGATTGTTGAAGCCAACAGCAGCGCCCCCAAGTTGCATTTCAAAACCGCCTTGCGTTCTTGCATGAGTATAAAAAGACGAAACTCCCGTTTCTCCTTGAGTACCATAACCAGCAATTAATGCCCAAGGCGTTAATCCACCACCAGCGGCACCCTCAATTTGCATGACGCCACCCGTTGCTAGCAGACGTTCTCCAGCCAATACAGCGTTTGAATAAAACACTATCGAAAGTATAGAAACTACAAATAGAAAGTGAGATTTGGACATATACAATAATTTACAAAAGTTTTGAATTAACAAAGTTAAACTGCACGGGCGTAATTTTTGCTACTGTTTTTAAAAAAGAATATATGAATCAGCAAGATTCAAACCACAAAAGGTTGATTGCAATTGAATTGGAATGATGAGATGCGCAGTATTGTTCGAAAGTTCATATTGTTGTTTATGGCCTTAAATTTAATATCGTGCACAGCATTAATGGATAGCGAGGGTTTAACTCGAGTAGAAATTCAGAATAACAGTTTATTCAACCGTATGGGTGGTTTGCCCATCATTACAATAATCGTAGGGGAGTTCATAGATGAAGTGACTCAGTCGCCCCGAACAAAACGTTCTTTTGATGGTATTAAGCTAAAATTTTTAAAAGAGAGTGTTATTGCGCAATTGTGTAAACTAACAGGCGGCCCTTGCATTTATGAGGGGGAGACCATGTTGAACGCTCACAAGGACTCCAAAATCACTAATGCAGAGTTTGATGCTTTCGTAGATATATTTAGAACAAAGCTTAACAAATATTTGAAAACCACTGAAAAAAATGAACTGCTGAAAATATTAGCTCCTATGAAACGAGATATCGTTACTAAGTAATCAACTGATGTTAGGAAATTAAATTGTCAAACAAACTTCTAATAGGAGCATTATTATTTGCTTCTTTAAGCAGTACGAATCTTGAAGCCGCAGTACTTACAATTAACGTTTTAGATAGTTCAGGCGGAGCTATTGAAAATGCAGTTGTGTATGCTGAACCCGAAATCAAAAAGGCATTATCTCCAGCTCCTGCAATTATTGAGCAGCGGGGCAAGCAATTTAATCCATTAGTTAGCGTTATTCAGACAGGTGCAGAAGTCAATTTCCCTAATTTTGATAGTGTTCGCCATCATGTTTATTCTTTTTCACCAGCAAAAACATTCGAGCTAAAGTTGTATTCAGGAGTACCTTCAAACCCAGTGAAGTTCGACAAGGCAGGTACAGTGATTCTAGGCTGCAATATCCATGACTATATGGTCGCTTTTATACAAGTTGTGGATACGCCATATTTCGCGAAAAGTAATAAAATGGGACAAGCTGTGTTAGCAGACCTACCTAATGGTAATTACACTTTAAAAGCTTGGCACTACGCTTTAGCAAAAGACAAAGAAATATTTGAAAAGCCTATTACGGTTAAAGACTCCGAAAATATTACTGTCAACCTAGCACTTAAGCCATTTCTCATCCCATCCAGAAAGTAACTCAGTGTCTGATATCAAGTTAAGCATTGAGTTATAGTGCGTTTCCCATTCAAGAGCCTGCAAAGCCGGATTACGGTATTATTTTTAACCCTGATTCTTGTTGTGCAGATTATCGGTTTTTTTGCCATCTGGTTTAGCATTAATAAAAATGCGCGCCATGCGATTACAGATCAATTAGAAGTTGGAGAAAAAGTTCTCCGAACTGTTATTAGTCAACGGGGCGAAAGTTTAACCCTTAGCGCAAAAATTCTAGCTAATGATTATGGTTTTCGGCAGGCTATTGCAAGCAATGATAAGGAAACTATTCAATCAGCTTTAGAAAATAATAGCGCTCGAATTGATTCAAATATTAGTATGCTTTATAGCCCAGAAGGTATAAGGCAAGTTGTATCGGGAAATATTCCTACCCATATGGAAGATGCACCCATATTAAAACTGATTGAAAGATCACAGGTGGGTGGTGACTCTTTTAGGTTAACAATATTTAACGGTGTGCCTTATCTGCTTGTAGCAGTACCCGTAAAGGCCCCTTTGACTATTGCCTGGATCGTTACTGGCTTCAAAATTGATGATGGTTGGGCTCATGACATCAATGCGGTTTCACATCTGGAAGTCAGTTTCATCACTAAATCCGAATTGCACAAAAATCCTACTTTTCAAGCTTATGATTGGATTTTATCTTCAAGTACCTTGAGTAAAAATTTTGCTCCAACTATCATTAAGTACATCCCGCAACAATGGGCACATCAAAGCATTGGGCAACCCCTATCGCAGTCCAAGATTCTAGATGTTGAAGTTGAGCTCAACAATTTGAACTACAGTACGCGTTACGTCGAACTAATCAATGATCAAAACCAAGTATTAATTGCTGTGCTACAACGTTCAATTAATGAAGCGTTAGCCCCCTTTCTTACGCTTCAACTTAACTTGCTAGTGCTAACAATTTTAGGGGCGATCGTATTTACTGCCGGCAGTATTTTTACAGCAAGACGGCTTACCAAACCTCTCAATCAATTGGTTAGTTCAGCAGAGTTATTAGGTAAGGGAGATTACAGTGTATCGATTCAATCTGATAGTCGAGATGAAATTGGAGATTTAGGTAGAACATTCAATCGTATGCGTGACGCTATTGCAGAACGAGAACGTAAGATTAGCAAACTAGCTTACTGGGATGAGCTCACACAATTGCCTAATCGTGCATTTTTCACAGAGCAGTTAATGGTTTTTGCTGAAAATTATCGCGAACATAACCTAACTTTTTCTATGTTAATGATGGATTTAAATCGCTTTAAGCATGTGAATGACGTATTGGGTCATTCTGCTGCAGATAAATTATTAACTGGCGTTGCAGAGAGACTGAAAAAGAGCTGCAAAAGTGAAAACGATGTCGTGGCCAGACTTGGTGGTGATGAGTTCGGCATTATTTTAGCGAATACAAATACAGAATCCGCACTCGATATTGCCCGCCGCTTACAAGTTTCTCTTGAGGAACCTATTGCGCTTAATGATTCCTTCGTTGATTTAAGTGCTGGAGTAGGGATTGCGAATTATCCAGAACATACCAAGGATATTGAGGAATTACTTAGCCGAGCTGAAATAGCAATGTATGCGGCTAAAAACTCCCAGGATGACGTGTGCGTATATCATAGGGATTTAGACGTAGACAATGACGAAAACTTATCACTTATCAGTGAGATAAAAGTTGCTGTAGAACAAAACCAACTTTGCTTATTCGTACAGCCAAAAATAGATTTCTTAACTGGTAAAGTACTGGCTGTAGAAGCTCTTGTAAGATGGAACCATCCAGAACGTGGCTTGCTATACCCTGATATGTTCATCCCATTTGCAGAGCAAACCGGACACATTAGCAAAATAAGTTATTGGATGCTTTCTGAAGCCTCTCGTTATGCAGCACTTTGGCAAAAAGAAGGTTTAGATATCACTTTGGCAGTCAATTTATCTGCGCGAGATTTGATTGATACCGAACTCCCTAATAAGTTGAAAGAAATATTGAATAAGCACGGCCTGCAGGCAAGTTCTTTATCATTAGAAATTACTGAAAGCAGCATTATGGATGACCCTGCCCGCGCCCTTGAAACAGTAGAAAGAATTTCCAAAATGGGTATTAGTTTATCAATTGATGATTTTGGGACTGGCTATTCATCCCTTGCGTATCTAAAACGCTTACCCGTCAACGAGTTGAAAATTGATAAATCTTTCGTTATAAACCTAGAGCATGATCAGAATGACGCTACCATCGTTAAATCGACCATTGAGCTTGGCCACAATTTAGGATTAAAAGTGGTCGCTGAGGGTATTGAAAATAAACAATCTTGGGACATACTCAAACTTATGGGTTGCGATTATGGACAAGGGTATTTTATGAGCAGGCCTATGAATGCCAGTAAGTTAGTTGAGTGGATACAAATTTGGTCCATGTAAGGCCCATGTTTTATTGATAGAAAATATTTTATAAGTATGAATTGTTAATCCTAATGGAAAAGCCAAAAAAACCACTTGATGAGCAAGCTCGTGTAGTTACTTTAAAGTCATTAGATATCCTGGACTCGTTACCTGCTGAACGCTTTGACCGGATTACGCGTTTAGCAAAAAGAATTTTTAATGTACCCATCGCTTTGATTACTTTGATCGATACTGATCGACAATGGTTTTTATCATCAGTCGGACTGGATATTAAAGAAACACCTAGAGATATTTCTTTTTGTGGTCACGCAATATTAGGCGATGAATTCTTTACAGTACCGGATACAACACTGGATCCAAGGTTCGTGGACAATCCTTTGGTGAGTTGCTCTCCAAATATTAGGTTTTATGCAGCCTACCCAATCAGTGCTCCAAATGGAAGTAAGCTAGGGACCATATGCCTATTAGACCAATCACCTCGCAACTTTTCTGAGGAAGATAAACAGTTATTGTATGATCTTGTCGGCATGGTTGAGCAAGAAGTTAGTGCCATATATATAGCAAATCTTGATGAACTTACTCAGCTTTACAATAAAAGAGGTTTTGTAACGACAGGGACTATTAATCTAGAATTTTGTACAAAAAATAACCTTCCAGTTTGCCTCATATACATTGATCTTGATCAATTCAAGCCTATTAATGATCAGCATGGCCATGCTGAGGGGGATGAAGCTTTAAAATTTTTCAGTAATATTTTGCGGGAGAGTTTTAGAGACACAGACGTACTAGGGAGGATTGGAGGAGACGAGTTTGCAGTGCTTTTAACCAATTGCACGTTAGTTGATTGCCAGTTGAATCTTGACCGGTTGAATAGTGCTATAGAGACATTTAATACAATACCAGAAAGAAAATATAAAATTGAGTTCAGTGCAGGAATCGTAGAGTTTGCAAGTGACAGGCATTCCTCAATAGATGATCTTTTAAAAGAAGCAGATTTAACAATGTATATGAATAAAGGAATTAAGAAACTTCTTAATTGATTAATCTATTTTCTGACAGTCTGCTATGGACCGTTTTTGGACATACGAAGTGTATATCTTTTATAGACCTTTAAGCTTAAGTGGCAAACCAGCCGCAACAAAAGTCACTTGATTCGCTGCTGCCGCTATTGCTTGATTTAACCTACCTTGCTCATCTTGAAATTGGCGGTTGATTGCACCTAAAGGCACAATGCCCATGCCCACTTCGTTGCTGACTAAAATAATGCTGCCAGGTAATGTTGGCAATACTGATAACAAAGCCTCGCGCTCTGCTAGCCAGCTTGAGTCTTGCGGCGGATTGCAATCTGTACATATCCATTGTGCTAGCCATAGCGTCAGGCAATCTACAATTAAGCATTGATTGGGTGTAGCTAAACGACTGAGGGTTTTTGCAAGGTAGTGCGGTTCCTCGATCAGTGCCCAGCTAGCAGGGCGTCTATCTTTGTGATGTTGCACACGCGCTTTAAATTCGCTGTCGTAGATTTGTGCAGTGGCTACATAACTTACGGCAAGGCCACTTTCTAAAGCAAGCTTCTCTGCATAGGCACTTTTACCGGAACGTGCACCGCCTAAAATTAAATGTACTGACATTATTTTGTTCCTATAACCTTTGGTATTAGCTCGTCATGCTGTTGTTGCTGAGCATTAAATATACTCCATTCCTGAATAATGGCTTGCAATTGCTTCAAGCCATGCGTAATGAGTGACGGCCCTGGTTGCAAAATATCGGCAGACTTTATTTCCCGCACAAAACCATGTTTAACCGCAGGAATATTTGCCCAACCCTCGCGCGCGATGACTTGCTTGGGCTGGAATTTTTTGCCGCACCATGAACCGATGATAATATCGGGTTGCCGTTCAACTACTTGGAGCGGGGTGACAATACGGTCTGTTGCGCTGTGAAAATGCGAAAGCTCCGGAAAACAATCTCTGCCACCGGCAATCTCAATGAGTTCCATTGCCCAGCGTATGCTGCACATCATAGGTTCATCCCACTCTTCAAAATACACCTTGGGTTTTGCCGACAATTGGCTGGCACTTAGCCGCGCTTGGTCAAGTGTATGTTCCAGTTCGGTGATTAGTTGGGAAGCTTTATCAGAGGCGCCTACTAATGCGCCTGTCGTTGCAATCATGTTCAATACTTGCTCAACAGAGCGTTGATTAAAGAGATGCACCTCAACACCCGCGCGGATGAGGGATGCGGCAATGTCCGCCTGCAAGTTGGAAAAACCTATCACTAAGTCAGGCTTTAGCTCTAAAATTTTATCGATTTTTGCGCTAGTGAAAGCAGAAACCTTTGGTTTTTCTTTTCTGGCGATGGCTGGGTGCGTGGTGTAGCCAGAAATGCCCACGATACGATCCTGTTCACCCAGCAGGTAAAGCACCTCTGTAGGTTCAGTGGTTAAGCAGACAATACGTTTGGCGTATCTCATTCCGCTGCATCCAAAGGAAGTTCAATCCACCGGTTTTCCATCACCATGTCCGCTAATGGCTTGGCCTTGGCCCAGCCGGTTTCTACTAACATGGGTTCTTTGTAAAAGCTGCTGACATGGCCTAAGCACAGTACCGCGATGGGTTTCGCACCACTGGGTATGTTGAGGAGTCTACCGAGTTCGGCGGGGTCAAAAATTGAAACCCAACCCATGCCTAAACCCTCTGCGCGGGCGGCTAACCACATGTTTTGAATCGCACAACTCACAGAAGCAATGTCCATTTCCGGTAAGGTTCTGCGTCCAAAAACATGGCTTTCGCGTTTGTCGCACAAAGCCACTACCAATAGTTCTCCGCATTCCAGAATGCCCTCTACCTTTAACCGTAAAAATTCGGCCATGCGTGCTGTTTGCTCATATTCACCAATCGCTTGCGCGGTTCTCTTGCGCTCTTTATCTACCAGTTGATGAATGCTATTACGTGTATTCACATTGGTAATTCTGATAAAACGCCATGGTTGCATCAGCCCCACGCTCGGTGCGTGATGCGCTGCCTGCAAGACTTTAGTCAGGATTTCAGGAGCAACCGGCAAGGGTAAAAAATGACGCATATCACGCCGCTCTTCAATGGCCCGATAAACAGCGGAAATTTCAATATCTGAAAATTTATGGTCTTGCATAAGTAAAGAGTGTTGCCGCTAATAATGGGTTAGAGGAAAAGTAGAAATGTAAAAAACTCGCGGTAATGCTGCCGTGCTGATAAACGGCTTCACCCTCGCCGTATTTGCTGGTCGCTTGACATGTAGCAGCCAGCGGCGTTTTGAACTTACCATAGTGAAAGGTATGCGCACCAATGACGCCATCAGCTTCGGCCATACCTTCGGACAGGGTCACATGCTGCGTGCCGATGCCTTGTAGGCGAGGTTCAATTTGGCTATGCCCAGCCAGCAGTCCAAAAGTCGGCGTGTCGTTGATTGATGCCGATAATGCCATCATGCCGCCGCATTCAGCGAGGATAGGCTTGCTTGCATTAAAAGCCGCCTGTAGAGCGCCACGCATCGCAATGTTTTCACTAATTTGTTTGAGATGCAGCTCAGGGTATCCGCCAGGTAACCAGTAAGCGTCAGCCTCCGGCAAGGTGCTATCTTGTAAAGGCGAAAAGAACTTAACGGCAGCGCCCATCTCAAGCAAACTATCCACATTAGCAGGGTAAATAAAGCAAAAAGCGGCATCACGCGCAATGGCAATAGTTTTACCTGTGAGTGGTTTTGGGAGTGTTGGAGTTTCTGGCACAGTAAATGTGACTACGGGCGGCAAGGGTAGCTGGCTGGAATTAGCCAAAGCGGCCGCAGCGGCTTCAATTCTAGCTTCTAAATCGTCAATTTCATTGGCTCGAAACAACCCTAAATGGCGCTCTGGCAAGGTATAAGACTCATCTTGAGGCAGCGCGCCGAGCCAGTTTAAATGCGACGGCAGACTAGCTCGCAGCATATCCGCATGGCCGGTGCTGCCTACTTTGTTGGCTAGTACCCCTGCAGAGGTTAATGCTGGTTGATAACCTAGCAAGCCAGAAGCAAGTGCGCCAAACGTTTGCGCCATGCCGCTGGCATCAATAGTCAGCATCACAGGCAAGTTATAGCGAGCAGCGATATCCGCAGAAGAGGGCGTGCCATCATATAATCCCATCACACCTTCAACGATAATTACATCTGCTGTTTTCGCCGCATCATACAGTCGTGCTAAACCATCTTGCTCGCCACACATACTGAGGTCCAAATTGTAAACAGGTTGGCCGGTAGCTTTTTCGAGGATCATGGGGTCAAGAAAGTCAGGCCCACATTTGAATGCGCGTACGTTTAGTCCGCGATTTTTCCAGGCCCTAGCCAGAGCCGCGGTTGATAGTGTTTTACCTTGACCAGAAGCTGGAGCGGAAACTAACACGGCAGGGCAGATGACTTGTTTCACGATTACCACTCAATGCCAGGCATGGCCTGTACCCCATCTTTAAATGCATGTTTCACTAGATTGATTTCACTCACCGTATCGGCAATAGCAACTAAAGCATCAGGTGCGGCGCGACCCGTTATGACCACATGTTGCATTGTTGGGCGTGCTTGCAAAGCCGCACATACTTCTTCAATCGTTAGCCATTGGTATTTAAGTGCGTAGGTAAATTCATCTAGAATCACTAGATTAATAGATTCATCTTCTAAATAAACGCAAACCAGTTGCCAAGCAGCTCGAGCAGATTGCATATCACGTTCAGCATTTTGCGTTTCCCAAGTAAAGCCGTCACCCATTACGTGCCAAGTAAGATTGGGATTACCGCGAAAAAAGGCTTCTTCCCCAGTATCAGAGCGGCCTTTGATGAACTGCACTACAACCGCTTTTAAATCATGTCCTAGTGCTCGTGCCAACAAACCAAATGCAGCGGTAGACTTACCTTTGCCATTGCCAGTATGAATTAAAAGCAGCCCGCGACTAACTTGGGCTGCTGAGATTTTTGCATCAACTACCGCTTTTTTGCGCTGCATACGTGCAACGTGGCGGGTTTCTTTGGTGCTATCGGTCACACTTTGGGCTGTCAG
>JBKJOT010000108.1:0-7754 GCA_046595335.1 Methylotenera sp.
AATCTTCCAGCAACATGACAAGCTCTTCTGCCTCATAATCACCCTCAGGCAAACCCTTGGCAAAGATAGCTTGTACCTCTCGTACCTGTTGGAAATGTTCAAGAGTGTCATAGTTATCAAATATTGTTCCGCGTGCTCCGGTATCCTCCCAGTCAACTTTTGTAAATCCAAGAGTCAGTAGATGACTTGCTTCATAATCGTCAATATCATCTTCGTTACCCATCGAGTACGGGAGCAAACAGGTAGTCCCCATGATGCGGCAGTACTCTGGCATTGAATTTCGATAAAGCGCTAAATGTGGTGGGTGCGAAAAATCCACTGCATGCAGCCCTAAATACGAGCCATCGTGCATAAGTGCTGCATCAAGCTTCTCAGCGATTTCGTGGGTAACGTTCTGAATAATCCATGCCCATATTGTTTCTTGCATGTATGAGGCTCGTAGCCGTTCAGTCCTGACTAACGACCAAGTGGTACCAAAATATGTTGCTTCTGCAATACGTTCAAACTCGGTACGAGTTCGAGCATGCGAGTAAATAAGAACATCACCATGCTTCACTTTCATATGGCGGTTTGAAGCCTGCAAGACCGATGTGCCAAAAATCAGGTCTCGGATTGGCGGCCCATAATAACCATCAAATTTGGGATCGTCTGAGTTAAAGAGAACGGCGATGATCATAATAAAAAAGCCTTCTTATTCTGCTGGCAATACCTCTACATTTTCGCGCACGCGAAAATACTGCGTATTACTGCCTAAAGTCACCACTAATTATTATTCAAAAAAGCCACCCAATACCGCTTGAAAGTAGCCACTTATTGCTATTTAAAAAAACAACTATCAATAGTGATAACGACATTGCGCTATTGAAAGTCCTGACTCATCCACCTTATAAACAAGCCTATGCTCTTTATCTATTCGCCTAGAATAGAAACCAGACCAGTTATGTTTTAGAGGTTCGGGGTCGCCTATACCTTCAAACGGGCTACGTTTAATATCTTTAATCAACTCATTAATACGTTTAATCTTTTTTTTATCCACCTCTTGCCAATATAAATAATCAGCCCAAGCGTGTTCCGCCCACATTAAAATCATTATTCAATCATCTCATGTTGCTTTGCTTTGCCTTGTGAGATCTCTGATATAGCTTGGTTCAAACGCTCTGCATTTTTAGGACTTGCCATCAAATATGCAGTTGCTTCATAGGACTGAAAATCATCTAAACTCATCACAACAACTGGTTTGGCGTTTTGGCGTGTGACAAGTAAAGGCTTATGATCTTGATTTACTTTGTCCATTTGCGTGGATAAATTAGTGCGAAAATCAGAATAACTTAGTGTATCCATAGTTTAAATTCCTCTTTAATTAACATTGTACGTATTATAGTACCTATTTACATTTAAGTACAATAATACGTACAATATTTTAAGCTTCTTTTTATGTAGTAATGGGTGGCTTTTTTGAATAATAATTAGTGGTGACTTTGCAAGTTATACACAAATACTATAAAACATCTTCAACTGGCGTTTTGGGATCGTAATGAAACTTGCTACTTGGCAATTTCTGACTAGGCTCTTTGGGTGTCGCTGTAGTCGTAGTTGTAGCGGTAGATGTTTCATGAATTGGTTTACTCATTTGCTTCCATTTCGGAACCTCATCACTACGGCTTTTGACGAACTTTCGTACCGCTTCGGGAGATACTTTCACTCCATTGGAGCTGAGCCATTTGCACACCTGATGGTTAGCGTAACCCTGGGATTTCAACCGGAAGATTTGTACTAAATAAGGTTCCAATCGAGAACGTTTTGCTCGTGGTTGCTCCTGCTTTTCAAACTCTTCTATACCTCCACCTAATAAAGTACTTACTCCACTCATTGCAGCAACTGCACCGAAAGCTGTTACTAATGCGTAACTTGCTGACGCTACATTTGGAAAAGCCGTTGCTAAACTAGATGCTCCGTTTAAGACACGTTGGATCACTGAATCGCCACCGCTTAGCAAATTGCTTGCGGAAGCATCTTTAGCGTTTGCTAGACTCTCTGCAGCAGCAGATGAAGTTGATCTAACTACATTGTAGTTAGTGTCGATCTGTGTACCGTTATCTGCTCGTACTGCATTACGCACCTCATTTAGCTTGCCTTTTTGTTGACGTGCAGCAAGCAATGCGGCCATCGCTTGCCTGTCTTGCACCGTCATGCCTATGCCTTTTTGCTCGTATAGATCCATCATGGCATCTATAGTTTGCTTTTGGTCGGTACCATTCTGGCCAGCGGCTTTGCTTTTTAATGATTTATATTGTGGGTCTTTGCTGGCGACTTTATCTACAAGCGCCATAAACGCATCTAATGTGCCAACGCCTTTACTCCGGGCGGAAGCTAAGCTGCCTGTTAAATCGATTCCCTGCTTTGCAAAATCTCTGGCAGTGTCCTGTGAGTTGATTTTATTGAGCAAGTTAACCAGGTTATTACCTGCTTGATCTGAATTGCCTGCAGTAATACGGCTTACCTGATTATAAGCAAGCAAGTCTTGTGCACCGGGCATACCCTTCATCCCGTTGGCCGCATAACTTGCCATCTGTTCAGGTAAATAACGTGCCATATCTTTTAACTCAAAACCGCCCAAATTACCTGCAGTGATGGACTGACTTAAAAACTTTTTAATCTCATCATTGCTCATATTCATGTTTTGCTTGCCAGCAATAACAATCTTGGCAATGTCAGAAGGATCAGCGCCAGAACCCGTGGCAGCTTTAGCGATAGTGGGTAGTAGATCAATACTATTTTTAACACCTTTTGAGCCTTCGCCCATTGCTCCAGAGCCTACAAGTTGGTTTAAGGTTTCAAGCACCTGGTCTTGTGAACCTAAGCCCGCTTGCTGTGCTTTTCTGACGGCTTTATCAAGCTCCATCTTGCCAGCAATTCTGCCAGTAGCATCACGGTCACTGTAGGCCACGTTACTTGTCAGCGCTAATTTACGGTCATAATCCATCGGCTTATCTAGTGCACGTTTAGCAACGTAAGCACCAGCGGCTACGCATTTACGCTGCCGCCTTGTCTAATGCATATACATTGCGTGAATTATCAGCAGGAGTATCATTGCATTTTGATGTTGGTTTTGCTTTTAACCTTGATAAATGGCGGCCAAGCCCACGCTCGCCGCGACCACTTTTAGGTGTGCCGTCTTGGTTATAACGACTAGGCCATATTGTTTGTACGCTTACACACAGAAATTCTGCAATGATGCGTTCACACTTAGGGTACGGCTTATATAAGCACTGACCAACTACAGTACTACTCAAACCATTGAGACGACTTAAGCGAGTTAAGCTGCTGCCAGACTTACGCACTGCAGCTACAACATCAATGGCGTGCCAGTCTTGGCTTAAATCTGAGGCTGGTTTTTTTGGCATGTTTAATAACGTGTTTAATTTAGACATACGTAACTGTAAACTTTGGATATATATGTGTCAACTAATATTTACAGGTAACAGTTATGAATTTGATATTTGTTTTAGTTTACTTAGAATTTAATAGCAAAAACAGATAGTTAGTTGATTGCTGTTACTTGTAGGTATGGTTACAGTTCAGGTAACAGTTATGGAGATTTAAGTGTCACCTGTAAATTTTTTACAAAAAGGTATGGTTAAAAGAGAGGATGGGGATTATTTCTCAGCCTCTGCACTTGCTGCTGCTAACATTAAGGGGATGCCAAATAGTAGAGCTGGTGTGTACAAGAAAGCTGACCGTGAGGGATGGCCATCTATTAATGTGCCAGGCAAAGGGGCGTTAGATGGTGTTAAGTACTTTAAACTACCCGATGCCTTGGTTGAACAACTTGAGGTAGCGATAGGTGAACATAGCTTTGGGCAGGATTTGGAAGGAATTGAGCTAAAAAATAGGCGAGTCGAACAGAAAACATTAAGCTACGACCATGATATGACTGATCAAGACTTTGTTTATATAGATGCATATCCTGAAGTTCGTGCGGCTTCAGGTGCAGGTCAAATGGCAAGTACTGAACAAGTTGTACTTAAAATTGCAATGAATATTAAGGATTACCGAGATTATATTGGCGTCTCATTTAAAAATATTAAGATGATTACCAATTATGGAGATAGCAATACGCCCACTATCAATCACGGTGACCAAGTGATGGTAGATATTTCTTGTAATAAGTTTATTGATGATGCTTTTTATGTGTTTTTGCAGGCTGATAACTTAAGAATTAAACGTATCAAACTACGCTTAGACGGCTCTATTGAAGTGAAAAGTGATAATGTTAAAGACTTTATGCCTGAGATCTATAAACCTGATGAAGCCGCTGAGTTTAATATCGTTGGTAGAGTCATACCTTTTAAATTCGGTAAGTTCACTTTGTAATCATTTCAGTACCAAATCAATCGCAAAATAATATATAAACTATCAATAAATAACTATTTAGTACCAAATTGTGTTTTGGCTTAAATAAACGATAAGCCTATGTTCTATGCCGACAGCGCGACTCTTTTGTGATTATATTCATGTACCAAATCAATCACTCCCCCACATTAAGTCAATAAAAAAGCGGCTTCCCTCTCGGAAAGCCGCTTTGTATTTGGTAGGGCGTGCGGGGATCGAACCCACGACAAACGGATTAAAAGTCCGCTGCTCTACCAGCTGAGCTAACGCCCCATTTTGAACAACTTAACTTTAGTGATTATTTAAAGTCTGATGGGTAAATCTAATTACTGGTACTGTTTTCGTGGCTGATTTGCATCACTTACGAAAGGGCGCAATTATGCAAGAAACTGGCAGCTTGGTCAATGAAAAACTTGGAAATAAGTTAACTTTTTATAAAGTTTATTATGCTGTAATGGCGCGGGTTTGTTTAGTAGCACTTTTTGTATACGACTTAACCAAAACTTAACGCATTCCGGGGAATTTTCCGCCACCCAGCCCGCCCATCATTCCTCCCAAACCGCGCATCATTTTACTCATGCCGCCTTTTGAGAACATCTTCATCATCTTCTGGGTTTCTTCAAACTGTTTGAGCAGTCGATTCACTTCCTGCACTTGTACTCCGCTACCATCGGCGATACGCTTTTTACGTGTGGCTTTAATGAGCTCTGGCTTGCGACGCTCTAACGGAGTCATGCTATTGATAATACCTTCGATACGGCGAATGCTCTTATCTGCATCATCTGGGTTCATTTTAGCAGCCATGCCTGCCATTTGTGCGGGCATCTTATCCATAAGCGCACCCATGCCGCCCATCTTACGCATTTGCGACATTTGCGCTTTGAAGTCATCTAGGTCAAAATTCTTGCCGGATTTAACTTTGTCGGCAAGTTTCTGCGCCTCAGCCATATCGACATTTTTATGTGCTTGTTCAATCAGGCCTAACACATCGCCCATACCCAATATCCGTGATGCCATACGATCCGGATGGAATGGCTCGAGGCCATCGACCTTTTCACTTACACCGATGAACTTGATTGGCTTGCCGGTGATGTGGCGCACGGACAATGCCGCACCGCCGCGGGCATCGCCATCTAGCTTGGTGAGCACGATACCGGTGAGTGGCAACGTATCGCCAAACGCTTTTGCAGTATTTACCGCATCCTGGCCTTGCATGGCATCGACCACGAACAAGGTTTCCATCGGGTTAAGCAGTTGATGCAGCGCCTTGATTTCCGTCATCATGGCTTCATCAATACCTAAACGACCGGCTGTATCGAAAATCACCACATCGTAATAACCGCGTTTGGCAAAGTCTAATGCGGCTTTAGCGATGTCTTGCGGTTTCTGGTTTGCATTGCTATCGAAGCAATCTATATCTAATTGCTTACCTAATGTTTTAAGCTGCTCAATCGCTGCCGGACGGTAAACGTCCGCACTTGCGAGCAATACTTTCTTTTTCTGCTCCTTGAGCAATTTACCCAATTTGGCTGAGGTAGTGGTTTTACCGGAACCCTGCAGGCCTGCCATGAGGATAATCACCGGTGGCACGGCAGCAAGGTTCAAGCCCACATTGCCAGCACCCATCAGCGCGACCAGCTCATCGTTTACGACTTGAATCACGGCTTGACCCGGAGTCAGGTTTTGCAATACATCTTTACCTTGGGCGCGTTCTTTTACCTTGGCAATAAAATCTTTAACAACGGGTAAAGCCACATCGGCCTCAAGCAATGCCATCCGCACTTCACGCATGGCATCAGCAATATTTTCTTCCGTCAAACGCGCTTGTCCGCGTAGGTTTTTAATGACGCCTTGCAGGCGTTCGGTTAAGTTTTCTAACATAGGTTTCTTACCTTGATATATAGGTTTCTTGCAAATTTTGACAGCTAAAATTACGATGCTGTAATTACTAAAGTTAGCCCTTACATTTTAACTCAGGCGATTATTTTTAGGCCATAATTCGGCATATGCAAAATTTGATACTTTATATTGCAGTAGCGTTCATTTATTTGATGGTGGCTACTGATTACTGGCGCTATAGCAAACAAAATACTAATGGCGAAACAGTGTTAGAAGCCGCGTCTACGCAAACACTGAAGCTGCATTCTGCCATGATTGCCTTGGGCCTTGCTTTACACGGTTGGCTCATATTTAACGGCCTGTTTGGGGATGGCTTCAATCTGGGGTTTTATAACGCACTCTCTGCTATCTTCTGGCTCACCGTGCTAATTTATTGGGTTAGTGACTTAAAACATGAGTTGCACAGCTTGCAGGCCTTCGTATTGCCGCTAGCAGCCGTGTTTGCCGTCTTGCCGGCATTTACTTCACAGAATCATTATCTTCCCACTGCAGAAGCAAACTTGTTCCTAGTGCATATAGGCATCGCTATATTGGCTTATAGCTTATTTACGTTTGCCGCTTTACATGCGGCGTTAATGACCATTGCCGAGCGTAGCCTGCACAACAAACCCACCTTAATCAAGCTGCCAAGTTTTCCACCGCTCATGGTCATGGAAACCCTGTTATTTAGGATCATCACCTTGGGCTTTATTTTGCTGACAGTCACCATGGTAAGTGGCATGCTGTTTTCGGAACAGATTTTCGGCAAGCCCTTGCAGTTCAACCATAAGATTGTATTTTCAATCGCCAGCTGGCTGATTTACGGCGGGTTGTTATTCGGCAGATATCAATACGGCTGGCGAGGACTTAAAGCCATCCGCTGGACGCTTGCCGGCTTTGTGTTGCTATTGCTAGCCTATGTAGGTAGCAAGTTTGTACTAGAAGTTATTCTGCACCGCTAACGTTTACGTTTATCTCAGATTGATTTGCGGCCAGCTTTGCTCATGCGCATAAGCGCGTAAAGTCGCATCGGCATTCACAGCAACCGGATTCGTCACCAACTTCATGAGCGGCAAATCATTATGCGAATCACTGTAGAAATAACTAATGGGAAAGTCGGACAGTTTTTTACCGCGTTCTTCCAACCATTGATTTAAACGCGTCACTTTCCCCTCTTGAAAGCTTGGCACACCAGTAACGCCGCCAGTAAATCGGCCATCAACCTCTTCAGGGTCTGTACCAATTAAATGTTCAATGCCATAGGCATTCGCAATCGGGCGCGTCACAAAGCTATTAGTCGCAGTGATGATGAGGCATAAATCACCCTGCGCTTTATGTTGGTCTACCAGTGCCTGCGCTTTAGCAGTAATCATCGGGCTTATCGTGCGCTGCATGTATTTTTTGTGAAGTTCGTCCAAAAAATCCCGCGGATGTTCGCTCAAGGGTTTGAGCTGAAATTCCAGGAATTTATAAATATCGAGATT
>JBKJOT010000116.1:0-5140 GCA_046595335.1 Methylotenera sp.
CGGCCGCATTATTTTAAACCAACATTTCATATTGACGACATCCACCCTGGCCACTTCACGAGCGATCTCGCATTCTGCGGCCAGAATGCGAATAGGACAATCGCCTCGCAGCAACCCGAATCTGGTCAGCAGTTCGACCAACCGAAATCCCATGGTTTTAACAGAAGCATGCCTACCAACCGGCACTATAAATCTCATGCGGGGCCATAATAATTTATTAATTTTCCGCGCCAACTCGCAACCTCGCTCACCCAATCCCTCGTTAGCTTTCGGCATGGCCGAGAAATCTACTCGGGGGGCATCAGCACCAATGAACTGGGCAATATCACTTAAAAGCAACTCCGGCCACAATCGAGTTTCTTCTAGAAAAAAGATAAATACATTTTTACCATAATATCTCACTAGACAATCACACATTTCAGAAAAATTTGTTTTCCAAACATATTCTCCATTTCGACGATACTGCATGAACTCACGCATTGTCATGCTGCCGCCGTACTTTATATAGTGCTTATAATATGACTCTATAATACTTTTATGATTTCTAAAGCCAACAATTATATGCGCATCAGGCGCGAAGGCGTGCAACCGCAACACTGAATGCTCAAACTGATCCATTTTGCATCGATAAGTGTCTTCCACCATCAAGGCCTTGAGAGATCCACTTATATCTTCGGAAGAAAAAAGCACACTTTCTCCGGCATTTTTTTGAAGCGCCTCAATAGAAACCGGCCGAAACAAGTAGGTGATATTTTGCCACTTGGGCCACACGCAATTCTGAAACATTGTCGTTCCAGTTTTATGCAGACCTATATGAATGAATATTTTCATTTTAATAAAATACCCGCGTACTATTGTTTCTAATATTTTAACAATTTCGCGATTTGGATTTGGAGAAGTATTCTCATGTGCCAGCAGCGGTAAAGCTTCATTAAAGATCGCTCGCCCCGCTTTGACCCTCGATGTTTCGCCTCGCCATTCTGCCTTACTTTATTTTATGAAACCGACTCTCAATATTCCGGTCAGGAGATTGGCGCCTTTTACACTCAAATGATTATCATCGCTATACAAATAGTCGCCATCGGCATCAACCATGCACTGCTCGGTTTCTGGCACACAGAACACTTTATATGGGTTAATCAGATACACTTGATCATTGGCAACAGCGGTTGCTTCGAGTATAGCTAGGCTCGTTCTATTCCGCTGCATGAACTCTTCGAGAGTGGGGGCTATCCGCACAGTACGGTTTAGATATTTTTTTAGCAATAAGACACGAGGCACATCCAGTCCAATTTCCGGAACACCAGATACCAGAATTACACGAATGCCGTATTCTGTGAGACTATCCACCGTTTTAGTAAGTGAAGAGCTTACAATACTCACATTATCCTTTGAAGTCCCAGGCGAAAGCATTACCCGCTCCCCGTTTTCCTCCAGATAGCGTTCGCCACTGATGGTTAATGCCCAGCGCGCGCTCATAAACACCAATTTAATACTGTTCCGATGAATCCAGTCTATTACGGAATTGTTCAGCTTTAAACAGGAGTCGCGCACCCCTTTGTTGTAACGACGAACACCTACTAGCGGCGGGCAGCCGTCGCGACCGATAAAATAACCCCATTTACCATATTGCAGTCCTAGATCTGTTAGTGGTGTTCGCAAGGTTTCGGCGTGGGAATCACCCCATAAAACGAATGACGGCTGGCTGCCGGGCAAACGAACACCAATGACGCACAATTCGTTGTTCTGAAGCCGCTCCGTTGTTACTTCCAGACAATAACTACGGTCTTTAGCGCTCATCGACGACAATGCCGATATACGGGACGCACTCATAATCGGATCAGAAAACCGCTGCGGCAATCCATCATATATTGAACCCGTCGCTCCCAGTATTATGCATACCGCAATCAGTGCTGCAGCAGTAGCAAACAGCGATTTCTTAGTCGAGAGGGTCTGCCGCCTACGAACTGGATTCTCAATCCAGCGCCATGACACAGCTGCCGCCACGACGGAAAGAGCGACCACGAGGACAACCATTTCAACTGAAGGAGACTCGAAATAGTAATAACGCAGCATGGCAAGCAGAGGCCAATGCCATAGATATAATGAATACGAGATAAGACCAAGGCCAACCAATATGCGCGACTCTAACAGTGGCTGCACCCGATGTCGGCCATGGGCACCAGCATGGATTATAAATGCGGCGCCGAAAGCTGGTGCTAGCGCGGCAATACCTGGAAACAATGTTTCACGGCTGTATGCCAGCACACTAAAGCCAATAAGCATCAATCCGAAACTGGCAAATGCCGCATTCAGGACCGCACTTCTGCTTGCCGGCATTGCTCCGACCGCCAAGAGAGATCCTAATAAGAGCTCCCAAGCGCGTGTCGGCAGGAGGTAAAAAGAGAATTGCGGCGCACGCTCGGTTAATAAAATGTTCCCCAGAAGCGACGCCGTAAACAATGTGAGTAGAATTAGACTGATATTCTTACGTAAGCGATACCATATTAGCGCCAACAACGGAGGAAAGAACAGATAAAACTGCTCCTCGACTGCCAGCGACCAAGTGTGCAACAGTGGCTGAATATCCACATTACCGTCAAAATATCCAGTGGTGCGCCAAAAAAACAGGTTGGAGGTAAAAACACCAGTGGCGAGCAGACTTCCTGAGAATTTTTTAAAATCTATCGGTAGATATAGAAACCCGCAAACCGTGAGAGTGAACAACAAGACCATAGCAAGTGCTGGCAATATACGCCGTGCGCGTCTCTCATAGAACTCTACCAATGAAAATCGACCTGCTTCGAGGTCGTTCATCAAAATTCCGGTAATTAGAAATCCTGATATAACAAAAAATATATCAACTCCGACATAGCCGCCAGGGAAAAAACTCGGAAAAGCATGAAAAAGGACTACAGGTGCTACTGCCAGCGCGCGCAGTCCATCAATATCTCTACGGTAAATCATGCTCATGCCTTTTTATCGAATTTCTCGAATCAGATGAAAGGCTTCGGCAGCCTGCACACTTACTGTGGCCCCACGCAGTCTAGCCAGTGCCGTTACGGCCTCCAGCGAACGTGAATTGGGAAACGGCTTCATCTGGCTCATGAAACAGGCCAAGGCATCCAGCTTCCGCTGCAGAAAGCCGCTGATGTCGACAAAAGTGGTCGGGATGAAGGCGTCATCCGCAAAGGGCGCTGCCCAGTCGGTTTCCGACAGGGTCTCGTAGGCGAGGATGCGCTTGACCGGGCAGTCGTTGATGGGGCGCGCCGCCACCAGGGCAGCGGTGAAGATCACCCGGTGATCAACATGAAGGTCGCCCCGGAACGGGATGTAGAGCACTTCGGCGCTGCTTTGACGAATATGGCGGCTGATAGCAGCACTAATCTTATAACCAGCCTCGGTGTCGAGGCGCGGCGCGGGAAATTCCTCGAAGCAGGTTTCAGTGACTCCTAGAATTCTGTGAGCACGCGCCGCCTCATCACGAATTTCTTGTACTGCCTGAACGCTAAATATTTCGGGGGCACCTTTATTGGCATTAGTAAGAACCAGCACACGAACGACGTCACCTTCTGCGACATGGCGGGCAATTGCTCCCCCGCAGCCGAGTGTTTCATCATCGGCGTGTGGAGCAACAACGAGAATCGATTTGGACACAGTATTAATAAATCCAGATAGTTACTAAAACAGATGTGGAGCAGGAGAAACCAGACGCGCTGGCACGCCAACATAGACGCCCGGTGTCAGAATAGATCCAATTACAGATGCACCCACGCCGACAGTTATACCTTCAGCAATTGAAACGCTGTTCCGGACCGACACACCAACCCCTAGCCAACTGCATTTTCCTATTTTTACACCTCCGCCAAGATGTACCCCTGGCGAAAGATGCACGCCATCTTCAAGTTCGCAGTCGTGATCAACAGTTGCGCCGGTATTGACAATAACAGCCTCACCCAAATGCACCCCCGGATTAATGACGCTGCCCGCAAAAAGAACTGTTCCAGAACCAATTGTTGAGTATTCACTTTTTGTCGCAGACGGGTGGACGATGGTCGCGGGACGCAATCCTAGTCCACAGTATTTCCGATGCAAGCCCAAACGGGTCGCATTATCTCCCACGGCAACTACAAAACGCCAAGCTTGATCATTGGCAACATTAACGACTTCACTCGACGCACCAACAACCTCACAGCCCATTACTTTTCGTCCGACTTCAAGATGGTCATCAAAAAAGACCATTTTTGAAAATTGCCCAGTTCGCTCGGCAGCCTCTGCCACAACGCGTCCATGACCTCCAGCGCCAATAATCGCTAGAAATATTTTTGATTTGCAGTGACCTTGATCATCAGGGCTGCTCATCAGGACTTTTCCATGGGAAAGTATCTCGGATTATATATATCAAGCTGTCATGGCGAAAAATATTCGACAATTTAGAGTTGGCTGTGAATGCAGACACCGCCATGACTTAAGCACTCAACTGCGGCAACCTAGGCAAAAGGGAAGCTTTGGCAAGCCTCTTTTCTTTTCTCCACTCAAGCGTGACTAGGAATAGAATCACAAAATAAACCCAGGTCATCACGAAGCGCAGTCCCATATGGGTAATGCTGAACAGAAACTCGGGAATCATGTAGGGGACAATGCGCATGCCGCCGGAGCGGACGATCAGGCCGATGAAACAGCCCATCATGATTATCCCCGGGATGCCATAGGAAAAAATTACCGTGCCGAATGAAGAATGTATTTCCGTTTTCCGTCCGTCGTCATACCAGCGATAGTTGCCGCCCTCGCCTGCGCCAAAGATAAGCATCTCCGGGTTTTGCCAGATGCGGTCATAGCCACGCCCTTCCAGGTTGTCATCGCCGCCCTCGGCTCCCAAGCTCTCAAAGCGGGTAACAAGGTTGTCAATTCGCCCTTCAACCAGATTGATGTTGGCAGACAAAACCACAACAGCGACCAGTCCGCCGATCAGCAGCTGCGTTCTGTTGCGGGTTCCAGAAAGGATGAGAAAAATCACCGTGCTGATGGTCGCCGCTTTTGAAAGAGACAAGAGCGCGAGCCAGAGACACATCAGGATGCCGACGGAATAAAGCGAATCGCGCAGCATGCTGCGGCCTCGGTCATAGGGCAGCGCCAATAT
>JBKJOT010000069.1:0-4759 GCA_046595335.1 Methylotenera sp.
TGCAGCACCATATCACCGGTCTCATGGCCGTATAGATCATTAATTTCTTTAAACTGGTCCAAATCAATAAAGAGTACCGCGAGCATCTTTTTTTCACGCTTAGCGTAGGCCAGTGCAAGTTTTAAACGATCACTGAACAAAGTTCGGTTGGGTAGATTACATAAACTATCGAAGTGCGCTAAATTTTCCAACTTGTTTTGTAGTAGTTTACGATCAGTAATATCAGTATGCGTACCTACCATGCGTGTGGGTTTGCCATTTTTATCACGATGGACAATCATGCCTCGTGAGAGCACCCATTTGATACTTTGGTTTTTGCAGATAATGCGATGTTCGTGGATGTATTTTTCGGTTTTACCAGTTAAATAATTATTCACAGCTACATTCATGGAAGGTTGGTCTTCTGGATGGATGCGGTTTTTCCAAATTCCCTTATTGGTATAGATGTCCTCATCAGTAAACCCGAACATTTCCTTATAACGGTCAGAGAGTTGTGCAGTGTCATTAATTAAATCCCAATCCCAGACTCCGTCTCCCGCACCTTCAAGCGCAAAGCGCCACAGTTCTTCACTGGCCATCTGTTTTTTTACGTTAGCGACATACCGTGTATAGAAAAACGCGAAGAACAGGATTAGGGCAATTGAAAGCCCTAATGAAACTACTACAATATGGTTATCAGTAATCGTTTGCATGGATGAGTTAGCCGGCTTTCTGTAACCCTTTTAAGTCATCAATAATCTGTTGTGAATGATTCGAAGTATCTACGCTTTTATAAATCTTTGAAATTTTTCCTGCAGGATCAATCAGGAATGTATAGCGTTTGGCAATTTTGAAAATATAAAGATTCGTAAGTGCGCCATAGCTATCTGCTACTTGACCGCCAATATCAGCAAGCAGGGGAAAGGGCAGGTGGTATTTTTTTGCGAAATCAGCATGGGATGCGGTGTTATCTACACTGATACCCACTACATGCGCACCCAGTTTCTCCAGTTGGGACATATCGTCCCTAAAATGGCAAGCTTCTTTTGTGCAGCCCGGCGTGTCATCTTTGGGATAAAAATAAAGTATTAGATATTTACCTGCATAGTCGGATAAATAATGGGTTTTACCTTCCGCATCATTTAGAGAGAAACCCGGGGCAATATCGCCGGATTTTAGCGCTTCCGAAGCTGCTGCATAATTGCGATAACCAAAAAATGAAAGTATTAAAACTGCGAGATAGAAAAATAATTTAAGCGTCATGTGTAGGAGTTTTCTTATGCTGTTAAGTCTTTGTGTTCAAAAAAAGTAATTAGTTTATGTTAGCACTAAATTAACAGAGATGGATTTTGTAAAGCAGTTTAACTATTTGAGATGATTGAAAAAAGGAATATTTAACAACGTATTATTGCAATACGTTAAATGGTGTCCCCGTCAGGACTCGAACCTGAAACTGACCCTTAGGAGGGGCCGGTGATATCCGTTTCACCACAAGGACACAAAAAACTATTTTACCGTGTTAGTCCGGTATTTGCAGCAAATCAACAAGATTTAACGTTGCCGGAATTTATTGCTTGGCATCCAAGATTTCCCATCTGGCCAGCAAGTTTTCTAATAGAGAATCGGTTTCTGCCAGTCTGGCTTGTAAAGTCTTTACTGTTTCAGGTTGAGTTCTATAAATATCAGCATCCGCTAATTTGGTATTGATCTCGCCTTGCTCCGCCTCTAATGCTTCTATTTGAGAAGGAATGCTATCAAGTTCTTTTTGCTCTTTAAAATTTAACTTGGCCACGGCTTGGCTATTACCGATATTAGGATTTGGAGTTGCCTCTCTAGCTTTTGCTTCATTAGTTTTAGCGGCGCTTGCAGCTTCAATCTGACGCTGCTGGGTAAAGCGCTGCCAATCGTCATACCCGCCGCCGAACTCAGTCAAAATCCCGTTACCCTCAAACGCAATCACTTGAGTCACAGTGTTCTCTAGAAATGCACGGTCATGGCTGACTAGGAAGAGGGTACCTTGAAATTCCTGTAACAAGCTTTCCAATAGTTCAAGAGTATCGATATCAAGGTCATTGGTAGGCTCGTCGAGTACTAATACATTGGCTGGGCGGGCAAACAGGCGTGCCAGTAATAGGCGGTTACGTTCACCACCGGATAATGATTTCACTGGCGAACGTGAACGCTGTGGCGGGAATAAAAAGTCTTCCAAATAGCTGATCACGTGCTTACGTTCGTTACCAATTTCCACAAAATCTGAGCCTGGGCTAATCGTGTCTGCCAAGGTGGCTTCTTCATTAAGCTGTTCACGCATCTGGTCAAAGTACGCCACATTGATTTTGGTACCGCGCTGGATGTCGCCGCTATCAGCTTCAATATCGCCTAGAATAAGCTTGAGTAGCGTGGTTTTACCTATACCATTGGGGCCTAATAGGCCAATCTTGTCGCCACGTAGAATGCGCGTGCTAAAGCCATTAATGAGCGTTCTATTACCATAGGCTTTTACCACATTATCTAACTCTGCTACTAACTTGCCACTACGCTCACCTGCATCCAGATTTAGCTTCACGTTGCCTTGGCGTTCACGACGTGCAGCACGATCTAGGCGTAAGGCTTCCAGCCTACGTACACGGCCTTCATTACGCGTGCGGCGTGCTTTAATGCCTTGACGTATCCATACTTCTTCTTGCGCTAGGAATTTATCGAACTTGGCTGCGTGAGTTTCTTCAACGGCAATCAGCTCTTCTTTTTTTACTTGGTACTGCGTGAAGTTACCTATAAAGTCTGTGAGTTTGCCACGGTCTAATTCAGTAATACGTGTCGCTAGCCTATCCAAAAAGCGGCGGTCATGGGTAATGAATAACACACTACCGTTAAAGCCCAACAAGAGGTCTTCTAGCCATTCAATGGCTTCCAAGTCCAAGTGGTTGGTAGGCTCGTCAAGTAAGAGTACTTCGGGTTCTGCAACCAGCGCGCGACCTAAGGCCACGCGTTTGCTCCAGCCACCAGATAATGTTGAGATAAACGCATCAGCATCCAGTTTCAAACGGCTCAAAACGGTTTCTACACGTGATTGTGCAGCCCAGCCGTTTTGCATATCCAAATCATGTTGCAGGGTTTGCATCTTGGTCATCAAAGCGTCGATATCAGCATCAGCCATACCCATATCATGTGTTACTGCGTGGTAATCAATAATGGTCTGTTGCAGGCTGCCCAAACCTTCGGCCACTGCTTCAAATACAGTGTGCGTGGTATCTAATTCTGGCTCTTGCGGTACATATACCACTCTAGCATTTGGCGCACGCCATACCGTACCTTCATCTAATTTAATCGTACCAGCAATGGCTTTAAGCAAGCTAGATTTACCTGCGCCATTACGCCCAATCAGGCCTACGCGTTCGCCCGCATCCAGTTGGAATGCAGCATGGTCGAGTAGGGCGTGATGGCCAAAAGCTAAGCTGGCGTTATCTAAGGTGATGTATGGCATTCAAATACTTTCTATAGGTTTTCTTTTAGCTGATCAATTAGCTATTTATTCTGTAAATTTTTATCAGTAAGATTTTTATTCAACATGGCATGTATATTCGCCATTCTTGCTTTGCCAAGCTCTTTACTGGCAAGCGCTTGCTCTGGGTTGTTAAACGGGTTGCCGAAGTGACGTACGTCATCACTTGGTAACTCGCTGATGAAGCGGCTAGGCTCACACATTTGCATTTCACCCGCGCGTTTACGCTTTTTACACCATGAAATATTCAATGATTTTTGTGCGCGGGTAATACCTACGTACATCAAACGGCGCTCTTCTTCAATTTGCTCGCCGTCTATGGATACTTGGTGGGGCAATATACCTTCTTCGCAGCCGATCAAGAATACGTGGCCAAACTCGAGACCTTTTGCAGCATGAAGAGTAGACAATTTCACAGCATCAGGTTCGCCGTCTTCACGTCCCTCTAGCATACTCATCAATGAGACCATTTGCGTGAGTTCGAGTAAGTTTTTATTCTCAGTTTCGTTACCGTACTCTGTGTTGCCTTCACCTTTTTTGGTGAGCCAACCTATGAAATCCATCACATTGGTCCATTTGCTTTCAGCCGCGCGCGGTTCCTCAGAGTCATACAAAAAAGCTTCATATTGTATGGTAGTCAGTAAATCGTTCAGCACTTCGCCAGCCGGATCGCGCACGGCACGATCTTGTAGCTTATTGATATATTGGCAGAAATTTAATAAATCTTCTAACTGCCGATGCCCAACTTCGCTTTGGAAGCCGCTTTCAAATGCCGCTGCAAACAATGATATTTTATGCAAACTGGCATATTCACCCAGGCGCTCTAGCGTGGTATTGCCTATGCCTCTTTTAGGTGTAGTCGCCGCCCGGATAAACGCCGGGTCATCATCTTCATTGGCAATCAGACGTAGATAACTGACAATGTCTTTAATCTCAGCCTTATCAAAGAATGATTGACCGCCGGAGATGGTGTAGGGAATCTTGTGATTGCGTAACTGCTGTTCAAAAATACGCGCCTGGTGATTGCCGCGGTACAGAATGGCATAGTCTTTATGAAAAGTGCGATGCTCGAATTTATGCGCCTGTAACTTCATGATCACGGATTCAGCTTCATGCTCTTCGCTCATCGCGGCAGATACTTGAATTAAATCCCCGGTACCAAGCTCACTCCAAAGTTTCTTTTCGAAGAGTTTGGGATTGTTACTGATCACCTGGTTAGCGGCACGAAGTATGCGCACAGTAGAGCGGTAATTTTGCTCAAGCTTAATGACTTTAAGT
>JBKJOT010000010.1:0-3270 GCA_046595335.1 Methylotenera sp.
ATAACCCAGTACGCTTACATTCTGGCATCGGTTATATGTCGCCGATGGCAATGGAGGCAAAGGTTAGATAGTGTCTACTTTTTACGGGCAAGATCACACGCTAAAGCGCGTACCTTATATCAAACGTTGGGCAACTCAAAATCAGGGGAAAGAAAAATAATGAGCTCTATTTTTTTACTGTTAGGTTTAGTCATTCTTGTAGCCGTAGTTCTGGTATTTCTCAAAGCAAAATCTCTGAGTGGTACAAGCAGTGAAGTTTGGCCTTTTTATGCAAAAAAACCTCTTTCACAACCTGAGCAAATTCTATATTTCCGCCTTATCGAGGCTCTTCCGGAGCATATTATTTTGGCTCAGGTTCAACTATCACGTTTTTTAGGCGTTAAGAAAGGTCACAACTACCAGTCTTGGTCAAACCGCATCAATCGAATGAGCGCTGACTTTGTGGTGTGCAATAAGGACTCCTCTATTGTTGCCGTTATTGAACTTGACGATGCCACACATCAAAAACCAGCTAGGCATGCTGCTGATGCAAAAAAGGATAAAGCATTGGAGGCGGCCGAAATCAAAATCATTCGATGGCAAGCCAAGTCTATACCAGACACTTCTGCTATCAAGTTAACATTACTGCCCAAACCATCATTCAAGCAGGATGCGCTAAAGCGCACCTCTTAATTCAAACGTTAGCCCTTGAGAAGAATTTCGTGGAAGAGTTTTTAAAGATTGTTTTAAACACACTCGGGGGAGTGTCGGTTATCTTAACCGGGCTTTTTGCATATTTCGGCAACTTGCGCTTAGAAAAATTTAAGGCAGTTTTAGCTGATACGAATACAAAATTAAAGTCGGCTCTTGAAAGCTCTGTCCATGTAAGCAAGGCTCAATTTGATAAAGAGTTTGCCATTTACCAACAAATTTGGGTTTTATTAGTTGCGCTTCGCGCAAAAACATTGTCGTTACGTCCAGTTATGGATCGTGTTGATCCTAAAGAAACTGAAGAAGATCGAATGCAAAGAAGGCTTAATGAATTTGGTGAAGCTTTCTTTTCGTTCAGAAACGCAATGGAACAAAACAGGCCGTTTTATGCCCACTCAGTTTATGAATGTCTTGTTGAGATTTTTGAAATTTGCCACGAGGAATCGATTGATTACGAATATAAAGAACTTGGTTGGAGCAAGGAGTATTGGCAAAAAAGTAGAGAGAACAATCAAAAAATAGTTGCCACTATTGATTCATGTTGCGAGCTTATCAGAACTCGTATTTCATCTTTGTCTGTCGAAAATAATGGCTAACCCACATCATTCAAGCGGGACTGGACTAAAGCCAGCCCCTTAATTAAAACGTTAGGCACAAAAGGCTATATCAAGAATAAAAAGAGAGCGGCAATGAATTTAAAGATCACTCAAGGCAGCAGGAGTTTCATAAGGCAACAGTACTGGTTTGTGGTTACATTGTTAGTTTTGGTTCCAGCCGCAATGATACCTCTCGTCAGCTTTGCTTGGGATGCTTCAATACCTAAGACACAAAATACCCTCTTAGCTGAGAAGGTACTTGATTCAAACTTAGGGAATATCCTTACTCCCGAAATGACTAACTCCCTAAGTTCACTGACCAAACCAATTGGGTGGGAATTCGGCATGGTTCATTCACGACAGAAGACCCTAGGCTATGTTTTTAGATTAGAAAAAATGATAGGTAACGAATATTACTTTGAATATTTCAACTCAATATCAAGCAATCCAAGAATTGATAAGTATAAGTGGGTCAATGGATATAGGTATTATGCAAAAAATAACACTAACAAGAACAATCCATCTGAATACGGTATTGGTGACGAAGAAAAATGTAAATTCACTCTTGGTTTATGTGAGTATAAATCATACAGTGGCATATCTCAAAAACAGTATACTGAGTTTAGGAGGGGTGTTTGGATATACAAGCAAACAGGATTAATATCCGACAAAGGCGATCTGGTTAAATGTATTTACGATGCATCAGGATTGCCATTGTATCGCTATTACACATCGCTTGAAACGGGGGGCACTATTGAAGAGCAACGGCTTGAGCGCTAAGCCTAACACCTCCATCAATCGGGGCGCCTAACGACGTCCCTTATGTCAAACGTTAGGGCTTTAGATATGAGACACGTCAAAAAATTTGTTATTTTATTGAGTTTTTTTAGCTGCCCAGTGTTTGCCGAAGATAACTTAAAACAAACATTTTCTCCGAATGAAAACATCCAAAAAATGGCTGAAGCTTATGCTGAAGATACAGTCGCTTTTGCTAAAAAACAATTCGGCATAACTTTAGACTGGAGTGATTCAAGCATAGAAAATATCGAGCTACTTTTAGATAAAACACGCTCCTCCTATTTAAATACGAATCCAAAACCAACCCAAGAGCAGGTTATGTCATTTGCAAAGGGCTATGGTAGTTACATTGGCGAAGTTTATAGGCGTAATCATGGCGCAGAGTGGGGAATAGTGACACTGGGCGGCCAAAAAATGCCAGGCCTTAAAACCAGCACAGGGGGCACTTTCTGGCCTTGGGCACGTGCTGCAAATAGAATCACCGTGGGGGCGGAGAATAATGTCAAAGATTATTATAATGCTTTACTTAAAAAATAGCCCTAACCCATCCATCAAGCGGGACACGCTAAAGCGCGCCCCTTATGTCAAACGTCAACGTCTGCTAAGGCCTGAGCAGACATTTAACGAACTCAAATTTACCCACCCATCATTTTTACTAGGTTGAACCTTACAAATTGTATTAATCAGAAATACTGATGTATTATTTGGCGGCATTTTATAAGCCGTCTATAACTAAAAAATAATACATATGAAAACTATAATAAAAACTAATCTATTAGCAATCGTTATTTTGCTGTCTTTGCCTCTAAGTTCTATTGCTGCAGATATCAATCAGGTCGATACCAATACTCAAGAACAGATTCGTCAGCAAGAACGACAACGATTGTTGCGCCAACAGCAGGAAATCAAGCCGGATGCTCGCGATGCAGGTGAGCAGCTTAAGAAGGCTGCTCCAATCGCAACTGATGTCATTCCCGAGAATGAAACTCCATGTTTCGTAATCAATAGAATTGAGTTGGTGGGAGATTCAGCTCAAAAATTCAAGTTTGCTCTCAATAAAGTCCTGGATGAAAAACCAATCCTAGGTCGTTGCCTGGGTGCTGTAGGCATTAACGCAGTGATGGCGCGTGTACAAAATGCCATTATTGCTAGAGGATTTGTGACCACACGCGTGCTTGCAGCGCCA
>JBKJOT010000019.1:0-6029 GCA_046595335.1 Methylotenera sp.
TTTACCTACCAATTGTGCACGTGTTTCTTCAACTGTCGCGCCATTCATAGGCAAGACAGCAACTGCTTCGATATTTGCTGGCGCATTAGCGGCAACCGTTGCTGCCAATTCGTTAACAAATTTCAAGAAGTCTTCGTTTTTTGCACAGAAGTCTGTTTCAGAGTTCACTTCGATCATTGCGCCAGATTTACCATCCGCACTGATGCTCACGCCTACAGTACCTTCAGCTGCAACACGGCCAGCCGCTTTGCTTGCTTTATTACCAAAACGTACACGCAGAATTTCTTCTGCACGCGTCATGTCGCCTTCAGCCTCTGTTAGCGCTTTTTTACAGTCCATCATTGGCGCATCGGTGCGCTCACGTAACTCCTTTACCAAACCTGCGGTAATTTCAGCCATTTTAAACTCCTTAATTTCTATAAATTACATTAAATTTATAGCTTAATATATTGATTATTTGCAGTTAAAAATTAAAAAGGGGCGCTAAGCCCCTTTTAATGTAGCACTAATTACTCAGCTACTGCTGGTGCAACGACTTCTGCTGTTTCTTCTTCTGAAGATTTGATGATGTCATTGATGACTGAGCTACGGCCTTCTAAAACCGCATCGGCAATACCACGTGCATATAGGCGAATCGCACGACTTGAGTCATCGTTACCTGGGATAACATAAGCAACGCCATCTGGGGAGTTGTTGGTATCAACAACGCCAATTACTGGGATGCCCAATTTAGCTGCTTCAGTAATCGCACCGCTTTCATGGCCAACGTCGATAATGAAAATAGCATCTGGCAAGCCACCCATTTCCTTAATACCGCCGATAGAACGCTCTAGTTTTTCAACTTCACGTTTGTAACCAAGCGCTTCTTTTTTACCGAATTTTTCCAAGCTGCCATCTTGCAACATGGTTTCGTAATCAGTCAGGCGTTTGATAGATTGTTTAACTGTTTTGAAGTTAGTCAGCATACCGCCTAACCAACGGTGATTTACATAAGCACAGCCTGCACGGCTAGCTTCTTCTTTAACGATATCACGAGCTTGGCGTTTTGTGCCTACGAATAAAATACGACCCTTGTTAGCAGCCAATGTACGCACATGTTTAAGTGCATCTTCAAACATTGGCAATGTTTTTTCAAGGTTTACAATATGAATTTTGTTACGATCGCCAAAAATGAACGGTGCCATTTTTGGGTTCCAATAACGGGTTTGATGGCCGAAGTGAACTCCAGCTTCCAGCATTTGACGCATGGTGACAGACATTTTAATACTCCATGTAAGGGTTAAAATCACACAAGCCCAACAACATCCTTAACCTTATTTTCAGATTAGAGGACACCCTGTACGGGGCTGTGCAAAGATTTGCATCAATCTTAATGATTGATGCGATTCAAACTATTTCGTTTAAACTTATTCCCACAGAAAATACATAGCATTTACGTAGCGATAAGACTAAAACGCCGCGTATAATACCTCATCCATTGATTTAACTCAACAAAACCTTAAAACAGCCCTTAAATTATCAAAGCGTTATGGCAATCACAATCAAAAACCAACAAGATATCGAAAAAATGCGCATTGCAGGTAAGCTTGCCTCTGAAGTGCTGGATTTTATTACGCCGCACGTTGTGCATGGTGTCACTACTGAACAATTGGACAAACTCTGCCATGACTATATCGTGGACGTGCAGAAAGCCATTCCTGCGCCCTTAAATTACGCACCGGATGGACATACTCCCTACCCTAAATCAATATGCACCTCTGTAAACCAGCAGATCTGCCACGGCGTACCGGGCGATAAAGTCCTAAAAAATGGCGATATCGTCAATATCGACGTGACCGTGATTAAAGATGGTTACCATGGCGATACCAGCCGTATGTTCTTTGTCGGCGACCCTTCTATCCAGGCAAAACGTTTATGCGATATTACTTACCAAGCTATGTGGATAGGGATTCAGAAAGTAAAACCAGGTGCAACATTAGGTGATATTGGCCACGCTATCCAAACCTTTGCTGAAAAAAGTGGCTACAGCGTTGTTCGTGAGTTTTGCGGCCACGGCATTGGCAAAGTATTTCACGAAGAGCCACAGGTGCTGCACTACGGTAAGCCAGGCATGGGATTGAAGCTGCAGCAAGGCATGATGTTTACCATCGAGCCGATGATTAACGCTGGCAAACGCGATATCCGCCAAATGCCGGATGGCTGGACCATCGTTACCAAAGACCGCAGCCTCTCCGCACAATGGGAACACACGATACTAGTCACAGATTCTGGCTACGAAGTGATGACCCTATCAGCGGGTTCACCACCACCTCCGTCTTTTATCCAAGAGTAATGTTCAAAGGCTCTTTGTGGGAACGCAAATAGACAATATTGATCATGCTGAAAAAGCCAGGGCAGCTTTCTGGCGACTTCATCACAAGCAAGGCCTGGCTGCTTTAAAGGCCGACTTTTCCGAAACACATAACACTTACCGCCTGTTCAAACAGCACTGCAAGTTTATTGATAACTTGCTTGCTTCCATATGGACCGAAGCCACTATTGATGCATCCTGCTGCCTGATTGCAGTAGGCGGCTATGGCCGTGGTGAGCTTTACCCTTATTCTGATATTGATTTACTTATTTTATTGCCAGATAACATGGCAAATAATGAGGCTTTAAACCGCAGCATCGAATTGCTGATCGGGCAGTTGTGGGATATCGGCTTGAATGTAGGCCATAGTGTGCGCACCCTCGGAGAATGCTTGGACGAAGCGAAAAAAGATGTGACGGTACAGACCAACCTGCTTGAGGCCCGCTTGTTAAAAGGCGACCGGCAGTTTTACCGGACCTTCCTAGATGACATAAAAAGCGCCATTGATATTCCTGCTTACTTTAATGCAAAACTTAAAGAGCAGGATAATCGCCACGCCAAATTCAACGATACGGCTTACAACCTGGAACCCAACATCAAGGAAAGTCCAGGCGGCCTGCGTGACCTGCATATGATTCAATGGTTGTCATGCTGCCTCAGTATGCGAGAAGGACTTAAAACTAAGGGCACAAGCACTTGGACCATGCTGCAAAACCAGAACATCATCTCCGGGCTTGAAGCTGGACAACTCAGGCACCATGAAAAGAACCTGCAGCAACTTCGGATTCGCCTACATTTTTTAAGTGGTCGTCGTGAAGACCGTTTGTTATTTGACTTTCAGAATGAGCTGGCGGCGAATTTAGGCTATGTAAATACCGTGCGCAAACGCGCCAGTGAACAGCTCATGCAAAGCTATTACCGCAGCGCTAAGTTCATCAGCTTGATGAATGAAATAGTGCTGAAATTACTACAGCAGTTATTGTTGGAAACAACACCGGTTATTCAGCCCATCAATGCCCGTTTTGAAGCCCATAATGGCTTGCTGGTAGCCAAAACCGCCGGGCTGTTACAAAAGCAGCCTACCGCTATTTTGGAAGCGTTCTTGCTTTTACAACTGCACCCAGAGCTGGAAGGCATGGATGCCAGCCTATTGCGCAATCTATTGCGGGTAAGAAACCTGGTGAACCGGGATTTCCGGCACAACGTACAAAATAAAAAGCGTTTTATCGAGATCCTATCCCAGCCGAATGGCGTCAACCATACCCTGCGTGCCATGAACCGTTACGGAATCCTGGGCAGCTATATCCCGGCTTTTGGCAAAATTATCGGGCAGATGCAACATGATCTGTTCCACGTTTATACAGTTGATGAACATATTTTAAATGTGCTGGCAAATTTAAGGCGCTTTGCCAAACCCGATCTTAAACACGAATTTCCATTGTGTACGCGCTTATTTGCTGAGTTTGATGCACCGCACCTCTTATATCTGGCAGCACTATTTCATGATATCGCCAAAGGCCGTGGTGGCGACCATTCTGAACTGGGCACCATTGATGCAGCACGGTTCTGCAGATTGCATAATCTCTCAAAAGAAGACACAGCTTTAGTTGCGTGGCTGGTTGAATCACATCTTAAAATGTCATCAACAGCGCAAAAATCTGATTTGTCTGATCCCACCGTTATAGAAACTTTTGCCCGGTATGTACGGCATGAGCGACGATTAACTGCTTTGTACCTATTAACCGTGGCAGATATTCGCGGTACAAGTCCTGCTGTATGGAATGCCTGGAAAGCACGGTTATTAGAGAGCTTATTTAATGCGACCAAACATGCGCTAGCACACCATAAGCAGCAGACGCAAGAGATTATAGATACACGCCGTAGCGAAGCCGCAACAAAATTAAGCAAATTCGGCTTGAGTGAATCTTCCTATGATCAATTATGGCAACAGTTTGGTATGCCCTATTTCCTACGTCATGAAAGTGATGAGATCGCTTGGCATAGCCGGCTATTAACGCCACATCTAAATACTGTGCATTCTATCGTGCGAGCTAGGTTAAGCCCAAGCGGTGATGGTATCCAGGTGATGATTTACACGAAAGACCGTACGGATTTGTTTGCACGTATCTGTAACTTTTTTGACCGCATGGGTTATAACATCGCCGAAGCCAAAATATATACCACCGACCATACCTACGCGTTGAATAGCTTTATCATCCTGGATCAATCCGGTAAATCGGTAAGCTATAGCGGACTATTAAAATTTATTGAAACAGAGTTGAGCCATAAGCTGGATCAAAACAGCGAGCTTGAATCTCCAATGAGTGGCAGGTTAAGTCGGCAGGTTAAACATATGCCTATTCAGGCGCAGATTCTGATCACTGAAGAATCAGACAGCAATAATCATAAACTAGAGGTTGTGGCTAATGACCGCCCTGGTCTGCTTGCTACACTCGCGCACAAATTCCTGATGCAGGATATTGAACTGCATACAGCAAAGATCAACACTCTGGGAAACCGTGCGGAAGATACCTTTTTAATCTCTGCTAAAAAAGGCCAGAAATTAGATCCGGAACATCTAAGGTTGCTGAAGGAAATGCTAACGGCAGAAATCTAGCAACTGTTTGTATACCTACTAACCCAGTTGGTAATGCTTGCGTAACGCTTTTTTAACGTTCCAAGTACATGATAGACCCGCTGGAAAAGTGACCAAATCACCCGTAGTAAAGCTTACATCACCGCTACCATCATTTGGGGTAATCGTGACATCACCTTCCAAAATATAAGCAATCTCCTGAGTACCAAAGCTCCACGGGAACTGCGAGACTTCCTTAGACCAAGTCGGCCATCTATTAACACCTAATGCTTCTAATTTTTCGGGGGTAGGTTTTTCTACAATGATTTTACTCATGATTTAACTCCTTTTTGACATGAAGCCACGACTAAACAAAAGCCAACAAAAAAGCCTTGGCGAACCAAGGCTTATTTTAAACTTACTATATATAAATCAACAGCACTTTAATAATGGGACTTTAAAGCACCACTCAGTCATTTAGCTATGTTTGTAATGTTTTTTCAATTGTTTAACCACTTCCCATTGGCTTTTCAGGCCTTTAGGGAACACAACAAAATCGCCAGCTTTAATCGTTACTTTTTCGCCGCCTTGTGGTGTAACTGTGAATTCGCCTTCAAGTACGTAAGCACTTTCAGTCATACCGAAATCTAGTGGGAATTTAGAAGGTGCGCAATCCCAGATAGACCAGCTAGAAACGCCTAGTTCTTTTAATTTCTCTTCTGATGGATTGTGATCGATTTGAATTTGGCTCATGGTAAATCCTTAATAGTTAATTATGAAAATGCCGCTCAAATAGCGGCATCAATAAATTCTGGCGGAAGAGGTGTCCGTGTAAAAACTTTATAAATATCTTATGATTCAATGAGTTGCAAGATGTTCACAACTCAAGTACCAACATATATACCAACAATTACAAAAATTCTTCCTACCGTTTTAAATACCTTCTAGGTTGTATTATAACCGTTGAACATTTAAATGAAAATAAATATGGCTTTAAGATGTTCTGATTAATGATGATATTTTCTGTTTTTCCTAAACTCCATGGAAAAACAGGCTCCTTATCAATCCATAATCCAAGTTAGTTTTTTTCCGCACTATCTTGGG
>JBKJOT010000012.1:0-49324 GCA_046595335.1 Methylotenera sp.
CAGGCACATCGGGGTTTTTCTTTTGCGGCATGATGGACGAACCAGTACAGAACCTATCCGCTATATCGACGAAAGCAAATCGTGGCGAACTCCATAAAATGAGTTCTTCAGACAAACGTGATAGATGGGTCATCACTAGCGAAGCGGCAAAGGTAAATTCAATGGCAAAGTCACGGTCTGAAACCGCATCCAATGAGTTCTCACAAACGCCGTCAAAACCTAAACTTTTGGCGACCATCTCACGGTTAATCGGGTAACTTGTTCCGGCCAAAGCGGCAGCACCCAAAGGCAAACGATTGATACGACGACGCGCATCGCTAAACCGTGCTACATCTCGTTTAAGCATTTCTACATAAGCCAATAAGTGATGTCCAAACGTCACAGGTTGAGCCACTTGCAGGTGAGTAAAGCCCGGCATCACGGTATCAAAATGCTCCTCCGCTAAATCCAACAGACTCGTTTGCAACTTGCTCAAGCCAGCGATGACTTGGTCGGTAGTGGCACGCAGCCATAAGCGAACATCGGTAGCAACCTGGTCATTACGGCTTCTACCGGTATGTAAGCGTTTACCCGCATCGCCTATTTTGTCAGTCAAACGCTTTTCAATATTGAGGTGCACATCTTCCAGATCCAACAACCATTCGAACTGGCCTGCTTCGATTTCTTGCAGGATTTCATTTAGACCTTTTTCAATAGCCGCTACATCATCAAGACTAATGATTTTTTGTGCACCCAGCATTTGCGCATGGGCGATTGAACCCTGGATATCGAATGCCGCAAGACGCTTATCAAAATCTACAGAGGCCGTATATTTTTTTACAAGCGCTGCCACAGGCTCGTTAAAACGTCCAGACCAGCTGGTGTCTTTTTTGTTTAATGAGCCTGATGTTGCGGTCGAATTATCTGGATTTGGCGCTTTCACTATTATTTCTCTTTTATATTCTTTAATCTTGATTCTTATCTGTCAGCACTGTTTTAACAGTATTCAAAACCTGTTTAATTTTAATTTATTATTAAAATATTGTTTAATAATAATATACTTATGTGATTAGTATAATGCAAAACACCAACATTACGATGCCACCGCCTGCAAAGACTTACTATGCGAAAAGCTAGTCGCCTGCCCAATATACATAACCTTGGCGTGAATTTACGCATACTGCTGATAGTAAATGGCTTGCTGGTATTAGCTGCCCTAATCTTAAGCACTGATACACGCGGATTTTTTATATTGGTCACCGCGATCTCAGCGGTCGCTCAACCTATGCTGTTGCTAAGCCTGTTACTACTTTATTTAGCTTACCCTTTATTGAATAAACTGAATTATTGGCTAGGTGTTGTCATCACGTTCCTGATTGTAATGCTGGCCTGTAGCGGCTTGCATCAATTATTCTCGCAATTGCTGATTTTTGATAACTTCCCGACTTTAACGCGTACCCTTTTTTTCGTTACCGTGATCACGCTGATCACTTTGTATTATTTTAACTTGCATCACCGTGCTTATTCACCAGCAGTCGCGGAAGCCCGCCTTCAGGCTTTACAAGCCAGGATTCGGCCGCACTTTTTATTCAATAGCATCAATGCAGTACTGTCGCTGATTCGCAGCCAGCCCAAACAGGCGGAAACAGCGCTGGAAGATATGGCCGATCTGTTCCGCGTGCTGATGGCAGACAATCGTGATTTAGTGCCATTAGCCCAGGAAATAGGTCTATGCCGGCAATATTTGGCGCTAGAGAAACTACGCTTGGAAGACCGCTTGCTAATTCATTGGCAGATCGACGATATGCCGCCAGATGCCCTGATTCCCCCACTGGTATTGCAGCCTTTGCTGGAAAATGCGGTCTATCACGGTATTGAGCCCTTGCCGAATGGCGGGACTATAACCCTGCAGATTTTCACAAAAAATAAAGCGGTGCACATCATATTAACCAACCCTTACGCCACGCTAAACAACCATCATATTGGTAATAAAATGGCGCTCAAGAATATCAAGGAGCGGTTGACGCTACATTTTGACCTGGAAGCTACCTTAAAAACTAAAAAGGTTGATGGCCAATACCAAGTACATATCGTATTGCCCTATAACAAATAAACCATGAACGAATCCACATTAAAACTGCTGATTGCCGATGACGAAGCACCCGCACGCAATCGCTTACGCGATCTGTTAGCCGATATTGCAGAGTTAAAAGTAGTTGCTGAAGCAAAAAATGGCAAGGAAACCTTAGAGTTTACTCATGAACATCAGCCCGATGTAGTGTTACTAGATATCCGCATGCCAGTAATGGATGGTATTGAGGCGGCACAACACTTACAAAAAATGTCTGTGCCGCCTGCCGTTATTTTCACTACGGCTTATGATAACTATGCCATGCAGGCTTTTGACATGAATGCGGTAGATTATCTATTGAAGCCAATACGATTGGAACGGCTACAAACGGCCCTCAGCAAAGCGCGTGCATTACGCCCTAAACAAATAGAGGCTTTGCATAAATTACAGCCACAAAGAACTCACCTGAGCATTAGTGAGCGCGGCAGAATATTGCTGATTCCTATCAATGAAGTCATTTATTTACGGGCTGAACTGAAGTACATTACCGTGCGTACCGCCGAACGCGAATACCTGCTGGAAGAGTCTCTCACGCATTTGGAACATGAATTCGCCAGCATTTTTATCCGCCTGCATCGTAATTGCCTAGTAGCTAACGCGCATATTTTGGGTTTTGAGAAGCGTGCAGGTGAAGCCGGTAGCGACGAGAAGCAATGGGTTGCCCTATTAAGAAACGTCCCAGAAACGATTTGCGTGAGTCGCCGCCAGCAACATTTGGTAAGAATGGCCTAAAAGCCAGGTTACTTACTTTTATTACTTGGCTTTTTTGTCAAAATCCTCAATCACTTTAGCAGCCCATTCTTTGCCGCCTAAGCCGAATGCGATTGCCAACGCCAAAAATATTGCCCCGAAGACGATAATGAATAAGGCATTGATCAACTGTACGCCTATACCCAATTGTTCCAAGGCCATAAATAGAGCCAAAATCTGGATACCATATTCTGCCGAAGTGCTCACAGCCAATGCACGGTCAAATTTGATGCTATACAACCAGGCAAATACTAGGCGGTTCACAAAGCGCGCCAGCAAAGTACCGAAAATCAACACGACAATAGCAACGATAATATGTGGCAGGTAGCTTGCTAACTGCTGCAATAAAATAGCAACTTCACTCAAACCCAGTGTATTTGCACCAGTAATAACAAACAGCAGGATGACTAGCCAATAGATCAATTGGCTAATAATATCGCTTAAAGTCAGGCTAAAACTGGCATGACTCATAAACGCTTCTATGCCGGATTTCTGTGCAAATTTGTCAAAATGCATCCATACCAGCAGACGTTTTACCGTAAAGCGCACGGCAATAGCGACTATCCAGCCGATGATAAGAATCACAATAACCGCTAAAAGCTTAGGAACAAAACTTATTAACTCTAGCCAGAATTGATTCAATGAATTGATAAAGACTTCTAATTGATCTTGCATGAAGGTTCTCCTGGCTTAATATTGCAAAAACAAAGGGTTAGATTTGACGTTAACCCGATTCTGATTGTGTTTTAGTACGAGACAGCGCCAGCTTAACCTAAACAAAAGTGATTTAACAAACACTTTTCGTTCAATGCCGGCCTATATGCCATGTGTTAAAATCCCTGTTATGGACAACACTAGCTCACAAAACATTCCCAAAAAACTTGTTATTGCCTCACGCGAAAGTGCTTTAGCGATGTGGCAAGCGCGTCATATTCAAAGTCGGTTGCTAGCACTGTACCCAACTACCCAAGTGGAAATCCTGGGTATGACCACGACCGGTGACCAAATTTTGGATACGCCTTTAGCCAAGGTTGGCGGCAAGGGTTTGTTCGTTAAAGAGCTAGAAATGGCGCTGGCCGATGGCCGCGCCGATTTGGCCGTACATAGCATGAAAGACGTGCCTATGAACCTGCCGGAGGGTTTCATATTAGCCGCTACCGGCGAACGTGAAGATGCGCGTGATGCCTTTGTTTCTAACAATTATGCCTCACTGGAAGATTTACCGGAGGGTAGCATTGTTGGCACCTCCAGCCTGCGCCGCCAAAGCCAGCTACAGGCACGCTTCCCTACCCTCAAAATAGAATCCTTACGCGGTAACCTGCAAACACGGTTACGTAAGCTGGATGAAGGCCAATATGCCGCTATTATCCTTGCTGCTGCAGGCCTGATTCGCTTAGGTTTAAGCGAGCGCATCCGCAGTGTCATTTCGCCTGAGCACAGCATCCCCGCCGTAGGCCAGGGTGCTTTAGGTATAGAGATCAATGCCGCCCGTACCGATTTATTAGCTGTGCTCGCCCCACTTAACCACCCTGATACGCAAGCCTGTGTTGAAGCAGAGCGAGGTATGAGCAGGGCGCTTGCCGGTAGCTGTACCGTGCCACTAGGCGCTTATGCCACTTGTGTAGCAGACCTCCTCACAATTACCGGCTTTGTCGCCAGTGCAGATGGCAAACATATGCTTGTGGAAACAGCAAAAGGCCACCGCGATGCGGCTGAAAGTTTGGGTAAAGTGCTGGCTGACCAGTTGCGCGCCAAAGGTGCCGATAAAATTTTAGCGATGCTGGATTGAAAAAGCCTCACATGGCGAACTTACTCCAAGGTGCTGGTATTGCAATTACGCGACCTGTAGCGCAAGCGCAAAAACTCAGCAACTTGATTTTAGTGGAAGGCGGCATCCCCATCAGTTTCCCGCTGATTGATATTGTTCCGCTAGATGATTACCGCCAATGTGATGACACGATTGCTGAGTTAGTCAGTTGCGATTGGGCGATTTTTATCAGCAGCAATGCCGTGCAAAACGGCATGTCTCGAGTATTACAACGGTTTCAGCCTCTTCCAACGCAGCTAAAATTTGCTGCAATTGGCCCGGCCACGGCTAGTGAACTGACGCAGATGGGCGCAGTGAAAGTATTGATCCCGGAAAATCGTTATGATAGTGAGTCTTTACTCAGCCTACCAGAAATGCAAAATATACAGGGCCAGCGCGTAATGATTTTTCGCGGTGTAGGTGGTCGTGAAATTTTGGCAGATACTCTAACAGCTCGCGGTGCCAAAGTCACTTTTGCTGAATGTTACCGGCGTATTAATCCGCAAACGAATACCGAAATACTAGAAAATTTATGGCGCAACAAACAATGCCAAGCCATCGTTGTGACGAGCTCGGAAGCCATGCGCCATTTATTGCAGATGACTGCTAACGGCACTAAGGAATGGATACAACAAATACAGATTTGCGTAAATCATGAAAGAGTTGCCGAAGAAGCCCAAAATGTTGTCAAACAACATCAGACCCACTTAAATATGCATATTGCTGATACACCAGGCGATGCGGCCATGTTTGCCTGTTTACAACGCGCACTAACTCCATCATCATCTCATTCATGAATGATGTGAGCCCACTGGATCGCACCACTAGCCACTTAAGCCGTGGTCCATCGATGTTTAGCAAAACCGCGCTAATACTAGTGGTGGTGGCTTTGCTTACGCTGGCTTGGCAATGGCTGAATACCCGACATAAATTCAATGAGGTAGAAAAATCCTTGAGCCAAAAGCTGGAGGAATACCAAGCACTTAACCAGCAAAGTATGTTGCTAGCCAAACAAGCAGAAGAACGAAGCTTGCAAGCCAACGCGCGAACTGTGATCCTCGAACAAAAACTGGCAGAATCCCATGACCAGCAGGAGATATTACAAACCTTGTATGACCAGCTGGCGGAAAACCGTGAAGCCACCACAGTAGCGGAAGTTGAACAATTATTAACCATTGCTAATCAGCAACTACAATTGGCAGGCAATGTAAAATCTGCATTATTGGCTCTACAAGCCGCCGATAAACGCTTACAGCCCCTAGATCTGCCGCGCTCAACGCAGTTACGCGAAACCTTGGCAAAAGAAATTGAAAACCTGCGTAAATTGCCACAGGTTGATGTTTCCAATATCAGTGCTCAATTGAATAGCTTGGCAGCATTATGCGATACCCTGCCTCTTATCAGCGAGCGGCAACCAACCCTTAATGCAAAAGCTGTCACGCCTCAAAAGGCTCCTACCGAGCATTTAAACTACGCGCAAAAACTCGCAACTTCGATATGGGGCGACATCAAAGATATGGTAACGGTTGAACGTATTGATAAACCTGAACCGCCTTTGTTATCGCCAGGCCATGCTTTTTACCTGCATCAAAACCTGAAACTACGCCTGCTAACGGCGCGTATTGCCTTATTGCAGCATGATGAGGCAACTTATAAAGTCGATATTAAAACGGTAAGGATGTGGCTCAACCAGTATTTTGATACCAAGCATCCGGACACTATCAAAGCTTTGAACATGCTGAATAAGGTTTCTGATAAAAACATCAATATTGAATTACCACAGCTCACTGAAAGCCTGAATGCGGTAAATCGCTATAAATTAAGCCTAGAACAGAGTAGCCGCTGATGAAGCGCAGGGCAATCTGGTGGTTATTCATGGTACTAGCGCTGCTGATTATTGTATTACTGGTGAGCAATAATGAAGGCTATATTCTCATTGTGCGTTCACCTTATCGCATTCAATTCTCTTTTAACTTCTTCCTGATTTTCGTCGTTATCAGCTTTTTATTCGTGCATTATTGCCTGCGCTTAGTGCATTTTTTACGGCGCTTACCTGCCAGCAAACGCAGTAAAAAGGAATCTCAACGGCTGCAGGCAAGCAACGAAGCGCTATTAGAAGGCTTACATGCACTAGCAGATGGCGATTATATTCAGGCAGAAGCAGCCACCAAACGTGCGCATGACCTGATTCATGATGCTAATCTGGAAAAACTTATCCAGACTATAGAAAAACAAAAGCAAGTAGTTAATAACTAAGCAGGCGTTGCTACTGGATTCGCCACGGGTTTTGCATAAGTAAACGCATCGGATAAGAACGCATCTTCCGCCAATCCGTGTTGCATGAAGCTCGCATGCGCAACTTCCACCATAGCCGGCGCACCACAGCAATACACCTCATACTGGCCTAAACCACTGCCAGCAAAATCATCTAATACTGCCTGATGTACAAAACCGGTGCGGCCCTGCCAGTTATCTTCAAGTTTTGCATCTGACAATACCGGGATAAATTTGATATGCGAGTAATTGGCTGCCCAGCTTTGCGGTAAGGCAGGTTGATATAGGTCTTCTAAAGAACGGGCGCCCCAATACACCGTAACTTCACGTTTAATATCGTGATGTAACATATGCTCGATGATACCTTTAATAGGCGCAAAGCCAGTGCCACCCGCCACCATGATGATTGGCTTTTCCGAATCTTCACGTAAATAGAAACTGCCAAATGGCGCTTCAATACGCATAATGGTTTTTTCCGGCATCTCATTAAATACATATTCTGTGAACTGCCCACCCGGAATCAAGCGCAAATGCAATTCCAGCATATTATCGATATGCGGCGCATTGGCTAATGAAAAAGCCCGGCGTTTGCCATCTTTTAGCAAAAACTCGATATATTGCCCGGCTTTGAACTCGAGATGCTCAGTACTTGGCAACTTAAGATACAAAGCCATCACATCGTGAGAAAGCTGCTGTTTGCGCTCTACTCGCGCTGGAATGATACGCGGCGGAATGACGCCGGCATTGATTTCGCGGCACTCGATGCTAAGGTCTGACAACGGTCGTGCGCAACAGAACAAGGCCTTACCAGCAGCTTTTTCGGCATCACTTAATGCCGTGTTGGAATAATCGCCATAATCTACCTGGCCGCTGAGGATATCGCCTTTGCAGCTACCACAGGCGCCGTTGCGGCAACCATAAGGAATATTAAAGCCTGAATCTATGGCAGCTTCCAAGATGGTTTCGTAGGCTTTAGCGGTGTAAGTATGGCCACTTGGCTGTATTGTGATTTGATAGCTCATGAATGTGTTCTTTTTAATATAGGGATGACATTTCTAACCAGTCATCTATTTAGTCCGGCTAACCTTTATTGCCTTACTATTTATTTGTTTATTAACCATTATTTAATCGTATTGGTCACCCATTTAATCTTCGCGATGGAATTCACCTTCAATGACATCATCATTGGCGGCTTTGTGCTGCACTTTCTGATTGTATCGTTTTGGTTTTGCAAAAGGTGCTTGTTCAGTGAAAGTATCATCAGGAGTTCTGAAGGTGTCCCTAGCAAAATCCTTTGCAGAATCTTGGCTATTACCTTTAGAAGTAAGTACAGGCTGTTGTGCAGGCCACAGTAACAAGATCGCAGCCACGATATCTGTAATCACGCCGGGGATAATAAGTAATATGCCAGCAATGATATTGCGCGCACTGCCGAATAAAGCTTTTACCGGATGTTGGTTTTGCGCAAAGCTTTGCATGATGCGTACGGTGAAAAGGTGTTTTTCATTGCGGATTAACTGTAAGCCCAGCACGATCATCACGACTAAATATAAAACTACCCACCAGCCATAGAGACCACCTAAAAGGATGAGCGTCCATATTTCAGCAATAGGAAGTGCCAGCACAGCCAGCATGATTACAAACCGCATTATAAAAAAATCTCCTGAGTTGAAGGTAAGTGAACGTATTGAGCCAATTACTCTCTCAAGTATGGCGCTAAAGTCTATAATTACAATAGTTTAAGTTATTTAATTGCTTTACTTCACGGCAGCCCTTATAAGCCCATACTTTTATACTATCTATCTGAATTACCCTACTTGGATATACCTATCGTACTATGAAAAAATTCACAACGTGCCTGCTGGCATTCATCTCAATAGGGTTTTTACTGACTGCTAATGCTGCAGAAACCCCTCAAGGCAGTTTGAGCTCTCTACTTAATGACAATGATTCCGAAACTTTTTTACCGCCGGATGTAGCATTCAAACTCAAATTGAATGCGCTTGACGCTACAACCATACAAGCGGCATTTACTATCGTTCCCGGACATTATCTTTATAGACAGCGCATCAAATTTGAAATTCCCGCTGATGACTCTGCAAAAGCGCAAATTGACTCTGTAAATCTTCCTAACGGTGAAATTAAAAATGATCCTAATTTCGGCAAACAGGAAGTTTATCATCATGACTTCAACGCAGATATCAAACTCACCAATGTTCAAAGTCAGCAAATAGTCATAGCTGCTACCTATCAAGGTTGTAGTGAAAAAGGTCTGTGCTACGCACCCATCAAGAAAAAATTCTCTGTCACCTTACCAAGTGCAGGCGAATTTGCGAATACTGCGGGCAATGAAGATATTGCTAACGAAACTGATAAAACTACCCAAGTATTAAGAACCGGCAATTTATGGTTAATCATAGGCGCATTCTTTGTAGCCGGCCTGCTGCTCTCCCTCACTCCTTGTGTGTTACCGATGATTCCTATCTTATCCGGCATTATCGTAGGTAGTCAAAGTAAGCAAACTCTTAAACCATCCAAACTTCATGCATTTGGGTTATCCGTGGCTTACGTGCTTGGTATGGCGCTCACTTACACCTTGGCCGGCATTGCTGCAGGTTTATCCGGCAATTTAATTAGCCAATCATTGCAAAGCCCATGGGCATTGGGCGCTACTGCCTTGCTATTCGTCATCCTGGCATTTTCTATGTTTGGCTTCTACGAGCTCAAATTGCCGTCTAGCTTCGAGGGCAAAATGTTGGATACCAGCAATAAACTCAAAGGTGGAGAATTCCTAGGCGTATTCATTATGGGTATCCTTTCGGCTTTGATTGTCAGCCCGTGCGTGGCTGCACCATTGGCCGGGGCACTGATTTATATCGGCCAAACCCATAATGTACTACTGGGTGGCTTGGGCTTGTTTGCCTTAGCCATCGGTATGGGTGTGCCGCTATTATTGATAGGCGCATCGGCAGGTAGCTTGCTACCTAAAGCAGGGCGCTGGATGACAACCGTACGTAATTTGTTCGGCGTGCTCATGCTGGCCATGGCCGTTTATATTGTCTGGCCGGTATTACCAGCAAATATCACTGCCCCTGTAGATAAGCTTTTAGGCGCCAATACAAAACATACTCTGCCATTCAAACAAGTAAAAAGCGTTGCCGATTTAGATGCGGCGATTAAGGCAGCTAACGGTAAATTAGTCATGCTTGATTTTTATGCGGATTGGTGTACTTCTTGTAAAGAAATGGAAAAACTCACATTTAGCGACGCTAAAGTTAAAGCCGCCTTGCAAGATACGGTATTACTACAAGCCGATGTGACAGAAAATAACGAGAACGACCAAGCATTATTGAAGCGTTTTGGCTTATTCGGTCCGCCGGGAATCATCTTTTTCGATAAAAACGGCGAAGAAATCCGATCCTTAAGAACGATAGGCTTTCAAAGTGCTGAGCGCTTTAGCACTACATTATCCAAGCGCTAACATCTCCTGAATAAGAGTTTTCATGCTAAAAAAAATATTATCTACGCTAGCCTATTTGATCATCATGTTCACTTTAGGCTTTGTCATCTACTATTATTTCCTCGGTCCTAATAATATTATTAAAGATTCTGAAAATAATGCACGCAAGCTTTCTAGCCAATCTCTATTCAGCGCCAGTTTGCCCAATGAAAACGGCGTAAGCCAGCAGCTTAGCCAGTACAAAGGCAAAGTCATTGTATTGAACTTCTGGGCCACCTGGTGCCCGCCATGTCGTGAAGAAATGCCTGAGTTGTCCGCGTTGCATAAAGAGTATCAGGCTAAAAATGTAGTCGTACTTGGTATTGCGATTGATGAACTGACGCAAGTAAAAATATTTACAAAGGAAACCCCGGTAAGTTACCCTCTGTTCGCCGCTGAGGAAGACGGTATGAGCTTAGGCAATAGCCTAGGGAATGACAAAGGTGTACTGCCCTATACTGTGATCATCAATAGTGATGGAAAAGTAGTAAAAACCTATTTTGGCCGGATTACAAAGTCGCTTTTAGAGACTACACTGAACCCTTTATTACAACATTAATTGCTATAAAATATCTAAAAGGCATAAGTTAATGATATCAATAGCTTATGTAATCCCATATAGCTAATTTCGCGTAATTTCGCAAAGTCGCTAGACAAAACCGGCTAACTTCGGCAAACTTGCGTTTATGAGTTACAGCAATTTATGCAATAAAATCGTCAAAATGGTGTGTTATGGCAGCTAAATCTGTTTTAGTGCTGCATGGCCCTAACCTCAATCTACTCGGTTTACGTGAGCCTGAGCATTATGGCAATGCTACATTGGATTCTATCAATCAGGCACTAGCACACAAGGCCAAGCTCGCTCATGTCGAATTAGAAACGTTCCAGAGTAATGCTGAAGCGGAACTGGTTACTAAAATTCAGGGTTTAGCTACTAAAATGACAGATTTTGTCATTATCAACCCGGCTGCATTTACCCATACCTCAGTGGCTATGCGGGATGCACTATCCGCAGTAAAAGTCCCATTTATCGAAGTACACCTCTCTAACGTGTACGCTAGAGAAGCATTCCGCCATCATTCATATTTTACTGATATCGCAGTAGGTGTGATTAGCGGCTTGGGCGCACAAGGCTATGAGCTAGCCTTGGATTACGCCATCGAAAAACTAAATAGTAAAATTTAATCGTTCTTAAAAAAAATCACATTCATTATTCATTGGATTTGTAGGGGTTTATTATGGATTTACGCAAACTTAAAAAATTAATCGATCTCGTAGAAGAATCAGGTATTTCCGAACTTGAATTGACAGAAGATGGTGAAAAAGTACGCATTAGCCGTAATTTCACCTCTAATGCACCAGCACCACAATACGCTAACTATGCACCACAGCAGCAATATGCAGCAGCACCAGCTCCTGCGCCAGTTGCCGCAGTAGAGGCTGCGCCTGTAGAAGAAGGCCATGCGGTTAAATCACCTATGGTAGGTACCTTTTACCGCTCACCTTCACCGGATGCGAAATCCTTTGTTGAAGTTGGCGATACTGTTGCGGTGGGTGACACTTTATGTATTATCGAAGCCATGAAGCTCTTAAATGAAATTGAATCTGATAAAGCCGGTGTAGTTAAAAAAATCCTGGTAGATAATGGCCAAGCCATTGAATACGGCGAACCCCTCTTTATTATTGCTTAAGCACAGGATTTTAATTACATGGCTATGTTTGACAAAATCTTAATCGCAAATCGAGGCGAAATCGCTTTGCGTGTGCAGCGCGCCTGTCGCGAACTCGGCATTAAAACGGTAGCTGTGCATTCCGAGGCTGACCGTGAAGCTAAATACGTAAAACTTGCAGATGAGTCTGTATGCATCGGCCCTGCGCCTTCCAGCCAAAGTTATCTTAATGTACCTGCTGTCATCAGCGCGGCGGAAGTGACGGACGCCCAAGCCATTCATCCTGGTTATGGCTTTCTTTCTGAAAATGCAGACTTTGCAGAACGCGTTGAGCAAAGTGGCTTTGTCTTTATTGGTCCTAAAGCTGAAACCATCCGTCTCATGGGTGATAAAGTTTCTGCTAAAGATGCCATGAGAAAAGCCGGTGTGCCTTGTGTACCTGGTTCAGAGGGCGCATTGACCGATGACCCGGCAGAAACGATCAGAACGGCCAAGAAAATTGGTTATCCAGTGATTATTAAAGCTGCCGGTGGCGGTGGTGGACGCGGCATGCGTGTGGTTCATACGGAAGCAGCTTTATTGACCTCTGTGAATATGACTAAAGCTGAAGCGCAGGCTGCTTTTGGCAACCCTATGGTCTACATGGAGAAATACCTTGAGAAACCGCGTCATATCGAGATCCAGATACTAGCTGACCAGCATGGTAATGCAGTCTTCTTAGGCGAGCGCGATTGCTCTATGCAGCGCCGCCATCAAAAAATCATTGAAGAAGCGCCAGCGCCCTTACTAAACCCGAAATTACGTGACAAAATCGGCGAACGTTGTGCCGAAGCTTGCCGAAAAATCAAATATCGCGGTGCCGGCACCTTTGAATTCCTATACGAAAACAATGAGTTCTATTTTATTGAAATGAACACCCGCTTACAAGTTGAGCATACCGTGACAGAGATGATTACGGGTATCGACTTGGTGCAACAGCAGATTTTTGTTGCCGCCGGTGAAAAACTGGCGTTCCGTCAAAAAGATATTGTGCTCAAAGGCCATGCTATTGAATGCCGTATCAATGCGGAAGATCCATTTAATTTTGTACCCTCACCTGGCAAAATCAATAAGTTCCATATGCCAGGCGGCCCTGGTGTGCGCATCGATACACATGCCTACTCCGGCTATACCGTACCGCCGCATTACGATTCAATGATAGGTAAGCTCATTACATACGGTGACACTCGCGAGCAAGCCATTGCGCGGATGAGGATTGCGCTGTCTGAGATGATGATAGACGGCATCAGCACCAATGTTGCATTACATACGGAGTTGATGGCCGATGCGGCTTTCCATCAAGGCGGCACTAGCATCCATTATCTAGAGCAAAAACTTGGCATTTACAATAAATGACCCTGATTTGTTTAGGTTGTAAATACTAATATGGCTTGGGTATCATTAAAGATTGAGGCGCAGGATAATACCGCTGACCTCATCAGTGACACACTTATGGAGCTTGGTGCGCTGTCTGCCATTATCGAAGACGCAAATGCCGAAACGATAGATGAGCAGCCTATTTTCGGCGAGCCTGGCGATCCTCCCCCAGGAATTTGGCAACAAAATCTAGTCAGTGCCTTGTTTGATGATGGTGTAGATATTGCGCAAATCATTAGCAATTTACATCAGCAAACCAAGCTAAGTAATCTGCAATATTCCACAGAAACTATAGAAGAGCAAGACTGGGTGCGTGCAACACAGTCGCAGTTCGACCCTATCAAAATCACAGATAACTTGTGGATCGTGCCGACTTGGCACGAATCACCTAATGCCGATGCCATCAATATCGTGCTGGATCCCGGTTTGGCATTTGGTACCGGCAGCCATCCAACCACACATCTGTGCCTAACATGGTTAACTCAAACGGTTTCCCCAAATCAATCTGTACTGGACTATGGCTGTGGTTCAGGCATCTTGGCGATCGCGGCAAAGAAATTGGGTGCTGGCAAAGTAGTGGGTACCGATATTGATACTCAGGCTATCCAATCCAGTCTGTATAACGCCGAGCAAAATGATGTAATCGCCGAGTTTTACCACGCAGGTAAATACCAGACGCAACTATTTGACATCGTAGTGGCCAATATTCTATCAAGTGCGCTCAGTGTATTAGCACCCGCCTTAGCACGCTCCTGTAAGGCTGGCGGGAGCATCGCTTTATCTGGCATATTAAAAGAGCAGGCGGCGGATGTTTCCGCAATCTATGCGGAATGGTTTAATATGGAGTTACCCCAATATATGGATTCATGGGTGTTACTCACAGGTACCCGAAAATGCGCGCCGTAACCCACTGCCCCGCTTGCCAGACAGAGTTTTTTGTAACAGATGAGCAGCTCAACAAACATGATGGCAAAGTCCGTTGCGGACAATGCCTACATGTATTTGACGCTAGGGCTGAGATTGTTCAACCTACAGAAGCTTTAGAAGACGATGCACCAATCCCCAGCGCAGAAAACGTCGCAGCAGTCCCTGATGCAGAGCTTCCCACCAGACCCGCTGAGGATGACTTTATTGGGGATTACCAGTTAAGTAATTTTGATGACTTAGCAGATAAATCCAAATTAAAGAGTTCTCGACAAAGAAAACCTCGCCCTGTCCTTTGGGCATTTCTAATCCTACTCTTAGTTATTGCAGCTTTAGCTCAATCTGTTTATTTTCTGCGCAGCGAAATTGCTATTTATTACCCCAACTTTAAGCCTTATCTGGTTAAAGCCTGTGTGCAGTTACGCTGTACTGTTGAATTACCTAAAAAAATTGAATTCATCGTCATTGATGATTCTGATATACAAGAGGATGCTGAATATAAAGGCTTGATGCGCTTATCAAGCACATTGATTAACCAAGCTACTTTCACTCAAGCTTATCCTAAAATTGAACTTACGCTCACCGACGTAGAGGATAAGCCTAAATTACGCCGCATCTTTAACCCTAGCGAATACTTACCTGAACATACGGATATCGGCCGTGGCCTAGCGCCCAGCGAAGAAGTAAAGATTCGACTAGCCATGACCACCCAAGGCGAATCAGTGGCCGGTTACCGCGTTTATGTGAGTTATTAACTAATGAAAATCATTAGTAGTATTTAAGCGGATTACATAGTTTGCTTTCTAATCAACTCTGTATTATGTAAGTCATAGATTGTGTAGTAATTAAACGAAATACTTTTAGGAGAAATATTATGTGGACAAAACCAGCTGCTACTGAAATGCGTTTCGGTTTCGAAGTTACAATGTACGTAATGAACAAATAAGTTTTATACGCTACACAAAAAGGACGCTTAGGCGTCCTTTTTTATTGCCCATAAACTATTAAGTCTTTACTAGCCCCTATCCCAACTATTCAAGCATCCTCAGAGACTCTGATTTAATCTGCTTAATCGCTTCTGCCAAACATTCCACAGCCATTTCACGTGCGTAACTCTTTCGCCATGCTAGCGCTATGCGCCGTACTGGCACCGGCTCTGCAAATGGAATCACCTTTACCAAGGGATTGGTATAACGTTCTGTAGCGGCGCTGCTCGGCAAAACGGTAATGCCAAGATTCGAAGCAACCATATTACGTATGGTTTCCAATGAGTTACCTTGCAATACCTGCCCTTTGCGTGATAAATCCGGGCACGCTTGCAATACTTGGTGGCTGTAGCAATGACCGCTATTCAATAATAAAACGTTTTGTTCTACCAGGTCTGCCGCATGTATCAACTTGTGATTTGCCCACGGATGATCTATCGGTACCATCACTACGTATTTTTCATCGTATAGCGCTAAGGTTTTGATTCCGGGCACATCAAACGGCAGCGCCAATATCGCTGCATCAATCACGCCGTTTTTAAGCTGAGTTTCCAGTTGCACGGTTAAGTTTTCTTCAATATCCAGCGGCATTTCCGGCGCTGTCTGGCGCAATATCGGGATAAGCTCAGGTAAGAGATACGGCCCTATGGAATAGATCAAGCCTAATCGAAAAGCACCGCTTAACTGATTATTGCCTTGCTTAGCGATTTCTTTAATCTGCGCGACTTCTTCAAGAGCTCTTATGGCTTGTGCGATTACCTGCTCACCAATCGGTGTGGGGCTAACGTCGGTGCGGCTTCTTTCAAATAGTAGTATGCCTAATTCTTCTTCCAGTTTTTTGATTGCCAAACTCAATGCTGGTTGGCTTACAAAACATTTCTCCGCAGCACGCCTGAAGTTACGCTCCTTCGCTACTGCTACAACAAATCTTAATTCGCTCAAGGTCATGAATCTTCCTTATATCTAACATTACGATAAGTCTAGCATATCAGTTAGTTTTGAACATTCAATTATACATATCGATAAATTAAATTTATTATCAAATCTGTACCAATTAAAATCGCTAATGGAGAAGCATATGGCTAAGCTTATAAATCCCCAATTTTATAAGGCACTTGTAAGCAGAAATTTTATAACACCACAGGCACTGATGACGATTGAAATAATCACGATTGAATTACTGGCTACTTATGCCTTAGCACACCGCTAGCATCGCATTTATTAAAAAATTTGGAGATCCACATGGAAAAAACGACTTTAACAACTTCAGCAGGTGCCCCAGTTGCAGACGATAACAACAGTATTTCAGTTGGTGCACGCGGCCCTTTAACTTTTGATAATCATTACTTATTTGAAAAGCTTGCCCACTTCAACCGTGAGCGTATTCCGGAGCGTGTAGTACATGCCCGCGGTACGGCGGCATACGGTACTTTTACTGTCACTAAAAGCTTAAAAGACCATACTATTGCAGATTTCTTGCAGAACGTTGGCCAGCAAACCGAAGTGTTCTTACGCTTTTCAACTGTAGGTGGCGGACAAGATTCTAGCGATTATGCGCGTGACCCGCGTGGTTTCGCCGTAAAGTTCTACACCAAAGAAGGCAATTGGGACATGGTGGGTAACAATACCCCGGTATTCTTCTTGAATGACCCAATCAAGTTCCCTGACTTTATCCACAGCCAGAAAAAAGATGCACGCACCAACTTACCAAATCCAGCCAATGCCTTTGAATTTTGGGCAAACCATCCGCAATCATTACATCAAATGACCATCTTGATGTCTGACCGCGGTATTCCTATGTCATATCGCCACGTGCATGGTTTCAGCAGCCACACGTTAAGCTTTTACAACGCGAAGGGTGAACGTTTCTGGTGTAAATGGCACTTCAAAACCAATCAGGGTATCAAAACTTTAACCAACGATGAAGCCGCCAAAATGCCTGCAAACGGTGCCCAAAAAGATTTGGTAGAAGCCATTGACCGCGGGGAATTTCCAAGCTGGACAGTAAAGGTACAGATCATGTCAGAGGCGGATGCTCGTACTTACGGTATCAACCCGTTTGATTTAACTAAAGTATGGCCGCATAAAGATTATCCATTAATTGAAATTGGGCAATTAAAGTTGAACAAAAATGTGAATAACTACTTTGCCGAGACTGAGCAAGTAGCATTTGCACCCAGTAATTTTGTACCAGGTATCAATGCCTCACCTGACAAGATGTTACAAGGCCGTTTATTGGCTTATCAGGATGCCCATCGCTACAGAATTGGGGCGAATGTTAACCAGATTCCAGTCAATGCTGGCAAATGCCCGGTAAACCATTACCAACGCGACGGCGCTTTTGCTGGCATGGGTTGCCCTGTGGGGCATTCAAGTGGAGAAGCAAGCTACACTAACGCAGCGCATACGGTCAGTGCTAGCAACTTCTACCCTAACGATAGGGTTGGAGAGGGAGCACCCGCTCCAGCTCCGCAAGTCGCTCCACCGCCTATGCCAGCATTGGCTGATGCTTGGATTGGCTATCATGACCAAAGTGAAGAAGATTACTACTCACAGGCTGGAGCATTGTTCCGCATCATGAACGATAACCAAAAAACGCAATTGTTCAATAATATTGCCGGTGGATTATCTACCGCTAATGCAAGTATCCAGCAACGAATGTTAGCGCAGCTTGCAAACGCGGACCCAGCATATGCAGATGGTGTCAGAAAAGCGTTAGATCATCCTAATGTTCCTGCTGATTTGCAAAAAGTTTTATAGCTTAATAATCATAAGTTAATAGCAAAAGGCATGCTCAGCGCATGCCTTTTTGTTTGGTAATTTGACTGTAAGCCTTTAAGATGTTGAACGACAATTGGGTAGTGTGTAATATTCAAATCAAAATTATCTATAGCGGAATTTTTATGAAAACGTGGCAATGTCTAGTGTGTGGTTTTATTTACGAAGAAGAAAAAGGCTGGCCTGAAGATGGCATCCCTGCTGGTACGCGCTGGGAAGATGTTCCAACAGACTGGTCATGCCCAGAGTGCGGCGTAACTAAAGCAGAGTTTGAAATGGTAGAGTTTTAGGACTAATATATAGTCATTACTCATCACTAGTGAGGAATAGGTGATCTGGAAATACTGAAATTTGTCTCACAATAAGGAGAACAATATGGATTTTTTAGGTTCTGGTGGAATTTATACTTTACTATTAGTAGTGGCTGTTATCGGAGTAATCCTCATTTTCTTTGCAAAAAGACTTGATTAGAAAAAAGGCCTAATAGACCTTTTTAGTTTTAACAGCTAATCAAAATCATCAGCATCATTCGATGCTGGTTTTTCAGAGCATCCAACTGCTTCATAACCGGCTTTTTCCAAGCTCAATCTATAGGTACAACTAGGAAGGTGCCCTTCTAGCCTGCCATTAATAGTAGTAGTTTCCTGCTGGCAATAAACACAGCGATACCTATGCATTTGGCCTTCAAAATGTTCTTGAGGAAAATCAATGTAATACGGTTTCTTCATCATTTATTCTCCTTAAATATTTACTATCGATATTACCATGTGGAATGTCACAGTTATGCAAGTTAGTACGTCTATCTGCATTCAATTGACTCACAGCATAAATTAGAGGCAATTCTAGCCATTTCACCTTCCTCATCAGCGTGTATGAGCAGAATAGGCTTAGAAGAAGTTTTATTTAATATCGTTTGCTGCGATTGATTGGCTTTACTACTCAATTCAAAGTTTAAAAATTTTAGCGGGTCACATATTTTCTTACGTATTGAAGATGAATGTTCCCCAATGCCGCCAGTAAACACTAAGGCATCAATGTTGCCATACTTTGCGGCATATCCGCCAATAGCGGCACGCACTTGATGCGTAAAGAAGTCCACTGCGAATCGGGCTTCAGTGCTATCGCTATTTACCAGTGCTTCCATATCAGAATTTTCGCCATCTGATAACGCCAGCAATCCCATTTTTTTATAAACTAGATCAGATAATTCCTCATGGTTATATCTATTAGCAAGCTCAAGCATAATACCTGGGTCCATATCGCCGCTACGGGTTGCCATGGGAATACCTCCGGCAGAGGTATATCCCATAGTGGTATCGATTGATTGTAATTCTTTTAGGCAACATAAACTGGCGCCATTACCCAAGTGTGCAACCACTACATTACCATTTGCAGAGGTTTTTAGAAGTTTAGGCAGTTGTTGTGCTACGTAAGAATAGTTGATACCGTGAAAGCCATATCGTCGTATTTGTAGCGATTTTGGGATAGGCAGCCTATAGGCAATTTCGGGTAATGTGTGGTGAAAGGCTGTATCAAAGCAAGCCACTAATGGGGCTTTAAAACGTGCTGTACATAAATCTACACCTAAAAGATTATAGGGCATGTGTAAAGGAGCAAGGTACGCCAAGCTTTCCAATCTGGCTCGTTCTGCAGCATCGATGATGCGGGCGGCCTCTGTAATTTCACCCCCATGTACAAACCGAAAAACGATCACATCTGGTTGCACATCTTTTAGATCTAAGAATAACGCATCAAAAGCTTTCGCATAATTACTGGCTTCATCTGCACCAATGTGTTCGTAGCGGAAGTTTAATCTTTCAGAGTTCACTGGGAAAAAGCTAGCTTTTAGGCTGGATGAGCCACTGTTAATCGCAAGTATATTTAATGCGGCCACGTCCAAGCGTCCTCTTCTGGTAAATCAACACCATATTCGTAGGCATAGGTGCGACATTCGATCTGCCTGTTTTTCAATTGCTCCTGTGCATGCGCACCGATTTTACTAAGACTAGGGACACGATTGATGGCATCAATCGCGATACTAAAGCGGTCAATTCCGTTGATGATGGCTAGCTCCAACGGGGTATTGATACTGCCTTTTTCTTTATAGCCACGCACATGTAAATTGTCGTGATTTTTCCGTCTATAAGTGAGCCTATGAATTAGATTAGGATAGCCATGAAAATTGAAAATAATGGGTTTGTCCAGCGTAAATAAACTATTGAAATCACAATCAGATAAGCCATGAGGGTGTTCACTTTCTGGCGTTAGCTTGTACAGATCTACTACGTTAACAAAGCGTATTTTAAGTTTGGAAAAATGCTCACGAAGCAATGCGGTAGCGGCTAAGGCTTCTTTGGTAGGGATATCGCCAGCGCTAGCCATCACGATGTCTGGTTCTACTCCTTGATCATTACTTGCCCAATCCCAAACGCCTATACCTTTAGTGCAATGTTGGGTGGCCATTTCAATATCTAAATATTGCAGATGGTTTTGTTTGTCGCATACGATGACATTAATATAGTCAGTACTATTCAAGCAGTGATTCGCTACAGTTAATAAACAGTTAACATCTGGCGGTAGATAAATGCGTGTTACATCCGGACTTTTATTCACAACAACATCCAGAAAACCAGGGTCTTGATGTGTGAAACCATTATGATCTTGGCGCCAAACGGTAGAAGTGATTAATAAATTTAATGATGAGACAGGCGCTCGCCAAGGCACAGATTTGGACATGGTAAGCCATTTAGCATGTTGATTAAACATGGAATCAATCACATGCACAAAAGCCTCATAGGTAGAAAAGAAGCCATGTCTACCGGTGAGTAGATAACCTTCTAGCCAACCTTCTAAGGTATGTTCTGAAAGCATTTCCATCACTCGACCATCCGGTGACAGATCCCCGCCATCGGCATCTTCGGGGAGATAATCAGCTAGCCAAGTTTTTTTAGTCACCTCATAAATGTTGTCCAGTTTATTCGAGCTATTTTCATCTGGCCCAAATACCCGGAAATTATGCATATTTAGCCGCATGATGTCGCGTAGAAACCTCCCGAGCGGGCGAGTATTTTCTGCTACCAACTTACCAGGCGCGGCTAAGCGTAATGCATAGTCACTAAAATTCGGCATGCGTAAAGCTTTGCGCACTATGCCGCCATTTGCATGAGGATTCGCACTCATTCTGCAGTTCCCCTTGGGCGCAAGGGCTTTTAAATCTGGACGCAGTTTTCCAGTTTCATCGAACAACTCTTCTGGGCGATAGCTGCGTAGCCAAGCTTCTAATTGCTTCAAATGTTCAGGGTTTTCTTTTACTTTACCCAGCGGCAATTGATGCGAACGCCAAAAACTTTCCACTTTATGGCCGTCTACCTCTTTAGGGCCTGTCCATCCCTTTGGACTGCGCAATACAATCATAGGCCAGCGTGGACGTATTGGGTTACCGCTGTCCCGCGCTGTCTGTTGTATAGACTTAATAACGCCGATACAGACTTCTAAGGTCGCCGCCATTTTCTGGTGCATACTTGCCGGATCATCACCCTCTACAAAATAAGGTGTCCAACCATAGCCTAGAAATAAATTCTCAATTTCGTCATGGGAAATTCGCGAGAGGATGGTGGGATTATTTATTTTATAACCATTAAGATGCAAGATAGGGAGGACCGCACCATCTCTAATTGGATTTAAAAATTTATTGGAATGCCAAGAGGTTGCGAGTGGCCCGGTCTCAGATTCGCCATCACCCACCACCACAGTAACAAGCAAATCCGGATTGTCATAGGCTGCGCCGAAGGCATGGGAGATGCTATACCCTAGCTCGCCGCCTTCATGTATCGAGCCAGGTAGCTCCGGTGTACAGTGACTACCAATACCACCAGGAAATGAAAACTCCTTGAAAAGAAGACGCATGCCTTCTTCATCTTCACTTTTGTTTGGATATACCTCGCTATATGTGCCTTCCAAATATACGGGTCCCAATACACCTGGAGCGCCATGACCCGGTCCGGCAATGAAAATAGCATTCAAGTCATGTTTATTGATTTGGTGGTTAATATGGGTGTAGATAAAGCTTAGTCCTGGGCTAGAACCCCAATGACCAAGCAGGCGTTGCTTGATATGCCTAGGTTCTAGTGGCTGTCTCAGCAATGGGTTTTCTTGGAGATAAATCATGCTGGCTGCTAAATAATTGCAAGCACGCCAATAGGCATCTATATCCTTTAGCTCCCTCTTTGTTAGCAAGCTACTCTCTAGGGAGGACATAAAAATATGTATGCATAGGAACTTTAATTCGAAATCAGGAAATGTCTTTATTGGACATTTTCTGAATTGCTACCTTTGTGTGATTAATTAAATTGAAGTTTAAAAGCTATATTTCATGACTTGAATCTAGTCTTATAACTAGCTAATAGCAACACTTATCTAATTACATTTCACAATGTTCAGTAATAAAAAGTTAGGTGCGCTGGCGTACGGACATCAACATGCGCGAATGTTCCAATGTAATTGGAAACTCGTGCTTAACTACCTTCACTGAGGGTGAGCGATGAGATGGAGATGAAAATGTATATCGGCATAGGTACTGTAGTACTCATTATTATTCTATATCTAGTCTTTTTTCGTTAGGGAACTCCCAAAAGAATAGTCAGACAGAACGTCACTAAATCTCGCTAGACGATTAGTAAAAGCTATCTTCAGAATTGGCCGGTTCATGATGGGATATAGCTCGGAACGGACATCTATATATTTAAAAAGGGTATACTTCTTATATAGGAAAGCAAGAGTTGATATGGGTTACTGTTGATGATAGAAGATTAATTGCACTCAAATTTTATTTGAAGACTGGCTAAACTGTCCTGCCTTATTTTTCTGAAGATTGTTTTTTTCTTCGGTTATGTAGCGCACAGAACATGGTTTTGTTCCGTGTTTAATTACATTACTAATATACAATTAAATTATGGGATAGAAGAAATTGCGGCTGGCGGAATTTATCGATTCGTACCTGGTAGATATTCTAAAGGAGTGGGAAGCATTCGCTGCAACCCGGTTACCAGCCTCCGCAAAGATGGAGGCGATTGAATTACGTGACCATGCCCCCGAAATCCTTTGCGCAATTGCTAATGATTTGCGTCAACCTCAGACAGCCGATGTTAGTTTAGCCAAATCACAAGGATTGGCCAATCTGAGTCAAGGTGGATCGCAAACCGCGGCAGAAATACATGGAAAATTGCGTGCGCAGGACGGCTTCTCAATATCGCAACTTGTCAGTGAATTCCGTGCATTGCGTGCAACTGTGTTGCGCCTCTGGGCAGCCGTCGATGATTCGTTAAGCGAAGTCACAGCGCTAGACGACATGACGCGCTTCAACGAGGCCCTCGATCAAGCGATTGCTGAGTCTGTCGAATTATTTAACCAAAAACTATCTCAAGATCAAATTGAACGAGACGCCGTAGACCGAGAACTCATGCAAAATCGGGGACGTCTCGAATATGCCAGCCGCCTTTCCAATGTTGGTTTTTGGTACTGTAATCTACCCTTCGACAAACTAGAATGGGATGAGAGGGTAAAAGAGCACTTCTTTATTGAGCCTGAGGCGATCGTTACGATCGAAGACTTCTATGAGAGAATTCACCCAGAAGATCGTGATCGAACTCGATCAGCCATTGATGCATCGATTAGTAGTCGTGCAGCATACGATATAATTTACCGCACACAGCACCCCAAGACTAGTGAGATAAAGTGGATACGTGCACTCGGTGGCACTGATTACGCTACTGATGGTAGCCCGATACACTTTGATGGGATCACTGTGGACGTCACAGCTCAAAAACTGGCTGATTTGCGAGTCGCTGAAAGCGAAGCTCGGCATCGTGGGGTGATCACGAATATGGATGAGGCTTTCACGCTGTTTGATTCAGATTTCAACATCGTCGAGGTTAATGATGCAGCTTGTCAGCTTGCTCGCGTACCGCGCTCACAGTTTGTAGGCGCTAATCACTGGGCGTTGTTCCCTGGTACATACGAATCTGACCTTGGTCTGATGTATAAACAGGTGCTATTAGATGCTAAGCCGAGATTTCTTGAACATCGTTATGTGTTCGCGGATGGCGACGCAATATGGTTCGAAGTGCGAGCTTTTAAAGTTGGAACTGGAATTGCAGCACTGTTCCGCGATGTCACAGAGCGGGTCGCAATGATCAAGGCCTTGCATGACGCCGACAAAAGTAAGGACGAGTTTCTTGCAATGCTTGCTCACGAACTACGTAATCCCTTGTCACCAATTTTGACAGCAGCCGAGATTCTTTCACGCATTGCCGAGTCAAATACACAAATTAAGAGGCCCACCTCAATCATCCTCCGCCAGGCAAAACACATGACCCGGCTACTTGATGATTTGCTTGATGTCGCGCGTGTTACGAAAGGTCAAATCCGTCTTCAAAAAGAAATAGTCGACGTTAACGAAGTAATTACACAAGCGTTCGAAATCTGTGAGCCGCTACTCCAAATAAAACAACAACGACTTACTAGGTCTATGGATAATATCTCGCCTCTCTACGTTGAAGGTGATATGGCTCGGCTCGTACAGTGCGTCGCAAACATTTTTACTAATGCAATCAAATATACCGATCCGCAGGGTGAAATCAGTATCACCGTCCGCGCAAATGAATCAGAGGCCATTGTTGCAGTAACAGATACAGGTAGTGGCATCACTCCTGAACTGTTACCACGAATTTTTGAATTATTCGTGCAAAGTGAACGCACTCTCGACCGCTCCCAAGGAGGATTAGGAATCGGTCTTGCTATAGTCAAGCAACTAATTGAAATGCATGGTGGTCGTGTGGACGCTGTAAGTCTCGGTGAGGGGCTTGGCTCCACATTCGAGATAAGACTACCGCGTATCGCCCATTCTTCGATTGGAGTAGAGCAAGCCGATATCGCTGAAAAATCACTTGGCCGTATTTTGGTGGTTGATGATAACGTAGATGCGGCAGAATCTCTTGCTATTCTACTAGAGTCTAAAGGACATACCGTGCTGACATCCTATAATGCGCTTGAGGCATTGGCCAGCATTGATACTTTTAAGCCCGACTTAATGTTGATAGATATCGGTCTGCCTGATATGAATGGTTATGAATTGATTCAGCACCTAGGCAAGTTACCGCTGGGTCGAGTGTTGCGAAAGATTGCTTTAACGGGGTATGGCCAGCCCGAGGATAAGCAACGTGCTCTAGATGAAGGTTTTGATGCTCATTTGGTTAAGCCAGTCGATATGCACAAACTTGAGCAAACAATTGCCGCATATATATAATGTGTCTAATTGCATTATGTGAATTTAGCTAAAACTAGCGCAAGAGTTTAGTCTAATTTTTAATAGAGCTCTTTAGTTTTACCTATTGGATACCTTGGTTATAAATTTTGTTCTCTATAGCAATAATAAAGGGTATTGGAATTTCCAATACCCTTTATTATTTTCCAAACCGAAAATCTAGTTTTTTGATAAAAATCTAGAATTCGGTGAGAGTCTACACTACTAAATATCTAGGTTATTCACACCCAAGGCATTATTTTCAATAAATGCACGCCTAGGTTCCACATTATCACCCATCAGCGTGGTGAAGATTTCATCTGCGGCTATCGCATCATCAATCTGTACTTTCAATAAGCGGCGCACGGTAGGATCCATTGTGGTTTCCCATAGTTGCGATGGATTCATTTCGCCCAAACCCTTATAGCGTTGAACGTTTAGGTTATGTTTTGCTTCTTCTAGCAGCCAATCCAAGGCTTGTTTGAAGGTGGTAACAGCTTCTTCTTTCTCACCACGCTTAATCACTGCACCTACGCCCAATAAACCTTGCAGCATGACAGACATTTTACTGATTTGTCTGTAATCACCAGAGCCTAAGAACTCAGCATCTATTACACAGCACTGCAGGTTGCCGTGCACGTATTTATTGATTTCCAGGCGATAGGTACCCGCCTCTTGGTCAAAGTTGACGATGACTTCACTGCCAATAGCCCCTAGGATTGGACGTAATTTTTCAGCGGCTTCTTCTGTGCTTTCTTTAGTTGCTAAACTGAGCTCGCCTAGGTCTTGCATGGCGCGCAGTACGCTTTCATCATATAGCGAAGCGATTCTGCGGATAACGGCTTCAGTAAGTACCATTTGTTTGGCGATTTCTGCTAATGGTGCACCGGTGATTGTTTCACCGTCTTTTTTGGTAATAAGTTCTGCGCCTTTAAGCGCTGATTGCAATAAGTACTGATCTAGCTCTTGTTGATCTTTTAAATAACGCTCGTCTTTACCTTGTTTCACTTTATAAAGTGGAGGTTGCGCAATGTAGATGTGGCCACGTTCTACCAGCTCGGTCATTTGGCGATAGAAGAATGTGAGTAATAGTGTACGAATATGTGCACCATCGACGTCCGCGTCGGTCATGATGATAATGCGGTGATAGCGTAATTTTTCTGCATTAAAGTCTGCCTTACCAATGCTTGTGCCAAGCGCAGTAATGAGTGTGGCAATTTCTTGCGAGCCTAGTAATTTATCAAAACGCGCTTTTTCTACGTTTAAAATCTTACCCTTAAGCGGCAAAATCGCCTGGAACTTACGATCACGGCCTTGTTTGGCTGAACCGCCAGCAGAATCACCCTCCACGAGGTAGATTTCACACTTGGCTGGATCACGCTCTTGGCAGTCCGCTAGCTTGCCTGGCAGGCCCATGGTATCCATCACCCCCTTACGACGCGTAATATCTCGTGCTTTACGGGCTGCCTCGCGTGCACGGGCTGCTTCTACAATTTTTCCGCAGATGATTTTAGCGTCTATGGGGTTTTCTAATAAATATTCTGCCAACTTAGCAGATACCACCTCAGAAACAACCGGTTGTACTTCGCTAGATACTAATTTGTCTTTGGTTTGTGATGAAAATTTAGGATCTGGTACTTTTACTGATAGTACGCAGGTAATACCCTCACGCATATCATCACCAGTTGTTTCAACTTTAGCTTTTTTGGCGAGCTCATTTTGCTCTATGTAATTGTTCAATGTACGCGTCATGGCTGTACGTAAGCCAGTTAAGTGAGTACCACCATCGCGTTGCGGAATGTTGTTGGTAAAACATTGCACGGTTTCTGAATAACTGTCGTTCCACTGCATGGCCACTTCAATGGTCATGCCGTCTTTTTCACCCATTGCGTAGAATGGTTTAGGATGGAGTACCGTTTTAGTACGGTTCATGTATTCAACAAAGCCCTTGATACCACCGGAATAGGCGAAGTTTTCACTCTTGCCGTTGCGTTGATCTACAAGCTCTATTTTTACACCATTATTTAAGAATGACAGTTCACGAATACGTTTTGCCAATATATCGAAGTGATATTCAATTAACACAAAGGTTTCAACCGCTGCCAGGAAATGCACTTCCGTGCCGCGTTTTTCTGTGGTGCCTGTTTGCACCAATGGCGCTACCGGCACGCCGCGTCTAAATTCCATTTGATGCACTTGACCATTACGATAGATTTTTAAACGTAACCAATCAGAAAGCGCATTTACCACTGATACGCCTACCCCATGCAAACCGCCAGATACTTTGTAAGAGTTTTGGTCAAACTTACCACCCGCATGCAACTCCGTCATTACAATTTCAGCAGCGGAGCGTTTAGGGTCGTTTTTATCATCATTTTTAACATCTGTAGGGATGCCGCGGCCATTATCTGAAACGCTGATACTGTTGTCTGGATGGATAATCACCTTAATGTCATCGCAATGTCCTGCTAGCGCTTCATCAATCGCGTTATCTAACACTTCAAATACCATGTGGTGTAAGCCTGAACCATCGGACGTATCGCCAATATACATACCCGGACGTTTGCGAACTGCATCTAAGCCTTCTAGAATTTTGATACTGGATGAATCGTAATCAGATTGTGCGTTTGGGGTGTTAGCCATACTATTTTCTTTACTAATTTATTAAAAGATTTATCGCTTTAATTTTTACTAGGAATTCTATGTTTCACGTGAAACAAGCCATAAGCGTTGTTAAATGCGCATTGGCATTACTACATATTTATAATCAATATTATTCGGGATAGTGATCAGGCAACTGCTATTGGCATCTGCAAATGAAAATGTAGCTTCTTCGCTATTGGCATTATTTAACACATCGATCAAGTAAGTCACGTTAAAACCTACGTCCAGTGCGTCCCCTTTGTAATTCACTTCTAACTCTTCTTCTGCTTCTTCCTGGTCGCTATTGGTACTGATTAATTTCAAATTATTGGCGCTTAATACCATACGGATACCACGATATTTTTCATTTGACAAAATTGAAGCACGTTGCATTGCCAGTAAAATACCTACCCTATCAGTAGTAAATGAGTTTTGATGGCCTGTTGGAATCACGCGATTGTAGTCTGGGAATTTACCATCAATCACCTTTGAGATTAACTTGATATTACCAAAACTGAAATTTACCTGGCTGATGGAAATCTCAATGTTTACATCTTCATCACTATCATCCAACAACTTAATCAATTCAATTACGGTTTTGCGTGGCAGGATCACTTCCTGTTTCTCGTAATTCTGTTTTAATTCTGAGGAAGTAAAGCTTAAACGGTGACCATCTGTGCCGACAATATTCAAGCGATTAGCTGAAACTTCAAACAGCAAACCGTTTAAGTAATAGCGGATGTCTTGCTGCGCCATAGCAAATTCCACTTGTTTTAACAAATCTTTTAATTGGCGTTGGCCTATATTAATTAAGGTACTTTGGCCTGATGCTTTAGTCATGACTGGATAATCTGCTGCCGGTAAAGTTTGTAGATTAAAACGGCTTTTTCCTGCTTTTACTGTCACACGGCTTTCGTTAGTCACCATATTGATTTCTGAGCTATCTGGTAAAGAACGGCAAATATCCAATAGTTTCTTGGCGGATATAGTGGTTAAAAGGTCTCCACCGGTAGCGCTATCTACTGATAGAGAGATTTGCATTTCAAGATCGGTTGCAGTGAGATGAATTTTGTTTTGTTTCGCTTCCAATAACAAATTAGAAAGGATTGGTAATGTATGTCTTTTTTCAACAATGCTAGTTACTGAAGTAAGCGGCTTTAACAATGTTTCGCGGTTGATTTGTATATTCATCTTTATAACCTAAATAATATATATATAAATAATAACAATAGTAATGGTGCATTATTTTGTGGATAACTGATTATTTTTTAATTAAATCAGTATGTTAAATCTTATGTTTCTGTCTTGATAACTGTAGATTCTGTTGTGGATGAATTGTTAGGTAAATACTCTAAAATTCAAACATGCAACCTTATACTCATTTTATGCACAACTAACCCTCAACATTACCACTACATTAAAACCTCTTTAAGACTGTACGATTAAATTAATAATCTTTAACTTCTTAGTCTCTTATAACTTGGATCAGGAAACTGATGTCTCTTGCTACATTCGGATCACTCTGTCTTAATGAGTCTACCTCATCACAGGCATGCATTACAGTAGTGTGATGCCGACCGCCAAAAGCCTCACCTATTTCAGGGAAACTATGGTTAGTTAATTCACGCGATAATGCCATGGCTACCTGACGAGGGCGGGCAAAGTTACGCGTACGCTTCTTGCTGTACATCTCGGCTACCTTTATCTTGTAGTAGTCCGCCACGGTCTTCTGGATATTTTCCATAGTAACCTGTCTGCCGCGTACCGCAATAAGGTCACGCAACGCGTCTTTAGCCAGGTGTACGTCAATAGCATGTCCGGTAAACTTCGCCATAGCGATGATACGGTTCAAGGCCCCTTCCAACTCACGTACGCTGGAGCGAATCTGCTTTGCTACAAAAAACGCAACATCTTCAGGCAAGTCCAAATTCACCGCTTCTGCTTTCTTAAGTAAAATCGCAACGCGCATCTCAAGTTCAGGCGGTTCCACCGCTACGGTTAAACCCCAACTGAAACGAGTTCTAAGTCGTTCATCCACATCAGCGATTTCTTTAGGATAAGTATCGCAGGTAATCACAATTTGCTTTTTGGCTTCAATCAACGAATTAAAAGCGTAAAAGAACTCTTCTTGGGTACGGGTCTTTTTAGCAAAGAACTGGATATCATCAATCAATAACAAATCCAGCGAATGATATTGACGCTTGAATTCATCAAACGCTTTATGTTCGTATGCCTTCACTACATCTGATACGTAGCGCTCTGCATGTAAGTAGCGTATTTTGGCATCGGGATTATGTAATTTTAATTCATTACCTATCGCTTGCAATAAATGGGTTTTACCTAATCCTACACCGCCATAAATAAATAACGGGTTGTAAGCATTACCTGGGTTCTCGGCCACTTGTATGGCGGCGGCACGGGCTAATTGGTTGGCGCGACCAGTAACGTAATTACCAAAGTTAAAGGAGCTGTTTAAGCCAGAACTTTCAGCAATTTTTTTAATGCCATTTTTTGCAGGCGTGCTTTTTACATCCGAGTTTCTATTAACTATATTAGCTAAATCGATTTTAAGGTTATGTTCGGTAGAGACAAGAGGCTTGGCAGATACGGTCTTGGTTTCACCCTCAGTGAGTACTAACTCAATCTTGATATTTACCAGATGCAACTCATGGGCTAAGAGCTCGATTTTTTTAAGGAAGCGATCTTTGACCCATTGCATAACAAAGCGATTAGGCGCAAGTAAGCGAATGGCATCGCCCTCAATTTCTGTATGTAGAGGCTTGATCCATGTATTGAATTGTTGCGTTGAGAGCTCTTTCTCGAAGCGACTGAGACAAGTAGGCCAAAAATTTTCCATCTATAGTGTTATACCTTAGCAATAGATCACTACATGACTGCAGCTAATTTTAAAATTATTGTAAGTAATTGTTATTATTGATTTTTATTTAAAATAACCAGCTTAGAAAACAATATTATTTTTATCTCACAAGCATCACATTCTAGCTGGTTTAAATCAACTTATCCACAGGCAAATGCTAAGTTTTACAAACTAAATAAACATTGACAAAACAGGGTGATATCGTGTCTAATTACGCCCTTTATAGCATTATGCTCGTTGGAGATTTACATGAAACGTACTTATCAACCTTCAAAAACACGTCGTGCACGTACACATGGCTTTTTAGTGCGCATGGCAACCAAAGGTGGTCGCGCTGTGATTGCAGCTCGTCGTGCTAAAGGTCGTAAACGCTTAGGCTTATAATTTTTCTTTTTAAAGATCGTTGTGATGGTCTTTAAAATTTAAGTAGTGATAAAGAAAATATAAAGTGGCAACGTTTAGGTTTACTAAACAAGCCAAGCTCATTAAAACGGATGATTTTTCATCCGTTTTTAATTTCCGTAAACGTATTTCTGCGCAACATTTAGCGATTCATTACCAACCCAATACCTTACCGCATGCACGCTTGGGTCTTGTAATTGGAAAAAAAACCGCCAAGTTAGCCGTGCAACGGAATTATATGCGGCGCGTCTTACGCGAGTTATTCAGGTTACAGCAACAAGATATTTGCCAGGTTGATTTAATCATCCGTGTGCAGAAGAAATTTGGTAAAGTTGATTTTATTAAAATTAAACAAGAGGTTAACGAATTAATTGCTAAACTTAACAAACGTGTAGATGCTGGAAAACAGTGTTTACAAATAGATGCTCTGACCAATGATGGTTGATACTGTAAAGTAATAATGAACATACTGGCGGGTTTACTGATCAAGTTGATTCAAGCTTACCAAATAATGCTTAGCCCATTGTTTGGCCAGCAATGCCGTTTTTATCCCACATGCTCGCAATATGCTATTGAAGTGATCCATAAGCATGGCGCATTGCTTGGGACTTATTACACCATGCGCCGTTTATTACGTTGCCATCCTTGGCATGCAGGCGGCCACGACCCCATCCCCTAAATTTCGCGATGATCAACTCCTTTAAATCCCTATAAACAAGACTGCCAATTTAAATTATGGATACAAGACGTTTAATTCTTTTTGTTATTTTTTCAATGTCAATATTGATGTTGTGGGATGCTTGGCAACGACAGCACGCACCCATTGAAACAGCTCAGCAAGTCAGTACAGTGGCCGATAGTAGTGTGCCGGCCGGTAGTACAGGCGATACTTCAGTAAATACCCTGGATGCTGCTAAAGCGGAATCCACCACTGATACCGGATATAAATTACTAAGCGGTCAGCGCATTATAGTCACTACGGATTTATATAAAGCAGATATTGAAAGCGTTGGCGGCGATTTACGCAGGCTGGAGCTGCTTAAACATCGTTCAGCAGAGAACGACAAAACCAATTTTGTGTTGATGGATGATGCAGCTAAGCCTATGACTTATGTTGCACAAACCGGCTTAATTGGCGCGGATTTACCAACGCATAAGGCAGTATTTACTAGTGAAGCTACTAGCTATACCATGCCAGAAGGTCAAGATAGCCTAAATGTGAAATTGAGCTGGGCAAATAGTAATGGTATTACCGTGGACAAGATCTATACTTTCCACCGCAATCATTATGTGATTGATGTGAATTATGTCATTAACAATGGTTCTGCTACCCCTATTACACCCGCTGTTTACTATCAAATTATTCACGATATCCATTCTAATCAAGGCTCTAAATTAATGCCTACCTTCACCGGGGGCGCTTATTACACAGAAGCTACTAAGTTTAAAAAACTTAAATTCTCCAATATGGAAAAAGAGCCTTTGGACCTAAAATCCAAAGAAGGCTGGGTTGGACTATTACAACACTATTTTGTAAGCGCATGGATTCCGAAACAAGGGATGGAGCGTGAGTTCAGTACTAAAAAGCTCAATGATGATATTTATTTATTGCGTGCTAAAAGCAACCTAGGCACCATAGTCCCCGGTGCTAGCTTGACCGTTCCGGCACGATTATTCTCCGGTCCACAATCCCAAAAAGACTTGATAGATGCCGCTCCAGGCTTGGAGTACACCGTAGATTATGGTTGGTTAACGGTTATTGCCTCACCGCTTTTCTGGGTATTGTCGAAGATTCATTCTCTAGTGGGTAACTGGGGTATAGCAATTATCTTGCTCACGGTATTGATCAAAGCTGCCTTCTTTAAACTTTCTGCAACTAGCTACCGCAGCATGGCTCAAATGCGTGAATTAGCGCCTCGATTGCAAGCCATGAAAGAGAAGTTTGGCGATGACAAGCAAAAGATGCAACAAGCCATGATGGAGCTGTATAAAAAAGAGAAAATCAACCCAATGGGTGGCTGCTTGCCTATTTTGGTTCAGGTCCCGGTGTTTATTTCACTATACTGGATGATTCTGGCTTCTGTGGAATTACGTCATGCGCCGTTCTTTGGTTGGATTCATGACCTTTCAGCAGTTGATCCTTACTATATCTTACCGATATTGATGGGTGCGACCATGATTATCCAAAGCTATTTGAACCCTCCGCCTACTGATCCGATTCAGGCTAAAGTGATGAAAATCATGCCGATTGCTTTTAGTGTGTTTTTCTTCTTCTTCCCAGCTGGTTTGGTATTGTATTGGTTGGTCAACAATGTGCTATCCATTTGGCAACAGTGGTATATCAATAAAATGATTCATGCCGAAACATTAGCTAAAAAATCAGGTGTCAAACGCTAATATGGGCACCATTGCCGCTATCGCCACTGCTTCCGGCAGTGGTGGTATCGGTATCGTGCGGGTTTCCGGCCCGGCTAGTTCTGCTTTAGCCGCTGCAATTCTGGGCACCTGCCTCGCCCCGCGTCATGCTAGTTATCTAGATTTCAAGCAAGCTAATGGCGAACTTATAGATCGTGGTATCGCGATCTATTATCCTAATCCTCATTCTTATACCGGTGAAGATGTACTCGAGCTGCAAGGCCATGGCGGTACTGCGCTCATGCAAATTTTGCTGGCTCGCTGTATTGAATTAGGCGCGCGCCAAGCTGAGCCGGGAGAATTCACGCGTCGTGCATATCTAAATGACAAACTTGACCTCGCCCAGGCTGAAGCCGTTGCCGACGTGATTAGTGCCGCAACTACCGAAGCAGCTAAAAGCGCGGTACGTTCTTTATCCGGTGAGTTTTCACAGCGTATTAATGCCCTGCTGTTAAAGTTAATAGATTTACGTATGTTCGTTGAAGCCTGCCTGGACTTCCCAGAAGAAGAGATTGATTTCATTACCCAGGGTCGCGTTGCGGAAAAACTGGAAGCGATTATTGTTGAACTCAATTCAGTATTTTCTAAAGCCAAGCAAGGAAGTTTATTACGCGAAGGCATCAATGTCGTTTTGGTCGGTCAGCCTAATGTTGGAAAATCCAGCCTCATGAACCAGCTTGCCGGAGAAGAAGTGGCAATCGTCACTTCGATTGCCGGTACAACACGTGACACGATAAAAAATGCGATACAGATTAATGGTGTACCTTTACATGTAATTGACACTGCTGGCTTGCGTGAAACGGATGACGAAGTAGAAAAATTCGGTATCGCCCGAACTTGGCGGGCTGCAGAAACAGCCAATATCGCATTATTATTGGTGGATGCAGCTCATGGTATTACAGAAACGGAAAAATCGATTTTAGCCCGCTTGCCGCAAGAAATTCGCAAAATTTGGGTGCATAATAAAATTGATGTATCAAATGAGCCAGCATTTATAGAGCAGAAAGATGCAGCAACGCATATTTATATTTCTGCCAAAACTGGCGCAGGTATAGAGTTGTTAAAAAATCACTTATTGCAGCTCGCTGGATATCAGGATAATTCCGAAGGTGTTTTTATGGCTCGCACTCGTCATTTGGACGCATTGAATAAAGTTGCTGTACATTTAACATGCGCCGAACTACAAATGAATTCAGCGGAGTTGGTTGCTGAAGAATTGCGTTTGGCGCAGGATGCTTTAAGTAGTATCACCGGAGAATTTACACCGGATGATTTGTTGGGTGAGATATTTTCAAAATTCTGTATAGGAAAATAATCCACCCTTAATAAAAAAGGCGCTAAAAGCGCCTTTTTTATTGGACTTACTTTTATTACGTCATATCTACTATCGTTGCATCTGGTGCGTTTTTCATAACAGATTCAATGCCATTATCACGGCCAGATTCGCTTTCATATTGTTGGCTCTGACCAATCACTTGATGATTGGCGGCTTTAAGCACAAAGTAAGGTTTTCCAGATTTTGAAGTTAAACGATCATAACGACTATCATCCGCAGCATTTTTTTGGATAGAAGAAATGCCGTTCTGTGCGCTGGCTTTGCTTTCATACATTTCCGATTGCATAATCACTTGACCATTGCTAGCTAAAAGATTGAAATGGAATTGACCGTTTTTTGCTGTTTTTAATTCAAATTTACCCGCCATGTTGCTCCCCCTCATTATTGAAAATGCATTATCTATTGCCGTCTATACTATAGGCTTGCGAGATAGAGCTAGTCAATAGCATAGAAAATGGAAAACCATGGCGGACTGTAAATTTTTGTAAGCAAGAATGTTCCACGTGAAACAAAAAATAGCAGCGTTAACGCTGCTATTGATTATCTAAACAAATTAGTTTTGTTTAATTTTTTGCTTCAGTCTTCTCTCGTCAATTTTGCACACGCGCTTACAGCCAGTAATCATGGCCCAAATTAAATTGTCTTTATGTAGGATGCTTTCTACTAAAACACCGGAAACATGAAGAGTAACAAGTATCAGCCAGCCCCAAGTTGAGTAATGATGTAAGTTTTGGAGTAACTCTGGCTGGTCTAAAAACCAGCCTTCGTTATAGACCATCCAGCCCGAGCCAACCGCAGTTAGACCAATAGCAAGCATGGCATAGATTACCAGGCTTCCCGCAGGGTTGTGCCCGATGTAATGTCTAGCTTGACCATGTAGTACGCGATATAGGTGCTTTACAGCGTGGATAGGGTTTAGCGGAAAGCTATCGAAATTCGCATAACCAGTGGCCAATAAACCCCACACAATACGGGCTAGCAGCAAACCGCCAGCTACATAACCCGCGCGTATATGAATGAGCCTATCCCATTCTGATGCATGTGTGTAAAACGCTATTGCAAATGCAACCACTAAAGACCAGTGAAAGATCCTTACAAAAGGATCCCAAACATATTTTAAAATCAATTTAAATACTATTGCTTAGTAGAAGGTGTTTTTTCTGTTAGCAGGTAAGCGATGTAGTTAGCTTTTTCTGCTGCAGTACAATCGCTACCGATGATGTCATTACAATGTTTTGTGAATTGCTCTTCAACTTTGTCAACATCGCTGAAACGTTTGTAGTTAACGGTTGGAGAAAGTGGTTTGATAGCCTTGCCGGTAATAATATGTTTTCCTTCATCTGCCGGGTTTGCCGTGTGGCATGATGCACAAGCTGCTTCTTTACCATTAGCCAACTTGATTTTACGGTTAAAGAAAAATTTACCATCTACCGCAGAAGGGCCTGAGTATTCAGGGTTTGCAGTTTTAGCAAAAGCTGCATATTTTTTTTCTAGTTTAACAGCGTTAGTTACATCCGCATATGCAGAAATCGCTGCAAAACTTAATAATGCTGCGATTAGGATGTTCGTTTTTTTCATTTATTGCTCCATTTATTTAATAATAGATTTTACTTCGGCATTAGCCATTATTGTAAATTGAAAGTGAATCAAAGCCTAGACGTACTCAACATTCATGATTGTAAAACTACATGAAACTAAAGTGTTTGAATAGTTTTTACCTTTATTTAATGAATTATTTGTGTAAGTTTTAATTTGTGTAACATTGTATGTCAACTTTGTTAAATAATTGTGTCTAGTATGTGGTTTATTGTAAGGCAGAATTGTTTCACGTGAAACAATAAATTCCCTCTTTGTAAATACAAGTAAAGCGTCATAAACCCATGCTTTTGCATGACTTAGCACGCGCTTTGCAGTAGAATTTAAACCTTTCAAAATCAAGTATTAATTAATGAACTTTCCCGATATTTTTGACGTAATAGTAATAGGAGGTGGCCATGCAGGTACTGAGGCTGCGCTGGCTGCTGCACGTATGGGCCAAAAAACCTTGTTACTTACGCACAATATCGAAACACTGGGTCAGATGTCTTGCAATCCTAGTATTGGCGGCATTGGCAAAGGTCATTTGGTTAAAGAGATTGATGCACTGGGTGGCGCCATGGCAGCGGCCACCGACGAAGGGGGGATTCAATTTCGTATTTTGAATTCATCCAAAGGCCCGGCAGTGCGTGCCACTCGGGCTCAGGCTGACCGCGTTCTCTATAAGGCGGCCATTCGCAAACGCCTAGAAAATCAGCCCAATCTCTGGCTATTTCAGCAAGCGGTAGACGACATTATTTTAGACGGCAATCGTGCAGCTGGTGTAGTGACCCAAATTGGCTTGCGCTTCAATGCTAAATCTGTAGTGCTTACCGCGGGTACGTTTTTAGGGGGCTTGGTGCACGTGGGGCTGCAAAACTATAGTGCTGGCCGTGCCGGTGACCCACCTGCTATCTCATTGGCAGCCCGTCTGCGTGAAATCGGTTTGCCAGCGGGTCGCTTGAAAACGGGTACACCGCCACGTATTGATGGTCGTACCATTGATTATTCGGTAATGACAGTGCAGCCGGGTGATACTCCCGTGCCAGTATTCTCGTTTTTAGGTAATGCGGCACAACATCCTGCGCAACTGCCCTGCTGGATTACGCATACTAATGCGCAAACGCACGATATTATCCGTAGCGGCTTAGACCGTTCTCCTATGTATACCGGTGTGATTGAAGGTGTTGGACCACGCTATTGCCCAAGCGTAGAAGATAAGATTCATCGTTTTGCCGATAAAGAGTCGCATCAGATATTTCTAGAGCCTGAAGGCTTAACTACTAATGAGATTTACCCTAATGGTATTTCAACCAGTCTGCCGTTCGATATCCAGTTGGCTTTAGTGCGATCTGTCAAAGGTTTGGAGAATGCACATATCCTGCGCCCTGGCTATGCGATTGAGTATGACTATTACGATCCGCGCGGCTTGAAAAGCTCCCTCGAAACTAAGGCGGTGCAAGGTTTATTTTTTGCCGGCCAAATCAATGGTACAACTGGTTATGAAGAAGCCGCTGCGCAAGGTTTGTTAGCTGGTGCTAATGCAGCGCTTTATGTGCAGGGCAAAGACTCCTGGTGCCCGGCACGGGATGAGGCTTACTTGGGTGTGTTGGTGGATGACTTGATTACTCGTGGTGTAAGTGAGCCCTACCGTATGTTTACCTCGCGCGCAGAATACCGTTTGCAATTACGCGAAGACAATGCTGATATGCGCCTGACTGAAATCGGCCGCAGATTGGGCTTGGTCGACGACGTGCGCTGGGAGGCCTTCAGTCGTAAGCAAGAAGCCGTAGTTCGTGAACAAGAGCGCTTGAAAAAGACTTATGTGCAGCCTGCTAATTTACCAGTTGAAAAAATGGTAGCAATGTTCGGTAAACCGCTAGAGCATGAATATAGCTTGTTTGAGTTATTGCGTCGCCCGGAAGTAAGTTATGGCGCACTCCTAACATTGGGTGCTGAAGGTTTGGGAGAGTTGGAGCCATCTGTGCGAGAACAAGTTGAAATAGCCGCAAAATACCAAGGTTATATTGATCGCCAAACAGATGAAGTGGCGCGCAGCCGTGGTCAGGAAAATACCAAATTACCAGCTGACTTGGATTATCGCGAGATTCATGGCTTGCCGATCGAAGCTCAACAAAAACTCAATGCACAAAAACCCGAAACTATCGGCCAGGCAGGCCGCATTTCCGGAATTACACCAGCAGCTATTTCGCTGCTGCTGGTGTATCTAAAACGTAAATCACGCACTAAACAAATAGAAAAAGTAGCATGATCAACGCTAACCTATTTGCCACGCTGGAAGCGGGTTTGGCTGAAATGGGCTTGGACGATGTTTGGGCCGACCAGCAGGAAAAGCTCATCGCTTACCTTTTGTTGATTCATAAGTGGAACATGGTGCATAACCTCACCGCGGTGCGCGATCCCCTCGAAATGGTGACTTTGCATTTGCTGGATTCGCTTAGTGTGTTGCCGCATATAAAAAAAGCCGATATGTCCGAGGCTAAGTATTTGCTAGATGTGGGCGCCGGTGCCGGCCTGCCGAGTATTCCTTTAGCCATTTGTATGCCGGAGTTGCAAGTGACTGCAATTGATTCGGTGCAGAAAAAAGCTAGTTTTATGCGCCAGGCCAAGGGCGAATTGGGTTTAACTAACTTTCATGTAGAAGCTGGGCGTGTGGAAGATCTAAAGCGTGAGCATCAATTTGATGTCATTATTTCCCGTGCGTTTTCTGAAATCAATTTATTTATCAAGCTAACCAAACATCTGCTAGCAGATAATGGCCAATGGCTCGCCATGAAAGGTGTGGAACCTATGGCCGAGCTGGATGCTTTAAAAGCTTTGAACCTAGATATACAAGTCACTAGAGTATTGCCGCTGCATGTAGCAGGTTTGCACGCCGAACGACATCTGGTATTTCTCCACCCGCCTATTTTTAACAAATAATAATCTATGAAAATATTAGCTATCACCAATCAAAAAGGTGGCGTAGGCAAAACTACTACCTGTGTGAATTTAGCAGCTAGCCTTGCTAGTCAGGGTAAGCGGGTATTGTTGATAGACCTTGATCCACAAGGCAATGCCAGCACGGGTAGCGGCGTAGATAAAGCACATCTTAAGCTCAGTATCTATCATGTGTTGATCGGTGAGAAAACGCTTAAAGACGTAATCATAAAAAGTGAAAAAGGCGGTTTTGATATTGCGCCTTCTAATAGGGAGCTCGCTGGTGCTGAGGTTGAGTTAGTCAACGAACTCGCTCGAGAAACCCGTCTGAAAGCCGCTATTAGCAAGCTCGGTAATGATTATGATGTCATTTTGCTGGATTGCCCCCCCGCCCTTAATTTAGTGACAGTCAATGCGCTTACCGCTGCCAGTGCGGTGATGATTCCTATGCAGTGCGAATACTATGCGCTGGAGGGTTTGTCGGATCTGGTGAATACCATCAAAAAAGTACGCGCGCATTTGAACCCAACCCTGGAAATCGAAGGCTTACTGCGTACGCTATTTGATAATCGCAATATGTTGGCACAGCAGGTTTCTGCACAGCTTATCAGCCACTTTGGTGACAAAGTGTACAAAACGGTCATCCCGCGCAACATTCGTCTAGCAGAAGCCCCGAGCTACGGCGTACCAGTATTGAGCTATGACAAAACTTCAAAAGGTGCGATTGCTTATTTAGAATTAGCGCAGGAAATCACCGATAAAGAATTAAGCAAAGAGAGAAAAAATGGCTAAGTTAAAAGGCTTGGGACGGGGTTTAGATGCCCTGCTAGCAGGGGATGTAGGCAGTGTGGGCGAAGCCGATTCGTTATTGATGCTTAAAGTGGATCAATTACGTCCGGGCAAATATCAGCCACGTAGCTATATGGATGATGCCGCTTTGCAGACGTTGGCAGCTTCCATTAAAACGCAAGGCATTATGCAGCCTATCCTGGTGCGGCACGTTCCAAACGATATAGGGGATGATGAGCATTACGAAATCATCGCCGGTGAACGCCGCTGGCGTGCAAGCCAAATTGCCGGTTTGCAAGAAGTGCCGGTCTTAGTGCGTGAGATTGCCGATGAATCCGCGTTGGCGATGGCTCTCATTGAAAATATCCAACGCGAGAATTTAAATCCATTGGAAGAAGCGCAAGGCATCAAGCGCTTGATAGATGAATTTGCCATGACCCATGAAAAAGCTGCTGAAGCAGTAGGTCGTTCACGTGTAGCCGTATCTAATTTGCTACGCTTGTTAACCTTAAGTGCGCCTGTGCAAGACATGCTTATGCATAACAAGCTGGATATGGGTCATGCGCGTGCCTTAATTGGTTTGGATAATGCCCAGCAAGTAATGTTGGCTGAAAAAATTATACAAAATAATTTATCAGTGCGGGATGTAGAAGATCTTGTAAAAGGCATAAGCAAAACCAATAATTCAAGCAATGCTAAACAGACTCATAAAAACAATATTAATCATGACGTTTTAAGGCTGCAAGAAGCATTGAGCGATAAATTAGGCGCTTCAGTAAGTATTAATGCGCGCCAAAATGGTGCGGGCGTTATGAAAATCAGCTATGCGAGTTTGGACCAATTGGACGAAATTATTGCCAAAATATCAAATTAAAATCACATGAAAGCATAAATGCGTAAGCGCTAAGTGTCTCATTATGCTTGACTAAATCTCCTTATTAATTCAAAATCGCGGACTTTGCTGATAGGCCCATTTCAATTGAAGTTGAAATGAAAGAAGATGGACAATTTAAACAACGGCTTAGCTAGTAAAAACGTTTTTAGCAAAATGTTACGCTGGCAATTAACAGCGACTGTAGTAGTGGCTGTAATCGCAATGTTCATCTCTGGTACACATGCATGTATTTCAGCGCTTGTAGGCGGGTCTGCTGTCATTATTGGGGCATTTATCGGCTCCAAGATCGCGCAGCGCAGTGATAAGAAAAAAGACGCATCAGCAATATTGTTTAATTTGCTGAAAGCTGAAGCGGTCAAGATTTTAGTAATAGTGGTGTTGTTATTCATCACATTCAAGGTTTATAAGCAATTGGTGCCATTTGCACTGATTGTTGGTTTAGCAGCTGCAGCCCTATTTTCAGGTGCAGCTATTAGCAAGTTAGATGACGATTCATTGCAAATTAAATAGAGTTTAGAGAAGACATTTAATAATCATGGCTACAGAACACGCACTCACCCCTTCGGAATATATTTCGCATCATTTGGCGTTTAACGCTAAACCAATCGGCAACGGCAGTTTCTGGGTGTTGAATTACGATAGTTTTATCATGTCGATGATTTTGGGTGTAGTGGTAATGGGCTTGGTGTGGTGGGTAGCGCGTGCTTCTACATCAGGCGTGCCTTCTAAAGGCCAGGCATTTGTAGAACTGGTGTTCGGTTTTATTGACGACCAAGTTAAGAATATTTTCCACGGCGATCGCCACAGTTTTATTGCTCCAACCGCTTTGACAGTGTTCTTATGGGTATTAGCCATGAATGCCATGGACTTTTTGCCGGTTGATGTGATGCATCACTTTGTATACGCCCCACTTGGTTTAGAACATTGGCGTAGTGTCCCTACTTCAGATATCAACACCACATTCGCGCTGGCATTGGCTGTGTGGTTCCTAATGATTTTCTTCTCAGTAAAAGTTAAAGGCCTAGGCGGCTGGATCCATGAACTTTTCTGTGCACCGTTTGGCTCTGCAAAATTCTTCAAACCAAAAAGCGCGTTAGGCCTTATTGGTTTAATCCTTAGTCCTTTATTATTCGTTGCAAACTTCGCGTTCAATATCATCGAATACGTTTCAAAACCACTTTCACATTCATTACGACTTTTCGGCAATATGTATGCCGGCGAGGTGATCTTCCTTTTGATTGGCCTATGGGCGGCAACAGGTTTAACAGGTACATTCTTCGGTGCTATCTTAGGTGCCGGCTGGTCGATATTCCACATCTTGATCGTGGCGCTGCAAGCGTTCATTTTCATGATGCTGACCGTGGTGTATCTTGCTATGGCGCATGAAAGTCACTAAAAATACGAAGCTCGTATATTAATGCGAGCTTTTGTTTTGATAGGGTTTAGTAGTTTGTAACAAATAGTTTTAACAATGATTTTAATTTAGTAACAGAGTAACTTTTCACGAGAGGGTAGTAAAAATGGAAACAGTACAATTTTTAGCAATGATCCAAGCATACACGGGTGTAGGTATTGGTCTTATCATCGGTTTAGGTGCTGCAGGCGCTTGTATCGGTATCGGTATCATGTGTGCTAGCTTTTTGGAAGGCGCTGCACGTCAACCAGAAATGATTCCACAATTGCAAGGTAAAGTATTCTTGCTATTGGGTTTGATCGATGCTTCTTTCATTATCGGTGTTGGCCTTGCAATGATGTTTGCATTCGCTAACCCATTATTAAGCGTAGTTGCTCAGTAATTAATCGCTAATTAGTTTTAAGGCCTGAATTTAGGTGCTTAAAGCTAATTATGTGCATTAAGGACTGACTGCTTACGATTTAAGCTTTAATGATATTAATCTGGATCAAAAATGAACATTAACTTTACACTTATCGCACAAGCTATTGCATTTGCTGTGTTGATTTGGTTCACAGTGAAATTCGTTTGGCCACCGCTATTAAATGCGATTGAAACACGCCAAAAAGAAATCGCTGATGGCTTGGCTGCAGCCCAAGAAGGCAGAAGTGCCTTGGAAGTTGCCGCTAAAAAATCAGAAGTGACACTGAATGAAGCAAAACATAAAGCCAGCGAGATCATTGGCCAAGCTGAAAAACGCGCTACGCAAATTATCGAAGAAGCTAAAGGCACAGCCAAGGCTGAAGGCGAGCGTATTTTGACGGGTGCAAAAGCTGAGATTGACCAAGAAGTAAACCGCGCAAAAGAAGGCTTACGTGCACAAGTTTCTGCTTTGGCAGTGGCGGGTGCTGAAAAAATCTTGCGTAAAGAGATCGACGGCAAAGCGCACAGCGAAATGCTCTCTAAACTCGCTGCGGAACTTTAAGGATAAGACATGGCTGAAATATCAACCATCGCAAGACCTTACGCAGTAGCTGCTTTCAAACTTGCTAAAGAGCAAAAAGCGCTGGCTAAATGGTCCGAAATGTTAGGTTTTGCAAGTGCAGTTGTGAGCGATGCGCAGATGAACACCTACATCCAGGATCCGAAAGTAGTCAGCAGCGATTTGGAAGCCGCTTTCTTGAAGGTCGCTGGCGATAAGCTCAATGAAAACGGGCAAAACCTCATCAAAGTCTTGGTTGAATACGGCCGCTTGTCCATTCTGCCGGCAATCACTCACGCTTTTGAAGAATTAAAAGCTTTGGATGAAGGCACACTGGATGCGCAAATTATCGCAGCAGCAAAACCAAGTGCTGCAGAAACTAAAGATTTAGTGACGCGTTTAGAAGCTAAGTTCGGTAAAAAGATTGAAGCTAGTGTTTCTGTAGATCCAGAACTCATTGGTGGCATCAAAATTATTGTTGGCGATACCGTGATAGACGCATCCGTCAAAGGTCAGTTACAAAATTTAGCCTATACGCTTACAGCATAAGCAGGCAAGAAAACTTTAGGAGTCAACATGCAGTTATCTACATCAGAAATCAGTGAACTGATTAAAAGCAGATTAGAAAATTTTTCTACCTCAGCTGAAGCTCGTACCCAAGGTACTGTAATTTCAGTCACTGACGGTATCGTACGTATTCACGGTCTTTCAAACGTGATGGCCGGCGAGATGATCGAGTTCCCAGGCAACACATTTGGTTTAGCACTTAACTTAGAGCGTGACTCAGTGGGTGCAGTCGTTTTAGGGGATTACGAGCACATTACTGAAGGCGACATATGTAAATGTACAGGTCGTATTTTGGAAGTGCCAGTGGGTCCAGAATTGATTGGTCGCGTAGTGAATGCACTAGGCCAGCCTATTGATGGCAAAGGCCCAGTTAATGCAAAAATGACTGACAAGATTGAAAAAGTGGCACCAGGCGTGATTGCCCGTAAATCTGTGTCACAACCAGTACAAACCGGTTTGAAATCTGTTGACTCTATGGTGCCAGTAGGCCGCGGTCAACGTGAACTGATCATTGGTGACCGTCAAACAGGTAAAACAGCGGTTGCAGTGGATGCCATCATCAACCAAAAAGGTCAAAACATGACCTGTATCTACGTTGCGATTGGCCAAAAGGCTTCTACGATTGCTAACGTGGTACGTAAACTTGAAGAAAACGGCGCGATGGCTTACACCATTGTTGTTGCAGCAGCAGCGTCTGACTCAGCAGCATTGCAGTTCTTGGCTCCATATGCTGGTTGTACCATGGGCGAGTACTTCCGTGACCGCGGTGAAGATGCATTGATCGTATATGATGACTTGACCAAGCAAGCGATTGCTTACCGTCAAATCTCATTGCTATTACGTCGCCCACCAGGCCGTGAAGCTTACCCAGGTGACGTGTTCTACATTCACTCACGTTTATTAGAGCGCGCAGCTCGTGTCAACGAAGAGTATGTAGAGAAATTCACGAATGGCGCAGTTAAAGGCAAAACCGGTTCATTGACTGCATTGCCAGTGATTGAAACAGCGGCTGGTGACGTTTCAGCATTCGTTCCAACTAACGTAATTTCTATTACGGATGGTCAGATCTTCCTGGAAACAGACTTGTTCAACGCCGGTATTCGTCCAGCAATCAATGCTGGTATTTCAGTATCTCGCGTAGGTGGTGCTGCTCAAACTAAAGTGATTAAGAAACTTGGCGGCGGTGTACGTTTAGCTTTGGCTCAATACCGTGAGTTGGCTGCGTTCGCGCAGTTCGCTTCCGATTTGGATGAAGCAACACGTAAACAACTAGACCGCGGTCGTATGTTTACTGAGCTCATGAAACAAGCGCAATACGCCCCATTAAGCGTTTCTGACATGGCGATTACCTTGTTTGCTGCAAACAAAGGCTACTTCGATGACGTACCAACCAACAAAGTATTAGCATTTGAAACTTCATTACATGGTTTCATGGCTTCTAAATACAAATCATTGATGGATGGCATTGAGTCTAGCAAAGACTTGAGCGGCGATAACGAAAAAGCGGTTGAAGCGGCAATTCAAGACTTCAAAGCTACGAATGCTTATTAATAGCGCTTACTAATCGACTGTTTAGGACAACAAAATGGCTGGTAGTAAAGAGATTAGAACCAAGATCAAGTCGGTAGAAAATACCCGCAAGATCACCAAGGCGATGGAAATGGTAGCCGCTTCTAAAATGCGTAAAGCGCAGGAGAGAATGCGTGCTAGCCGTCCGTATGCTGAAAAGATTCGTAACGTTGCCGCTCACCTTTCGCACGCACAAGCTGAATACAATCATCCGTTTTTAATTAAACGTGATGTTGTAAAAACAGTGGGTTTGATCGTGGTTAGTTCAGACAAAGGTCTATGTGGTGGTTTAAACACTAACATGTTGCGTTTGTCTGTGAATCAGATGAAAGCCTGGGAAGCTGAAGGCAAAAAAATTGCTGTCAGTGCGATTGGCAATAAAGGTTTTAGTTTCATGAACCGCGTGGGTGCTAACGTTAAGTCGCACATTACCGGTATGGGCGATGTGCCGCACTTGGAAAAACTAATCGGTACCATCAAAGTGATGCTAGATGCTTACAATGCCGGTGAAATCGACCAGTTGTATATCTGCTACACCAAGTTCATCAACACCATGAAACAAGAACCAGTGATGCAAAAGTTGCTGCCATTGAGTGATGAGCTAGGTGCTCATGCACAAAATCATAACGTTGAGCCTGTAACAGTTAATGGCGTCGTTAAGAGCGCTGTGCAAGTGGGCGTTGCCAAAGGTCATTGGGATTACATCTACGAACCTGAGGCACAGCCAGTGATTGATGAGCTGATGGTGCGTTATATCGAATCATTGGTTTACAACGCAGTGGCAGAGAACATGGCTTCTGAGCAATCATCACGTATGGTTGCCATGAAATCAGCATCTGACAACGCGAAAAACGTAATTGGCGAATTGAAACTGGTTTACAACAAGGCGCGTCAAGCAGCGATTACCAAAGAGATCTCTGAGATCGTCGGCGGCGCAGCAGCAGTTGCTTAATATACACAACGAATTTAATTAAATATGACTAAAAGAAGTTAGCAATAGAAAATGGCAAAAGCAAATCAAACGAGTAATGGTATAGGCCGAGTAGTCCAATGTATTGGCGCGGTGGTTGACGTTGAATTCCCACGTGACCAGATGCCAAAAGTATTTGAAGCATTGATTATCGATGATGCAAGTTCACAAGCCGAAGCTGGTTTAACATTAGAAGTGCAACAACAACTAGGTGACGGCATTGTACGTACCATTGCCATGGGTTCTTCTGATGGTCTTGCACGTGGTACGGCATTCAAATCTACAGGCAGCCAAATTACTGTGCCGGTAGGCGTGGGTACATTGGGTCGTATTATGGACGTATTAGGTCGCCCTATCGATGAGGCTGGTCCTATTGATTGTGACGAACGTCGCGCAATTCACCAAAAAGCACCATCATTCGAAGAGCTATCACCTTCAGTAGACTTGTTAGAAACAGGTATCAAAGTGATTGACTTGGTTTGCCCTTTTGCTAAAGGCGGTAAAGTTGGTTTGTTCGGCGGTGCGGGTGTAGGTAAAACCGTGAACATGCTTGAGTTAATCAACAATATTGCAAAACAACACTCTGGTTTATCAGTGTTTGCAGGCGTGGGTGAGCGTACTCGTGAAGGTAATGACTTCTACCATGAGATGGCAGAAGCTGGCGTTATTAAGCTTGATGACATGAAAGAATCAAAAGTAGCGATGGTGTTCGGTCAAATGAACGAGCCACCAGGCAACCGTTTACGGGTAGCGTTGTCAGGTTTGACGATGGCTGAAAAATTCCGTGACGAAGGCCGTGACGTATTGTTCTTCGTAGATAACATCTACCGTTACACATTGGCCGGTACTGAAGTATCTGCATTGTTAGGTCGTATGCCTTCTGCTGTGGGTTACCAACCTACCTTAGCTGATGAAATGGGTCGTTTACAAGAGCGTATTACTTCAACTAAAACAGGTTCAATTACTTCTATTCAAGCGGTTTATGTACCTGCGGATGACTTGACCGATCCATCACCAGCGACTACGTTCCAGCATTTGGATTCAACCGTTGTGTTGAGTCGTGATATTGCCTCTTTAGGTATTTACCCAGCGGTAGATCCACTAGATTCAACATCACGTCAGCTTGATCCATTGGTTGTTGGCGAAGAGCATTACAACGTAGCGCGCTCAGTGCAACAAACGCTACAACGCTATAAAGAACTGCGCGATATTATTGCTATTTTGGGTATGGACGAGTTGTCACCAGAAGATAAATTAGCCGTTGGCCGCGCACGTAAAATTCAACGTTTCTTATCACAACCGTTCCACGTGGCTGAAGTGTTTACTGGTGCGCCAGGTAAATACGTGCCGCTAAAAGACACCATCAAAGGCTTTAAAGCCATTGTTGCAGGCGAGTACGATCACTTGCCAGAGCAGGCGTTTTACATGGTGGGCGGTATTGAAGAAGCCGTAGAAAAAGCAAAAACCTTAAACTAATCAATCTGTCATTGCGGGCTAGACCCGCAATCTTATAATTAGACTGAATTAGTAAAATTGAATGAGTTAAATTGAGTAAGTTTAATTAAACAGATTCTGATTTTTATCAGAATGATACAACGGAAAAGCAAATGGCAAATACAGTTCATATTGATGTAGTAAGCGCTGAAGCGAGTATATTCTCTGGCGAAGCTGCGTTCGTGGTCGCTCCTGCAAGCGCTGGCGAAGTGGGTATTTACCCGAATCACGCCCCGATGATTACTACCGTCAAACCAGGTGCATTACGCATTCAACTAGCGGACACGGCTGAAGAAGTAGTGATTTTTATTTCTGGCGGCTTGTTAGAAGTGCAACCTGGCATGATTACGGTGCTGGCTGATACTGCTATTCGTGGTCACGATTTAGACGAAGCAAAAGCAATTGCAGCCAAACTAGCAGCTGAAGAAGCGATGAAAAATCGTAGTTCAGATATGGATTACGCAAAAGCACAAGCTGAGTTATCAGAAGCGATGGCGCAAATTCATGCCATTGAGCGGCTTCGTAAAACGCATTAATTATTAGCTTAAAGTAATTTTTTAAAAAGGTAGCTTAGGCTGCCTTTTTTGTTTGTGTCATCTTTATACTTTACAATAGTACAAATTATTAAATCAATGCTTTAACATGACAACTAATATATTAAACATCATCATCCTCGCGGCGGGCAAAGGCACGCGCATGCACTCCAATAAGCCAAAAGTGCTGCACGAGATAGGCGGCAAGCCCATATTGGCGCATGTGATTGCATGTGCCAATGCGCTAAATCCACAAAAAATCATCGTGGTGTATGGCTATGGTGGCGAAATAGTGCGCGAAGCGTTTGCGCACGAGAATATCACTTGGGTCAATCAAGCCGAGCAACACGGTACAGGCCACGCCGTGCAGCAAGCCTTGCCGCATTTAGACGATGACGCGAATACCTTGATTCTATTGGGCGATGTGCC
>JBKJOT010000097.1:0-3242 GCA_046595335.1 Methylotenera sp.
TGAATGATTTAGATATTAACAGAGGAGGCTTCTATAATGGTGTTAGAAAAGCATTGCGATGTATACCTTTAGCAGATTTTTTTTGATAATATATATATATCAGATTAGTTACTAATGCAAAGTATATACTGCATGTATGCTTAAGCAATTAACACTTAACATGAGAGTCCAATACTATATTTCTATGATAGGACGCATCATGTTTCATACCATCACAATGGGAATTTAGTGATAATATGCGACTGTTAATTGCATAAGCAACTCCGCATTGTAAGCACAATGAGAGTCGCTTCAGGAAGTACTTATACAATACCTGTTTCGGAATCCGCTTGATATCAGAAGCCAATGTTGCTACTTTTAACAACAAATCCTTCACATCTGCATGCATGTATCCTGAAGACTCAAATATGATTGGTAAAAAACTGAATCTATTCGGGATAACATGGGGTGCATAATGATTGATTTTGTTGTTATACATATGCTGGGCTGAAGAACCAATATTCTGCAACTGATGACCATTGGTATTGAAACCGGTGAGAGTACCTGTAACCGCAATATCCAAGAGCTGCTTCGGGGCTGTTGTGAACGTAGGATTGAATACACTAATATCAGGACGCATATTGTTATTAGGATCCAATTCTTGAAAAGCTCCACGTTCTTCCATTTTAGTGTGTAGACCACAATATCGCAGTATATTATTGAACTCATACTTCATACCATCATGAGTTGCAATACGCTCACCACCATACGAACACACTGAAGCTAGATGATGACCGCGACTATCTAGCACTTTCTTACACTTACATTTTGCTCCATCAACGTGACCCTCCACCCTCATGAAATATCGATAACGTAAAGCAGTTGCAAAATTCACATTGCTCATTGTCATCTTTGCAAAGATAGGCATGACCTCTAACCAACATCCAGCTTCATCATTCTGTAAGCTACGCCACCAATACAAATGCTCTCTGGATAAAGACTGTTCTAAAGTAGCCATACGTACTTGCTGACATTTCTGAACTAATTGATGTTGTACTGAACCTATCGAATCCGAATGATACAATTGTAATAAAGCTACAACACTCTCCATTATACCATCTGCTAAAGGTATATATCGCAATGCTTCTCTAACACCATCATAGAAGCCTCCTCTGTTAATATCTAAATCATTCATAACACCACCATATCTACGATCATAATCAAGAAGAGATGCAATATATGCACACGGCGCTGTCTCTCTCAACAACTCCATTCCAAGACCACCACGCTTAATTGACAAATTACACATGGAGAAAGTATCATCATTAATTTCTCCCAAGGCACAACCAAATAAGGACGCTATAATACCCCTTTTTATTAATTCAAATCCGCTAATGAACTCAGTCAACATTTCTGGAGGCAAGGTGCGCAATAAATGTACTGGCTTCAACACAAAACATCTACGGAATAGCAACATTCGACCCTGTAAGTCAGGATAACCTACTAATTCTTCACCAACAGCACACAAATCTTCTAATTCATTAGATAACTGCAATCTAATAAATTCAGGAGAACCAACATAAGAACCAAGTAGGCGTACCCCATATTTCTTAGCAAGTAAAGGATCATTTTCATTGTGAATATGAATTATTGACTCTTGAAGTCCATAGTCATTACACAAATCTCTCACAACTGCCTTTGCAACATCTATGTTCTCGCACTTTCCCAACATATAAGCTCCTTTATCCACTTTCAAATGATAACCATATCTAGGACCCTCTGCTTGCAATACTTCAATAATTCGTCGCATCACAGGACGGGGAGCTAGAATATTACCATCATCAATATACCACCCTTGATACCATTGTACACCTTCAAATTCACTGCGTACTGTTTCATCAATTTGTAATAACAACGGTTGAATTGTCATAATATATAACCATGATGCCAATACATCTCCTTGATGATAACCATTCTTTGAGTGTACTGACAAGATACCATCTGCTCGCCCAAAGTACCAACCATTAGATGTACACAAATACATATCACGAAGAAAGGGTAACATATCAGGAACATGATGTTTCACCTGTTGCAGACCAATGATTCTATTCGCTTTATTGAAAGCGTTGTCAGCGTCAATTGCAAAAAGATCCCAATCCTCATGTTCACTACGCAACATATTAACTTTATGAATTACAGCTTCAGTACCAGCACGAGCAAGGCCATATTGATGTTGCGTGACACCAAAGTATTGAGTGTTGAAATCACGCAATCGCTGAAAAGCCACCGCAGCTGCCACTTTTCGAATTGTTGAGCCAATACCAATCGGACGAATATCACCAATTCCTTTGGGTAACGCCATTAATTCATTATCTCTTAGCATGCAAGCCACTATTTCTGGTTCTTGTCCTTTTAACAATACTGTTATCAATTGAGCAAACATAGAACAAATATTTTCTTCCTCAGGCGTTGGTTCACCTTTCCCAACTAACGCAACAAAGTGTTCATAACGCAACTTGTCCAGACCAGGTCTAATCATCTTCTTGCAACCCGTTAACACCAATCTGACTTCAGCAGAAGAAACCTCTCTCACCTCTAATGCACCATCTACTCTTAAAGCATTAATTTCTTCAACACTAGCTACCCATTCTTCCGAAGGATGTTTGGATAAAAGTTTATTGTATGTACCAATGGACCACGGAGCAACCTCACCTGAATTCGTCACAGACGACATTGCTTTACTGAGATTACAATTGGCAATACATTTTCGAACATATTCATTCTTTTTTGACCAACCATTGTCTAACACTTGTGCAACATCACCTCTCTTGTTACTTACTGATCTTAGAAATTTGCCTACTGTGAAAGACTCCCAATCATCTCTTAGTACTAATTCAATATGTTCAGCTATAACACACTTTTTCGAATCAGATAATAGCACAATAGGCAAAAGGATAAATTTCTTCCAAACAAGAACATCTGCAGTGTTATTCAATAACTGTTGAAGAATCTGAACATATACATGACGAACTCTTTTAACAAACTTCTCAGGAATAAATGAAATTGTCGAAACCATACCAAGCAACGTTCCCAATTTATTGAATGGAATATCCACAATATTTGTATTTGCAGTAACCCCTGAAGCAAATACAGACGGTGCACTGTTATTACCATTGTTCTCCCGATTTCTACGATTCAAGACAACTTCATCATCCACAAATTCAAAATTAACACCTTCCTCATCATCTAATTGAGGAACAATC
>JBKJOT010000113.1:0-3959 GCA_046595335.1 Methylotenera sp.
TCTATTAATATTGAATCGTTCCCGCAAAAATCATTCAAGGCAAAGATGGTGTTCGAAAACCCTTCCATGGAAGAAAACTCAAAAGTAAATCTTGTACGTTTTCGCATAGATAATAATAACAACATAATAAAGCCTGGCATGATGGCGCGTGTTACGATCAACCATCATCCTAAACAGACACTTGTCATCCCTAAAAGAGCATTATTAATTGGTCGCATGACAATGGTATGGATTGAGGTTATGCCCGGTATGTTTGAAAGTCGAACTGTTGAAACGGGGATTGAAAACAAACAATTTGTTGAAATACTTTCAGGATTAAAAGAGGGTGAGCGAGTGGTAACCTCTGGTGCTTATCTGCTCAATAGCGAATTCATTTTGAAACAAGGAGCAAACGCCTCGATGGGTGGAATGAAGATGTAATTAATTCAAAGCAATTAACATGATCAACGCGAAAGACATTAACCAAGCGGCCCATAGCAAATCACAAAATGATATACTGTCTATCTATCAGTCCGACACTGAAAAAGGATTGTCACCCGAAGAGGCAGTATCACGATTGGAAGCGCTCGGGCGAAATGCTATAGACGAGGAAAAGAAGAAAGGCCTTTGGCTGATTTTCTTGAGCCAATTTACGAATGTACTCGTGTACCTTTTAATTGGTGCAGCAGGATTATCTTTCTTCTTTAAGGAATGGCTAGATGGCGGTGCAATACTGGTCGTGATTTTAATCAATGCGGGTATCGGTTTTTATATGGAGTATCAGGCAGAACGTTCCATGGCAGCCTTGAAAAAGTTATCCATACTTTCAGCTAAAGTTATTCGCAATGGAACAACAACAGAGATAAATGCAGAAGAACTTGTTCCTGGCGATTTAGTATTTCTTGAAGCCGGTGACATGGTTCCCGCTGATGGCATGATTTTCCGCTCTTCACAACTTCAGGTGGACGAGGCTGCATTGACTGGCGAATCTCTCCCTGTAGAAAAGAAAGGCGGGCAATTGGATCAGGGAACTACGCTGGCCGAACGAACCAACATGGTATATAAGGGCACTTTCATTACGAAAGGAAATACGCGTGCGCTTATTACCAGCACAGGTATGATGACCGAACTTGGTAAAATTGCCAGCTTGGTACAATCAGCGGAACAGGCTGCAACACCACTTGAGAAAAAGCTGGAGCAGTTTAGTAAAAAGCTGATCATCGTAACAATAGTTTTAGTCGTTATCATATTTTTTGTTGGTCTTTTAAACGGCAAGAAAATTCTAGATATGATGGAAACGGCTATCGCTTTAGCAGTTGCAGCAGTACCCGAAGGGTTGCCCATCGTAGCCACATTAGCATTGGCGAAAGGCATGCTTAAAATGGCAAAGCATAACGTAATTGTAAAAAGACTTTCAGCAGTGGAAACACTTGGCGGAACCGATGTGATCTGTACGGATAAAACAGGAACGCTGACTCAAAATAAAATCGAAGTAAACCTTATAGCAACACTCACTGGAAAATTTGATACTAGCAATTCTAAAAAAGTAGACAGTAAGGATACTTCTTTTCAGCACATCATAAACTCGGCTGTGTTGTGTAATACCGCATCGCTAGGCAACGATAAAGAGTCCGGTGACCCATTGGAAGTCGGCCTACTAAAATTCGCACAGCAACAAGGTGTAATCATTGAAACTTTACGGAAGGAAAATCCATTGGAAAAAGAAGAGCCATTTTCTTCGGAGACAAAAATTATGGCCACTCTGCATCGCACCAGTGATGGGCAGCGGGTGTACGCAAAAGGAGCAGCAGAAGAACTTATTAATCACTGCACTCGCGTAATCGACCAAACAGGAGAGCAAGAATTTAACGCAACGCTCAAAGCCACCTGGTTAGCGGAGTCTGAAACATTGTCTGCTTCGGGCCTTCGCGTACTTGCCGTTGCTACTAAAACTTCTTCTGCGGACGAAAAGACGCTGACAGAGAATTTAGTTTTTCTTGGCCTTATTGGTATGATTGATCCGCTGCGCGAAGAGGTTTTCGCTGCCGTGCAGGAGTGTAAGGCAGCAGGTATTAAGGTTATCATGATCACTGGCGACCATCCTTCAACCGCACAAAATATAGGACGCAAACTCGGCATCATCGATGAAAAAGACACACGCGTGATGATTGGCAAAGACATGAATGAGTATGGGGGGCTTAGTGAAAGCGAAAAAGATTTATGGCTCAGCACATCGGTTTTCGCCCGTGTCAGTCCTCAACAAAAACTAGATTTAGTCAGCGTACTACAGGAGCGAAAACACATCGTAGGTATGACAGGAGATGGTGTGAACGATGCACCAGCGCTTAAGAAATCTGATATAGGAATAGCCATGGGCTTACGTGGATCTCAAGTGGCACAAGACGTAGCTGACATGGTGCTCAAAGATGATTCCTTTTCATCTATCGTACTCGCAATACGGCAAGGCCGCATCATCTTCGAAAACATACGGAAGTTTGTTATCTTCCTCCTCTCTTGTAACATGAGTGAATTACTGGTGGTTGCAACGGCTGCGGTATTGAATTTTCACTTTCAGCTTTTACCATTACAGATTTTATTCATTAATCTCATCACTGACCTTCTTCCTGCATTGGCACTTGGGGTTACGGCTGGCAGCACCTCAATTATGAAACAACCCGCGCGCAATAGTGAGGAATCGATCATCGACAAGAAAAGATGGATTGCATTAATTTACTATGCTGTAGTAATAACCATAACCACCCTGGGAGCGGTTTTTATCAGCCATTACACCACACACAGTAGCGAGGCCTGGGATCCTAAATTATGTAATAACATTTTATTTTTCACACTCATCATCTCTCAATTGCTCCATGTGTTCAACATGAGTTCAACGGGCAGGGGAAACTTTTTTAAGAATGAAGTTTTTAAAAATAAGTATGTCTGGTATGCCATTGTAGCATCTTTAGTAATATTGTTCATAGCGTTTCAGATATCAATTGTACGTAAGACGCTGGATTTATCTCCGATGTCTGTTGCAGATTGGTTAATTATAATCTGGATGAGTTTTACATCGCTCATAATCATACAGATTTCAAAAGCATTAAAAATCGTACAGCAATGATGTGGTTGAAGCAGCCTCTACAACCTGATCCCAATAAAATGGTAAATTGAAAATTTCACGAATGGAAAAAGTCACTTCAAAAAAATGAACGAAGCTTCACTAAATAATCTTCAACGCGAAACTTTCGATTATTTCCTAAAAGAAGCCAACCCGCTCAACGGTCTTGTGATTGACAAGACCGCAGCGAACTGGCCTGCGAGTATTGCCGCAGGGTTGTTATTCATCCATCAACTTTCTCACATCTGGATTGACTTTCGTGGAATTCAGGATGGTTTCATGCGCGATAAGGGCATTGACTATTTTGAGAACAGTTGCCGCGCTACGTATTTTAAAGCCGTAAGAATTAAACTTCGTCAGCTTCGCCTGATGAATTTAAAGGGCTGAGTCGCGCAGGTTTTTCGAACGGCTGGTTGTCGAGTTGATGATCTGGAGCGTAGCGGAAATATTTAGGTGTATGAAGAAAAACCCTGTTGAATCACGCTACCTTAATAACATTTGTAAAGTTGGTTCAGCATTCAATATCTTAAAAGGAAAGTGTAATTTAAAAACGCTTGTTCTAGCCTCTAAACTAAAAATCCGTTACATTTGAATATGAGCAAATATCGTTCTATCCTGACCGCTACCTTTGCGTGCATGGTGCTATTTTCGGGCAGCAGTTTTATGATCGGAATACATCTATGCGGTGGCGAAATTCAGAACGTAGCCTTGTTCAGAAAGGCAGATGGATGTGAAAAAGAAAAGAAACTTCCGCCCTGCCATCGGCACGAAACGGTTCCTTGCTGTCAAGATGAAACAGTGGTTCATGAGGCTCAAGGATTCAAAGGTGATTTCGCTCAATTAAATATTAATCAAGCGCATA
>JBKJOT010000068.1:0-10643 GCA_046595335.1 Methylotenera sp.
CTAGTACCCGCTAACCAATATGCTAATGCAACGATTTTGGTACGCGAAGAGGCCGTAGTTTGCGGTATCGACTGGGTGAACAGTTGTTTCTGGCAGTTAGACGAAGACATCAAATTGGACTGGCAAGTAGCCGAAGGTGAAAAAGTAATAACTAACCAAGTGCTATGCAAAATCAACGGTTTAGCGCGACCTTTATTAACTGCCGAGCGATGTGCATTGAATTTTTTGCAAACTCTTTCTGCTACCGCAACTGAAACGCGTCAATATGTAGATGCCATTGCTGATACCCCTTGCCAGATATTGGATACACGTAAAACATTGCCGCACCTAAGATTAGCGCAGAAATATGCGGTCACTGTGGGCGGCGGTCATAATCAGCGTTTGGCGTTGTATGACGGTATTTTGATTAAGGAAAACCATATCGCTGCCGCAGGGAATATCGCTGAAGTCATGAAGCAGGCTTTTGCATTGAATACTGGTAAGAGTATTCAGATCGAAGTAGAAAACCTTAATCAAATGGAAGAAGCTTTAATTGCAGGGGCAAATAGCATTTTGCTGGATAACTTTACGGTAGATTTATTCACTGAGGCTGTCAGATTAAATAAACTGCATGCTAAACCAGCCATCCTGGAAGCTTCCGGCGGCATTACTTTAAAAAATGTAAGGGAAATTGCCATGACTGGTGTTGACCGCATTTCCATCGGGGCACTCACAAAGAGCGTCCGTGCTATTGACCTATCCATGCGTATGGAAAGTGTTAATTAACCTAATAGTGAAAATGGAATTAACGTCTCACTGAAAAAATTGTAAATGGTATTGAACATTGAGGTTTATGCATTAATGCGTTATAAAGGCGCATGCAGATCAACAAAAGAGGTTCTCCAATGAGTAAAGCTGCTACGCTATCCCACCCGACTGGGCGCCTGACTTTGGGTGATGTGCTACGTATGCTGGTGAATGATGGCATGGTTGATAAAGGGCATGCGGAAAAGCTTTATAAAGACCGCAAGCTCGACAGCTCCAACCTGCACCCACTGGTCGTTGTGGGGGAACAAAAATGGAAAAGCCTCAAAGCTCCGCATAAAGCCATTACCGTAGAGATGCTATCCCATTGGCTTGCGGACCGTGCTGATCTTGACTATTACCACATCGACCCGCTTAAACTGGATTTCGGCTCGGCCGCTCAGATCGTTTCCCAAGGTTATGCCGAACGCTTGAAAATCATGCCGATTTCTGCAAAAAATGGCGTAGCGGTCATTGCCACAACGGAGCCCTATAACACAGACTGGATTACTGACCTTGAGCGTGTGCTCAAGATGAAGATTAAACTTGTGGTAGCTAATCCGCTGGAAATAAGCCGTTACCTGCCGGAGATTTATAACTTAGCCAGCTCGATGAATGCCGCCAATCTTGCCAAGGCGGGCCAGATTGTAGGCGTACAGAATTTTGAGCAACTGGTTGAGCTAGGCAAAGATAAAAACCTGGATGCCAATGAACAACACGTGGTCAATATCGTGGATTGGCTATTCAAATATGCCTTTGAGCAACGTGCCAGTGACATCCATCTGGAACCACGTCGCAATATGGGCACCATGCGTTTCCGTATCGACGGCGTATTACATCAAGTCTACCAACTGCCACCCAATATCATGAACGCCATTACCAGCCGCATCAAGCTGCTTGGGCGTATGGACATGGTAGAAAAACGCCGTCCCCAAGATGGTCGTATCAAAACTCTCACAACTGAAGGTGTGGAAATTGAGTTACGTCTATCGACCATGCCTACAGCGTTTGGCGAAAAATTGGTCATGCGTATTTTCGCCCCCGATATCTCGGCCAAAGACTTTTTAGCTTTAGGTTTTTCTGAAAAACAAGCTGATACCTGGGATGGCTGGACCAAAGCTCCTAATGGAATTATTTTAGTTACCGGGCCTACTGGTTCAGGTAAAACAACTACGCTGTATTCCACATTACGTCTGCTAGCGACGCCCGAAGTCAATGTATGTACCGTAGAAGAACCTATCGAAATGGTAGAGCCGCTATTCAACCAGATGCAAGTTCAAAGCAATATAGGCCTGAACTTTGCTGATGGTATCCGCACCTTGATGCGGCAAGATCCAGATATCATCATGGTTGGCGAGATTCGTGACCTTGAAACTGCAGACATGGCGATTCAGGCAGCTTTAACCGGCCATTTGGTACTATCAACACTACATACAAATGACTCCCCAGCCGCTGTTACGCGGCTACTGGACTTAGGTGTGCCTTCATACCTAATCCATTCCACCGTCTTGGGCGTAATGGCGCAACGCTTGGTGCGTACCCTGTGTTCCAGTTGCAAAGTGCCAGAAGCAATCAGCCAAGAAGACTGGGATGGGCTAGTGGGCAATTTCAATATACCAAAACCTGCGCATATCTACAAACCAGTCGGTTGCTTAGAGTGTCGGAATACGGGTTTCAGGGGTCGTAGCGGTATCTATGAGATGCTGACAATATCACCAGCTTTAAGAAAGTTGATCACACCGGAAACTGATTTAGCCAAACTTACCAAACTCGCCTATCAAGAAGGCATGCAACCTCTAGTCATCAATGGCGCAGAAAAAGTCGCTGCCGGACTTACGACTATTGAGGAATTAATGAAAGTCGCCCCGCCTTTAGAAATAGATTAATAAACAAATCACTTAATTTCTCTTTCTTTGCTTCCAAATTGGGTATTAATTCATTTTTGTTGAGCTAATACGTCAAATACACCAACTGTAAACTTTCATCCTTGACCAAATACCCTCAAACCGCTATCGTATAGGGTTGCTATATAAATACTAAAAAAACATTAAGTTAGCATCCAAATAGTAAAAACCAAACATATTAATTAGCGATATTAGGAAAAGCTTGTTACTAAGCACAACTTTGTAATTACAACTGTAATATAAACAAACTGTAAATATAACTTTGTACCAAGTAGCAAAAAGTATGGAAAAAAGCATGGAACAAAGTTCACAACTCACGGGCGCGGAAATTTTAATCCGTTGTTTGCATGAGGAAAAAGTAAAATTCGTATTTGGCTACCCAGGCGGCGCTGTACTGAATATTTATGACGCTATCTTTAAACAAGATAAGTTTAAACACGTCCTAGTGCGTCATGAGCAAGCTGCCGTCCATGCTGCAGATGCTTTTTCACGCTCAACCGGTGAAGTCGGTGTGGCTTTAGTCACGTCAGGCCCTGGTGCAACCAATGCAGTCACTGGCATCGCAACTGCTTATATGGATTCCATCCCAATGGTAATTATCAGTGGCCAGGTACCTACTTATGCCATTGGCGAAGACGCTTTCCAGGAGTGCGATACCGTAGGCATCACGCGACCATGCGTAAAACATAACTTCCTGATTAAAGATATTAAAGATATCGCTTCCACCATGAAGAAGGCTTTTTACGTGGCTGCTAGCGGTCGACCAGGCCCTGTTTTAGTCGATATCCCTAAAGATATTACTGCAGAGCTTGGTGATTTCGATTATCCGAAATCTGTACATTTACGCTCATATAATCCGGTAACTAAAGGGCATTTGGGCCAGATCAAAAAAGCGCTTAAATTATTGTCTGAAGCAAAACGCCCTATGGTGTATTCCGGCGGCGGCGTTGTTTTAGGTGATGCTTCTGAGCATTTAATCAAATTGATAAAATCATTAGGCTTGCCTATTACCAGCACTTTGATGGGCTTAGGAGCTTATCCATCAACGGACAAACAGTTCTTGGGCATGCTAGGTATGCATGGTACTTACGAAGCGAATATGGCGATGCAGGAATGCGACGTTCTGCTTGCCGTTGGTGCACGTTTTGATGACCGCGTGATTGGCAACCCAACGCATTTCTTGTCACGTCCACGCACCATTATTCATATTGATATCGACCCTTCATCAATATCTAAACGCGTCAAAATCGACGTCCCTATCGTAGGTGATGTTAAGTCAGTTTTAGCTGATATGAACGAATTGATAGTAGCTGAAAAGCCTACACAAGATGCGGTTGCGCTTAAAGATTGGTTCACACAAATCGAAGCTTGGCGTAGCAAAAACTGTTTGAGCTTTGCATATAGTAAAGAACTCATTAAGCCGCAAGATGTGATTCAAAAGCTTTACAAGGTCACCAATGGCGATGCTTACATTACGTCTGACGTAGGCCAGCACCAGATGTGGGCGGCACAATACTACCCCTTCGACAAACCACGTCGTTGGATTAACTCAGGTGGCTTAGGAACCATGGGCGTTGGCTTACCGTATGCCATGGGCGTACAACTTGCCCATCCTGATGCGCAAGTAGCCTGCATTACCGGTGAAGCCTCGATACAAATGTGTATCCAAGAGCTTTCTACCTGTAAACAATTCAACCTGCCAATCAAAGTCATTACGCTGAACAACCGTTATATGGGTATGGTGCGCCAATGGCAGGAGTTTTTCTACGGTAACCGCTATTCACAATCGTATATGGAAGCTTTGCCGGATTTTGTTAAATTGGCAGAAGCTTATGGCCATGTAGGCATGCGTATTGAAAATCCAGCAGATGTTGAAGATGCGCTCAAAGAAGCATTCAGCCCAAAATTGAAAGAACGTTTGGTGTTTATGGACTTTATGACGGATCAGTCTGAAAACGTGTTCCCAATGATTCCGAACGGCAAAGGCCTATCTGAAATGATCATGGCGGAGGAGCTATAATGCGCCACATTATTTCACTCTTGATGGAAAACGAGTCCGGCGCATTGTCACGCGTTGCCGGCTTATTCTCTGCCCGTGGCTACAACATTGAATCATTGACGGTTGCACCGACTGAAGACCCAACATTATCACGCATGACCATCGTTACTTCTGGTTCAGATGAAGTCATTGAGCAAATCATCAAGCAATTGAACAAGTTGATTGATGTAGTAAAAGTGCTCGACTTGAACGACGGTAAGTTTATCGAGCGTGAATTGATGCTGGTCAAAGTAAAAGCGACTGGTGCATTCCGTGAAGAAATGAAACGTATGTGCGATATTTTCCGTGGCCGTATTATCGATGTGGCTGACGGCAGTTTTACCATTGAGCTTACCGGCTCTGGCACCAAATTAGACGCTTTTATCGAAAGCTTAGATAAGGCGGCTATTCTAGAAACAGTCCGTACAGGCGCATCCGGCATAGGCCGCGGCGATCGGATATTAAAAGTTTAAGTACACAATATAATTATTAATCCAGAATTTGCATTGAAAGGCGAGAAACAGAAATGAAAGTTTATTACGATAAAGACGCAGACCTTAGCTTAATTAAAGGCAAAAAAGTAACCATCGTTGGATACGGTTCACAAGGTCATGCACATGCTGCAAACCTTAAAGACAGCGGCGTTACCGTCACTATCGGCTTGCGTAAAGAAGGCACTTCATGGGCCAAAGCGGAAAATGCTGGCCACAGAACTCTAGAAATCGCAGCTGCGGTTAAAGAAGCTGACGTTGTGATGGTATTGCTACCAGACGAAACAATGGCTGGCATTTTTGATGCTGAGATTGCACCAAACTTGAAAAAAGGCGCAGCATTGGCTTTTGCACACGGTTTCAATATCCACTATAACCAAATCGTTCCACGCGCTGACTTAGACGTGATTATGATTGCACCAAAAGGCCCTGGCCACACCGTACGTTCAGAGTACCTAAAAGGCGGCGGCGTGCCTTCATTAATCGCTGTATACCAAGACAAATCTGGCAAAGCAAAAGATCTTGCACTGTCATACGCAGCTGCAAATGGCGGCACTAAAGGTGGCGTGATTGAAACAGATTTCCGTGAAGAAACAGAAACTGATTTATTCGGCGAACAAGCTGTTCTATGTGGCGGCGCAGTTGAATTAGTTAAAGCTGGTTTCGAGACATTGGTTGATGCTGGTTACGCACCTGAAATGGCGTACTTTGAGTGCTTGCACGAATTAAAATTGATTGTTGATTTGATGTACGAAGGCGGTATCGCCAACATGAACTACTCAATCTCAAACAACGCTGAGTATGGCGAGTATGTGACTGGCCCTAAAGTCATCAACGACGAATCACGTTATGCAATGCAAGAAGCATTGGCTAACATCCAAAACGGCAACTACGCTAAACAGTTCATTTTAGAAGGTCGTACTAACTACCCTGAAATGACTGCACGTCGTCGCTTAAACGCAGCACATCCAATTGAGCAAGTGGGTGGTCAATTACGCGCGATGATGCCTTGGATTGCTAAAAACAAACTAGTGGATCAGTCTAAAAACTAATCCATTAGTTTTGAATTAGTAATAAAAGGGCAGACGTTTACGTTCTGCCCTTTTAATTTATTAAGTCAGTATAAAATTATTGCAATATTTAGATATGGACTGCCCGTGAAAAATCGCTATTTTGTTGTTCTCCAATATATTCTGCCAAAACAAGCTATAACGATACTCGCCGGAAAGCTTGCTAAACTGGAAGCTGGGAAATTAACTACGGCTGTGATTAACTGGTTTGTAAAACACTATAAGGTCAATATGCTGGAAGCTATTGATCCTAACATTTCATCGTATAAGACGTTTAACGAGTTCTTTACCCGTCCGCTTAAAGCTGACGCAAGGCCTTTAGCTCAAGCTGACTTTATTTGCCCGATTGATGGCGCAATTAGTCAGTTTGGCAATATTGAAAGTGACCAGATTTTTCAGGCCAAGGGTCATCATTACTCAACTGCTGCTTTATTGGGCGGCGATAGACAAGCTGCTAGCAAGTATCAGGATGGCTTTTTTGCATGCCTGTATTTAAGCCCCAAGGATTATCATCGCATTCATATGCCATGTGCCGGCAGATTGTTAAAAATGACTTACGTACCAGGTGCATTATTTTCGGTGAACCCTGCTACTGCCAGGGGCGTGCCTGGGTTATTTGCGCGTAATGAACGTGTGGTCTGTGAGTTCTGCTCCGAAAAACATGGCGATTTTGTGCTGGTTCTTGTAGGGGCTACGATTGTGGGCAGCATGTCTACAGTGTGGCATGGCATTATTAACCCGCCTCGCTCTAGTAGTATCCGAACTTGGTCGTATGAAAATCAAAATATCCAATTGCAGCAAGGTGAGGAGATGGGTAGATTCTTACTAGGCTCTACTGTTGTGATGTTATTCCAGAAGGGCAGCTTGAAGTTTAACGGGATTTGGAATCCGGCAAAGTTTGTTCAACTTGGTGAAGTGATGGCTACTAAAAGTTAGCTACGTTAAACAATAAAAAACCTGCTGTTTGCAGGTTTTTTTATTTAAGGTTTATTAGGTATGCTGCACTGGTTTTTTGATATTTTTATGATGCAAATGCGGTGCCAATTCGTTAAGTGCAGATTCATATACGCCGCGCTTGAATTCAATCACATCTTCTAGTGGCACCCAATAGTCACTCCAGCGCCAGGCATCAAACTCAGGATGTTCAGTCGCACGTAAGGATACATCGCTATCGCGGCCTACCATACGCAATAAATACCAAATCTGTTTTTGGCCTTTATAGCTACCACGCCACTCACGTTTTACCCAACTGGTAGGCACTTCGTATCTCAGCCAGTCTTTGGTACGGCCTAGAATTTTGACATGTTCAGGCTTCAAGCCGACCTCTTCCATCAACTCACGGTACATGGCCTGTTCTGGGCTTTCTCCATACTTGATACCGCCTTGCGGAAATTGCCAAGCATGTTCGCGTATACGCTTACCCCAAAAAACCTGATTGTGAACATTACACAAGATAATGCCAACATTCGGGCGAAACCCATCACGATCTAACATAGCGTTTACTGCCTTAATTATTTAGTGCAATTTTTTCATATTTCACGCATTATTGAAAGCTACCATTTGTATATAAAATATAAGCTTATGAGTGAAAAAAGAAGAATTAGCTGTTATTTGTTATTTTTAGGCATGTTGCTTAATGTAGCATGTAATGCAGCCACTCTATCTGGAAATCATTCGATTGCTTACGTCACTAACCAGGGTGGTGACACTGTATCAGCGATAGATACGAAAAAAAATCAAATCATAAAAACTATCCCAGTAGGCAATGCACCCGTGGGTGTTGCAGTTTCAGACAAGCTACAAAAAGTTTATGTCTCGAATGTAGAAAGCCAGGACATCAGTGTGATCGATGCTGTTGCCAATAAGGTGGTCGACACCATCAAGATAAAAGGTTCACCGGTTGGATTAGCTTTATCTCCTGATAGCAAAATACTGTATGCCGCAGATTGGTTCGATAACCGCGTATTAGCGATCACTACAGATGCAACACATACCGTTAGAGAGGTGAAAGTAGGAGACGCGCCTGCCGGATTGGTGGTAAGTCCTGACAACAAATGGTTATACGTTGCCAACCGCGATACTAACGATGTCGCAGTGATTGATGTAAACACGCTTACTATCAAAAAACGTATCCTCGTAGGGAAGCATCCTTTTGGGATTTCATTAACTACTAATGGAAAACTGCTAGTTGCTGTCAATGTAAAAGAAGATAGCGTTAGTATCATTAATCTTAAATCGGGGAAGCAGCAAAAAATTAAGGTTGGGTTTCATCCTTATTGTGCTGTGATAAACTCAGATGCAAAAACTTTATACGTTACCAATACACAAGATGACAGTGTGAGCATCATCGATATGATCGGTAGAAGGGTTAAGGCTACTATAGATGTAGGTAGTACGCCGGAAGGCCTAAGTATAGATGAATTGAATAAACATCTATATGTAGCTAACTGGGGAAGCGACAACGTCAGTGTCATTGATACGAATACCAATAAGCTTTTAAGTACCATTAAAACAGGCCAGAAAAGCCGTGCATTTGGACAGTTTATTTTAAAAATGCCCCATTGATTCGTAGTTACCACTCGGGAATGTCAACCAACCGCTAACAGTGGCGTTAAAATGCTGGCAAGCAGCAATACGTTTAACAAAATACGTACTTATAATTTATAATACATTGTTGTTTTTGAATAATTCCTCTCATGTCGAGAGCTATGGAGAAAGATAAATGAAAAAGATTTTGGCTTTAATCGCTTTAAGCGTTGTGTCATTTACAGCAGCAGCCCACGGCCCTACCCCACAAAAAGTTGAAAAGACCGTCACAATCAAAGCAGACCAGGCAAAAGTTTGGGCATTGGTTAAAGATTTTGGCAACATGCAAAAATGGCATCCGGCTATTGCCACCGACAAAACCGAACAGAAAAAAGATGAAAATGGCGAAATGGCTACTTTCCGTACTTTAACGCTTAAATCTGGTGGCACTATCGTTGAAAAATTGCGTAGCATTGATGATAAAGACATGAAGCTGAAATATGAGATCATCAGCAGCCAGTTACCATTCACCGATTACAACTCTGTGATGACCGTAGCTAAAGGTGAGAATGCAGGTGAGACTACCGTAACATGGGTTGGCCGCTTTTACCGTTTATACAAATTGAACCCACCTATCCCAGCAGGTCAAGATGATAAAACTGCAACAGACGCTGTGACTGGCATCTATGATGCAGGTTTGGCAAACTTGAAAAAGGTTGCCGAATCTTCAAAGTAGCTGACCGCAAAGAGCTGACAAAATGGTCATTATGGAAATTAATAAGTGACCTTTTTTGACAACTAATAGCGGTAGTAATACATTAAATATTTAAGTCATAAAGGGCGAAATTTAATTTCGCCCTTTTGCTTTTTATATAACAACTACATGCTTTGCAAAGAGATTCTTACCGCTTTAATTTTCCTATTATCCAATAAAAATTAAAAGAATTTAATTCTATTAATACTGGCATGCCTATTGCTAACTAATACTCAAGCACTGAGGTAAAAATCAGTGCGCACCCCTCAAATTAAAAAGGAATTAAAATGAAACAAATTCAAAAAGGTTTTACCTTGATCGAGTTGATGATCGTTGTTGCGATTATTGGTATTTTGGCTGCTGTGGCAATTCCAGCCTACCAAGACTACACAGGTAAAGCACAAGCATCCGAAGCATTTGTATTACTTGATGGTTTAAAAGCAGCTTTAGCCGAACAATTAACACAAGATCCAAGTGACTGTACAGTTCCCTCTACTGCCATCCAAGCCGGAAAATCAGTTGCAACTATTACTGGAGCTTTAACTGGTACCAATTGTGATGTAACTGCAACTTACGGTACTACAGTGGCAACAGATTTACAAAATACAACTGTGATTTTGCGATATGACACTACTACTGGCGGCTTTGTGACTAGCCAAGCAACTACTGGCGGCTCTATTCCAGTAAAATATACACCAAAAGCTTGGCAATAAATTAGTATTGATATTCAAAGCCCCTCATAGGAGGGGCTTTTTTAATGACTACTTTTGATATATCTAATTCTTTTGCTGTCTTGTCCCTCCCTCCAAAACCACCACTTTAAATCCCAATTCTGCCATAATAAATGCTGCTGCTGAGCTACGCCGACCTGTTTGGCAATACAGTACATATTCTTTACTTTTATCTAGTTTACTCGTTAACTTGCGGATCTCATTTAAAGGTAAGTTAATAGCATCTTTAATATGATCATAGCTGTATTCAGAAGGTAACCGTGTATCTGCCCAAATTGCACCATTAGCAACTTTAATGTCTGCTTCAGCTCTCTCAACCTGGTTAATCAATGGGGCTTTTAAAAGC
>JBKJOT010000082.1:0-7772 GCA_046595335.1 Methylotenera sp.
GGTACCGAATCGGTTTGAGTATGGTTATGGTTTAACGCCGGAAATCGTCGCGCTTGCTGCTACCCAAGCACCGAATGTGATTATTACGGTTGATAACGGCATTGCCAGCGTAGAAGGCGTAGCAGCGGCAAATAAACTGGGTATTCAGGTGCTGATAACCGATCATCACCTACCCGGTCAGCAAACCCCGGAATCTGCTTGTATCATCAATCCTAACCAACATGGCTGTGACTTTGCCAGTAAGCACCTTGCTGGCGTGGGCGTAATATTTTACGGCTTGCTGTGCCTGCGCGCCGAACTGCGTGAACGTGGAAGTTTTACCGATACGCCTGAACCAAACCTTACGGAATTGCTCGACTTGGTAGCTTTAGGCACTGTGGCTGATCTTGTAAAGCTGGATAACAACAACCGTATTTTGGTGGAGCAGGGCTTACGCAGGATACGCCGCGGTGTTTGTTCCTCGGGTATTTTGGCGTTGCTGCGAGTTAGTGGACGCAATTATCAAAATATCAATGCGCAGGATTTAGGTTTTTACGTTGGCCCACGCCTCAATGCGGCTGGTAGGCTAGATGATATGACATTAGGTATTAAATGCCTGTTGACTGAATCAGAAGCTGAAGCCACCCAGATCGCCCAGCAATTGCAGGATTTGAACCTGCAACGCCGTGGCATAGAAGCGGATATGCAGGAGAGTGCCAAGGATGATATAGATGTTAGCAGCCGCTACAGCATTAGTATCTACCAGGCTGAATGGCACCAGGGCGTAATTGGCATACTTGCCTCGCGGATTAAGGAGCGGCATCATCGCCCGGTGATTGCATTTGCCGATGCCGGAAACGGATTAGTAAAGGGCTCCGGCCGGTCGATTAACGGTTTGCATTTGCGCGATGCTCTGGATTTGCTCAGTAAGTACCAACCGGATTTGATTATCAAGTTCGGCGGCCATGCCATGGCGGCGGGACTGACCATTCGCCAAGTTGATTTCGAACGGTTTAATCATGGCTTTGAAGCCGTTGTGAAAAGTCTCATAACGGAAGCGGACTTAGAATCAATATTGGAAGTGGATGGTAGCCTGCAGATTAATGAGATGAGTTTTAGCGTGGCACAAGCTTTGGAAAATCAGGTGTGGGGACAAGGTTTTGCCCCGCCGGTGTTTTACGATGAGTTTGAAGTGTTAAATCAGCGCATCATTGGCGACAAGCATCTCAAGCTCAGCCTGAAAAAAGCTGCGGTGGTGATTGATGCTATATACTTCAACCAGGTAGATCTCCTGGAAAGCCCTATTCAAGCGGCTTATCAGCTACAAACCAATAGTTATAATGGCTCGCAAAAAGTGCAACTCAATTTACGTTATGTGGTTTCTTAATAGAGGGTCTCTTAATAGTGATTAACGCTCAAGAACATGAGGCTCATTCGCTAGTGCAAAGCATGTTCCAGCCGGCTTTGCCGTCACGTGATATTGAAGCGCACAAGGGGATTTTCGGCAGCGTAGCTATTATCGGCGGTGATACTGGCATGGTAGGCGCGCTGCTATTGGCTGCTAGAGCCGCCTTATTAATAGGTGCTGGGCGGGTATATGCTGCAGCGCTCGCTATCAATGCGCCTAGCGTAGATTTAACCCACCCTGAAATCATGTTGCGTGAACCTTCTGAGCTTGCTTCATTGTCGCAATTGAATTGCGTGGTGATTGGGCCAGGGCTAGGGCAATCGAACGTCGCACTCGAACTTCTGAAATATTGGCTTAAGCGTGATGTACCTATGCTGCTAGATGCTGATGCGCTTAACTTGATTGCGGCACATCCTTATTTAACCAAGCTTATCAAAAGCCATACAGCAGCCACAATCATCACGCCCCATGTGGGTGAAGCAGCCAGGCTGCTGAAAAGTGACATCGCATATATCCAGGCTAACCGGACAAAAGTTGCTCTTGAGCTGGCAAAAAAACTGAATGCTAGTTGTGTGCTAAAAGGCGCCGGTACGGTCTGTGCGCATTATGATGACAGTTGGTTTGTGAATACCACAGGAAATCCTGGTCTTGCTAGCGGTGGCACCGGTGATGTATTGAGCGGTATTATCGGCGGGTTAATTGCACAAGGCCTGAGTGGATTCGATGCAGCAAAGTTAGGTGTTTACATTCATGGCGCTGCTGCAGATTCATTAGTATCAAAAGGCATAGGGTCAGTAGGTATGACTGCTTCAGAAGTAGCAGCGGAAGCGCGCAATGTGATTAACCAACTTAATGACGTTAATTGAGAATTAAAACGTTATGCAGCCACGTATATTGCTTGTAGAAGATGACGGAGCGATTGCCGATAATGTGCAATTGGCTTTGCAACGCGCCGGTTTTGATTGTCATCATGAAGCCTATCTTACTGATGCAAGACATCGACTGCAAACAAATGACTATGCCTTAATGATTTTGGATGTAGGTTTGCCTGATGGAAACGGCTTTGAATTTTGCAAGGAAGTGCGTGCTTATTCTGAAATTCCCGTGATATTTTTAACGGCCCGTGCCGATGAAGTGGATAGAGTGGTGGGTTTTGAGATTGGTGCAGATGATTATGTATTAAAGCCATTTAGTCCTCGAGAGTTAGCCGCCAGAGTGAGTGCGATTTTGCGCAGACGCAATAGATCAGTTAATCAAACGAATGCCACTTTGCAAAATAATCCTCAGCTATTTGCGATAGATAATGCGTTATGTTCTATTTATTTCCAACAAAAACTATTGGCTTTAACTCGAGCAGAATTTATGGTGCTATCTAAACTCATTTCCCAGCCTAATCGTATATTTGCGCGAGCTGATTTGATGCAAGTTGCGGGTTTAGCAAGTGCTAGCCTAGATAGGGCAATGGATACGCATATCAAAAGCTTGCGTGCTAAGTTAACACAGGCCGGATGTACTCAAGAGCTGATTATTACACATCGAGGTTTAGGCTATAGCCTTAATCTCCCAGTAAAAAACTCATGAACCGTCAATGAATTTCTTTATACGTTTTTTTGTAGGTTATGTGATTGTTATCACTTTGGCCGTGTTGCTGGGCATGAAGCTCTACACAGATCAACTTGTGCCAAGCATCAAGCAGTCCTCAGAAGAAATGCTGGTACAAATAGCTAATTTGTTGGCTGAGCAGGTATCTCAGCAAGCATTAGTTGGCGAAAATAAATTAAGTGCAGTTGCGGTGCGCAAAGTGTATCAAGGATATGCAGCAAGGCGTTTTAATGCCTCTATTTACGGCGTTAATATGTATGATCCGGATTTACGTATATACGTGACTGATGCAGCCGGAATTGTATTGTTCGATAGCCGTAGTTTAGATGAAGGTAAAGACTATTCCCGCTGGCGCGATGTGTATTTGACGCTCAAAGGTGAATACGGTGCACGCTCAACGCAAGATGATGTGGCCGTTAAATCTAGTAGCGTGATGTATGTAGGCGCACCTATTTTCGACAATGGCAAGATCACGGGTGTGTTGTCAGTAGGGAAACCCACAAGCTCGTTGCAAAAGTTTATTGATCGCGCAAAAAGTCGTACTTTAGAAGCTGCAATTTGGTTATTTATTGCTGCGCTGATTGTTGCGCTGCTATTTTCGATATGGATGACACGTGATTTAAGTCGTTTGGTAGGTTATGCCAAAGACTTGGCAGAAGGTAGATTACAAAAAATACCTCATACCGGGCGCAGCGAATTAAAGCGTTTATCTGAAGCAATGAATTACATGCGTCAGCAATTAGATGGCAAGGCGCATGTTGAGAGGTTTGCACAGCTATTAACCCATGAGCTAAAAAGCCCGGTGGGAGGTTTGCAGGGTGCTTTAGAGTTGCTAGAGGATGAAAAAAGTGTAGTTAATCGACGTCGTTTAATTCACAACTTGCAACAAGAGTCATCGAGGTTAAATAAGATTATTGATGGTGTGTTAACCCTAGCACGGGCAGAAAACTTGATTCAACCGCAACATCAAGAGGCTTTAGATTTAAGCAAATTGATGGATGAGGTCATTGCAAATCGTCATCATCAAATCCAGGCGAAAAAATTAGTATTGCTTACACATTATCAAGTCATAGAGATGTATACGGGTGATGTATTTATGTTGCGGCAGGCTATGGCAAATTTGTTAGATAACGCAATAGATTTTAGCCTAGAGCAAGGCGAAATTACTGTGCAAATCAAGCAGCAAACAAGTGCCTTTGAAATTGAGATTAGAGACCACGGTACAGGTATTCCTGAATATGCATTACCACGCTTGTTCGAGCGCTTTTATTCAGTACCACGACCTCATACACTATCCAGCTTGCCAATACGCGGCACAGGCTTAGGACTCAATTTCGTGCAAGAGGTGGCAAGATTGCACAATGGAACTATTAAGTTGCAAAATCATGCAAACGGCGGGGCAATTGTTATTTTAACTTTGCACAGACTCTAAACTTCACACAAACTACATATTCCCCACACGCAGTACCCACATCTGTTTTTTATAGTTCTCCCACGGTGTTAAATCGTCTATATATTTTGGGAGAACAATATGAACAAACCTCTGTTTTACAAGTTAATCTCGCTTTGCGTAATTATGCTATTGCTGAGTATTGCATTATCAATTATCGAATCAAAAATCGACTCCCGTAGCGCTACACGAGACGCAGCAGTTGCAGGAATCGCACAACAGTTTGCTACAGAGCAAGTAATTTCTGGACCTATCATTTGGCTGAATTGTGAAGAGTCTCAATTTACTACACGCATGGATGAGCATGGCAAATCTTATGAAATGATGACTGATAGCAAGTTAAACTGTTCTAGAGCGATACGCCCCACTAAACATAAAGTAGATAGTCAGTTATTAGTGAATGAACGGTATCGGGGAATTTATAAAGCACGCGTTTATAACGCTAAGTTGCTATTGCAAGACAGCTTTTCAAAAATAACTCTCAAGCCTAATCAACGTATTACTCATGCTAGTTTAGATTATGGTGTGAGTGATGCCCGGGGTATAAAAAGCATTGAAGTTGGCCAGGTGTTTGGCAAAACTTTGGAGGTTAAATCTAGCGCCAACAAAGATTCATTTGGTTCAGGCTTTCATGCAGAGCTCGATGTTACTGATTTAATGGCTAGCTCTGGTTTTGATGTGCAATCTAATCTAGAGGTGGCGGGCACTTCTAAGATTAACTTTTTGCCCGTGGGAGAGGCTAATGATATTAGCTTGACTTCACCTTGGCCACACCCAAACTTCTCGGGCAATTTCTTGCCAGATGCACCGATTGTGACAGATGAAGGTTTCAAAGCACGCTGGCGCATTAACGATTTTGCTACTGGCGGCGATGTGGTGTTAAGCGGGCAAACCAATATGACGCTTGGTGTGGCGCTTATCGATCCGCTAGATGGTTATACACAATCAAACCGTGCAGTGAAATATGGCTTCATGTTCGTATTGCTGACTTTCGGTGGCTTCTTTCTATTCGAGCTTACTAAACGTGCCCCAGTACATCCTATTCAATATTTGTTTATCGGTTTAGCTGTTTCAATATTTTTCCTTTTACTCGTTGCGCTTTCTGAACACATTCAATTTAAAACAGCTTATCTCATTGCGGCTACTGCTTGTGTGTTACTAATCAGTGGTTATGGCCGCTCCATTTTAGATAGTTGGAAGGCTGGGTTTACGTTGATGGCAGCATACAGTGGTCTCTATTTAGGTATGTATCAACTATTGGCTTCTGAGGACTATGCATTCATGTTGGGGGCATGGCTGATGTTCGGCGCATTGGCATTCTTTATGTTCTTAACGCGTAGGCTTAATTGGTATCAAGTAGATCAAAAGGTTAAGCCTGTATTAGAGGATGACTTAACAGCAAACTTCAGTTAATCAAAAAGGGGCACATAAAGGCCCCTTTTTTTACATTGGGCGGGAATAATAATGAACAAATACACAGTAATTATTTTTACGATGTTAGTGTTAATTGGCTATGAATCTTTTGCTGCCCCGGCAAAAGGAAGTATGCCAGTACTAGGCGCCACCGGTAAAGATTGGAATTATCAATCATTTTGGTATCGGCCTTGGGGGATCTCTGGTGTACATAAGGGGATAGATATATTCGCAAAAAAAGGCACTCCTGTTCTTGCAACGCAAAGTGGTTTAATCATCTATCAGGGGAATATTAAGTTGGGCGGCAATATAGTCCTGGTAATTTCTAAACGTGGATGGTTGTATTATTACGCACATCTAGATACATTAAATACCAGTAAGCGTTTCATTAAACAAGGTGAATTAATTGGGTTGGTGGGTAATAGCGGAAATGCTAAAAACAAACCATCTCATTTACATTTTGCAATCCTCAACATCATACCCAGACCATTAGATTTTCAATTTTCCACCCAAGGCTGGAAGCTCATGTTTTATCGTAATCCAAGTCCGCTTATTACATGAAAATTCATATACTTAAATTGACTGTAAAGGCTCACAAAAGCTAAAATCACACCTGCAGTAAATTTATGAATCAATTAAGGTTAACATGCGTCGAAAATTAGTGGTTGCCAATTGGAAGATGCATGGCAATTTGGCTTCGAACCAGCAGCTTTTAGAAGCTTACATCCAGCGATTATCCCCGCTTAAAAATACCGATCTCGTGGTGTGCGTGCCTTATCCTTATTTGGCACAGACGCAAGTGCTACTCCAGCATACTAACATTGCCTGGGGTGCACAGAATATGAGTAAAGATTCCATAGGCGCTTTTACTGGCGAAGTAAGCGCAGGCATGTTGAAAGACTTTGGCGCTACACACGTGATTATTGGCCACTCGGAGCGCGCCACAGCTTATTGTGAATCCGACGAGAATATCGCCAGTAAATTCATGCAGGCCAAAGCGCATGGTTTGACGCCTATCTTATGCGTAGGGGAAACGTTGATTGAGCGCGAAGCCGGCGTTATGCAATTGGTGGTAGGCAAACAACTGGATACCATTATCAGTGCGCATGGGGCTGCAGTTTTTGCTAATGCCGTAGTTTCTTATGAGCCCATCTGGGCGATTGGCACCGGCTTGGCAGCGAGTGGTGAGCAAGCGCAAAGCATGCACGAATTTATCCGTAGCAAAATCGCAAAGCTAGATCAGGCGGCAGCAAATAGCCTGAAAATCCTCTACGGGGGGAGCGTAAACCCTCAAAATGCGGTACAATTATTTGCTATGCAGGATATAGACGGTGGTCTTATCGGGCGATGTTCGTTAAACGCACAAGAATTTGAAGGAATATGCCGCGTTGCAGGCTAGTTTCGTTATCGAATTAGCTGAAAATGATGGTGTCAGGTGAAAAATGGAAAATTTAATATTAGTAGTTCATGTATTGGCAGCGCTAGGCGTGATTGGTTTAGTGCTATTGCAACATGGTAAAGGTGCCGATATGGGCGCTTCATTCGGCAGCGGTGCTTCAGGTAGCCTGTTCGGCGTTTCTGGCTCATCAAATTTTATGAGCCGCGCAACCGCAGTCTGTGTATTGGTGTTTTTTACCACTAGCTTAACGCTCGCTTATTTGTCTAGCCATAAATCTAGCGGTAGCGTTGTGAAATCTAGCGTAGTCAATGTTCAGAAAACCGCCCCCGCAGCGCAGCCTGCTGATGCTGCTAAAGAAACTCCAGCCGCGGAAGATGTACCAAAATAGTTGAACTGTTTGAGCGAATGCTCAACTAAATGCCGTCGTGGTGGAATTGGTAGACACGCTATCTTGAGGGGGTAGTGACGAAAGTCGTGAGAGTTCGAGTCTCTCCGTCGGCACCAGTAACTAGTTTTAAGCA
>JBKJOT010000062.1:0-23432 GCA_046595335.1 Methylotenera sp.
GTCGCTGAAATATTTCAAATCCACAATATGGTTATTCATCATCACGCAGATTGCAAAATCATCTTTTTCAGATCTAATGGACTGAGCATTTGCATTTTTGTGATTAGTTAGCTTGGCGGGTATTCTAAATTTATTCACCGTTACCGCAGCGGGCGAATAGTTATTTTGGAAGAAACGCCCTAAATGATCGCTACAATAATCCCGGCCTAATTCTAATAAATCATGAAACTGTATTGGGTCATTCAGTTGAATATTTGCAGCTGGTGCCATGTCCTTGTTTCCTTAATGTAACGACAGGTAAAACTATTGCAATGGTGCTATTTTGAATGGCTAGGCTTACACCAACCTGACAATAGTCATTTGTATGTAGACGTTATAGAAGCTCATCAAAGAAATTAATTAATCAATATTTTCCTACACGCTAATCAGTGAAAGGGTGATATTTAAGCACTAGCATTGCTCCTAAAATCCAGCTCAGAGTTGTTACTTCCCTCTATTTTTTATTAGGAGATTCTTATGCAAACAAATACACCACAAATTATCCCAATTATTAATCCGGCAATTCCATCCGGGCTTATCAAAAACCCTTACCAAAAACATAGCCCGGCGAAAGGTGAAGAATTGGATGAGTTTATCAATGGCTCTGACGAAGACTTTGACAGAAATAACTTGGATACAGATAATCAGGATGAAGACGAAGATTATGAACAAACGGAAACTACGATAAATCAGCCGAAAACGAAATTTCCGGACGATGACTCCAATACAGGTGATAACCCTGTGTATCCTGATAGTGATGAAACCGTTGCAGAAGATGGTGACGATGAAGAGGACGACGACGATGATGAGATTGTTACGAGTATAGGTTATTGATTTGTATATTTATCTTTTAAAAGGAGCTTTTAAGCTCCTTTAATTTTATTCGCTGGTAATAATTTATCCACTGAGTTCTATTTAGGCTGGATAATCTCTGTGATTTTTTTCGTACTATCATTTTTTGTAGTAGTTGATGGGCTGTTTTTATCCGTGTTAATTCTCACTTCTTTACTGTTATTTGGGTTGCCACTTTTAACGTAACCATTTTTAACGTTACTAGCGGTAGTAATATCTTTACCCAGTGGATTATTTTTTTTCTGCGCTTGTTTCAGTTCAGCAAGCGTTTGAGCACAATCTGCCCGCTTTTCTTTATCAGCACTAGAGCCTGGGTCAAGGAAAGGCAAAATGGCGGCAAGTGGATTGACGAAAGCCAGCAATACGCCACCAACTACACGGGCGGCAATTGGTGCGGGTTCTGCCGATACCTTAGGATTCAGGAAGGTGCCCGTGACTTTGAGAGGAGAGCGTACTGTAAAAGGCGAAAAGTTTTTTGGCTTTGCAGCAACGCGTAGATCCAATGTTTCTTCACCCATATTCACGTTACCATCCACGAGTATAGTGGTTACAGAAGTATCTACTAATGCTATATCAGGCTTGAGCACACCTTGGTTAGCTTTGAAATCTAGTACGGCACATTGCATTTTAAGATTGTTATCTCCCTTAACCAGCAGTCCGACAGCTTGGGCAATATCTAAACCAACAGCTTCCACAATCAAATGCGACATTTCCCCGTTCTTAACAAATATTCCCAGATCGCCATTAAGTGTATGCAACAGTTCTGCAGTAGAGGTTCCTTTACCTTTGAGCTTGGCATTACCGTTTAATAAACCAGTTACATAAGCTTCACCGGTTTCTGGTTTATTTTCTTTGCGGGCTTTTTCTTTCCTTGCATCTGAAATGGTGAGCCATTTTTTTAGATTAATGTCTTTTACTGCTAAATTGATACCCCAATCCGGTTTAGGTTTATTGGGGTCTTTAAGTTCTTGGGGATTTTTTATGTTTTGCTTGAGTTCGTGAGCATCAATAAAAATATCGCCTGTGATACTGCCATCGGCTGTTTTGGCATAGACTTTAGCTAACGAGAGTTTATTTTTGTTTAGGGCTAAATCGGCCTTAAGTGGAGTAAGGGGTTCTTTAAACGCCTTCCCTAAATCTACGTAATCAATGTCTACGCTTATTTTTGCGTTCATCCTATTATAGGTAGCAAAATCTAAAGGTTTATCAGGGAAGATGCGTTCGCGAGATTTACCATCAACCGTGGTTTCATGGCCAAAAGCCGGCGCTAAATCAGCCAGGAAAAATCGTTTCCCTTTTAATTCGCCAGTAAGCAGCGCTTTTTCTGGTTGGGTATCGTAACGAAAGTGTCCGTATAAATCGCTTTGACCAACACGGGCGGAGTTCACTGCGATTTGCCAACCATCGGGGTTTTTAGCCACCCCACCAACGATTTTAAATTCTGTGGTATTAGGTAAGGTAATACTTAAAAGATCGCCTAAATCGCCTAGAGAAGGGCCTCGCACCGTGACTTGCCCCTTGATGTTCTGCTCGCCAAAAAGGTTATAAACAGACCCATCAAAAGTCATATACATTTTGCCGTACTTGAGCCAACCTTTAGATGATATGGGGGAGGAATCTTTACCTTGACTGGCAATAGGTAAAAAGCCATGCGTCATGAGTTCGCTGATTAACTTACGTTCGCGGAAATCGCCATGTATTTTGACCTTGGAAATAGGATCGAGATTCTTTTGCCCTTCATCAGTGGTGAATTCAATCAGTATATCGGCCCGAGTAAGACTATCTTTAACATAGGCTTGCCCCTGTTGAATGACTAAGCCTTGAATAATAGGGAAGGGGCGTATAGGGTCGTTAGGATGTTTGTGAAATTGCCAAGTAGATTTTCCGTCTTCATGGCGCGTTAAATGAGCATCAACTTGATTTGCCTTGATAGATTTAATGACATAAGGATCACCTGGTTTAATGTTCCATAAATCACGGTATCTCATCTTCAGTTCTATGTCGTGCGCATCTGCTAGGTTAGGCTCTGCAAAGCCCTCAGGTGCCGATATCCATAAATTGCCTGCTTTTAAGCGAATGCCGCCAATTAATCTGAGTTGAAAAGGCCCGTCGATTTTGACAGTGCGTTCCAGCTTATCTTCCATTAAGTCTTGTAATGGTTTTTTCAGGAAAGGCCAGCCGATAATTTCACAAATAGCGATGACTAATACCACTAATAGTAATAGTAGCCCAGTATAAAACAGTAGTTTGTGCTCTTTAATTTTATTGAATATCAGCGCTTTATTCATTGTTTTTCTCTAAACTGTTTTTAAATTAAGCATCACCTGCAAAGCAAATAGCCCATGGCGTAAAAGCCATGAGCTAAGTCAGGCTTGTGGCCTGTTAAAAGCAAACTGTAATGCAACAATTTACCTATCGATTAATTGGTTAAAAGCCGCTAGTGTTTGCTCGCAGCCTCAACTACTGCCTGTTTTAAAAGATCCGTATTAATTGCACCATTAGGACTAAACTTAGCCATGAGCTCTTCTTTTTTCATTCTAAGTTGTAGGCCTAACTCATTGAGGTCCATTTTTGCTTTTCGCGCTTTAGGGAACATTTCTGTCTCTTCTTCTTCAACATGGTGATCAATATATTCACCAAGCACCGTCACTTTAGCATCATACATTTCATCTTCCGGATCCATGGTTTGAATTTGTGCGATTAGATCTTTTGCGGTGTCATGCTCAACTTCTGCTTCATTTAACATGTCATCGTCATCAATGGCCATGCGAGCTGCCGGGTAAAAAATTTCTTCTTCTGCTTTAGCATGGATAGTTAACTCCATACAGATCTGATTAGCAATTTCCACTTTGCCATCATCTTCTTTTTTAGATAATTTTTCGAATTCTTTAAACAGTTTTTTAACTTTAGCGTGATCTTCTTTAAGTAAGGTTATCACATTGTCTTTACTAGCTGACATTGCAGTAGTTTTACTTGTAGCAGTAGAGGTGTTATTTTTAGCAGTTTGCATCGTAATATCCTTTAATAAGTTTAGTATTTCTAATTAAGTCTAGTATTTCAAAATATACAAAATATTGATGGATCAAGTTTGATAGTTCTAGAATTGATTTCTCATAGTGATGCTAATGAATATTAAGTAGTAGAGGATTAAGCTGATTCCCATGTAGGAAATTTCCTTCAACTATCAATTACATACAACCATTCTATCGCTAGCCATTGACTACTTCTCCGCCATTCAAGTGCAATATTTGCCCAGTCATGTATGACGAATCCTTGCATGCCAAATACACATAGGCAGGGCCCATTTCACCAGGTTGGCCCACGCGTTTTAATGGTACGTCGCTGCCATGAGTACTAACGCGTTTTTCATCAAAGCTCGCAGGGATGAGTGGTGTCCAGATAGGACCGGGTGCTACGGCATTCACATAGATTTTTTTCTCAGCTAATTGTTGGGATAGGGACCGGGTAAAGCTCACAATGGCACCTTTGGTAGAAGAGTAGTCAAGTAATCCGGCACTCCCTCTGTAAGCGGTCACAGAAGTGGTATTGATAATGTGACTGTCTTCTTTAAGATAAGGTAAAGCTGCCTTCACTAAATAGAACATCGCAAAGATATTAATCCGGAAAGTATCTTCCAGCTGTTGTTGGGTAATTTGAGTAATGCTATGTTGCGGAAATTGCACGGCTGCATTATTTACCACAATATCTAGCTTGGTAAACTCACTAATGGTTCTCTCAACTAATTTTTTACAGAAAGTTTCGTCCCCAATATCTCCAGAAACCAGTACACACCTTTTACCAGTAGCTTCTATCAATCCTTTTGTTTCTTCTGCATCAGCATGCTCGTTCAAATAAGCCACAACAACATCAGCGCCTTCAACTGCATAATGCACAGCAACCGCACGGCCAATACCACTATCACCACCGGTAACAATGGCTACTTTGCCTTCCAATTTATTGGACCCTACGTAATCCTCATTAATGAAAACAGGTTTAGGATGCATCATGCTTTCTATACCCGGCTGGGTATCTTGGTGCTGGGGCGGATTAACCGGTTTTTCAGCAATTTCCATATTGGTCTCCTCAATGAAACAAAGGGAGGTGTTACGCTCCCTTTGTTTTATAAAAAGCTAATAGAAATTAGCGATTTTTATGACTTTGGCTACCGGCTTTAGCATGTTGCTCGCTAGTACCACCGCGAGTGGAGGAGCCTTGCTGACCTTTTTGCCCGCCGCCTTGATTCTGTTGGCTGTTAGAGCCTTTATCAGCGCTTTTATCTGAACCTTGTTGGCTTTTAGAACTACCGGATTGATCTTGCTGATTAGAACTTGATTTTTTTGAATCTGAATTCATGTTAAATCTCCTAATTTTGGTTAGAAACATGGTGTATATAAATTAATCAATGCACCGTGAATGCATTCTATAAGTTTGGTTTAATCAGCTTCATAGGTTGTTCTCCGAATCGTTTGTAGGAATGTATTGATAGGATTTTAGTAGATACAAGTAGAGTTTTATTGATTTGATAAGCGAATTTAAAATATATAAATTACCCAAAATTCTGTATTATAAGTAATGACTTATTATCACTTGCAGCTATTTCTAAGAGACCTTTATGGCCGATAATAAAAATTCTGCTAATAAAAATGCTGCTAATAATAAATTGGAGCCCATTAATCAGTTCCCTGATACAGAACAAGTGGAGGTGGGGAAATTCCCAATTGTCGGTATAGGCGCATCAGCTGGAGGACTCGAAGCTTTCGAAGAGTTTTTTCGCCATACTCCCACCGATATCGGCATGGCATTTGTGCTGGTGCAGCACCTTTCGCCAACTCACGTAAGCATGTTAACGGAGATACTGCAGCGCAGCACTGAGATGCCGGTAGTTGAAGTGCAGAATCAAATGCAGGTTCATGCTAATACGGTTTACATTATTCCGCCTAACCGTGAAATGACCATTTTACATGGAGCGCTGCAACTGAGTATTCCAAAGGCGCCGCATGCTCAGCATTTGCCTATTGATCAATTTTTCCGGTCTCTGGCTGAAGATCAGGGCGAAAATGCTATGGGTGTGATCCTGTCTGGCACTGGGTCAGATGGCACTTTGGGGCTACGTGCAATTACAGGCGCTGGGGGTGTTTCTCTGGTGCAAGAACCCACTACCGCTAAATATGATGGCATGCCCTCCAGTGCCATTCAAGCTGGTTATGCCAACCACATATTACCCGTAGACAAAATGCCCGGCGTGATCATTTCCAATGCGCATAAACGTGGGTTCATTCAGACTAATCTCAAGGTACCGGCGCTTATCAGTACTTTGATGCGTATATTAATGTATGTGCGCGTTGTGACTGGCCAAGACTTTTCACTCTACAAAAAAAGTACCATCGGTCGCCGCATAGAACGGCGCATGGCATTGCACAATATTGTAGACAGTGAAGTTTACCTGCGCTACCTTAAAGAGAATTTGGCTGAAGTTCACATACTGTTTAAAGAACTGCTGATTAATGTCACAAGCTTCTTCCGCGATACCGAAGCTTTTGACTTACTGAAAAAAGAAATTTTGCCGCAACTGTTTCAGGATAAGCCGGAAGACCATGTGTTTCGTGTCTGGGTGGCCGGCTGTGCCACTGGTGAAGAAGCCTACTCCATCGCGATCCTATTACGTGAGCTAATGGACGAACGTCAACAGGAACTCAAAATACAAATCTACAGTACGGATTTAGACGAAGACGCTATCGCCTATGCGCGCGCAGGGGTTTACCCACCCAGTATCGTTCAAGATGTCAGTGCTGAACGCTTACGTCGCTTTTTCGTTAAAGAAGAAGTTGGATATCGGATAAAAAAAGATATCCGTGAAATGATGGTTTTTGCAGTTCACAATATTATTAAAGAACCCCCATTCACCCGATTAGATTTGCTAAGTTGTCGCAATCTGATGATTTACCTTGAATCGGAGCTGCAAAACCGATTGATTCCTTTATTTCATTATGCGCTCAAGCCCGGTGGGGTGCTTTTCCTGTCACCCTCTGAGAGTACTGGTAATCATACGGAATTATTTTCATCTATCAACCGCAAATGGAAGTTTTATATTTCAACAAACAACAAGTCATCTTCTCGTACTTTGATGACCAGCCCGATGATACGGGATCATGGAAGCAGCGGGGCGGTCCCAGAGGAAGCTATGAAAAAAACCACGGAACCTAATTTGCCAGAATTGACACGTAGGCTGTTGATACAATTTTTCGCCCCGGCATCGGTGATTACCGACAAAAAAGGTGAATTGATTTACGTACATGGTGATACCGGTAAATATCTGCGCCCAGGGCCAGGTCAGGCCAGTTTGAATGTAATTGAAATGGCGCGTGAAGGGCTTGAGATCGAACTTCGTACAGCCATTCATGCTGCTAGTAGCCATAACACGCCGACACTCAATCGAGAAGTACAGGTGAAAACGAATGGCGACTTTACCACGGTCAGCTTGAGCGTGCGCCCTCTACCGGCCATAGATGGAGATGAGAACCTGTTGTTAGTGAGTTTTCAGGATATCGCAAGCATTCAGCTCAAACCCAAGCATAAAGCCAGAGCCAAGCCAAATGAGCTGAGTCGTATTGAAGTGCTGGAGCGAGAGCTGGCTTACAGCAAGGAAAACCTGCAAGCCATTATTGAGGAACAACAGGCGTCAAACGAAGAGCTCAAATCCACCAATGAAGAGCTGCAGTCTACTAATGAAGAACTTCAATCCACTAATGAAGAATTGGAAACCTCTAAGGAAGAGATGCAATCAGTCAACGAAGAGCTGATTACCGTAAATGCTGAACTGCAAACAAAGATTGAACAGTTGGCAGGCATGCAGAATGACATGAAAAACCTGTTGGATAATACCAATATCGGCACCGTGTTCCTTGATGAGCATATGGCCATTAGACGCTTTACGCGTGAAGCCACCAATATCTACCGTTTAATCGCTGCGGATGTGGGACGACCCTTGGCCGATATAAAATCTAACCTGGATGGAGAGGATTTGCTGGTTGATGCGCAATCTGTTCTCGAAACTTTAGTGCCGTTTGAGAAAGAGGTACGTACGCATAATGCAGAGTGGTACCTTATGCGTATTCAGCCATACCGCACGCTTGATAACATTATCGAGGGTGTTGTGCTGACTTTCACCAATATCAGTATACGTGTTGCCTCAGAATCTGCGATGCAAATCGCACGTGAACTCGCAGAAAATATCGTTGATACGGTCACCGACCCATTACTGGTCATGGATGGTAGTTTAAAAGTGATTTCTGCTAATCGTGCCTTCTATGATTATTTTAAAGTAACAGCAGCAGAGACGGTAGACCGTAAGATTTACGATCTTGGTAACAGCCAATGGGATATTCCCTCCTTACGGGAGTTGTTAGAAATTATATTGCCCCGCGATCTTACCGTTGAAGACTATGTGGTTGAACATAACTTCCCCAAAATTGGTCATAAGAAGATCAGGTTGAACGCTCGTCGTATTTGTTGTAATACTACCGAACCGTCATTAATTCTATTGAGTACTAAAGATATTAATACTGAATTGAGTAAGGAAATACGTAATGAAGCAAAAACGTAAAGGAATGGAGCTGCGCAGGTTACTCAGGGAACAAGCTGAAGCTTTAATACAAAATCTAGCTCCCTCAAAAACCAGTGCTCAAACTTCCGAGATACTCATGCATGAACTCATGGTGCATAAGGTAGAGCTTGAGATGCAAAATGAAGAATTGCAACGTGCCAACATCTCAATGGAGGAGTCGCGAGATCGTTATGTAGATTTTTATGAACTCGCGCCGGTGGGTTACATTACGCTCAGCCGTGATGGCTTAATCCGCGAAATTAATTTATCAGGCTGTGCCATGCTTGGTATTGAGCGTTTCCGGATTATTAGCCGGCGTTTATCAAACTATGTTGCACCGGATGACAGGGATCGCTGGCATCGCCTATTCATGAGCATTATGGAACATTCAGAAACGATCAAGCTAGCATTTGATCTGGAGATGATCCGTGCTGATGGCTTCATTTTATATGCCTACCTGCACTGTATTAAATATCCGATATCGGATTCTGCCAGTGAGTTGCGTATTACGCTGACAGATATCAGCGAACTTAAACCGAGTGCGAATTAGCCGCCTGTTGAAGCTGCAGGTGTAACGCCCCAAAATCTTGGTGTTGATAAAAGACTTACTGGAATATTCGGCTTACTGCTGAAAAATCTTCAAAGTCTTCCGTACTGTAACCGTAGTCTCACATTGCTAGTACTAGATCACTCAGTACGCCTGCTATTCATCCCATATAGGATGTAGGTGAATAAAGGAAGTTCATGGAGAGCTTTAGACCGCAATCGCATGAAGGGCAGGAAGTAAGCGATCAAACTCATTTTTAACCACCTGATAACATTCGCACACACGATTCTCTAAAGCTGGCCGATTCAATACCTGAATGTGGCCTCGTGTATAAATAATTAAACCGGCGCGTTGCAGTTTACCGGCTGCATCTGTTACACCTTCTCTACGCACACCCAGCGTATTGGCGATGAGTTCTTGTGTCATGAATAACTCATCGCTATTCAAACGGTCTAAGCTCAGCAATAGCCATCTGCATAATTGCTGATCTATGGAATGATGCCGATTACACACGGCAGTCTGGGACATCTGGGTGATCAATGCTTGAGTGTAGCGCAGTAAAAGTCGCATTACCGGGCCGCCACGGACAAACTCATCTTTTAACAACTGCGCCTTAAGTTGATAGCAATAACCGCTACTTTGCACCACAGCGCGACTCGTTGTTGTTCCGCCACCCATGAATAGGGAGATCCCTAATATACCTTCGTTGCCTACCCCCGCGATTTCTGCTGTAGCCCCGTTCTCCAATGCGTAAAGCAGTGAAATAATGCAATCTACCGGGAAGTAGACATGCTTCAGAAGCTCTCCGGACTCATAGAGGACATCTCCCGATTGCAATTCTATGTACTCTAGATTTGGAAACAGGCGATCATATTCTGTCTGAAGGAGTGCGTCGAGCAGATGATTTTGGCGTGGACTACATGTGGATGGCATACCACTCCTAAATTGCTATTTCTTAAAAGGTTGCCAGAAGTTACATAGTAACTATACCTATTTTAATAGTATACGTAAAAGCATTTCCTAAATGGCTTCTAACGCTATAAGCGGTATAACGCACTTACATTTTGATGGAATGTTTGTAACATACATTCATGAATGTTGGCTCAGTAGAACGTTCCAAATGCTTTTGCCTAAAAGGTGAACATCTTGGCTGAAGACCCAGATAGAGTTACTCCAAAATTTTTTGATGCTGAAGATATAAAAGCTTTAAAAAAACAAAGAGAGCAGATTAATAAAAACCTTGGTATTGTGAATACCGGCTTATACGGGCTAATGATTCTTGCTTGCGTAATATTAATAATCTGGGTTGTCATCAAGTGAATATAATCGATAGTAATATTACGGAGCGTTTTCAGGCGCTGACAATTTAAAGTCACACTTAATTTAATTGTTTAATCAATACTCACCTCATGTTCACAAACGAATTCCCTGTCTCATTGCTGAAATTGTTATAGCTTAAACGTCAGTATAAAAATATTCCTACACGTAATTAAGACAATCCCCTATAAGGAAATCAAATTCAGACGCGTAATCTGAAATTGTCGCGTTTGAAAATGAACTTCAAATTCGTTTCCTTAACAAGACAAACACGGCAGCCTTAAAGGCTGCCGTTTGCATGTTGTCCATCTATTTTTTCTTATTAAGGAGAAATCAAAATGCCGCGTGGAATTAACTCAGAACGTGAATATGAGTATGAAAAAATTAAAAAAGTCTTCAAAGACCATAGCTATCCAGGTCGAGAGGAAGAAGTTGCAGCTCGTATTGTGAATAAGCAGCGAAAACAAGCGAGAGAAACGAAAAGATTAAATAGCGTTAAATAGGCTGTCATGTAAGACTTTTCCGACCCGGAGTCACCTTATTTCTGAATGTGTTTTAAGACTCACCATTACATCTGTTATTAATGGGCTTTTTTATACTATTAGTAGTTTGCAATCTTAATTAGTCAATTAAAACATATATTTGACTATTCAAAACGTACCTGAATCATACAAATAAAAGATCAAAGCAGGATCGTATATTAATGAAAAATACCGCTATTAAAACTGTCCGTGAGCTCATCCATAATGCAAATAGAATCGTTATTGAAAATGTAAGTCCATCTGTGGATGGTGGCCGTTTTGCTGCTAAACATATAGTTGATGAAATCGTACAAGTAAGCGCTGATGTGTTTATGGATACGCACAACCAATTGGCGGTAGATTTGCTTTGGCGTGCCAATAATAATGACTTGTGGGAACCGATCCATATGATTGCGATTGGAGATGACAGGTGGGTAGCGAGGTTACCTTTACAGGAAATAGGTATTTATGAATTTATCATTGAAAGCTGGCACGATCAATTTGGAACTTTTAAAACTCATCTCACCAAAAAAATAGAAGCTGGCATTAATGTAGAGTTGGAAATTGAAGAAGGCTTTCTAATCATCAAGCAAACCGTTAATGCGCTGAAGAAAGTAAAACGATTAGAAACAGAATTTGAGCGTAAACAAGCGGAAGACTCCCATCTTAAAAACCTGGAAAATCTGCAGAAGCTTGCCAAAGTTTTACAAGATATCAAGACTTCTACTTGTTACCTCACTCCAGATGAAGTGGCGCCTAACGATGCTTTAATGGCTAAGCTCAGTCCGTATTCGGATCAGCAGCGAGCAAGCCTGATTGTATTGCTGGCAGATTTTACTTATGCGTTGATGGAAGTATGCAGCTCACGTGAGTTCTTAACAAGAAGCCAGATATTTCCTATCCGCGTAGAAAGACATGCGGCTGAGTTCTCTAGCTGGTATGAAATGTTTCCGCGTTCAGCGAGTGGTAATCCACAAAAACATGGCACTTTTGAAGACGTCATTAATCGACTCCCTGCGATTAGTGATATGGGCTTCGATACCTTGTATTTCACACCTATTCATCCCATTGGAAAAAAGCACCGCAAAGGTAAAAATAACTCATTGACTGCTGAGCCGCATGATCCTGGCAGCCCTTATGCTATCGGTTCGGAAGAGGGGGGTCATGAAGCGATTCACCCTGACTTAGGTACTTGGAAAGATTTTCGTCACATGCGCGACGAAGCTAAAGCGCTGGGTATAGAAATTGCCCTGGATTTTGCCATCCAGTGTGCGCCAGATCACCCTTGGCTCAACGAACATCCGGAGTGGTTCAATTGGCGGCCAGATGGCACGGTTAAACATTCTGAGAATCCCCCAAAGAAATACCAGGATATTGTTGGTGTAAATTTTTATGCGCCTAAGGCTACACCGCAATTATGGATAGCCTTACGCGACATTGTATTGCTATGGGCAAAAGAGGGCGTACGGACTTTTCGCGTTGATAACCCTCATACCAAGCCTTTGCCTTTTTGGGAGTGGTTAATCAAGGAAGTCCAAGCTAAATATCCTGATACGATCTTTTTATCTGAAGCGTTTACTACGCCTAAGATGATGTACCGTCTGGCAAAAGTAGGTTTTACACAGTCTTATACCTATTTTACCTGGCGTAATAATAAGCACGAGATCACTGAATATCTAACACAACTATTGACTGACGACGTTCCTGAATATTTCCGCCCGCACTTTTTCGTTAATACACCCGACATTAATCCTTTCTACTTACAAACTAAGGGCAGGGAAGGTTTTCTGGTCCGTGCTGTGGTGGCTGCCACGATGTCCGGCTTGTGGGGAGTTTCCAGCGGGTTTGAAATATGTGAATCCGCTGCAATACCAAATAAAGAAGAATTTGTTAATTCCGAAAAATATGAAATACGCGCCTGGGATTGGAATCGTCCTGGCAACATCATCAATGAAATTACTATATTGAATCGCATCCGTAAAGAACATCCTGAGTTGCAGACTCATCTGGGACTGACTTTCCATCATGCTGACAATAATAATGTGCTGTTCTTTTCCAAGACTGGGAAACGATTACCCGGCCAAGCCATTGAATCCTTGATACTAGTGGCTGTGAATTTAGAACCGCAATACGCGCAGGAAACTTCGTTAGAAATCCCTTTATATATGCTTGGACTGGATGACCATGCCGAAGTGCATGTACATGATTTAGTCAGTGATACGCATTTCAATTGGGGCGGCAAATGGCAGCGTGCGCGACTTGATCCCCAGCAATATCTTTTTGTTATCTGGAAAGTGACAGCGGTATGAGTACCGTGATAACAGAGACACAACCACGCAAAAAAAAGAATAGCGTACCTAAAGCGCTGCCTTTTACTGCTGACCCTTTATGGTACAAAGATGCTGTGATCTACCAGGTACATGTAAAGTCATTTTTCGATGCGAACAATGATGGTATTGGTGACTTTCAGGGCCTTATTGAGAAGCTGGACTATATTGTAGAGCTAGGTGTGAATACACTATGGCTATTACCATTCTATCCGTCTCCTCGTCGCGATGACGGTTACGATATTGCCGAGTACCGTGATGTACATGCTGATTACGGTACCTTGTTCGATGCAAAGCGTTTCATCTTTGAGGCCCATAAACGCGGCTTACGCGTCATCACCGAGCTTATCGTCAACCATACTTCAGACCAGCACCCCTGGTTCCAACGTGCGCGTAATGCAAAACCAGATTCTGCCGCCCGAAATTTTTATGTATGGTCTGATACGGATACTGCTTACAGCCAAACTCGTATCATTTTTACTGATACCGAAAAATCAAACTGGACATGGGACCCAGTCGCCAATGCATTTTTTTGGCATCGTTTCTTTTCGCATCAGCCTGACCTTAACTTTGATAATCCGCAAGTATTAAAAGCCATCATCAATGTCATGGAGTTCTGGCTTGATATGGGCGTGGATGGCCTGCGTCTTGATGCAGTGCCATACCTTATTGAACGTGAAGGCACTTCGAATGAAAACTTGCCGGAAACTCATGCAATACTGAAAAAAATGCGGCAGGTCATCGACCAGAAGTATCCGGATCGCATGTTATTAGCAGAGGCTAATATGTGGCCGGAAGACGTGCAACATTATTTCGGCACACTCAATCCGCAAGGCCATGGCGATGAATGCCATATGGCGTTTCATTTTCCGCTTATGCCTCGCATGTACCTTGCGCTGGCGCAGGAAGACCGTTTTCCTATTACCGATATCCTACGACAAACGCCGGATATCCCTGCCAATTGCCAATGGGCGATTTTCCTGCGCAACCATGACGAACTGACTTTAGAGATGGTGACTGACAGCGAACGAGCTTACATGCTGAATTTTTACGCGTCAGAAAGCCGTGCACGCTTGAATGTAGGTATTCGCCGCAGGCTTGCCCCCTTATTACAGCGTGACCGCAGACGGCTGGAGTTATTAAATAGCTTGTTACTTTCCATGCCTGGCACACCGGTGATCTATTACGGTGATGAAATCGGCATGGGTGATAATATTCATTTAGGTGACCGTGATGGGGTACGAACCCCGATGCAATGGTCTCCAGACCGAAATGGTGGATTTTCACGTACAGACCCGGCCAAGCTGGTGTTGCCGCCCATTATGGATGCGCAATATGGCTATCAGGCACTAAATGTGGAAGCGCAGAATGCAGATCCGTATTCATTACTGAACTGGATGCGCAAATTACTCACGGTAAGGAAACAATACCAGGCATTTGGGCGCGGCAGTCTGCGCTTGCTTTACCCCAATAACCGCAAAATATTGGCCTATATGCGGGCTAATGTAGCTGTGGATCCTAAAAATCACGAATCCAATGAAACGATTCTATGCTTGGCTAATGTATCCGGTACCGCACAAGCGGTCGAGCTAGACCTTTCCGAGTTTGCTGGCTTTATCCCGGTTGAATTGATTGGTGGGTCGGTATTCCCGCGGATCGGGCAATTACCTTATACACTGACGCTGGCGGCCTATGGCTTTTACTGGTTCCGCTTGACCACTGAAACTCGCATGCCTCCGGATTATGTAGCGCCTATACAATCTTTACCGGAATACCTCACATTAGTATTGCCTAACGGACTGCCGGATTTGACCCAGCCACCGGTCAGTGATGTGATTGAGAAACAAGTACTACCCCTTTACCTACCAAGACAGCGCTGGTATGCCGGCAAGCAAGAAAACTTGTTATCCTCTTCAATGACCATGCTCTCCTTACTTGAAAACACTGTGAGGGCAGAGGCGCCACCGTTATTGCTGGTGGAGGTGAATACCACCACTAATACAGGTGAAGAGCGCTATTTTATGCCATTGGGCTTCTGCATAGAGTGTGTGGAAACCTCTAATTTATCGCAGCAGTTAGCCTTGGCACGGGTAAGGCGTGGTCCGCGTATCGGCTTGTTGACGGATGCCTTTTCCATAGACGATTTTGCCTACACCTTGATTGATCGCCTGAAGCAGGAAACTGTTCTTGAGTGTGCGAATGGCCAGATTCATTTCCATTCAAATGATGCATTCAGGGAGCTTGCATTAAATGCTGAGAATAAATTACGCCGGCCTACTGCAGAGCAATCGAATAGCTCATTGATAGTGGGTGATATCGTCATTCTAAAAGTCATTCGCCGCTTGAGCCCGGGAATTAATCCGGAGCTTGAAATTGCCCGATACCTGACTGAGATAGGGTATGCCAATGCGCCTAAATTCTTTGGAGATATGACCTATATCAACGCAGACGGCGAACAATATACCCAAATTCTTGCGCAGGCTTTTGTGCATAACCAGGGAGATGCCTGGCAATGGACTTTGGACAGGTTAGGCAAGGCGCTGCAGCAAAGCAATTCTGCACAAATCGCTGTTGAAGCTTTGCCGGTAGAAAATGCCAGCCCGATTGAGGAGCTAGCAGGGTTTGCTACTGTGTTAGGACATAGGTTAGGTGAGCTGCATAATGCCTTGGCATTACCTACGGATGATGCAGCATTTACGCCAGAGCCGAGCAACGATGCCGATATTGACTCATGGCAAAATCGTATCACCGCACAAGTGGAATCCACATTAAAAATATTGGCCGAACAGCAATGGCAGAATGAAGATGATGCAGAGGCTTGTGCATATCTTACTGCTAAGCGGGATGAGCTATTAGCTTACGTAAGCCATATGGTGAAAAACGGCAAAAACCACTTACGTACGCGTATTCATGGCGACTTCCATCTCGGCCAGGTGCTGGTCATTTCCGGTGATGTGATGATTATTGATTTTGAAGGCGAACCTAACCGTAGCTTGGAAGCGCGACGCCTTAAAGATAGTCCGTTACGCGATGTAGCGGGTACCTTGCGCTCTTTTTCATATGCTGCAGCCTTTATTGATAGAAACGAACTAAACCAAAATATTAAGCAAGAGGATCGTGATCGTCTGTTACGGCAATATATAGAAACATCCAAGTCTAGTTTTATGCAGGCTTATTGTGCAGTTACGGCCCATAGCAATCAAACAGAACCCATCTCGATTCCTGTTGCTCAGTCTGGCAGCAATGTCACGCAAGAAAAATATACTATCTCGCCGCAAGCCCAAGCTTTGCTAAAGCTTTTTACGCTGGAAAGAGTGTGTTACGAGGTGGTTTATGAAGCTATGCACCGTCCTGCTTGGATTAACGTACCTTTACGGAGTTTGCGTTACCAGGTCAGCGACTTTTTAGGAAATGAACCAACGCCACATGCAAGCGATACTGAAACCCATGACTAGCAGTAATACCTACAAACGCCGGCTTTCTGCTGGCGCAGAGCTTGTCGGTCCGAACACAACGTTGTTTCGGATATGGGCCCCACATGCAACCGAAGTGCTAGTGATTCTATTTGATGATCAGGTGCATGATTTACAGCATGAAAATGAGACGGGTTGGTTTAGTGCAGAAATAAATTGCGGCGCCGGTACGCTTTACCAATATCGGATTAAGAATCAGCAGGGGGCCGCATTAGACGTGCCCGACCCGGTAGCCCGGGCACAATGTAATAGCGTCCATACCCATAGCGTAGTGATAGACCCGGAAGCATTTGAGTGGCGCACGCTACACTGGAATGGCAGGCCCTGGCATGAAACCATACTATATGAGTTACATGTAGGTATGTGCGGCGGGTTTGTCGGCGTAAAAGCTAAATTAGCGTCTTTATCTGCAATGGGATTCACTGCTGTCGAGCTAATGCCGATTGCAAGTTTTCCGGGTGATCGTAATTGGGGTTACGACGGTGTACTGCAATATGCGCCGCATTATTCATACGGCACGCCAGATGAATTGAAGGCGCTCGTGGATGAAGCGCATGCCTTGAACATGAGTATCTTCCTGGATGTGGTCTATAACCATTTTGGCCCGGATGGTAACTACATTCATCACTACGCCCCAAACTTCTTCAGCGATGACCATATAACCCCATGGGGAAATGCCATTAATTTCCACCAGCAGGAAATCCGCGATTTCTATAATGAAAATGTATTGTATTGGCTCCATGAATATCAGTTTGATGGTCTTCGTTTTGATGCCTGCCATGCGATTATCGATGAAGATTGGTTAATAGAAGTCGCAGAGCTTGCCCGCCGTGAATTAGGCATTGATAGGCATATCTATCTCACAACGGAGAATGATAATAATTGCGCACGTATGTTGCAGCATGGCTTTGATGCCCAATGGAACGATGATGGGCATCACGTACTGCATGTGCTGCTAACTGGCGAAACAGAAGGTTACTACGCAGACTATGCAGTTGAGCCTGCAGAGAAGCTCGCCCGTTGCATGGCAGAGGGATTTATCTACCAAGGTGAAACCTCAGAGCATAGAGAGCGTAATCGTGGCGAAAGCAGCAAAGATTTGCCCAGTACCTCTTTCGTATTATTTTTACAGAATCACGACCAAGTGGGGAACCGCCCCTTTGGTGAACGGCTGACTACGCTGGTTCCAGACCCGGCTTTACGTGTTGCCAATGCGCTGGTTTTATTAAGCCCACAGATTCCTATGCTTTTTATGGGAGAAGAATTCGGCGCAACGCAACCTTTCCTATATTTTACTAGCCATGAAGATATCAATCTGGCAGAAGCCGTGAAGGAGGGTAGGCGCAAGGAGTTCGCTACTTTCAGTAAGTTTGCTGACAGTACCTTCGCTTTGCAAATACCTGATCCTAATCATCATGAAACCTTTTTAGCCTCCATACCGCGGCCTTTTAGTGTGGATAGTGCCGTTGTCAACAGTTCACTGGATTGGAGCCAATGGGTAAGTAAATTGCTTGGTATACGCCATCATTACATTATTCCGAGGTTAAAAGGAGTGCGATCCTTAAAGGCCGAGGCTATTGGACCATCTGCCATAAAAGCTTGCTGGAAAATGGGCGATGGGGCCATTCTTGCAATTGCGGTGAATCTTGGGAATGAACGATTGATCTTGCACCGCGAAGACTTGATTATGCTTCCACAGCCGGAAATCCTTTTCGATTATGGCGGTGTTTGGACGTCGCTAGAAAAAGGTGTATTGCCGGGTTTAAGTTTTATTGCCTTGTTAGAATGGGCGACATGAACAAACCGGTCATGAACAAACCGGATGCACAATTCGATCAACTCCGTGTTGTTGCTAAATCCTGCGCAGTTGGGGCAACATTACGTTTGCAATTCCATCAAGGCTTTACTTTTGCAGATGCTATCCGCTATGTGGATTACTATGCTTCATTGGGTATTACCCATATTTATGCTTCGCCGATATTAACTGCACGGCAAAACTCTACCCACGGTTACGATATCGTTGACCCAACGCAGGTCAATATAGAACTGGGTGGTATGCAAGGTTTAAAAGACTTTGTCACCGCGCTGCGTGCCAATAATATGGGCCTGATTATCGATATTGTTCCAAACCACATGGGTGTTGGGGGCTATGAAAACCCCTGGTGGCAACATGTGTTTGAATGGGGGCAAACCAGCCCGTATGCCTTCTGGTTTGACATAGACTGGTATTCAAACGACCCTGAACTGCATAATAAAATCCTTGCACCATTTTTAGGTGAGCCTTACGGAGAGGTGCTTGAAAAAGGCGATATCAAGTTAAGCTTTAACCCGCAAGATGGACGTATACAGGCGCAGTACTATTCACACTATTTCCCTATTGCGCTGAAAGATTATGCAGCGATTTTGTCTAAAGCCCATTCGCCGGATTTAGCTCATGTACATACCTTGTTGAATAAAATCAATTTTTCTCAGCAATTTTTGGCTATTGAGGACCAGGTTGAGGAAGTATTGAATGCGTTAATAGACTTTGGAAAAAGTGAGCATGACCGGAAAACCATAGAGACTGCTTTGCAGTATTACATGGCTGATACGCCTGAAAGCCGCACTGCCTTGCATGAATTACTAGATCATCAACATTACCGACTGACTTGGTGGCGCAATGCAGCAGACGAAATCAACTGGCGGCGTTTTTTTGAAGTCAGCGAACTAGCTGGGGTGCGTGTAGAGCTTGATGAAGTATTCGAGGCTACACATTCCTTGATTTTTGATCTTTTTTCGCAAGGCTTGATTGACGGGGTGCGCCTGGATCATATTGACGGCTTGGCGCACCCTAAGCAGTATTGTTTGAAGTTATGGACGCGACTAGATGCATTAGTAGCAAAGCGACCTCAACATTTGCAGACCAGCCCTTATATCATTGCGGAAAAAATCCTAGAAGGACATGAGTGGCTACGCAGTGAATGGCATATTCAAGGAACGACAGGTTATGAGTTCATGGATCAAATCAGCGCGCTGTTGCATGACCCGCGTGGGGCTGAACCGCTTGCTGTCTTATGGAAGGACTTGGCCAAAGATCCGTTCGATTTCTTGCAGCACGTGCATAACTCGAGACGTCAATTACTGTCGGAAAACCTGGTAGGAGAGTTCAATGCTACCGCAGCTGCATTACACCGAATCGCCCGTGCGGATTTACGTACGCGAGATTACTCACTAGCGGCTATTAAGCGAGTATTGATAGAGTTACTCGTGCATTTCCCGGTGTATCGCACCTATATTTCTCGATGCGGTCCCGATGAGATCGATAAAGCTATTCTGCAAACCACTGCAAATCGTGCAAGGCTTACTTTAAGCAATGTGGACCGACCGCTATTGGATATTGTAATAAGCTGGCTTAGCGCTGACTTGGTGATACGTCTTCCAGACAGTGAAGTATCGGATCTTTCACAACGGGCGATTACACGTTTTCAGCAACTGACGCCGCCATTGGTTGCCAAGTCGGTGGAAGATACCGCTTTTTACCGTTATGGACGTTTGCTATCGCGCAATGAAGTAGGCAGTGACCCATCGAAAATGTTTCTGGATGTACGCGAGTTTCACAAAATAAGCGCCACTCGGCAAAAACGCTTTCCACAATCCATGCTGGCGACTGCCACGCATGATCACAAACGCGGGGAAGATGTCAGAGCAAGGATTGCAGTTATTAGCCAGATTCCGCAACGCTGGGCAGAGTTGGTCACGGAATGGCTACAGGCCAATGCGCGTTTCCATATAGACCTGGTGCAGGAAGAGAACCCCAATGCTACCTACAATGTGCCACGGCCGCATCATGAGCTAATGCTATACCAAATGCTGATTGGGGCCTGGCCATATGATCTGGCTGTAGATGACAAGGCAGGGATGTTAGCGTATGCCGAGCGACTCAATGGCTGGCTGTTAAAAAGTATTCGTGAAGCCAAGCGTATCTCCAACTGGATACAGGCTAATGAATTGTATGAAAAAGGTTGTAGTGACTTTCTTTTCAATATCATGGATATGGAAAAGAGTGCAGCCTTTTTATACAGTGCCGCCGCATTTGTGCAGGAGATATCGGCTTCAGGAGCAGTCAATAGTTTGAGTCAAACGCTATTGCGCATGACGACTCCTGGTGTACCGGATTTATATCAAGGGGCAGAGTTGTGGGACTTTACCTTGGTAGACCCGGATAACCGCCGTGCCGTGGATTACGAAACCAGGCGTAACTTATTCAATGAAGAGATCGATCTATCCAGCAAAATCGTCCATTGGAAAACTGGCGCTGTTAAACAGCATGTTATTGCAACTACCCTATTATTCAGGCAAAAACATTTTGAGCTATTTAACGTAGGCAGTTATATTCCATTAAAGGTTTCAGGCCCAAGGACAGTGCATGTTGTCGCCTTTGTGCGCAGCTATCAAAATCAATCAGTAATTGTAATAGCACCGCGTTTAACCCATGCATTTACCGAAGGTGGGAAAGGGCTGGCATTCACACCTGGCCATTGGGATGGTACGTTTGTGCAGCTTCCCACTTTAATCAATGGCGAAAGCCATGATGTGCTAACAGGACAGCGCAACCATGTATATTCCGGGAAAATAGACGTAGCTAAAATATTTACCCAGCTACCGGTAGCGCTACTGTATGTGAGTGTGGAAGCGGTTTCTTATTGAAATGGCTATGTAACCTCATCAATAGACGGCTACATTTATCTTGTTATTGCTAAATCTGGTTTACTTAAGTTCGTTACGTTTTATCACTTCAGCTACATAGCGATTTAGTACATCCCTGTGTTCAATATGGATGCGCCAAAGCTCCTCTACATCTTCCAAATCTTGAGTCGTCGGCAGGCAACCATTGCCCTTGAGAAATGAGTTCATTCTATCTGCGATTACCGCTTCTTTAATTCTTGCTTTGCTAAGCGATTTCGACCATCGCTGAGTGAGCTCTTGCCACTCAAGATATTCCTGCATTGAAATTCCTTTCGTACTTTCTTACATCATAATTTGAAGTTTTACTAACTGCAACCTTAGTTTAAACATAATCCTACATTGGGTTCAGAATCAACCTATAAGGAGTTCAGAATTGACCTATAACCCGTTTAACGACAATCGTTTACATTAAATTACTTCGTTTCTTTAGAAGATAAAAATTCGTTAATTTGAGGAGTAAGCTATGAAATCAGCTAAACCAGCTTTATCATTACTAGCCATGTTTTTAATAGGTACATTAACGGCAATGCCGACTTTTGCCGCTGGAGTTTCAACAACCGGCGCTGTGAATGCCACCGCCCCAGGCGTAGATGCTTCAGGGAATGTTAACTCTAACGTCACTGTTGACCCTGCAATGCCAGCTACACCTGCAACGCCAGCTGATCCGGCTAATCGTGCAGAAAAAATGACTAAACCAGACACTAGCTTGAAAAGTACCAATACACGGAATAAAGACTGTGATGTCAATGTGAGCGCGAATTCAAATTCTAACGCTCGTACAAACTCTAATTCTGCCAATGCAGTCAGAAATTGTGACGATACTAGCAAGCCCAAAAAATAAGGGGCTATTCCAAAGTAAAGGAAAGCTCCCTTACTTTGGGGAGTATTTTCTATAATGTTACTATTTATCAAACTATTAACCAGTATTATTGATGTTATACATTAACTTAATTCAATGGCCTGCGATGCTTTTTACTGTTTTTGCTGCATGGTTGGTAGCTTCCAATTCTAAAAGGAAACGGTGCTGGGGTTTTTGGATATTCTTGTTAAGTAATGTGTTATGGGTTATTTGGGGTTTTTATAGTAATGCGTACGCTTTAATTCTTTTACAGTTTTGTCTGGCCGCGCTTAATATCCGCGGTGTCTATAAAAATGAACCTCAAGAAAATATATCTCAAACAAATGATATTAAATAAGGCTAAATTCCTAAGCTCTTAGTTGTTCAGATATCCCAAAGTTATTAAACCAGCATAATCCCCATTAATCACACGATCGCCAATATCATTTCGATAGCGAAGATTTGGCACAATAACTTTTTGGGCCAACTCATAAGCCTTAGCACATGCAGCTTCTACTGTCGAGCCGATACCAGTAACTACACCTATATAACCCATGGTACCGCTTGTTACTAGCTGGTCATTTAGCATGGCTACCTCAGCTAAATGCAAGTGCCCATAGTCTTCTTCATTCATGGAATCGCGAAACAATATAGGTAGGCCCTTAGACAGAATTGCATAACCATGTGTATAGGGGAAGGGCGGTACAGTTAGAACTACGCCGGTAGAAAAGCCATCCATTGTTAACAATGCATTACTATTTTTACTCAATAACTTGTTGAAGATACTTACCCATGATTCAGTATGCAAAGCTTCACAAATTGCAAATCCGGGATAACCGAATCTGCTGGTGAACTCTAATGGCCAAAGACCATCTTCATTAGCAATCAGGTTAATATTGATGTACCCACAATAGCCACTTTGTTGCAGATCTTTTTCAATACGTGCCAGAGTTTTATCAAAGATGATTTCTGCGCCGCGATAAGTTACTACCGTACCCATTTCCCCTGTTAATTCACCCTGCGAGCCTGAAAAAAAACGTTTATGTTCCCAGTCTAAGCAGGCTGGCTTTAAAAAGGTTTCACCATTGAAATAAGCGCCAATACCTACTTCAATGCCTTCAATATGGTCCATCAATACAAAGTCTACACTTTTGTGCTCCTGTTTGTGGTACATGGCTAATAGCGCCAAT
>JBKJOT010000088.1:0-89643 GCA_046595335.1 Methylotenera sp.
ATTGAGTGAAGTGGATTGGGGTGATTTCTTCACTCAATTCAATCTTCGACATCTGCATCGTGGCTTCATCACGATTTTTATAAGCTTCCGGCCAGAATGCCCAGCCTAGCTGGTTAAATTTGTTTCTAAACGCTAGGAATAAAGCAAAGTCGTCCAGCCAATGCGCTTGTTTCCGGCAGAATTCGGCAAATTGCAGGTGCAGTGGGTTTTCATCTTGCTGGCGAAAGGTTTGGTAAGCTTTCACCAGCAAGTTTGTTTTATTAATAACTGGAGCTGATAAATCCTCTTTGCTTAATAAACCCTGAAATTCCAGTGTCTCTATACTGATGAAATCAGGGTTTCCCGCGTGAGCTGATAAACACTGGTAAGGCGAATTATCCGCATGCGGCATATTGATAGGCAAGGTTTGCCAAACATTCACACCCAGCTTACTTAGCAAGTCAACAAAGCGCAGTGCTTCTAGGCCTATCTCCCCCACCCCATAGGCACTGGGTAATGAACTGATATGTAACAGAATGCCCGCTTGGCGTTGCTTTAGATGCGCTAAATTGATGGGTTCAGTCATGAGCTTTACAGTTTACTAATTGTTGGATAATGCATAAAAACCTCAATAAAAATCTAAGTGATCCCTGTTCCTATTTAAGCCTGACCACGACGCATGGTGCCACCAGCATCGGGATTGCCCCCACCCGCACTAATCGCTCTGTTAAGCACTTCCGGCACGGGCTGTTTTAATAGCGTATACAGGTTGATTAGATTGCGACGATAAAGCTTATCAAAGCTGGAAACGCTGTCTGAGGAGTTATAGTCACCAAACCACCAGAACCAATCAGAGCCTTCGCAAATAGCCAGTTGTCGCTCACAGGCAACAAGCTCTTCAGTGCTTAATAAGTTTTGGTCAATCACGTAGTCATACATTTTCTTAGCCGCGCAAAGATAATCCCACGCCAAATTTTTGTCTATGCTACCTATCCAAGTACTAAACGTGCCATACACCCAACTACCGGCGGCTATAGCTGGCAATACCGGAGCGACCAGATCTTTCGCTGCTGTGGGGGACTGATACATATCCACAATATCGCTAAAAGTGGTCATTTTGATGTCAGGATGATTAGATAAAGCAGCATATAGCTCTTGTAAGAAGTAAAAGCCATTGTAGGGATAATATTCCCAAGCGTTTTCTCCATCGAGGATGACGCTGACTACTTGCGAAATTTGGCTACTATTATTAGCTTGATGGATACTCTCTAAAGCATGCACAAAATCGCTCACTGCATCACTTGTGTGCATTTTTGCGTATTCGAAACCAATTTTGTCCGAAAGCTGGTCATCCCTAAAAAAACACAAAATATCCTGCTCACCGTTGGTAATACGGTAAGGCTTAAAAAGGTATTCGTTTTTGTCAGTTGCATCGAGTTCGCATACTTGCAGGCTGTTCGCTAGTACGCCCTGGCCTGTTGCTGCCCATTCCACGCCATTTTCCGCCATTAAGGACAATGCCGCATGCGATACTCCGCCCTCGGCAGGCCACATGCCGCGGGGAACTTCACCAAACAAATTCTCATGATATTTTTTAGCAGATAAGACATGCGCAATAGCGCGATTTTGCCCGCCAGGATATTGAGCGGTTTCTGGCAAAGGTGCATCTGGCATAGCATCGCGCGTACTTTTGAAATCCAGCAATAATGGCAATATGGGGTGGTAGTAAGGCGTGGTAGAAATCTCTATCTGCTTACGCTGCATGAGCGCACGGTAACGGGGAATCAGGTTGGCAATCGTATCACCGATTACCTGAAACAGGCTTTGCCGATCTTCAATAGTAAAGAATACGCCTTTACCCATGAGCGCTTGCACCACAGGATTATGGCGTCGCAAGCTCTCGCCGCACCATGCCAGGTGATACCACATCAGCAGATCAGCCTTGTATTGCGCAGAGAGATAATGGAATTGGTCATCTCCCATCAATGGCTCAATCAATTGATATAGCTGCAAGAGCCTTTGATAGTGAGGAAACGGGCTTAACATCTTCTCGTGGTGGCTTTTAAAGCAGCTCTGCACAACTAGGCGACATTGTTCTTGGCTAATGCTATCTAACTGGTCATTCACCAACAACGCCAACAATGGGTCACGAATATCGTTGGTCTGGAATTGCAATGTGTAGTCTTCCAACTGGTCAAGCAGGATAGGCACGAAATTGAAGCTTACACGCGCTAGGGGATTCTGTTCCAGATGGTAGACCATATCGCTATAGTCTTTAATCGCATGTAAATAGGTCCAGGGAAGAACATATTCATTAGTGACTATATCGCGATAGTCTGGTTGATGCATATGCCAATATAAATTGAGGTACAGTTTGGGGCGAACAGATTTCACTAATGAATAACCTTTAATAGCTGATTTATAAATATTTGATTTACAACTATTTTACCCGATATAAATCCTGGCCGAGCATATCAGGTGTGACCAGCGTAATACCTTTTTCAGACACATAAAAACGTTTGGCATCCAATACAGGGTCTAACCCGATCTGCATGCCTTCAGGAATATTGCAGCCGCGATCTATAACCACATTTTTAAGGGTCACATTCCTGTTTACAGTCACTTTAGGCAATATGACCGAGCCTTCAATCTTGCAAAAACTATGCACGCGCACATCTGAAAATAATACTGAATTATCAACTGATGAGCCACTGATCAGACAACCGCCGGAAACTACTGAATCCATTGCCACCCCTCGCCTGCCTTCGCTGTTAAAGACAAATTTTGCCGGGGGCAGTTGCTCCTGATAAGTCCAGATAGGCCAATCTCTATCGTATAAGTTAAGTTCGGGAACCACCTTGGTAAGCTCCATGTTCGCTTCCCAATATGCATCAATCGTACCAACATCGCGCCAATAGAAATTTTCATTTTCTGCGCCCACACAACTATCGGTAAATCGATGGGCTTGGACTTTGTATTTTTTGATGAGATAAGGGATGATATCGCCGCCAAAATCATGGTCAGATTTCGGATCATCTGCATCACGAATAAGCTGTTCGTATAGAAATTTTGCATTGAATATATAAATACCCATGCTGGCAAATGCCTTAGTCACATCTCCGGGCATATGCTTGGGTTCAGATGGCTTTTCGGCAAACTCAATCACACGGTCCGTATCGTCAACCGCTACTACGCCAAATCCTTTTGCATCTTCGAGGGGCACGTTGATACAAGCCACTGTCATATCTGCATTATTTTTTACGTGGGTTGCCAACATCTTGCCATAGTCCATCTTGTAGATATGGTCACCTGCAAGGATTAGTATATATTCCGCACCACCCTCACGTAATAAATCTACGTTTTGGTAAACAGCATCCGCAGTACCTTTATACCATTCCTCTGAGATGCGCTGCTGCGCAGGAATAATATTCACATATTCATTGAACTCGCCACGAAGAAAACCCCAACCTCGTTGGATATGCTGGATCAAGCTTTGAGATTTATATTGAGTAGCCACGTTAATGCGGCGTATACCCGAGTTGATGCAGTTAGATAGGGGGAAATCTATGATGCGGAACTTGCCGCCGAATTGCACAGCAGGCTTGGCACGCCAATCCGTTAAACTCTTTAAGCGGCTTCCACGTCCGCCCGCGAGGATGATCGCCACAGTATTTTTTGTTAAGTTACTGATAAAACGAGCTGATTGTTGATCTTGTGCCATATTTATACTCCTTAATTATTTTTGCGCTTCGCTAATGTCTCAACAAATTGGGCACATTTCATACATTACCATTAATGTAACAACATTATTTACAACTTGTTACATTTTGTTACATTATTATCAGCCATCCACATTACAATCTAGTTGTTAGAGTTAAAAACTTAAAATAGTTTCTGCGGTCCTTGCTTATACTGTCTATCTTTACAGCATCCTAAACAAATTTAATAGAGAAGAGCATCTTGGCCAAATCAAAAGCGACTTCAACGGAATCCTCTAAAGCCCCGGCTTTACCAAAAGCGGACTCTAGATCCTTGCAATTAATCCTTGGTGCGCAACATCATGATCCTTTCAGCTATTTAGGCCTGCATGCCCATGATGGAGGTTTCGTATTCCGCAACTTTTTACCGCACGCGACCGAAGTATGGATTAAAAATGGTAAAAACTGGGATAAATTAGAACGTACTCAAGACGATGGTTTTTTTGAATGGCAGGGTGCCACTACGCTTAACGCGCCTTGTTTACTCAAAATCAATAATAATGGCAATATTTATGAGGTGTATGATACCTATTCATTTTCATCCACTATCACGCAGGATGAGCTGTACTTATTTGGCGAAGGCCGCTTAAAACAAGCCTACAAAACCTTAGGTGCGCAATGCATGGCGCAGGATGGCATTGATGGTGTGCGATTTGCAGTATGGGCACCCAATGCTGAACGTGTAAGCGTCATCGGCAGCTTCAACCTGTGGGATGGCCGCATACATACTATGCGCGCTCACGGCAGCAGCGGCGTATGGGAATTATTTATTCCACACCTGACGACGCATGACACCTACAAGTTCGAGATTCGCAATCGGCACACCGGCCATATATTGGTAAAGACGGATCCGTATGGATTTGAATTTGAATTGCGTCCGGGCACCGCCGCAAAAATCAGTAAAAGCAGTCACCAATGGAAAGATAAGCCTTGGCTTACCGCACGCGGAAAACGTGATTGGCTACATACGCCCTTCAACTGTTATGAAGTACACCTGGGCTCCTGGCAACGAAATGACAAAGGTCATTTCCTAAGCTATCGCGAGCTCGCCGAGACATTGGTGCCTTATATTGCAGAAATGGGCTATACCCATGTGGAACTACTCCCTGTTTCAGAGCACCCTTTGAATGAGTCATGGGGTTACCAAACCACTGGCTACTTTGGTGTTACCAATCGTTTCGGCTCGCCAGATGATCTACGCTTCTTAATAGATGCCTTGCACCAAATTAACGTAGGCGTCATATTAGACTGGGTTCCTGGTCATTTCCCTAAAGACGACTGGGCATTGGCAAGGTTTGATGGTACGCCGCTATATGAGCATGAAGACCCGAGACTAGGCGAGCACCAAGATTGGGGTACGTATATCTTCAATTACGGGCGCAATGAGGTTCGTAATTTCCTGATTGCTAACGCTTATTTCTGGTTTTCGGAATTCCATATCGATGGCTTACGTGTAGATGCCGTAGCCTCCATGCTTTACTTGGACTATTCTCGCAAGGCCGGTGAATGGCTGCCTAATAAGTTTGGCGGCCGTGAAAACTTGGACGTGATTGATTTCCTCAAGCAATTAAACCTAATGGTGGGTGAAGACTTCCCTGGCGTACTCACAATTGCCGAAGAGTCAACCGCTTGGCCTATGGTTTCAAGGCCTGTCTACTTAGGCGGCTTAGGTTTCAGCATGAAATGGAATATGGGCTGGATGAATGACACACTCGCCTATATCGAAAATGACCCTATCCATAGACGCTATCATCATGACAAGCTGACTTTTGGTCAGCTCTATGCCTATTCGGAAAACTTTGTGCTACCTTTTTCGCATGACGAAGTCGTCCATGGTAAACATTCATTAGTAGATAAAATGCCTGGCGATGTTTGGCAGAAATTCGCCAACTTGCGCTTATTGATGACCTACCAATTCACTGCACCGGGTAAAAAACTTAATTTCATGGGCAATGAATTCGGTCAGGGTCGAGAATGGAACGTGAATACCAGCCTCGACTGGCATTTACTCAGCGATGAATATGAAGGGCATCAATGGCATCGTGGCATTAAATTGCTAAACCAAGACCTGAATAGGCTATATAAAGAAACGCAGGCACTTTATGCATTGGATTTTGAATCGCATGGATTCGAATGGATAGACTGCCACGATAGCGACCAATCTACAATCAGTTTTATTAGGCGTGGTTTAGACAATAGTTTTGTTATAATACTGCTGAACTTTACGCCTGTATTACGCAGTCAATATCGCGTTGGCGTTCCACAAGTGGGAAGTTATCATGAAATATTCAATAGTGATGCTGCTTGCTATGGAGGAAGTAATCAAGGCAACGGCGCCGGATTGCACTCAGAAGACATCGCGTGGATGAACCAAAACCAATCGATTGTAATTACCTTGCCACCGCTGGCAGGAATAGTATTACAGATAAACAATTAATTAAAATATAAAATTTAACACCTAAATGGCTACACTTACTCAATACCCGGTTTGGCATAAACTATGCCAGCACCAGCAACAAATTGCACCTGCTCATATGCGCGACTTGTTCGCGAAAGACCCAGATCGCTTCCAAAAATTCAGTATGAAGTTTACGGATATCCTATTGGATTATTCTAAGCACCGTATTGATGATGAAACGATGCCTTTACTCATGCAAATGGCGCGTGAAGCTAATATTGAGGATTGGCGAGACCGTATGTTCTCCGGCGAAAAAATCAATATTACAGAAAACCGGGCAGTGCTGCACACCGCCCTACGCAACCGTACCAATACACCCGTCTATGTAGACGGTAAAGACGTGATGCCGGAAGTGAACGCGGTATTAGCGCAGATTCGCAAATTCTCCGACAGTGTGCGTAATGGCAACTGGTTAGGATACACAGGCAAACGCATTACGGATATTGTGAATATCGGCATAGGCGGTTCAGACTTAGGCCCGGTGATGGTATGTGATGCATTAAAACCATACGCCAGCCCTGATCTGCAAGTGCATTTCGTGTCTAATATCGACGGCGCTCATCTCATGCGCTCACTCAATGTGTGTAAGCCTGAAACCACACTTTTTATCGTAGCTTCAAAAACGTTCACAACGCAAGAGACCATGACCAATGCACTTTCTGCACGCACATGGTTCTTGGAGTCTGCAAAGGACGAGGCATATGTTGCTAAGCACTTCGTTGCGCTTTCTACCAATGCTAAAGCCGTAGAAGACTTCGGTATTGACACCGCCAATATGTTTGCTTTCTGGGACTGGGTTGGCGGACGTTATTCATTATGGTCTGCTATCGGCTTATCTATTGCCTTGTATGTGGGTATGGATAACTTTGAAGAACTGCTCACCGGCGGCTTTGAAATGGACACGCATTTCAGGACTGCGCCACTGGAAGAAAACATGCCAGTCATTCTGGCTTTAATCGGCGTCTGGTATAACAACTTCTTCCATGTCGACTCACAAGCTATTCTGCCGTACGATCAAGGATTAGCGCGCTTCCCAGCCTACATGCAACAAGCTGATATGGAGAGTAACGGTAAATTCATCGACCGAAAAGGTGACCGCGTACAGTATAAAACTGGCTCTGTCATCTGGGGCGAAGCAGGTACCAATGGCCAGCACGCGTTCTATCAATTGATCCACCAAGGTACACAAATCGTGCCATGTGACTTTCTGATGCCTATACACAGCCATTATCAAGTAGGCACCAACGGTAATCAGCATCACAAAATATTGATGGCTAACTTCCTGGCACAAACACAATCTCTGATGCTAGGTAAAACGAAAGAACAAGCTCGGACTGAACTAGAAAAACAAGGCATGAGCGGTGAAGCACTAGAAAAACTGCTGCCACACAAAGTGTTTGAAGGTAACCGCCCTACTACGTCTATTATGTTTGATAAATTGACGCCAAAAACCTTGGGGAAATTGATTGCGTTGTATGAGCACAAAATTTTTGTGCAAGGCATGATTTGGGATATCAATAGTTTCGACCAATGGGGCGTGGAATATGGTAAGCAAATAGCCCAGCAAATTTTGCCGCAGTTGATCAATGGTGAAACTGTTTGTAATTACGACAGCTCAACAAATGGTTTAATTAATTACACAAAATCAATTTAATAAGTATTTCCGCTTCTACCGCTAAAAAAACCTATGTCTAAGACATAGATGGGAATTTTGTTTAATGGACACGACAAGTTGCTGTAACACTAATGGTTATTTTAGTAATCATGCGGAAAAGCTTGGCAAAGATGTATATATCATTAGGTCCAAACTGTAATTTAAAAGTTCACACTTTCCATTAATTAGGATAAACATAAATTGCCAGTTATTTTTGCAATCCCCTATACAAAAATTTTCGTTCAAACTCGCTGCGCTGCATAGGCTTTCCATAAAGATATCCCTGTACTATCCAACAACCATAGGCCATTAAGTAATCCGACTGCTCTACTTCTTCTACTCCTTCTGCCACAACTTCAAGATGCAGCGAGTCAGCCATTGCAATTATGGCTTTAACTAGTTGGGTTTTTTCGCGGTCAATAGGTGTGTTACGTATAAATGAACGATCTACCTTGATTTGGCTAATAGGGAAGCGATTGAGATAGCTTAAAGCCGAGTAACCAGTACCAAAATCATCAATAGAAATTGACAGTCCCATTTTATTTAGGGACTCAAGCATTGTAGCCACATCATGGCTATTTTCCAATAACAGGCTTTCGGTAATTTCCAGCTTTATCCATTCGGGCAGACAGCCGGTTTTATCAAGAATATGTTGAATGTTACCTACCAAATCGTTGCGTACAAATTGACGACTAGATAGATTAACTGCCATGATTAGTTTAGCTTGGTTATAAGTATTCCAAGCAACAATAGTTTCGCAAGCCGCTTTCAATACCCACTCACCGATTTCCACGATTAACCCAGCATCCTCTGCTATGCTGATAAATTTATCTGGCATCACCATGCCATGCTTATCACTATTCCACCGCAATAATGCTTCCGCGCCTGCGATTTCATTGGTACGCAAATTAATTTGGGGCTGATAGTACAACTCCAGTTCACCCTTATGTATAGCTTTACGTAGAGCAGCTTCTAGATCCAGTTTTTCCAAAGAACGCACTGTAAGCTCCTTAGCATAGAACTGAAAGTTGTTGCGTCCTAGTTTTTTAGCATGGTACATGGCTGAATCTGCGTATTTGAATAAGGCTTCCATATCAATAGTGTCATCTGGATATATTGCAATGCCTATACTTCCAGATACAAAAAGTTCCTTACCCTCAACCTCGAAAGGCTCTACCAAAATTGCTAGCATTTTGGTTGCAATAGTACCTAAATCAGCACCATTACGAATGTCCGGAAGTAGTACAGCAAACTCGTCGCCTCCAAGCCTGGCAACCGTATCGTATGAGCGTACACAAGACAGCAAGCGCCGGGCAGTTTCACATAATAGAATATCACCAACACCGTGGCCAAGCGTATCATTAATTTCCTTGAAGCGATCTAGATCAAGTATTAAGAGTCCGAACCGATGTTTATGAAAAGCAGCGTCAGTCATGGCATGACGCGTACGGTCAGCTAATAGTGCACGATTTGGTAAATCAGTCAAAGCATCAAAAAATGCTTGGTGGTGCATACGCTTGCGATACTCGTCTATTTTGGTAATGTCTGTGCCTACTATCAGCACACTCGTCACACTACCCTCCAAATTAAATTCCGGACTCATGCGAGTATGTGTACAAATTTCGCTAGGCCCAACTTGCCCACGCATTTCAAAGTCACGTTCCTCACTATGAGTAAATACCTCAGAGATTATTTTCTTATATTGCTCCCCATGATGACTACCGAATAACTCTTCCGGCGTTTTACCTAATAATTGAAACGCTTCCTGACCAACCATTTTGATGAACTTAGGGTTAGCATAAATCAGTTGGCAATCTCGGTTATAACGGGCAATTGTATTCGGGGAATTTTCTGTTAACGTGCGAAACTCCTGCTCTTTACAAGCTAAAGACTCCTCCAGCTGTTTGTGTTCAGTCACATCCGTGATAAATCCATGCCAAAGTGTTGAATGGTCTGCTTCACGCTGTGGTAAGGCATTACCGAAAACCCAACGTATGCTACCGTCCTCGAATTTTAAGCGAAACTCGTGGTGCCATGGTGTAAGATCACGTGCCGAGGTAAGCGTTGTAGCCAAGGTAGAAGCAAAATCTTCGGGGTGGACGACATCCCATGCTTTAGACGCATCCTCGCGTACCTCTTCAGGGCTTAAATGAAATATATCTCGCATAGCTTCGCTAGCGAACGGGAAACAAGAAGTACCATCACTGCACATACGAAACTGATAAACCACGCCAGGAAGTCGACTGGCGATCTTGTTTAGTCGATCCAGTCCCTCCTGGCTATTTACATCAGTCTGTATATATTCTAATTTCATAGATCTCCACAGGCTACACTAAGATTCCACAACTTTTGGACACTCCATGCGTCTTACTAAATGTTACTCTCGCTAGATGGTAAATCTAAATTTAGTATGGATCAGAACTTAATTACCTCCGACAAAACTTTTCCTGAGATAATTGGGTAAATTCAAGACTATTCATTAATTTTTACTTTATAACAAAATTAGTTTACTTTCAAACCAAAAGTAATCACTCACAACTCTGGATAGCTCGCACTTGGTGTGAATATTTAATGTAAAGTAATATAGTACATAGTAATTTTCTAATTTTAAAGCCATTAATTATGTCTAATTTAGATCGATATCACGTCAATCCCAAAAAGTTTTCATTGGCCAACTACAAAACTGACGATAAGAGCGAACGCTCAGACAGCAAAGAGCAGGACTCCTACGAACTCACAAAACTAGCAAATGAAATCAATGCTTTACAAGATATATTGCAGGCTGAAGGGAAACGAAAAGTATTGCTATTACTACAGGGGATGGATGCCAGCGGCAAAGATGGAACGGTCCGTCATGTATTCAGCGAGTGCGACCCGCTTGGGATAAAACTTGCCAGCTTTAAAGCACCAAGCAGCGACGAGCTTGCGCATGATTATTTATGGCGCGTACACCAGCAAGTACCTAAAGCAGGAGAATTGGTAATTTTCAATCGCAGCCATTACGAAGATGTTTTGATTGTTAAAGTACATGACTGGATAGATGATACGGAATGCCAGCGTCGCTATGCGCAGATTAACGACTTTGAGCGCTTGTTGAGTGAGACCGGCACGGTCATCATTAAATGTTATCTGCACATTTCCCTAGAAGAGCAAAAAGAACGCATGCGGGAAAGGTTGAATGACCCGACCAAAACCTGGAAATTTAACCCGAATGACCTAAAAGAACGCGCGCTATGGCTTAAGTATATGCAGGCTTATGAAGCCGCGATTAAGGCAACTTCCACAGATTATGCACCCTGGCATATTATCCCGGCAGATTCTAAGACAAATCGCAACCTGCTGATTTCACGCCTTTTACTGGACGCGCTGAAAAAAATGAAACTGAATTACCCGCCGGTGCCAGTCGAATACAAAAACATTGTTATTGCGGATTAAGCAATCGCTGGGCAAGTGAAGCGGGTAAGACAAGCTTTACAAAATATTAATGCAATTTTACCTGGCCCGAACTGATCAATTGTTTAGCCAAAGTTTCACCAATGGCTGCGCTGGCACTGGCGCCAATCCGTTTAGCAATACGGCTGGCAAAATCATCTTGGTAAGTAAAGTCTACAATATCTTCCTGTTTGATCACTTCACGCGCCACGAAATCTGTGCTGCCAAGCGCATCAGCCAAGCCTAATTTGATGCTTTGCTCGCCGCTCCAGAACAGCCCGCTGAAAGTTTCAGAATTTTCCTTCAAACGAGTGCCGCGGCCCTCACGTACCACGGTAATAAATTGCTGGTGAATCTCGTTGAGCATAGACTGCGCTAAAGCCACATGTTTAGGGTTGACTGGCGAGAATGGGTCTAGCATCGCTTTATTATCACCCGCTGTGAGTAAACGACGTTCCACGCCGACCTTTTTCATGATTTCAGTAAAACCATAGCCATCCATCAATACGCCGATAGAGCCTACGATACTGGCTTTATCCACATAAATCTTGTCCGCTGCTACAGCAATGTAATAACCGCCTGAAGCGCAAATATCCTCAACTACTGCGTATACAGGTATATTAGGATGCAATTTCTTTTGGCGTTTGATTTCGTCATTGATAATGCCTGCCTGAACAGGGCTACCGCCTGGGCTATTGATACGCAAAATAATACCCTTGGTACCTTTGTTATCGTAAGCATCATGCAGACTGTTCATTACAGCCTCCGCATTGACCTCACCACCGGCTTCGATCACACCATTGATATCGATGACCGCTGTATGTGTAGTGGAAAGTTTTTTGTTTGTGCTGAACGCACCAGTGGCGAACAATAGGATCAGGAATAGAAAAGCAAAAAACAACGCTTTAAAAAGCGTGCTCCAACGGCGCGCAGTGATTTGCTCCTTTAAACCGGCGGTTGCTAATTTTTCTATGGTGTCGCGCTGCCATTTCGTTTCGGCTGCTGTAGGTTGTTGGCTATTTTCTGACATTTCGAAATTTCCTGATTAAAAATGTGGGTATGTGACCGCTTAAAACTTAATTATTATAAATAACTACTTAATAGTGGCGATATTAATTATCACCTGCTGATCCCGCTCTATCACCGCAATCGGCTTCAAGCCCTTGCCTTTGCATGGACCCATGACACAATATCCAGTTTGCGGCTGATAGTGTGCACCATGTGTAGAGCAAATCAAATAATCTTTTTGTGAGGTAAAAAAATCACCTTCGTTCCAATCCAATTCTACAGGCACGTGTGCACACTGATTAACATAGGCATAAGGCTTACCATGAAAACGAATGACAAAGCCTGAGGCAAAATCGCCCAGCGCGGGCAAAGGAAAACGCAAGCCTTTGCCTTCATTCTGTAAATCGGTGCTGGGAAATACTACGGTATCTTCGTTGATTTGCATAATTACCGGTTATGCCTGCTCTAAGAGCCATTTGCCCAGGCTGGCAAAGTCATCAAACTGATGGATGGGTTGGAATTGTAGCCATTGCTCAGCTTTCTGAGCGCCGTAAGTAACGCCGATAGAGCTGACGCCCGCATTTTGCGCCATCTGTAAATCATAACTAGTATCACCTATCATGAGCGTACGTTCAGGGATCACCACCAGCATGTCCATTAGTTCATCGAGCATCTGTGGATGCGGCTTGGAGAAGCATTCATCTACCGTACGGGTCGCATGAAAATACTTACCCAACCCGCAATGCTCCAACGCAAGATTCAGCCCTCGCCTGCCTTTGCCCGTGGCCACTGCCAATTTAAAACCTTTTTTACTGAGAGCTACTATCGTTTCCGCAGCCCCAGCGAATAACGGTATTTCGCTCTCGCCCGCATAATAATTTGCCGTGTATTGTGTGGCCAATGCTTGCGCTTTTTCTGCAGGCAGATCACCATACAACGCCTGTATAGATTCCTTTAAGCCTAGGCCAATGATATTACTCGCGGCTTCCGGCGTAATTGACGACAATCCTACTTGCTCTGCTGCTTTTAAAATGGCATTTGTTATCATGCCTGTGGAATCTGCTAAGGTACCGTCCCAATCCCACACGATTAAATCAAACTGCTTGGGCATGCTTATCTATTCTTTCTTTTAAATGCTGATTTTTGTATATGGAGCTTTAATTCCAAGACTCAAGTATTCAAAATATTAGGACTCAAGTTTGGCCAAAAATTTACTAAGTTCTGCAGGTAATGGCGCTTTTAACATCAATTTATTGTCCGTTAAAGGGTGGCGGATCTTGGTTTCAGACGAATGCAAAAACATACGCTTCAAGCCATTTTTAAATAACGTTTTATTTACCGAGAAGTCACCGTATTTATCATCACCGGCGATTGCAAAACCTAAATGTGACAACTGCACGCGCAACTGGTGGGTACGTCCCGTGACCAGCTGAGCCTCAAGCATGCTGAAATCACCCAGTATCGGATGATGATAATTTTTAATCAAACGAAACAAGGTTTCAGAAGTCTGGCGCTCGCCGTACTTATCTTTGGAAGCATCTGTCACCACATTTACGCGACGTTCACCGTTGGGTAAAACATACTTTTGCAAATCCAGTACCACACGCTTCTTTGGTTCCAGCCATTTTCCATGAACCAGCACAATGTAGCGTTTATCAGTCTGGTTATTGCGAATCGCTTCATGCAAGGCTACTAGCGCGCTTCTTTTCTTAGCAAGCATGAGCACACCGGATGTCTCGCGATCCAACCTATGCACCAGTTCTAAGAATTTTGCCTTAGGTCGCTCAAGGCGTAGCTGCTCAATGACACCGCGGCTAACACCACTACCGCCATGCACTGCAAAGCCTGCTGGTTTATCGATAACCAGCATGGCATCATCTTCAAAAATGATGGCACCTTCAAACTGTGATGTTTTAGGCGCGGTTTGTTCAGGTTTCTCAACGATAGTCGATTTGGTTGGCGGAATCCTCACTACATCGCCCAAGCTCAGGCGAAAATCAGCGTCAATACGTTTCTTATTAACGCGCACTTCACCACTACGTAATATGCGGTAGACATGGCTTTTAGGCACGCCTTTAAGCGTTTTAGTGAGGAAATTATCTACGCGCTGCCCTTCACTCGCCTCGTCCACCGTTAAAAAAGCTGCGGCAGACTCACTAACTTTGGTGACTTTTATTGCTTGATCTTGTGCTGTTAAATTGTTCATTCTTTGCTTAAATGATTGATGTAGCCTATACTTTAGTTATTCTTGAGGTTTAACTACGATTTATTTAGTTAAGCGCTTATTTAGAATACACTTAATACCTCTGGTATCTTGTATTAAATACAACATATCGGTAAAACGAAAGTGACAACAAATACTTGGTTAATGCCGCTCGCCATATTATAAAGTAGCGGTAAGTAAAAATTTTAGCGCTCAAGCCGCCGCAGACAAACAAACATAAAGCGCGACTTAAAGTGATAGTAAATTTTCTTGCTTGCTTATAAAGGGCCTGCTTGAAAATTAAGGTTTACTGAAAATAGGATTTTAACGAATTTATGCCTACTACAGGCGTGAATTTAATAATTAGTTTGCTTTAACGATAGATAACTTGTTTCATGATGGAGATTAATCCAATGAGACAATTGAATTAGGAAGTTAGCCGGATTACTCATCCGCCTGTAAGCAGGCTGTATAAAGTGATTTTCCTTAACCCTAATAAAGACGTGATTACCGCGCCATACCGTTAATTTGCACATTAGTGCGTGTATTGTATATCTACCTACCCGCGCCTTCAGTACCTTAGCGTCAGTTCCTGACACTCTCACCTTAATTGCCCTTCTTTGATACTTATGAAAAAAGTATCGCATCTGCCCGCCTTGCCTAGCGCAGGAGCACACAATGAAACGCATGTTATTTAATGCAACGCAATCAGAAGAATTACGCGTTGCAATCGTCGATGGACAAAAACTGATCGATTTAGATATTGAACACGCTGGTAAAGAACAGCGCAAAAGCAATATCTACAAAGGTGTTATCACCCGTATCGAACCCTCACTAGAAGCTGCTTTTGTCGATTATGGACAAGACCGTCACGGTTTCTTACCATTCAAAGAAGTAGCTCGTAGCTACTACAAAGAAGGCGCTGATGGCCGCGCACGCATCCAAGATGCTTTAAAAGAAGGTCAAGAACTCATTGTCCAAGTAGACAAAGACGAACGCGGTAACAAAGGCGCGGCATTGACTACCTTTATCTCACTGGCTGGCCGTTATTTAGTATTGATGCCAAACAACCCTCGCGGCGGTGGTGTATCACGCCGTATTGAAGGCGAAGAGCGCGACGAGTTGCGTGACGTGATGGCACAACTGGAAGTACCTAAAGGTATGAGCATCATTGCTCGTACTGCTGGTATCGGCCGGAATGTAGAAGAGTTGCAATGGGATCTTAACTACTTGACCCAATTATGGACTGCCATTGATGGCGCTTCAGCCATCCAAGCCGGCGCTTATTTAATCTATCAAGAAGGCAGCTTAGTGATTCGCGCGATTCGCGATTACTTCAGTTCGGACATCGGTGAGATTTTAATAGATACGCCAGATATTCATGAACAAGCAGTGCAGTTCATGAATCACGTGATGCCGGGCAATGTATCACGCGTGAAATTGTATCAAGACGAAATCCCGCTTTTCACACGTTTCCAAATTGAGCACCAAATCGAGTCTGCGTTCTCACGTGAAGTTCGCTTGCCTTCTGGTGGCGCTATCGTAATTGATCATACCGAAGCCTTGGTGTCTGTAGACGTGAACTCCGGTCGTGCAACACGCGGCAGCGACATTGAACACACCGCGTTCAACACCAACCTGGAAGCAGCTGAAGAAGTTGCACGTCAATTGCGTTTACGCGATTTAGGCGGCTTGGTGGTAATTGACTTTATTGATATGGAAAACCAACGTAACCAACGTGAAGTAGAAAACGCTTTACGTGACGCCTTACATGCAGACCGTGCACGTGTACAAACCGGCAAGATCTCTCGCTTTGGCTTGCTAGAATTATCCCGCCAACGCTTACGTCCTAGCTTGGGTGAAACTAACCATATTCCATGTCCACGCTGTCATGGCACTGGCCATATCCGTGGTATTGAGTCTACTGCTTTACACATCTTGCGTATTACGCAGGAAGAAGCGATGAAAGACAATAGTGCAATCATCCAAGTGCAATTGCCTGTGGAAGCGGCGACGTTCCTATTAAATGAGAAACGTGCTGATATCCATAAAATTGAACAACGCATGGGCGTTGAAGTGGTATTGATTCCTAACATCCATCTGGAAACGCCTAACTACAATATCGTACGTATTCGCCATGATGATGTCACTGAAGACAGCACGCGTGCCAGTTACAAAATGGTAGAGCTGCCTGCTGAAACTACATACATAACAAATGCGGCAGAAGAGGCGAAAGCAATTAGACCGGAAGCGGCAGTAAAAGGCATTACGCCAGCCACATCTGCACCTATTGCTATTGAAAAACCAACTGCAAAATTGGAGACTAAACCTTCGCTAATTGCTAGAATCAAGAGCTGGTTCAGTACACCTACAGAAAAAACCGAAACTGAGAAATCAGAAGAAACACGTCGCGATAACAATCGAAATAACCGCAACCGCAATAACCGCAACCGTAACGAACGTAATCGCAATGAACGTGGGGACAAGAGCGCGAACCCAAATCCTAATGCCAATGCAAGTCGCGGTAACGAAGCAAAAATCCCGGCACAGGGACAGCCGCAAAAGCAACAGCAACCACGCAACGAGCAAAACCGTAACGAGCAGCAACGGGATAATGCGCCTAAAAACGAGCAGAATCGTAATGAGCAAAACCGCGCCACTACTCAAGTAGCCAATACAACAGTTAACGCCCCTGCTGCTGCACAAGCTGAAGGTACTCCAGAGCAACGTATTGAACGTACCGGTCGCCGTAATCGCAATAACCGCCGTGGTCGTCGTGACCGTGATGAAACCACACCACGCGAAACCAATCGCCCGTTTGTGCCGAATGAAGAAATTGGTACACAAGAAAACGCAGAGATTGATGCGCCTATGGCTACTGAAAAGAATCAGGAAAAACCGAAACAGGCAGCTAAACCCGCCAATACAGATTTAGCTACGGAGAACGTTACAGAAGCTAAACCTGCAGTTGAAACAGATGCACCTAAAGCAAAAGCTGACAAAAAACCTAGACAAGCTAAGCCCGCAGCAACTGAATTGAACGCTAAAGAAGTTGCTCCTGTAGAGGAAGCATCTGCGGAAGTTTCAACTGACTCTGCAAAAACGGACAAAAAACGCCCGGCACGTTCACGTAAGCCAAAAACTGAAAGCAAGCCAGTTGATTTAGCCGCAGTAGGTTTGCAATTAGTAGAAACTAAAGCTGATGCGCCAAAAGCAGCAGCCCCAGCAGATGCGGGGAAACCTAAAGCACCACGTAAGCCAGCGGCTTGGCAGAACAAAGCTAAAGATGCAGTTGCAGAACCTTTGGTAATGGTGGAAACGCAAAATAAATAATTGCGATGTTTAACAAAAAACCCTGGAATCTATCTTATAGACCCAGGGCTTTTTTATATCCGGGTATGTGCAGATTAAGCTTTAAGATAATGTACCAATATATAACCCAGACTTGCCATGAATAAAGCACCGAATACATGGCTACAAGTATGAATGGCTGCCCAGCAATACTCCTGTTTTTGCAGTAAAATCAGGCTTTCACCAGTAAAAGCAGAGAAGGTAGTAAGGCCACCTAAAAACCCAGTGGTAATGAACAAGCGCACACTTTGGTTATCGAGGGTGCCTAAGCCGATAAAACCAAGGGTTATCCCCACCATTAACCCACCGCTTAAATTGGCCAGCAATGTGCCAACCGGCAGATTAGTTAATAAATGATTAAAAAGCATTCCTAGAATCCACCGTATCCAGGCGCCTAAAGTAGCACCTAAAGCAATAGCGAAGGCATTTGTAATATTTAACAGGTTATTCATATGGGTCAAAGATCTTATTCGTATAGTTTTGTTTGTATGGTGTAGTTCGTATAGTTTTGTTCATATAGTAAAATTAGTTTTTTATTAAGTTATCAAACCATTACTTGTTTTAAAGCTCTTAAACTTTAAACTACAATATGCTGCCAATGAAAGCCTTATTTGCAAATGAAAGTAATTTTTGTAACACCAGAAGTCTTCCCACTCATTAAAACTGGCGGTTTAGCCGATGTTAGCGGTTCGCTCCCCTCCGCTTTAACCCATTTGGGGGTAGACATCCGCATTCTGGTCCCTGGTTACCCATCAGTCTTACATCAGTTATCTGGCACGAAAAGCATGGGTATGATTACCGGCTTACCCATGACGGAAAAACCTGTAGAACTTTTGTTAGGAATGATTAAGGAAACGCAGGTAAAAGTATTGGTCATAAAGTCTCCCAGCCTTTACGAACGTGATGGAGGTCCTTACACAGATGCGCAGGGATTAGATTGGCCGGATAACCCGATAAGATTTGGTGTTCTGTCCAAGGTCGCAGCGATATTAAGTAGTCCTCAATCGCCCATCGCCAACTGGCAACCGGATATTGTGCATTGTAACGATTGGCAAACCGGCTTAACGCCTGCTTATATGAAACTCACTGACGGCTCGTCTGCAGGCTCAGTACTAAGCCTGCATAACATGGCTTTCCAAGGGATTTTCCCGGCTGAATGGGTAACAAAACTAGGTTTACCGCTGGAAAACTTTACGGTTGAAGGTTTTGAATACTATGACCAGCTATCTTTCCTTAAAGCCGGCATTTTTTATGCTGACTCGCTTTCTACCGTAAGTCCCAGCTATGCACTGGAGATTCAATCCGAAGAATTCGGTTTTGGCTTGCAAGGTCTGCTGGCAATACGCGGTAATGAACTTTACGGGATATTGAACGGCATTGAACCGGATGAGTGGAATCCTGGTACCGATCCCTATTTAATTAAAAAATATACAGCCACACGCATTGCCGGGAAGAAAGACGTTAAAAAGGCTTTGCAAAAAACATTAGGGCTTAATAATGATGCGAATGCACCTTTATTGGGCATCGTAAGTCGCCTGACTTATCAAAAAGGCTTGGATTTATTATTACCAAATATCCAGCGTTTGATAGATGAAGGCTGCCAATTTGCATTATTAGGCAGTGGAGATAGCAATCTGGAGGCGGCTTTCAGTATCTTTGCTCATGATAACCCAGGCAAAATGAGTGTCACCATTGGCTACAATGAACCGCTTTCCCATCAGATCATGGCGGGTTGCGACATGTCTATTATGCCTTCGCGTTTTGAGCCCTGTGGCTTAAACCAGATGTACGGGCTAGCCTATGGAACCTTACCTATTGTAAATGCGACCGGAGGGCTTGCAGACTCGGTTATTGATACCAGCGTCATCACCCTTAAACACAAGACTGCCAATGGCTTTGTAATGGCAGATGCTAGCAGCGGCGCACTTCTAGCTGTGATTCAGCGCGCCTTGGATATTTACAGGGAAGATAAAAAAGCGTGGCGAAAAATACAAAAGAACGGCATGTTACAGAATCTCAGTTGGGATCATAGCGCCCAAGAATACTTGGATTTGTATATCAAAACGATTGAAAAACGCATAACATAATTCAAAAAGAATAAAAGGAAATTAACTTGGCACGGTAAATGCTTAATATATATTAAGCTTCTCCAAAGCTAGTTACTCCTCCCTCTGGGCGTCTTTTTAGACGCCCCCTTTTTTTGCCTACTACTAAATATTATTTAATGATGAAATGTTCACGGTAATATTTTAATTCATCAATAGATTCATAGATGTCAGCCAAGGCCTCATGCTTGCTGGCTTTTTTAAAGCCTGAATAAATCTCAGGCTTCCAACGTCTTGCTAACTCCTTGAATACACTGACATCTAAGTTACGGTAATGGAAAAAACTTTCCAAATCCGGCATGTAGCGTGCCATAAATCGTCTGTCCTGACAGATTGAATTGCCGCACATAGGCGATTTGCCCGCTGGTACAAACTCCTTCAAGAAAGCGATCATCTGCCCAGAAGCTTCGGCTTCAGTTAAGATTGATGCTTTGACTTTCTCTATTAAGCCAGACCGTCCGTGCGTGCCTTTATTCCATGCATCCATACCATCCAGTACAGCATCACTCTGGTGCACAACCAACACTGGTGACTCCGCTAATACATTTAATTCTGCATCAGTCACCACTGCAGCCAATTCCAAGATACGGTCAGTGTCAGGCAACAAGCCGCTCATTTCCATATCCAGCCAAATTAAATTATTTTGATTACTGCTGTTATTCGTACCATTGTTTGTAGCGACCATCATGATTTCCATTAAAATAAGGGGTATTGTGCGAAGGCGGTGAACCAACACCAACGAAATGCTTCACAATATCTATATATTAACTTAATTCATTTAAAACTTCGTCCTATCAATTAGTACGGAGATTTTCCAACGATAATAATGAGTGTATCCATGTCTTTAGTCCTAACCTTTATTTTTACCACTTTACTTGTAACTACCACCGGTATCCGCGTGTGGCTGGGGCGCAGACATATTGCTTATGTACAAGAGCATCGCCATCAGGTGCCAGCCGCATTTGAGGGTAATATCTCGTTAGATTCGCATCAAAAAGCAGCGGATTATTCGGCTGCTAAAACCAGGCTAGTGATTATTGAAGCTGTAGTGCAGGCTCTACTATTAGCGGCTCTTACATTAGGTGGCGGCTTACAATGGATTGACGATATGTGGCGCGAGCTATTGGCTAGCCAGTCCATTATTCGCGGTGCTTTGGTGATTTGCACTGCGCTATTGGTAAGTAGCTTAATAGACTTGCCTTTCGAATATTATAAAACTTTTGTGATCGATGAAAAATTCGGCTTCAACAAAATGACCAAGGCCATGTTTTTCAGCGATCTGCTTAAACATAGCTTGGTGGGCCTGGCTTTAGGCGCTCCCTTATTATTTGCAGCGCTATGGCTAATGCAAAGTGCAGGGCAATACTGGTGGCTCTATTTATGGCTGGTTTGGAGTATCTTTAATCTGGTGATGTTGGCAGTTTATCCAACATTTATCGCCCCCCTGTTCAATAAATTTTCACCACTGACCGATGAAAGTCTGAAACTACGCATCGAAATGTTGCTAACCAAATGCGGCTTTAAATCACAAGGACTTTTTGTCATGGACGGCTCAGCGCGCAGCAGCCACGGTAACGCTTATTTCACGGGCTTCGGTGCGTCGAAACGCGTAGTATTTTTCGATACCTTGCTGGATAGATTAAATGCAGATGAGATCGAAGCTGTTTTGGCCCATGAGCTGGGACATTTCAAACATCATCATGTGATTAAACGCATTGCCCTGATGTTCTTCGTAAGCTTTGTAGGACTGGCACTACTGGGCTGGCTCATCAACCAGTCATGGTTTTACTCTGGATTAGGTGTGGATATCATGAGTAATTATATGGCACTAATCTTGTTCCTATTGGTTTCACCGGTCTTCCTGTTCCTATTGCGTCCTATTATGGCAAGTTACTCCCGTAAGAACGAGTTTGAAGCAGACGACTATGCAGCTAAACATGCAAACCCTAAATATCTGGTCGAAGCCCTAGTCAAGTTATATCGCGATAATGCTTCTACATTAACACCTGATCCGCTACATTCGGCGTTTTATGATTCACATCCGCCGGCAAGTATTAGGATTTCTAAATTAGCGGCGTATACTCATTAGTTATTAATGTAACGTTGCGACTCGATGTATGAGGTGATACGAATGAAAACGCTTTTTTTTGTATGTCTTTTAATTGCGAGCAATGCCTCAGCAGAACCTTTTTCTGAGGCTGATGCCATTGTCGGCAAAGCATTGGTCGATAAACATTGTATCAATTGCCATGCAGAGAAATTTGGTGGTGACGGTTCCGGCATTTACACACGTGAGTACCGCAAGGTAAAAACATCCAAAGGCTTAGTCGCACAAATACGCAATTGCAATACGATGCTAGGCCTTAAATGGTTTGAAGACGAAGAACTGAATGTTGCGAGCTACCTTAATAAAACCTATTATAAATTTACAGAATAATCCTTTTGCTTAATCAAACCCCTGCTCCAAACCTTTCCTCAAATCCTAACAAAAACACCTTTGAACAAGGCGTTGTCGTTGCCGCTTTCGGTAAACGTTTTCAGGTAGAACTGGCTGATAAAAAACGCATAAGCTGTGTGACGCGAGGTAAAAAAACCGATCTGGCATGTGGTGACGTGGTGACGATCAAGCTTACAGACAAGCATGAAGGCGTGGTTGAAAGCACACTACCTAGGCAATCCCTGCTTTATCGCAGCAATGCCTTTAAAAGTAAGATGCTGGCTGCCAATGTCACACAAATTATTATCGTGCTGGCTACTCAGCCCAGCTTTTATGAAGCCTTATTGAACAGATGCTTAGTTGCGGCTGAAGCTGCGAATATCAAGCCTGTCATCGTATTGAATAAATGCGACCTAGCTGACAATGAAGATGCCAAGCAAAAATTATCGCTTTACACTTCATTGGGCTATCAAGTATTACCGCTTTCCGCTAAGGAAAATATTTCTACCCTCAGGCCTTTCTTACAGGGTGAATCCAGCATCTTAGTCGGGCAGTCCGGTATGGGTAAATCTACTATTATTAATGCGCTATTGCCTAATGAGTCGGTACGTACCCAAGAAGTTAGCCAAGTGCTGGATAGCGGCAAACATACCACCACTGCCGCGCATTTGTATCATTTAGATGAACATAGTCAGTTGATCGACTCTCCAGGGTTGCAGGAATTCGGCTTGCATCATTTAAGTATGGATGAGTTGGAGCAGGCTTTTATAGAATTCAGACCATTTCTGGGTAAATGCCGGTTTAATAACTGTAAACACCTGCAAGAGCCGAATTGTGCCATTACTCAAGCTGTCGCAGATGGCAAGGTAACTCAGGAAAGATTTGCCATTTACAAAATATTGCGCACTGAGATTACACCGGATGGGCGTCAGTATTGATTCAGTAAAAATGTCTAAGAATTTGAAATGCAAAAATTCAAAGCCAATATAAAAACCTATTAATATAATACCTATGCTGGCTTGGAAGTTTACCGAGGCTTCAATGACTTTCACCTTCAGAGCCCGCATTAAGCGTATAAATACTTTCGGCTAGTCAGCGTATAATGCGTTTTTAAACTGAATAAACACTTCATATGCATATTACCACCCGCCTAGAATTTGATGCCGGGCACCGCATTCCTAATCATAAAAGCCAATGCAGGAACTTACATGGGCATCGTTATGCCTTGGAAATAACTCTATCCGGTGACATTATCACCGCTGAAAATATCTCTGAACACGGCATGGTCATGGATTTTTCTGACGTAAAAGCAATTGCCAGAGCGTCAGTTGTAGACGTGTGGGATCATGCTTTTTTGGTATACCAAAAAGATATCGAAGTCTTAAACTTCTTAAATAGCTTGCCGGATCATAAAACCGTGATATTCCCTACTGTACCTACCGCAGAAAACATGGCTAGCGAAGCCTTCAAGATTTTAAAAAGCAAATATCACGATACCTACGGCAACCATTTAAAACTAGAAAAAGTACGTTTATACGAAACGCCGAATAGCTGGGCAGATTCGCTGTGCTAGTTACCTCGGGGAACGTTATAGAGTTAATTTATTTAATTCAATGAATAGTGCGTCTCGCCAATCAGGCAATTGAATCGAAAAATCCTGCGCTAGTTTTGTAGTATTCAGGCATGAGTTAGTTGGCCTAGCTGCTGGAGTAGGAAATTCTTGTGTGCTAATAGCCTTGATCTTCGCAACTTTAAGCGGCGTCCAGGCCTTACTCGCCTGTAAAAGTCTGTATTCATCAATGATTGCAGAAGCAAAGCCATGCCAAGTTGTTTGCCCGGCATTCACCATGTGGTAAACACCTGTTATATCGTTATGCCATGCTTCAATAACGTGCGATACAGCATTCGCAATGCTGCTAGCACTGGTCGGTGCGCCAAACTGGTCTGCTACAATGCGCAATTCTTCACGTTCCCCGGCTAAGCGCAAAATAGTTTTCAAAAAGTTCTTGCCGTAAGCGCCATATACCCACGAAGTACGAAAAATGAAATGCGGTAACGCCACATGCCGGATAGCTTCTTCCCCCGCTAACTTGCTTTTTCCATATACACTTAAAGGCTCAGTTGAATCGGTCTCTACATAAGGGGTAGATTTGTTTCCGTTATAGACATAATCGGTAGAGAAATGGATTAAGCTAGCGCCAATCTTAGCGGCTTCTTCAGCCAAAACCCTAGGTGCAGTAGCATTGATTGCATAAGCCAGTACAGGGTCGCTTTCAGCTTTGTCCACTGCGGTATAAGCAGCGGGGTTAATGATGAGGTTAGGTTTAATGGATTGAATTACATGCCGGATCTGATCGGGATTAGATAAATCTAATTCTGCCCTGCTTAGGCTAATTACCGATTCAATATCAGTATCGCGGAGTAGCTCACTTAAGGCATGTCCTACCTGTCCATTTACACCCGTAATTAATATTTTTTTATACAAACTTGCACCTACTCGAACACTTCAGCTTTAGAAAAATCCACGCCTAGCTGATCCTTGGCAGACAATGAAGGTGAGCCGGTAATAGGCCATTGAATATTGATAGCAGGATCATCCCAGCGAATGCAGCGCTCATGTTGGGGCGCATAATAATCGGTAGTTTTATAAAGAAATTCCGTACCTTCTTTAAGCACCAGAAATCCATGGGCGAATCCGGGCGGCACCCATAATTGGCGCTTGTTTTCGGCTGAAAGTACTACACCCACCCATTTCCCAAAAGTGCTGGATTGACGACGCACATCTACTGCAACATCAAACACCTCGCCAGCCACGACTCGCACCAATTTACCTTGGGGTTGCTGAATTTGGTAATGCAATCCGCGTAATACACTTTTAGCAGATTTTGAATGGTTATCTTGTACGAAATTATCTTTGACGCCCGTGAGTGACTCAAATTGTTGCTGATTGAAGCTTTCAAAGAAAAAGCCTCTGTCATCCCCGAATACCTTAGGTTCCAGAATTAGAACTTCCGGAATAGCTGTCTGTACAACTTGCATTAGAAAACCTGTTCGCTAAGAATCAATTTAAGATACTGACCGTAATTATTTTTAATGTATTTGTTCGCAAGTACATCTAAGGCTGGCGCATCAATGAATTTCATACGGTAGGCAATCTCTTCCGGGCAAGCGATTTTAAGGCCTTGGCGCTTTTCGATAGTTTCAATGAACGAAGAGGCTTCAAGTAAAGATTCATGCGTGCCGGTATCCAGCCATGCAATGCCGCGGCCCATGACTTCTACTTGCAAATCGCCGCTTTCAAGGTAGTGGCGATTCACATCGGTAATTTCCAACTCGCCACGAGGTGAAGGTTTAAGATTTTTGGCAATATCGATCACGCGGTTATCGTAAAAATATAAACCTGTTACGGCATACCTGGATTTTGGGGTTTTCGGCTTTTCTTCAAGGCTTATCGCTTGGCCTTGTTTATTAAATTCGACGACGCCGTAACGTTCCGGGTCATGCACCGGATAAGCGAATACCGTAGCACCTTGTGTACGCTTAGCAGCTGTTTGTGTAGTCTGTGTCAGCTCGTGGCCATAAAATATATTGTCACCTAGCACAAGAGCACAGCGGTCTTGGCCGATGAATTTTTCACCAATGACAAATGCCTGGGCAAGGCCATCCGGTGAAGGCTGCACGGCATATTGAATTGACATGCCCCATTGGCTACCATCACCCAGTAATTGCGTAAAACGTGGCGTATCCTCTGGGGTAGAGATCACCAATACTTCACGTATACCGGCTAACATCAATGTGGTCAGCGGATAATAAATCATCGGTTTGTCGTACACAGGCAGCAACTGTTTGGAAACGACCTGCGTCACCGGGTATAAACGCGTGCCTGAACCGCCTGCTAAGATAATCCCTTTCATGCTAACTCTTCCCCTCTCTCAGTGTAGTGCGTCTGTACCCAATTGCGGTATTCACCGCTGGTCACGTTATGGACCCAATCCTGGTTTTGTAGATACCAATTCACCGTTTTTTCAATGCCGGTCTCAAAGGTTTCTTTTGGTTTCCAGCCTAACGTATTGGCTAATTTAGTGGCATCTATTGCATAACGCTGGTCATGGCCAGGCCGATCCTGCACAAAAGTAATCTGGTCAGCATAAGATTTGCCATCAGCTCGTGGTTGTTTTGCATCCAATATCCTGCAAAGCGTTTTAACTACTTCGATATTAGGTTTTTCGTTCCAGCCACCTACGTTATACACCTCACCTACCTCGCCAGCTTCCAGCACGCGCCGGATCGCTGAGCAATGATCTTCCACATACAGCCAATCACGAATCTGCTGGCCATTACCGTAGATAGGTAATGGCTCGCTGGCAAGTGCATTATGAATAACTAATGGAATCAGCTTTTCCGGGAAATGATGCGGACCATAATTATTCGAGCAATTGGTCGTCAGCGTAGGCAGGCCATACGTATGATGATAGGCACGCACTAAATGGTCAGAAGCAGCCTTGGAGGCTGAATACGGGCTATTGGGTGCATAGGCATGATTCTCGGTAAAAGCAGCCTCTATTTTACTTAGCGAACCATAAACTTCATCGGTAGAAACATGCAGGAAACGGAAGGCTTTGCGATGTTCATCACTCAAACCACTCCAATAAGCACGGACTCCTTCAAGCAAATGGAATGTTCCCACCACATTAGTCTGGATAAAATCTTCAGGGCCATGGATGGAGCGGTCTACGTGGCTTTCGGCTGCAAAGTTAAGAACAGCGCGAGGTTTATACTCGTCTAACAATGATTTTAATAGCGCTTTATCAGCGATATCGCCATGTACGAAAATATGCCGCGGGTCATGCTGGATTTCCTGCAGATTTTCCAGGTTCCCTGCGTAAGTGAGCTTATCAAGGTTAATGACTGTGCCTAAGCCTAATTTCACCCATGCCAATACAAAATTAGCGCCAATAAAACCAGCTCCACCAGTAACTATGATTGTTTGATTCACGTGATACTTTCTAAGACTATTTATTATTCTATATTTTTAACACTATGTTTTTACGGTATTCCAAAGACAACTTCCGCCTTTTTCCAGGGCTGCTAAATATTCTAGATGCGCAGCATTCTCCGCATCACTAGCCAGCTTTACAATTAGTGGCTGCAACGCCTGCAAATCGATAACACTGCTCATCTGTTCAGGCCTACCAAGCTCCATCATCAGACTGTCCTGCCCACGCGTCATGGCCATATATACTTCAGCCAGCAGCTCCGCATCCAGTAATGCGCCGTGCAAGGTACGCCTGGAGTTATCAATACCGAAATGACGGCATAGCGCATCCAAATTGTTACGCTGTCCTGGCCTTGAATCCTTAGCCATTTTCAAGGTATCTGTGATTTTACCGCTGAATGACCCCAAGGGTTGCAAGCCCAAACGACCCAATTCCGCATTCAGGAAGGCCACATCAAAAGGCGCATTATGGATGATCAGCTCAGCGTCACCTATAAAGGCAATGAAGTCATGCACGATAGCTTCAAAGCGTGGCTTATCTTGCAAAAATTCCAGCGTAATACCATGTACTTCCTGAGCGCCTGCATCGATCTCACGGTCGGGATTCAAATACACATGATAATGATTAGACGTGGGTCGACGATTGACCATTTCAACCGCGGCTATCTCAATAATACGATGCCCTTGCGCAGGATATAAGCCGGTAGTTTCGGTATCTAAGAAAATCTGTCTCATGTATGTCTTTAATAAGTGATGTTTTTTTATTGATGCTAGATTTAAATATCAAATCTATAAAAGCGATGGACCATTTAATAATTGTTCTACTCCTCTATTAGCAAGCATGTCGGCGCGCTCATTACCAATGTCACCAGCATGGCCTTTTACCCACAACCATTGTATTTGATGTTGCTGTACCAACGCATCCAATTCACGCCATAAATCATCGTTTTTAACCGGCTTCTTGTCTGAAGTCCTCCAATTACGCGCCTTCCAACCGGTGATCCACTCTGAAATACCTTTTTGCACATACACCGAGTCTGTATAAACTTTGATTTTACAAGGACGCTTCAAAGCTTCCAACGCGCGAATAACGGCAGTGAGCTCCATCCGGTTATTGGTAGTTAAAGGCTCTGCACCGAACAACTCTTTTTCGTGCTCATCATAGCGAATCCAAACGCCCCAGCCGCCGGGGCCAGGATTGCCTTTACAGGCGCCATCCGCATAGATAATAACTTCATTGGATTTATTGACTACGTTATTTACGTCACTCATTTGTTACTCATTAATTTTATTTATTTGTTTCAAGGATTTTCTTTGCGAGGGTCGCGATTGAGTAGGCTTGATGACCAAGGCAGATTTTAGAGGTGCATTTTTCCAATTTAGTTTTAATGGTGTCATCCCCACAACGCGTTTTTTTGCCACAATAAAATAAACCCCACCGAGTATGTTACAACAACGCTCGCCTAGCCTATCCATAAAAGTAAATCGTTTATGCCAATGCGGTTGTTCAAAAGGGGGAACATGGCAACTCATCTCTACGGAAACAATTTCAAAGCCCAGCAACTTCAACCAGTCTTTCATCCTGGGCAAGTTAATAAACTCTCCACACCAAGGAAATTGTGGTGGGAACTTCTTAGCAAAGCTTTTCCTGCACGAAAGCTGCTTATTGATGGCTGCCATCGTGCCCCAGGTGCTGTAAGGGTTAAATCCCGATATCAATAAATGACCTTCAGGCATCATCACTCGCTCTGCCTCACGCAACGTTTGGTGCGGCCGCTCACTGAATTCAAGCCGATGCGGCAATATCAACAAATCCAGGCTCATATCGGCGAATGGCAGGAAGTCATCATTGCATCGTAGGTTATTTTCTAGCGGATCATTAGTAAATTCAGTGGATTTAAACCGATTTGGAATACGGGAGTTCTTTAATAAATCCATCTGCAAAAAACCCATTTGCAGCGCATTGAACCCAAATAGGTCGACCACGGCCTGATCATAAAATGCCTGCTCTTTTGCCAGTAAATAATGGCCTAAAGCAGTGTCCAACCAAGACTGTTGCAGGCTGAGCATGTCATCCGACAACAATACAGTTTTGGACGATTTATTCATATTGGGCTAAATTGGATTCTATTGACATTTAAGGCTGTAGAACAAATGATAGATAGTATGCAACATAAGTTACAAATTATACCCATTCCTGCATTCGAGGATAACTATATCTGGCTAATTCATAACGGGACTCAGGCTTTAGTAGTCGACCCGGGGGAAGCCGCACCTGTTTTCGCCAGCTTAAACCAACTCAAACTGACCCTGAGCGCTATACTAATCACGCATCACCATCACGACCATATCGGCGGCGTACCAGCATTGGTAGACCATTATCCTAACGCGCTAATTTACGCGCCACGCCATGAACAGTATAACTTTCCGCATCATGCAGTAAGCGAAGCAGATACTATCAGTCTGCGAGATTTCAGCCTGGAATTTTCTGTGATTGATTTACCGGGCCATACTTTAGGCCACATTGCTTATTACATGCCGGATATACTACTTTGTGGAGACACCTTATTCGGCGCGGGTTGCGGACGATTATTTGAAGGCACCCCTGAACAGATGTACCACTCACTGCAAAAGCTAGCTCAACTGCCTGAAGATACCAAAATCTACTGTACACATGAATATACACTGCATAATATTAATTTCGCATTGACGCTGGAACCGAATAATGCAGAGCTTGTTCAACGTAAACACGACACAGAAAAACTGCGAAGTAGATTACAACCTAGCCTGCCCTCTAGCCTATTCTTGGAACTGGCGACCAATCCTTTTCTGCGCTGCCAGAGTAGCGAGATTTCCGCATCACTACAACTTGAAAACCACTCTCCCCTAGAAGTTTTTCGCAGGATGCGAGAAATGAGAAACCATTATTAATCATTAAGATATAAAGTATTTGTAAAATAAATTTCAAAATAATTTACATGCTTTTACTTGACTATGAACTTGCCTGTTCGTTACTATGTTGCAACTTTATGACTAGAGCGGGTTTATGTTTTCATTATCAGTTTTGCGCATTTGTCAGCTAGGAAACACCCTCGTAAAGTCTTATCGCTTAAGCTTTCGTTCCTGGTCTCCAAGCACGAGCACACTCACGATCCCATTTCAAAACACAGTGACCTCTAAGCTGGCACTTGCTGGCTTAGGTTTGGCCTGTGTTTTTTCTAGCCATTTTGCTTATGCAGATTCAAATGTCGCCGGTGATGAAATCATCATTTACGCTGATGATAGTTACAAACCACCACCACGAAACATAGGCGCTGGCAGCACTACAAATAGTCCTACCGCCAACACCGTTGTGCCTAATGCTAGTAGTGACAGTGCGAATCCTTCTGTCGCAACTGAAACAAGAAACAGCCGGTTAAGTGATGCGCTGGACACCAAAATCAATGACATAGGCGCTACTCAATCGAACAATATCACTGTCATTAATGAGGATTTATGGCAACGCATCAGGGATGGTTACGCGATGCCGGATTCCACTTCGGAACTTATTACCAAGCATGAAAACTGGTACAGCTCTCGTCCGGATTATATGAAACGCATGGTTGAACGTAGCCAGAAATATTTATTCCACATCGTGGAAGAGGTTGAAAAGCGTGGCATGCCAACTGAAATCGCTTTATTGCCTATGATCGAAAGTGCTTACAATCCGCAAGCCAACTCAACTAGCAATGCCTCTGGGATTTGGCAATTCATCCCCTCCACCGGTAAAAACTTTGGGCTCAAGCAAAACTGGTGGGTAGATAACCGTCGCAATGTCACCGCTGCTACTGATGCCGCGCTGACTTACCTGCAAAAGTTACATGCCATGTTCGGCGCCTGGGATTTGGCTTTAGCCGCTTACAATGCTGGCGAAGGTACTGTAAGCCGTGCTATTGAACGTAACCGTAGATTGGGCCTGCCTACTGACTATGAAAGCCTGAACTTACCGCCGGAAACCAGGAATTACGTGCCCAAACTGCAGGCAATCAAGAACCTGATGACCAATCCTGAAAACTACGGGCTACAAATTCAAACGATTGCAAACAGTGCTTACTTTGCTAAAGTTTCTGCCCCAGCCCAAATTGATGCCCGCCTGGCGGCAAAATTGGCGGAGATTTCCTATGAAGAATTCACCGCTCTGAATCCCGGCTTTAATCGCCCAGTCATTGCCAGCGTGGGGGATAAGCATGAGCTACTACTACCCATTTCTGCAGCACAGGCCTTTAAAGATAACTTGGCTGGCTATAATAAACCATTAGTCAGCTGGCAAACTTATTTGACCAAACGCGGTGAGCGTATGGATAGCATCGCCAAGAAATTTGGCATTCCTATAGCGCAACTTCGCGATGTCAATGACTTATCTGATAATAAAAAAATAAAGAAATCTTCAACTATACTGGTCCCTAATGGCAACCAGACTACCTTTATCGCACCGCAAAACTCAGATGCCAGTTTGGCGAACAGCGATGTGAAAGCCCAATTCAATGATAGTAATATTCCCGCGGCGGCTATTGAAATGGCCGGCACGGAAAGCAACTCAAACAATGATGAAAGAGCTACGCAAAGTGGCATTACCCATGTTGTCAAAAAAGGCGAAGGCATACAAACCATTGCCAAACGTTATGGGGTGAGCGTCAAGCAGATCATGGCATCTAACGCTCTCAAGAGTACACGGGTCAAAGTCGGGCAATCACTTAGTATAGAAAGTGCCTCGAAAAAAACCACTCGTACCGCTAGCAATAATCAAGCGGACAAAAAGAAAACTTACGTGGTGAAACGCGGTGATACACTCCATAGCATCGCAGAAAAATTTGATGTGACCTTGATAGAAATCAAACGCTGGAACAAAAACGTCAATTCCTATATCCAACCGGGCGATAAATTAACAATTATGCAATCACGCGCTGCCTAGCCTACAGCTAAGGCAGTAAAACAGCCTGTAAATATGGTGACTTTATAAAAATGCCCAGCCAGCCAGCCCGACATCTCGCCCATAGAAATAGGTTTACTCCTTTAATATTTGTAATGCTTTGCTCCGTGTTGATGATGTCTTGCGGTAAGCCTAGTCCGAAATCCAACCCAGCCGAAGTCATTGACTACAACCAATCTTATCCGCCAGTTTCAGGTGGCACCTTAATAGATGCGATGATAGGCGAGCCTTCTAGCCTGATTTATATGGTCGCTGGGGAATCAGCCTCAGCTAGCGTCACAGCTAACATCTTCAACAAGTTACTTAAATACGACAAAAACCTAGATTTGGAAGGCGAACTGGTCGAAAGCTGGAAAATATCAAAAGACCAGAAAACCATTACATTCAAACTCAAACCAGACCTAAAATGGGCAGACGGAAAACCATTGACCAGTGCTGATGTACTGTTTACCTGGAAAGCCGTGGTTGACCCCAAACTAGCAAGCCCCTATGCTTCAGACTTCCAGCTGGTAAAAAAAGCTGAAGCGCCTAGCCCGCTTATTTTCAATGTGACTTACGATCAGGCTTATGCACCAGCACTAGATAGCTGGGCGGGGCTGCAAATATTGCCTGAGCATCTCTTAAAAGACCAAGATTTACATACCACGTCGTTTGCGCGTAACCCAGTCGGCAGTAGCTACTACAAGCTTGATAGCTGGGCACATGGCGAAAATATCAAGCTATCTCGTAATGAAAGCTCTGTATTAGGCCAAGCAAAAATAGACAAACTCGTTACCCGAATGATTCCTGATCTATCAGCTCAATTCCTAGAACTTATGGCAGGTAATATCGATTCTATGGGTTTGGATCCCATTAAATTCTCACGCATTATCCCTGCTCGACCCGAGTTAAAAAAGAAACTCGCACTCTATAAAGAGCTTGGTAATAGCTATACCTATTTGGGCTTTAATCTCAAGCACAAACCTTTTGATGATGTGCGCGTACGCAAAGCCATCAATTACGCGATCGATAAGCAGGAAATCATTGACGGGGTTTACCTAGGCTTGGGTATCAACATTGCCTCACCCTACAAGCCGGGTACGCGTTGGAGCAATCCTGACTTACAGCCTTACCCATATGATATTAATAAAGCCAAAGCATTGCTTAAAGAAGCTGGTTTTGCAGATAGGGATGGCGATGGCATTCTAGAAAAAGATGGTAAGCCATTTGCCTTCGAAATCATTACCAACCAGAACAAAGAACGTGAAAAATCTGCCGTGCTCATCCAGCGCCGGCTTAAAGAAGTTGGCATTGACGTTAAAATCCGCGCAATCGAATGGGCCAGCTTTATTAGCCGTTTTATCAAAACCGGTGATTTTGATGTAGTAGTATTAGGCTGGGGCTTGGGCCTAGATCCGGACCAATACAACATCTGGCATTCCAGTCAGCAGGCACCGGGACAATTTAACTTCATTGGTTACCACAACCCAATGGTAGATAAGCTGCTGGAACAAGGACGTTTGGAACTTGATGCAGATAAACGCATGAAGATTTATCATGAGTTTGCCAAAGTATTGTTAGAAGACTGCCCTATCGTTTATCTCTCTGCCGGCTATGGCCTTACTGCTATCCACAAGCGTGTAAAGGGAATTGAGAATCCAGCACCGCCTGCTGGCGTAGGCTGGAACTCCTACGACTGGTATATTCCTATGCCTTTGCGTCGCAATGAAATATCCGCTAACTAGGTCAAATATCCATGCTTAAATATTTAATTAAACGTGTGTTTTGGATGATACCGATGCTGGTGGGAATCAGCTTGATTTCATTCCTGATCATGCACCTTGCGCCAGGTGACATCACCAATAATGAGGCTTCATTCAATCCTAAAGCCAGTGAAGAATCGCGCCAGAAGTTACGTGAGCTTTACAACTTGGACAAACCAGTGATCGTGCAATATGGCTTATGGCTCAAACGCATGGCGACCTTAGATTTCGGCACCTCATTTGCCACCCACCAGAAACCGGTGTTCTGGCAAAAAACGGATAAAGACGGCAACGTTACAAAAGGTTTGATTCAAGAAGCCCTGCCAATCACCTTGATGATTAATATCATAGGCCTGATCCTCACCTTGATACTTGCCATCCCGCTTGGTATTGTCGCGGCACGTAGATACGGGGGCTGGCAGGATAAGTCGATTACCTTGTTTAACTTTGTTGGCTTTTCCATTCCTGGGTTTTGGCTTTCGCTGTTGCTCATGTACTGGCTTGGTGTAGTGAACAACTGGTTCCCGATATCCGGTTTACATAGCATCAATTATGACAATCTGGATACCTGGGGGAAACTTAAAGATAGCGTTAGTCATCTCTTCATGCCTGTCATCATCCCCTCTCTTACTGGCCTGGCCGGGATCACCTTATTCGTTAAAAATGGCATGCTAGATGTGTTGTTTCAGGATTACATTACCACCGCTCGCTCGAAAGGTTTAACAGAGCATAAAGTAGTCTACACCCATGCGCTAAGGAATGCGCTATTGCCCTTAATCACCATTGTCGGTTTATCAATTCCAGGCCTCATTGGCGGCTCAGTGATCGCAGAAACCATTTTTGCTATACCCGGCATGGGTAAGCTATTTTATGATGCCGTGCTCATGCGCGACTTCCCTGTGATTATGGGTATCCTTACCATTGGTTCAGCGCTCACGCTAATAGGCAATATGCTGGCTGATGTCGCCTATGCCTGGGCAGACCCACGCGTGAGACGCGGCGTGGCCAGGGGTTAGGGACTCTCTATGCATAAGAATATATTCAAGAAAGCTTTGTCAAATCCGCTGGCATTGACTGGCTTTATTATCATCGTCTGCGTATTCTTATTGGCGATGCTTGCCCCTATCATTTCACCCTACGACCCGGATGATATCAATGTTAAAGCCATTTTATTAGGCCCTTCTGCAAGCCATTGGATGGGAACTGATGGTTTAGGTCGGGATGTGTTAAGCCGCATGCTGCATGGTGGTCGTATTTCGCTGCTGGTAGGCTTAGTGGCGGTAGGCATTTCTACTGCCATTGGCATTTTACTAGGTGCTCTAGCCGGCTATTACCGTGGCTGGGTGGATACCTTTATCATGCGCTTGGTTGATGTGATGCTGTCAATTCCAAGCTTCTTCTTGATTCTGGCAGTCATTGCTTTCCTAACGCCTTCTATCATCAATATCATGGTTGTAATTGGCCTCACTTCATGGATGGGTGTAACTCGTTTGGTTCGAGCAGAGTTCTTAAGCTTGAACGAACGTGAGTTCGTTTTGGCATCCAGAACGTTAGGCGCTAAAGACGCACGTTTGATTTTTACACATTTATTGCCTAATAGCTTAACGCCCATTATTGTAAGCTCAGTGCTTGGCGTTGCAGGCGCAGTGCTCATGGAGTCTGGCCTGAGCTTTTTGGGGCTTGGCGTCCAAGCGCCACAAGCCTCATGGGGAAACATCCTCACCGATGGTAAAGAATATATCCAGTTTGCATGGTGGCTGTCGCTGTTTCCCGGCCTTGCCATTTTAATCACCGTGTTGGGGTATAATTTGCTTGGAGAAGGCTTACGTGATGCGCTAGATCCGCGTAGCAATTCAGCGTAGGTGAAAGTAATTTGGTAGGTCAAATAATTAAGACAATTTAACAGGATGTATTATGGGATTTCTAGCAGGCAAAAAAATATTAATCACTGGTTTATTAAGCAATCGTTCTATTGCTTACGGAATCGCTGCCGCCATGAAGCGTGAGGGTGCAGAACTGGCATTCACTTATCAGGTTGAAAAGCATCAAGGTCGCGTTGCTGATTTGGCGGCAGAGTTTGATTCTAAATTGGTATTCCATTGTGACGTTGCTGAAGATGCATTGATCGATGGTTTATTCCCGCAAATCGCAAAACATTGGGATGGCATCGATTCCATTGTCCACTCTATCGCTTTTGTGCCAAAAACCGCTTTGGACGGTGATTACCTAGAAGCCGTAACCCGCGAAAACTTCCGCATCGCACACGACATCAGTTCATACAGCTTTGCAGCCTTGGCTAAAGCTGCCCTACCGATGATGCTGGGCCGTAACGGCAGCTTGCTCACATTGAGCTACCTGGGTGCAGAGCGCACCATGCCGAATTACAACGTGATGGGCTTAGCAAAAGCCAGCTTAGAAGCCAATGTACGCTACATGGCACAAAGCTTAGGCCCTAAAGGCATCCGCGTGAATGCCGTATCTGCCGGTCCTATCAAAACTTTGGCAGCTTCCGGTATTGCAGATTTCGATAAAATGATCAATTTCAATGAAAAACATGCTGCATTACGCCGCAATGTTACGATTGAAGAAGTTGGCAATGCAGCCGCGTTCTTATGCAGTGATTTAGCATCAGGTATTACCGGCGAGATTACCTATGTAGATGGCGGCATGAATATTACCGCTGCTGGTACTGTTGAATAAGTTGTTGAATGTTAAATTATTAAAACAAACATGGATAATAAAAAAGGCACCTCAGGTGCCTTTTTTATTATCCTAACAATGAGTTAGGTGAGAGTTATATATTAATTACCGCTTAACAATAGTTTCTCGTTAACCTTCACTTTGCTTTTCTCACGTAAAGATTGCTTGTATGAGGCAAGATATTCTGCCGATAAAGCCGCATTTAAGTCAGTTTGAGCCGTTTTCTTGGCATCTGCATCACCAGCTAACGCTGGCTCTACTTTAATCACTTTAACGAGCAAGTAGCCCTGTTTAGCATTAGCCACGCCTGAATAAGCCGGTAATTTTGCAGCATTGGTCTTAAAGACTTGGTTCATCGACAAGTCAGTCAGGCCTTGTGCATTTTTCCTATCAACGGTCACTGGGGTAATCCACTCGATATCTTTTACTTCTTTACCGGCACGCAAGTCTTTCAATACTGCTTCACCTTTAGCTAATGCAAGCTTAGAAGCTGCTTCCAATTTCAACAACGCCTCAATACTGCCTTTGACTTCATCAAAGCTACGTGGTGCTGCAGGTTTGTAATCGACTACACGTGCAGAAACCAAATTATTTGGTGACACTTCTACAGCCTCTGTATTGCGATGCTCTTTAAGCGACTCTGCTGAGAAAACCAGATTCATAATCTTGTCATTTTTAAAGAACTTTGCGCCCTCCTCACGACTTAACCAGTCGGATTTTTGCACTTGGCCTGAGAAAGCCTTGGCAGCAGGCTCTAGGCTGCCAGATTGCTCGTACACCATATTGCTGAAGCCTTCAGCTTTGTCGGTGAAAGCTGCTTGGGCTTTCTGATAAAGCAACTCAGCTTTGATTTTTGGTTTCAAGCTATTAAAGTCAGAGCTGTCGCCACTTGCCTCTGTAAGTTTGATGATGTGATAGCCAAACTCAGATTCAACGATATCACTGATCTGGTTAACTTTCATGTTGAACGCCGCCTCTTCAAATGGTTTTACCATTGCGCCGCGGCCAAAAGTACCGAGGTCACCACCTTTACTGGCTGAACCCGGATCTTGCGATTCTTTCACTGCCAACTCTTCAAAACGCTTAGGATTCTTTTTAAGTATGGCTGCAATTTCTTCAGCTTTTGCTTTTGCTTTTGCTTTTTGCTCTGGAGTTGCATTTACACCAAAGCCAATCAGGATGTGACTTGCACGCCTTTGTTCATTGCCTTGGAATTTAGCTGCATTTTCATCGTAGAATTTTTTTATTTCATCATCATCTACTTTGATTGTTGGAATCAGGCTACTCGCTGACAACAATAGGAATTCGATTTTGACTTGCTCAGGTATCAGCAATTTGTCTTTATGTTTTTCATAATAGGTTTTGACTTCAGCAGGATCGACCTTAACATCTTTCATAAAGTCTTTAGTTTTCAATTCAGCCACTGTGACTTCGCGCTGCTGATTGGTCAATTGAAAAGTATTTTCAGCGCGGGTATTAGAAACAAAGCCTAGCTTGGCAATACCATCCTGCGCTTGCTGGGCTAGCATATCGGCCCGCATGCCTGCTTCAAATTTAGAAGCGCTAATGTGATTCTGCTCTAAAGTCTGGTCATACAACTCCTGTGAGAATTTACCATCCTTTTGGAATTCTGGCATGCCGGTAACATAGGTAGAAAGCTGTGCATCACTGATGGCATATTTTTCTTGCTGAATCTCTTTGGAGAGCAATCGTTTATTGATAAGCTGATTCAAGACCAATGACTTCACTTCAGGGCTATCAAGCTGGGCTTGATCCACTTTACCTTCTGACTGCAAACGATTGCGGACATTTTGCAAAGCATTGGCATATTCCTGTACCGATATATTGCTACCGTTAACCTCTGCCACGGCAACATTCCTGCCCGCTTGGTTTAAATACGAGTCAATACCGAATAATGCAAAAGGGACGGTAATGGCTGCCAACAGGGCTTTTCCCACCCAACCTTGGGCTACAGCGCGAATGCTATCTAACATAAAAAATTTCTCTTCTTAAAATATTCAACATTTGATTCAAAAGGCTTTAATGACAATTAATAACCCGATAATACCGGACGGTAATATAGCATAAATGAGCATTAACTTTTCATTTACCTATGAATGTAGACTTAGTCCGTTAAGTTTTGGATTGCTTTGATGGAAGCACTTGACTAGCTTGTAAAGGTTTAGCTGAGCGGCTTGTCTAAGTTGGATGAAATTCAGGGTTAAGATGTAATTCATGATTGCGCAAAATGCGAGATGCAATTTCATAAGTACAAATAAAAATAGCGAGCCCCAGATTTATTTGAGACTCGCTATTCTATTTGGCGGAGTGGACGGGACTCGAACCCGCGACCCCCGGCGTGACAGGCCGGTATTCTAACCAACTGAACTACCACTCCATAAAGCTTGCGTAGATGTTATTTTATCAAACTTATACGCTTTTTAATTTTGCGTGACTGAAATTATTTAAATTAAAAAACTTGTTTTTTCAAATTTTTTACAAAATAAAGAGTGCTAAAAAAACTAGCACTCTAAATTTATAAAATCAGAAACGGCTTAGTCACATTTATTGGTTTTTTGGTGGGTGCTAACGGGGTCGAACCGCTGACATTCGCCTTGTAAGGGCGACGCTCTACCAACTGAGCTAAGCACCCTGCCTGACCAACAAAGACGACTAGTTTACAGCATCTTTAAGTGCTTTACCAGCCCTAAATTTAGGAGAGTTCGCAGCTTTAATCTTAATTGTTGCGCCTGTACGTGGATTGCGACCGTTACGTGCTTCACGTTTGCCAACATAAAATGTACCAAAGCCGATTAGTGTTACTAAATCGCCTTTTTTCATTGCTTTTGTTATTGAAGCAGTTGTTGCATCTAAAGCACGGCCAGCTCCAGCTTTTGAAATACCAGCCGCTTTTGCAATATCGTCAATCAATTCAGATTTATTCACGTGTAATCCCCTCTCAAGGTTTATTAAGTAAAGACTTCATTGTCCTATTTGGGTAACGAGTACCCGTATCAGCTTTATATCAAGCCAACAAAGGCTATGTCAAGCTTTTATCGGCCAGATGTTTCACTTATTTTTTCAGTGTTTTGTAGTACCAGTTCCCGTTGTAGGATTTTCTGTTGATTTATCAGTGGCTTGAACTTCCTTTGCAAGTTTCTCCTTAGACTCGTCAATTTCCGGCAAAGGCACCGGTTTAGAGGCCAAAGCTAGCGCTAATACTTCATCAATCCACTGTACAGGATGAATATCCAGATGGTTTTTAATGTTTTCCGGTATCTCAGCTAAATCTTTTACGTTCTGCTGTGGAATCAGTACGGTTTTAATACCACCGCGATGGGCTGCCAAAAGCTTCTCTTTCAATCCGCCGATTGGCAAGACTTCACCACGCAAGGTGATTTCCCCCGTCATTGCCACATCTGCACGCGCAGGAATGCCTGTTAAGGCTGAAACTAACGCCGTAGTTATAGCAATACCCGCACTTGGTCCGTCTTTTGGCGTAGCGCCCTCTGGAAAGTGGATATGGATATCGTTTTTCTCGTAAAAATCCGTAGGAATACCCAAACGTTTTGCACGACTCCGTACTACGCTCATCGCAGCTTGAGTAGATTCTTGCATTACGTCACCCAACTTACCGGTTTTAATAGTGATACCCTTACCCGGCAATAACACCGCTTCAATCGTTAGTAATTCACCGCCTACTGAAGTCCATGCTAGGCCGGTGACCTGACCTACTTGGTCTTCCTTAGCAGCGATACCATAATCAAAACGTTGTATACCTAGATATTTATCAAGGTTTTTAGGGGAAACGTTGATTTTTTTAGGCGCTTTTGCGCCTTCTTTGGCCTTAACGGTAATGAGTTCTTTGACAACCTTACGGCAAATCTTAGCGATTTCTTGATCTAATCTACGAACGCCAGCCTCCCGTGTGTAAAAACGCACGATATCGCGCACAGCAGTTTCTGAAATATTAATCTCATGTTCTTTCAACCCGTGTGTTTTCAATTGCTTAGGCAGTAAATAACGCATAGCAATGCCTACTTTTTCATCTTCGGTATAACCGGCGAGACGAATAATTTCCATACGATCCAATAATGGCTCGGGAATATTCATCGAGTTTGCAGTAGCTACGAACATCACATCGGAAAGATCATATTCGACTTCAACGTAGTGATCGGCAAACGTATGGTTCTGTTCCGGATCAAGCACTTCCAGCAAAGCTGAAGATGGATCACCGCGGAAATCCTGGCCGAGCTTATCTACTTCATCCAATAAGAATAAAGGATTACGCACGCCAACTTTAGTCATGCTCTGCAAAATCTTGCCTGGCATAGAACCAATATAGGTACGTCTATGGCCGCGAATTTCAGACTCATCACGTACACCGCCAAGTGCCATACGTACAAACTTGCGGTTAACTGCCTTAGCGATACTTTGACCAAGCGAAGTTTTACCCACCCCAGGAGGCCCTACCAAGCAAAGAATTGGCGCTTTAATCTTGTCAACGCGTTGCTGTACTGCGAGATATTCAACAATACGTTCTTTGACTTTTTCCAATCCAAAATGATCTCCATCGAGAATCGCTTCTGCGGCTAATAGATCTTTGCTGATCTTGGTTTTTTTCTTCCAAGGTAAGTTGATGAGCGTATCAATGTAGTTACGTACCACAGAAGCCTCGGCCGACATCGGTGACATGAGTTTAAGTTTTTTAAGCTCACTGGCCACTTTGGCTAACGCATCTTTTGGCATACGCGCCGCTTCGATACGCTTCTCAAGCTCTTCCATATCGGCGTTTTCGTCTTGCTCACCGAGTTCTTTTTGAATGGCTTTAACCTGCTCATTCAAATAGTATTCACGCTGCGTTTTTTCCATTTGGCGTTTTACACGGCCACGGATACGTTTCTCAACTTGCAGAATATCGATTTCACCTTCCATAAGGCGCAATAAATGCTCAAGACGCTCAGCGACACTGAACATCTCGAGGATTTTTTGTTTCTCATCTAATTTCAGAGTTAAGTGCGCGGCAATGGTATCAGCCAAGCGACCTGCTTCATCTATGGTGGCTAATGAAGTAAGAATTTCAGGTGGGATTTTTTTGTTGAGTTTGACATATTGGTCAAACTGCGTGAATACAGTGCGCATCAGCGCCTGTATCTCGTTATCACTTACAGACTCAGGGATCAATTCTGCACGGGCAGCAAAGCATTCTTCAGTTTCAATAAAACCACTCACTTTAGCGCGCTGCACGCCCTCTACCAACACTTTTACAGTGCCATCAGGCAATTTGAGCATTTGCAATACCGTCGCTACCGTACCGACTTCATATAAATCTTCGGCATCAGGTTCATCTTTATTAGCAGATTTCTGAGCGACTAATAAGATTTTTTTATTGCCATCCGAGGCAATTTCCAGCGCTTTCACGGACTTGGTGCGTCCAACGAATAATGGAATCACTAAGTGCGGATACACTACAACATCGCGCAGCGGCAATATCGGGAGCAATCCATTGTCAGAAGTGAATGATGGTAATAATTGTGTCATGAATAGACTTCCAAAATTAAGCTAAAGAGGTAAGCTAAAAGCGCCTATACATACATTGATGGGGCTTAATCAATACAGTTCAAGCCTCAGTTAAAGCTAAGCCTTAAATTCAGACTTAGAAAAGAACAAAAGTGGTATTTCTTTAAAAATTATACCTGAGAATGGCTAGCATTAGGCAAGCTGATTGGAGCATTTTCAATGAAAAAAGCCAGAATAAACTCTGGCTTTTTTCATTAAACATCCCGGCTTACACTTCCCGAGATTACCTCTGTAACTAACTTAGCTAGCCTACAGCTTCTTCACTTGGTTTGTCTTCGTAGATCAATAATGGCGGCGCATCACCACGAATCACATTTTCATCTACTACCACTTTGCTCAGGTTAGCGATTGATGGCAATTCAAACATGATCTCCAACAATGCATGCTCCATGATTGAACGCAGACCACGGGCACCAGTTTTACGCTCCAGTGCTTTCTTAGCAATCAGTAATAATGCTGATTCTCTGAACTCTAGGTCAACGCCTTCCATCTTGAAGAGCTTGATATATTGCTTAGTAAGCGCATTTTTCGGCTCAGTCAGAATCGTCATCAACGCAGCTTCATCCAATGATTCTAGCGTAGCTACCACTGGTAAACGGCCAATAAACTCTGGAATCAGACCAAATTTGATTAAGTCTTCTGGTTCTACAGCGCGCAATACTTCACCTACTGCACGCATATCATCTTTGCTTTTTACTTCCGCACCGAAACCGATACCACCTTTTTCTGAGCGCAAGCGGATGACTTTTTCTAGACCGTCAAACGCACCGCCGCAAATAAATAAGATATTAGTCGTGTCTAATTGCACAAACTCTTGATTAGGATGCTTACGTCCACCTTGTGGCGGAATAGAAGCAACGGTACCTTCAATGAGTTTAAGCAATGCCTGTTGCACGCCCTCACCTGAAACATCGCGAGTAATTGAAGGATTGTCTGATTTACGTGAAATCTTGTCGACTTCGTCGATATACACAATACCACGCTGGGCTTTTTCAATGTCGTAATCACATTTTTGCAGAAGTTTCTGCATGATGTTCTCAACGTCTTCACCCACATAACCTGCTTCAGTCAAAGTTGTAGCATCAGCCATCACAAAAGGCACATCTAATAGGCGCGCCAATGTTTGGGCTAACAATGTTTTACCAGAACCTGTTGGACCGATGAGTAAAATATTACTTTTTGCGATTTCGACTTCGTCTTTTTGACCGCCATCAGATAAATTATTATGACCCAGGCGTTTGTAATGGTTATATACCGCTACAGCGAGGTTCTTTTTAGCTTGTGTCTGGCCAATGACGTATTGGTCTAGGATTTTGCAGATCTCTTGCGGCGTGGGAAGGCTGTTATCAGTGGACTTTAAACCATCGGTATTCTGTACTTCTTCTTTGATGATGTCATTGCAAAGGTCTACGCATTCATTACAAATGAACACGGACGGACCGGCAATCAGTTTTTTTACTTCGTGCTGGCTTTTGCCACAAAATGAACAATAAAGTAATTTATCGCCGTCGGCTTTGGTTGCCATTGATTATTTCCTATGTATTAAAGTGCTGGATTACAGTCATTTGACTGTAATCTTATGCCGCATCGCTACGGCTGGCAATAACCTTGTCAATCATTCCGTACGCAACTGACTGTTCAGCGCTCATAAAATTGTCACGCTCTGTATCGCGGTCGATCTCTTCAGACGATTTGCCGGTGTGGTGTGCAAGGATGTCATTCAATCTGCCGCGCAAGTATAAAATCTCTTTTGCATGGATTTCAATATCGGATGACTGGCCTTGGAAACCACCAGAAGGTTGGTGAATCATCACGCGTGAGTTAGGCAGACTGAAACGTTTGCCTTTAGCGCCAGCAGCCAATAAGAATGCGCCCATGCTAGCAGCCTGGCCAATACACAAAGTGCTGACGTCAGGCTTGATGAATTGCATGGTGTCGTAAATGGACATACCGGCAGTCACAGAACCACCCGGTGAGTTGATATACAAGAAAATGTCTTTATCCGGGTTTTCAGCTTCTAGGAACAAAAGCTGCGCGACTACCAAGTTGGCTGACATATCATTAACCGGGCCAACTAGAAAAATCACGCGTTCTTTAAGAAGGCGGGAATAAATGTCGTATGAACGTTCGCCGCGACCGCTCTGCTCAATCACCATCGGGATATAACCCAAACCTTTAGGGCTTAAGTCATCAAGATTGGATTGTGCTTGTAGCTGCTGCTTATGGTTCAAACTGTTCATTGTTATCCTATTAATCGCCTTCTAGGCATTGCCCATTAAATCATCGAATTTAACTTTTTTGTCTGTAACTTTAGCTTTAGACAGCACGTACTCTACAGCGTTTTCTTCAGTCGCTAAAGCTGATGGTTCATCTAAACGTTTTGGATCAGCGTAATACCAAGTCACCACATCAGCCGGACGCTCAAAACTTTGTGAGAATACATCTACCATCGCTCGGATTTGCTCAGCATTGGCATGTAGATTGTTTGTATTAATCAGCTCGCCCAATAACAAACGTAATTTAGTACTGCGTTTGGCTTGGTCTTCAAACATCGCCGGTTCAAGCTTAATATTGCTTAAATCCGCGCCGCGCTGTTTAAGGTTTTGCGCTGTTGTTTCCATCATACGGTTGATTTCAGTACCTAACAACACAGCAGGAATCTCGAAATCAGCACCGTCAACCAATGCTTGGAATACTTGTTCTTTTAATTTTGCACTGACGCGCTTAGCTACTTCCTGCTTCAAGCTTTCAGTAATTTCAGCTTTCATTTTCTCAACATCGCCATCTTCAATACCTAGACTCTTAGCAAAGTCAGCATCAATTTCCGGATATTTAGCTTGGGAGACACTTACGTAACCAACATCATAACTGACAGTTTTTCCTGCAAGTGATTCAGGTGTGTGATCAGCTGGATATGTGATTTCAAATTGTTTAGAGCTGCCAGCTTTACCGCCCGCAAGCTGGTCATCAAATGACTCGATGCGACCACCTTCTCCGAGCACCAAATCAATACCAGTATCGCCAGTAGATTCAACTTCCTGGCCATCGATAGAGGCTTTAAGTGTCACGTTAATACGGTCACCTTTTTTTGCAGCACGTTTTACGGGCTCGTAGCTCACGCGCTGCTTAACCAACACATCTAAGGTTTTTTTAACATCAGCTTCGCCAACTTCAAGTATTGGACGCTCTATTTTTAATTTTGACAGGTCGCCCACTTTAACTTCTGGGAACACTTCAAATGTTGCGGTGTACTCTAAGTTCTCCGCCGCTTCTACAAATGGCTTGTGCTCGATATTAGGATAGCCGGCAACGCGTAATTTGTTTTCTTCAACCGCTTCGCCAAAACTTTTTTCCACAGCACCTGAATACACTTCATCACGCACTTGATCACCATAGTGCTGATTTACCAAGCCAAGTGGCGCTTTACCAGGTCTAAAGCCAGCGAATTTCGCTGTCCTTGAAATCTGGTGCAGGCGTTGCTTGATTTGTGTTTCCAGGGGTTGAAGCGGAACCGTAATCGTCATACGGCGTTCTAGTTTACTGATGGTTTCAACATTTACGGCCATGCTGTAATTCCTAATTTCTAATGCAGCCCAGTCTGTAATGTACGCATACATTCAATATTAGGCATGCTTCATATAAGTTGGTGCGAAAGGAGAGACTCGAACTCTCACGCCTTACGGCGCTGGAACCTAAATCCAGTGCGTCTACCAATTCCGCCACTCTCGCAGGTAGTATGCGGCCCTTAATTACTGAGCCGCCCAGATAATCCGCTATTGTATCTCAAGTATTCATCGTGAGAAAAGCTAAAAAACAAAAAAGCGTATATTTATTCATGGGGTCTTCTGAATCATGGGTTGGAACCGTTAAGTGGATTAAATAATACTAAATTAAAAATAACACCTGATAAAATGATACCTAGCAGAGTACGCAATGATTGTGCGAAAATAGCAATAACGTTTTTTGAAACTTTAATGAGCCGGATAACATGTCTACCACTACCAACCCAAATGAAATCAACATGCTGCGCACTGAGATGGAATTGCTCATGCGTGAACGTCAAATACTACTTAAGGTGACTGGCGCTGCTGCCGGACTGATTGCAGAAATGGACAGTCATGACCTGCCAATCAGCACAGTTGAAGCGGCAGACCTGCTAGCAACTACCATCAATAGCCTAAGCGAAGAAACACTTCAGGATGCGCTTATTGCGGTAAATGCTGAAATCGTTGGCTAGGTGAAGAATGGGCTTAATGATTAAGTGCATTAGCAACCATTAGTCCCTTATTAAGCTATCTTGGATCAGCATTTACCCACTCAACCAAGTATCCAGCCGGCTAATAGCCAATCCCAGGCATTCTCAAAGCAACTCCCGACCTTATTAAAATATATCGTTTTGTGCACGCTGGGCTTCAGCGCTTGTTTGAGCGGGTGCTCTTTCCAGCAATACCATGCTAAACCCATAGACCAAGCCGCCATCAATGCACGTTTGCAGGCTAAAGACCCAAATGGTCCGCAATTTCGGCAATACCTAATCGACAATGGCTATCCTAGTGAAAGCCTGCCCATCCAGCGCTGGGAATTAGAGGAGCTGGTTTACGCTGCCCTATTCTTTAATCCAGATTTAGATGTGGCTCGGGCACAATGGCGCGCAGCAGAATCTGCCAAGGCTAGCGCAGCAATCACAAATATCCCTGCCGTTAACGGCAATATCGCCCATAGCAATCAGGCAAATAGGGATATCCGTCCTTATGCGCTAGGGCTAAGTATTGATATCCCGATCGAGTCTGCCAACAAACGTAATATCCGCATTGATAGCGCTTCTCATCTGTCTGAGATTGCTAAGCTAGAAATTGCGCAAGCTGCATGGCAGTTACGGTGTCAAATCGCCGAAACTTTTTACGCTTACCAAATGAATCAAAAACTAGTTGAGCTACTGGAGCGTGAACAAGCAAGCCGTCAGGAAATCGTAGCCATTTACCAAAAACGCTTGAATTTAGGCGCCGCCTCCAATAGCGAGCTGAGCGCTGCAAAATTGCAATTACTGAATACGCAATCGGAATTGTCAGCAAAGCAACAGGATAAGCTGACATTACTTGCCAAGTTGGCCAGCAATCTGGGGTTACCGCTCACAAAAATACAAGCCATGAACTTGGCTGATCCTGTAGTCATTCCATCAAATATCCTTCACTTATCACAAATCGAGTTTCCATCATCAGAAGCGCAGACATCGGCATTGTTGAACCGCAAGAGTATCCCCATTGCGTTAGAACGTTATGCTGTGGCAGAAGCTAAATTAAGAATGGAAATCGCCAGGCAATATCCTGATATAGTCCTAAGCCCTGGCTATGCCTATGAATTTGGCGATAAGATATGGTCATTGGGAATTTCCGGTTTATTATCGCTATTGGATAAAAACAAGGCTGCAATTCACGAGGCTACACAACTGCGTGAAGTAGAAGCTACACAATTCGAGGCCCTGCAAACCAAGGTCATCACCGCAGCAAGTATCGCTAATAGTCAGTTAAACCAAGCGCAGCAAGCTTTATCGAATCAGCAACGGCTTCTAGACCAGCAATTGCTGAGCGCTCAGCGCACGCAGCGTAGATTTTCCGCGGGTGATGCAGATCGTCTTGAAATAGCTTATTCCAAATTAGAAACCAACGCTGCGGAGAAAAATGTATTACAGGCACAGGCACAGCTATTAATAGCCATGACACAATTAGAAAATACTTTGCAACAACCGCTATTACAGACAGGCAAAGACCACGGCTTGAAGTAATCTGCTAACAAAAAAAAGAATTATTTCACATACCTAAAATAGTCTAACTAAAAGTTATAACGGAGGCGGTGGTAATGAATCGTAAATTAGCCATAATTATCGGCTTGCAGGCATTCCTGATCGTCATACTATTCTGGGCCTTAGTGTTTTATGGCAAAGACGAATACGAGGCTTTCACCAAAGACTCGGATGAGCAGGTAAAAGCGCCAAACCGTATTGATAACAAAGACGGGATGACATCCATTACTATGAGCTCCGCCACGCAAGCGCAAAGCGATATCGCAGTAACTTCCATCAAGTCTAGCAGTTATCAGGCTGGTGTAAGCAGTTATGGCAATGTCATTGCGATTGATAGTCTGCTGGAACTGCGTAGCAAATACATGGCGGCAAAAGCCGATGCGGATATTTCTCGCGCAGCCTTAACGCGCAATAAAGTCGAATACAACCGCTTACATGAGCTCAACCTGGATAATAAAAATGTGTCGGACAAGGTTGTGGGAATCGCGCTGGCAGACCTTAAAAGCGAAGAAGCGAAAGTTGCCGCCGCAGAGTCTACTGCCAAAAACATAGCGGATACCATGCGCCAAACTTGGGGGGGTGCTCTGACAAAACAAGCCCTCAACAATAGCTCGCTACTGCAAAGTTTAATTGACTACAAAGCCGTCCTGATTCAGATCGTCTTGCCATTCGACGCAGCTGAACCTGTTATCAACAGCAGCATGAATGTGTCCCCTACCGCCTCGCCTTCACATATAATTAAAGCTGACTTTATTTCACGCGCGCCCAACAGCAACGCCACGATTCAGGGTAAGACCTATTTTTATTATGCCAAGACCTCTGACCTAAGAGCGGGTATGCAAGTCAATGCAGCCAATATTAAGGCAACCAATAATCAAAACAATAAATCAGGCGTCATTATTCCTAACAGCGCAGTGGTATGGTATGGAGGCAAGCCGTGGGTTTACAAAAAGATAGGCCAAGACAAGTTTTATCGATTGCCAATCAATACCGATAGCGAAGTTGAAAATGGCTGGTTTTATAAAGGCAGCTTAAAACCAGGTGATCAGTTAGTAACCAGCGGTGCCCAGTTGCTACTTTCTGAGGAATTCAAATACGAAATCACCAATGAAAATGACGATTAAATTGAAAAGTTTAACCGTAATTCCAGCTCATAAGAAAGCGCAAACTCATATTGCAAAGCGATGTGACCTTGGAGCTAAAATGACGATTAATATGAGGACAAAAAAATTATGATGTCCTCATTAGTTCGTTTCTCGATTCGTTTCAACGGGATTATTATCGGGCTGGCCAGCCTGGTGGTGCTATATGGCATATATAGCCTGACGCATAGTAATTTAGATGTATTCCCTGAGTTCTCCCCTACCCAAATCATTATCCAGACCGAATCTGCCGGACTTTCTGCTGAACTGGTAGAGAGCTTAGTCAGTCAGCCAATTGAGTCAAGCATCGCTGGCACCGTGGGTATAGAAAGTATGCGATCACAGTCTATCCCCGGCTTATCTATTGTCACCGTGATCTTTGACGAGAAAACAGATATCTACCGGAATAGGCAAGTCATTGCCGAACGCCTGGCCACGCTGAACAACAAGCTTCCGCAAGGTATTACTCCTAATATCACGCCCCTTACCTCTTCTGCGAGCACCGTCCTCGGAGTAGGTCTGACATCCAAGACTCGCAGTATTACTGAACTTCGCACCATGGTGGATTGGACCATCGTGCCACATTTGCTGGCGATTCCGGGCGTGGCTGATGTTAACGTGTTTGGCGGCAAAGTCCGGCAGTTCCAGATTCAGGTTGATCCGGAAAAAATGGTTCGCTATAGCATCTCGCTTACTCAAATCGAAGAAGCCGTAAAAAAAGCTACTGGCGTGCGCGGTAATGGTTTCATCGAAAACAAGAACCAGCGCATCGTCATTAATACCGAAGGTCAATCTGGCACGCCTGAGAAGCTTGCACAAGCTACGCTATTACATAAAAATGGCCAGACGATTCGCCTGGGCGATTTAGGCAAAGTTGTCGAAAGTGCAGCGCCATCTATCAGTGCCGCAGCAATCAATGGAGAAACCGGTGTATATCTTTCCGTACAAGGTCAGCTAGGCGCTAATACCCATGCAGTGACCCGAGAAATTGAAAGTGCTTTGCAGGAAATCAAGCCGAGCCTGGTTGCTGAAAATATAGTGTTGCATGAAGGCCTGTTCCGCCCGGATAACTTCATTGAAGTGGCAATCAAAGGTGTACGTACCGACATCCTGATCGGTTCTGTGCTGGTGATTACCGTACTCTTCCTGTTCCTATTCAATGTGCGTACCGCATTTATTTCTGCCATCGCTATTCCACTATCATTACTTACGGCTATCGTAGTGATGAGCTATTTCAATATTGGCCTGAATATTATGGTGCTTGGCGGCTTGGCGATTGCATTGGGCGAAGTGGTCGATGATGCCATTATCGATACCGAAAACATCTTCAGGCGCTTACGCGACAACCTTGTGTTAGCTCAACCCTTACCGATTTACCAAGTGGTATTCAACGCTTCTATGGAAGTCCGCAGTTCAGTTGTATACGCCACTATCATTGTGGCACTGGTCTTTATGCCCTTGCTCACACTTGGCGGCGTAGCAGGTAAGCTTTTCGCACCTCTTGGCTTTGCTTATATCGCCGCCATATTGGCGTCGTTAGTGGTAGCGCTCACATTAACGCCTGCACTATGTTATTTGTTATTGGGTAATGCCAAGCTGGATAACGTAGACCCACCACTAATACGCCACATCAAACAATGGTATATCAATGTGCTTTATCGCATAGAGCGGCATTACAAGGCCATTATGCTATGCAGCTTGCTATTGATTACTTTAGGACTTGGTATTTTACCTTTGTTCAAAAGCCAGTTTATTCCTGCCCTGCATGAAGGCCATTACATCATGCATATGACTGCCGTGCCTGGTACCTCCGAACAGGAATCACTGCGAATCGGCAATAAGGTTTCAGCAGTGATACGCCAGATCAAAGGCGTCAAATCGGTCACGCAGTGGGTAGGACGGGCCCCCAATGGTGCAGATACATTCGGCACTCATTACAGTGAATTTGAGATTGAAATCGGAGCGGTTTCTGCGGAGGAGCAACGTCGTATCCTCAATAGCATACGCAAAGAATTAGCCGGAGAAATAGAAGACGATGACCATGATGGCAAAATCGAACCAGGCTTTGTGGGTGTGAATTTTGCCATCAACACCTTCCTTACCGAGCGTATTGAAGAGACTATTTCAGGCTATGCAGCGACTACCGTTATCAATATTTACGGTAATGACCTGGATGCACTGGACCGCGATGCACAAACCATCGCCGCGACCTTACGAAGTATCAAAGGCGCATCGGATGTATTAGTACAATCACCAGCAGGCACACCGCAATTGGTGGTACGTTTACGCACTGAAAAATTAGCAGCTTGGGGCTTACAACCTACAGATGTATTAGACAACATTCGTCTTGCGTATGAAAGCCTGCCAATCACCCAGGTATATGAAGGCAGCCGTGTGATTGGCGTGAGTGTCGTATTAAGCAGAGAAGCCAGCGATGATGTACAAGAAGCCGGCAACCTGCCGTTATTCAATCCTGAAGGTAAGCTCATCAGGCTGAGAGATGTCGCGGATATCGTGCAGGAAAACGGACGTTCCAAGATATTACATTCCGGTGCCAAGCGCATACAAACGGTGACCGCCAATGTGGTCAATCGCGATATTGATGCTTTTACTAAAGAACTCAAAAGTAGAATAGATAGCGAAATTCATTTATCGCCGGGTGCTTACTTGGAATTTACCGGCGCAGCGGAAGCCAATGCAAAATCTCGTGAAGCGCTTATTTTGCAATCACTGATTGCTGGTGTTGCCGTCTTCTTAATGCTGTACATCGCCTTCGGACGTTTGCGCAATCTTCTACTCACGTTTGCCAACCTGCCCTTTGCATTGATCGGCGGCGTGATTGCCGCGATATTTACTGGTGGCTGGATATCGCTAGGTTCATTGGTGGGATTCGTTACCTTATTTGGCATCACGCTGAGAAATTCCATCATGATGGTCTCGCATTACCAGCATTTGGTTGATGAGGAAAATTGCATTTGGGGCTTGGAAACTTGCATACGCGGCGCTTCAGAAAGACTGCCGTCTATTTTAATGACGGCATTGGTGACTGCGCTTGGTTTGCTGCCGCTGGCTGCGGGCAGTGGTCAACCCGGGCGCGAAATCGAAGGCCCGATGGCGACCATTATTGTCGGTGGGCTTGTTACTTCAACCATCCTTAACTTATTGATTCTCCCAACAATTATGCTGCACTTTGGTCGCTTCGAAAAAACCGATTCGCTCTATAAACTATCATAAAAAATTATAGCTAGTTTGTATGTATAATCAGCCAAGGTGAATATGAAGATTTTCTACGTCACTGTTTTTCTCCTGCTATCAAAATACAACGTATTGGAAATATGCCGTGAATACTGAACTAAATTCAAAACCAACTGAAGAACCAACTCCAGAGTCATTATTACCCTATGAGTCTGAACCGTTATTAGTTAAAAATCTTGCACTTGTCATTCTTACTACTATAGTAGTCATCTATGCATTGGATTGGGCACAGAGTTTTGTAATCACGATACTATTGGGCACCCTGCTCTCATATACCTTAAATCCATTAGTTAGATGGTTGGAATATATTAAAATCCCGCGGGTACTTGGTTCTAGCATCGTGGTGTTGGCCCTTTTTGCCTGTCTTATCTTTGCCGCTTTCTCACTCAAGGGGCAAGTACAATCTATTATTTCCAAGTTGCCGGAAGCGTCCACTAAACTCACTTCGATATTAACCCACAAGCATGGAGATACCCTAGGAAGTATAGAAAAAGTACAAATGGCAGCCACACAAGTTGAATCAGCAACCAATGCCGTCGGTAATTCAGCTGACAAGAAAAAAAATTCTACCATGCACGTGATTGTCGAGGAGCCTAAATTCAAGATTAGCGATTTCTTATGGCGCGGCTCCTTAGGTATTTTTGGCATGGTGGGTACTGTGATTACCATGGCCTTTTTAGCTTATTTCTTATTACTTTCAGGTGATACTTTCAAACGTAAATTGGTAAAACTCACCGGGCCATCATTAAGCCGAAAAAAGATTACGGTAAAAATCCTGGAAGATATCAATGATTCAATTCAAAGTTATTTATTCATGTTGCTCATCACCAATATGATGGTGGGTATGTTTATGTGGTTTGCTTTGCGTATGATAGGACTAGAAAACGCAGGTGCATGGGCCGTTGCAGCAGCGTTTGTACACATCATTCCTTATTTCGGGCCGATAGTCACTGCTGTGGTTGTAGGCATTGTTGCCTTTTTGCAATTCAATTCAGTGCCTATGGCACTATTGACTGCAGGCATTTCCATGGTGATTGCCACTATTATAGGGGTTTTCGTGACTACCTGGATGACAGGGCGTATCGCCAAAATGAATTCAGCAGCGGTCTTTGTTTCATTGTTGTTTTTTACCTGGCTATGGGGTGTATGGGGCATGCTACTGGGCATACCCATCATCGTGATCATCAAGGTGATATGCGTTCATATTGAGCACTTACAACCGGTTGCGGAGCTTTTAGGTGATGAGATCAAACATTAATCGTATTTAATATATTTAAATCTAGCGTCTTCGTTTGGTGTGCCTTCTAACACGCCGCCTTCTTTTGCCGGTTGCCAAGCGATGACTTGCTCGATTTTTTTGGCCAGTTCAAAGTCTTTATCTGTAATGCCCTTGGCGTCATGGCTGCATAACTTCACAATCACGAAAGCGTAAGAAACTGTGAGGTCCGGGTGATGCCAGGCAGCTTCGGCCAAATGTCCTACTGTATTGACTACCATGAGCGTAGCTTTCCAGCCGCTGGTTTTAAATTTTCGCCGTATCCAGCCATTTTCCAGATACCAGTGCGGTAATTCAGCTTTCAGTTTTTCTTCTGTTTCCTGCTGGGAATAAGGCTTAAGTGAAGTAGTGTTCATTTAATACTCACTTTCTATGTTTAATGCAGCGTGATATTAATATGCAGGCCTTTTTCTTCTAAATTTTGCAAGCTCAATCCCTGTTCAAAAAGGTGACAGTCTGCTTTATTTAATGCCCATATTTTATAGTTTTGCCCCGTTGCAAAATCGATAAACTGGCTATCAATCAAGCCCTCTTCCACCAGTTTTTGCAACGGTATAGTGCTAGATGGTTTAGCTGGCAGTTGCCGAGATTTAACGAGTACCAGCTGCTCCGCTCCGATTTTATTGGCTAACCATGCACTTAAGCTATCAGAGGTCACTTGCCAATTCTGTGGAATCGTATCATCTGCCAGTACCATTTTGCTAGGGAGCCAAACGATACCGCGATGTTGCCAGGTACGTTCGGCAATCTCCAGCTCACTGCTAGCTGTAGCTAACCCGGGGTTCATCCCTGCGAGTAATAGACCGAATTGGTCCATGGCGAGTACGGCCAATTTGTGCGCTATCGGGTCACTAATATTAGATTGGCCTTGCGCCTCTCTCACGGCATCTGCGAACAGGCCGCCGCCGGGTACGATAATCACTTTGCCATCACTGAATTTTACAAATAAATCCAGCCAGCGCACCAGTTCAGGCGAACCTAGCAAGCTGCCCCCGATTTTTACCACCCACATGGATTTACCCTTAACTATTTTTTCCATTGTGGTTCTGACTGTATGTGCATTTTTATGTTTCGATTATTGTTGTTCTTCATAAAACCCCTTATCAGAGCCTTGAAAAATATTGCATTGTTTTTAACATGCTGGATGCTTTATCCAGAGTTTCAGCATACTCCTTTTCAAGTTTCGAGTCAGCTACTATGCCCCCTCCAGCATAAAAACTGATTTCGCCCTCTGCTTGATTTCGCGCAGAATATACAGCCGTACGGATGGTGATATTGGTATCCATATTGCCATCAAAACCGATATAGCCGATAGCGCCGCAGTAGACGCCCCGTCTGTGCGGTTCCAGTTCTTCTATGATCTGCATGGCTCTTAGTTTGGGGGCGCCGGTTATAGACCCTCCGGGAAAACAGCCACGGAGTAAATCTATCGCGGTCCTGCCCAGTTTAAGCTTGCCGGTTACAAAACTCACCAGATGGTGCACGTTAGCAAAACTTTGCAGTTGAAATAAAGAATCTGCTTTCACCGAGCCAATTTCGCAATTTTTACCGATGTCGTTACGCAATAAATCAACGATCATGAGATTTTCTGCTTTGTCTTTAATGCTGTTCTGCAAATCCTGTGCATATTGTTTATCTTGCACTGCATCCGCAGAGCGTGGCCTGGTGCCTTTAATCGGGCGAGTTTCTACATGACTGCCAACCACCTGCAAAAAGCGCTCTGGCGAGCCAGACAGCACTTGCAAGTCACCAAAATTCATAAATGCCATAAAAGGCGCGGGGCTTATTTCACGCAGCTTTAAATAAGCTAGCCAACTATCTCCCTGCGCCTGTGTGGAAAAGCGCTGTGCTAAATTGACTTGGTAACAATCACCTTCAGTAATATATTTTTTTACAGCATCAAAGGCTTGAGCATATTGGGTGTAATCCATGTTGCTGGTAACCGGCGTAGTCAAAGCAAACGTTTTAGCAATAGACTTAACGAGAAATTCCTCACTAAATAAACGGCATAGTTCAGACCATCGCTCATGTGTGGATTCCTGAAACCCATTCGATATCAAACAACTGGTTTTTTCACGATGGTCGACTACGACAGCCCAATCATAAAGCCCAACCATCATGGCCGGGATGCTTAAATCTTTTTTAGCGGCATCTGGCAAATCTTCTATTTTCCTTGCCAAATCATAGCCAAAATAACCCACGGCGCCGCCTGCAAAAGGTATCTGATGTTGCGAGGCTTTGTAAGGATCTAATGCTGCATTTAGAATGGAAAATGGATCATCATGACTTATGGTCGTTCCTGTACCCTGCTGAACCCGGGTATATACGCCAGTCTCGTCTTCAAGCGTACTGATGGTCATAAAGGGTTCCGCGACTAGAATATCGTAACGCCCATACTGGCTTAGCGGTTGCCCGCTATCCAGCAATATCGCCCATGGCTGATGATGGACCCGGGCAAATAGTTTTGCCGTGTCTGCATGATAAGGAAGTGTATGTTTTAACAGACTCATAATTATTTAAGGGCGATTATTCCAAGCTAAATATGCCACTGCATATGCAGGTAAACATACATTAGCGTTACGTTCCATACTTGGCTGTTCGTTTATCAATTCAAATAAATGGCTGAACATTAATGTGCTGTCTTGGTAAGGCACGCCTAATTGAGCGGCAATCTCTTTCACCAAAAAACTCCCGACACCAGCTCCAACAATTATAATATCCTCGATTGATCCCATGCGTGCAATATGCTGTTTTGCAACCGCAATCAAACGCGATAACTGGAGACGTTTGAATTCGTTAGCGAGGTCTTTCCAGACGGCGAAATCTTCATCCCTGGCATCATGCCCTATCATGCGTGCTAAGCGGCATGTGCTCGCCTCTAACGTCTTTTCCTTGCCGTCAGCAGTATCAGCCATATCGTCAGCTTCGTCTAAATCACCTGTAATGCGATACACATCGGCTATCGTCGCAAAATATTCTGCGGCTAAAGAAGTTAGAAGTCCTTTGAAAATCACTTTCTGACTAACTGCCATCAGTGGTGTGCGTATCATCCCCGTATACACTAGCTCTTCGGTTTGTAAACGTTTTGCATCATTAAAAGCCAAACACTGAGGCTCGCCATTTTTAATCGCAATAAAGTCAGTGGTAGTACTGCCAATATCTATAAGTAATACTGGATATGAAATGTGTTGCTTCTCCAGTTCATTCGCCATATAACTCGCACTTGCCAGCCAATTAGCCGAAGCAATAAAATGCCAATTTTTTGCAACTTCATTGATATTCACAAAATCAGAGATGGTCTGAGGGTTTGATCTACCGGCATAGAATAGCTTTTTACCTGAGAGCTTGGCCTCCATTACGTTGCTGATAGCTATCACACCGTGTTGCCGGTTTTCAAACAGATCGACTAGTTCACCTGTCATGGTAATCGCATGTAGAGCTTGTTCTGAAGCTAAACCAAATGTGCTTATTACACATTCAACCGCAGTTTCAAGCTCATGCAACCCGCGCCACAATGCGCATGGGATTTGTAGAACTTGTTGCAACTTTCCATCTGTCAGCAATGTGGCTTTAAGGTGCGCGCCACCTACATCCCAGCCTACGATTTGTTTATAGGCCTGCTTATGCATTTAAATGGATATCCACAATATTCTTATTCAGACCTAACGGTAACTCAAAGGTCGGACTCAAAATTGAGTCCAATATCAATTTGGCTGGATTATAGCCTAGCGATTCCCGCAAACCGATATAGGAAGTAGTAATACGCGGATTGATTTCTACGACGAAAACATTATTGCCTTCAATGATGACATCAATGCCTGCATAGCCATTCAACGTGGGTAAGGCTATCGCTATTTGCTTTACCAATTGATTAAACACCGCTAGATATTGGTGAAAGGCATTCACTCGGCAGCCTATAAGGTGAACATGATTATCTTCTTGAATATCTATCATCTGTTCATTGCAGCTTAGTACCCATGCCTGGCCTTGTTTGAACAAGGCTGAGATACTTGCAGCCTGGCCCTGTTGATAAGGCTGGATAATCAGGTTTTCATGCGTGTGGTTTGCCAGCCAGGTAACTAAAGCGGGTTTATCTGCAAAATAATTGGTTGCCTCACACCCGGCCCCATCATTAGGTTTAACAATGAATCCGTTCACAGAATTGAGCGGCGCTTCCAATACTTCATATGCCGTATAGCTAGGAAGGGTAGCTATATTGGCCTTCATCAGCCATTGATAAGTCTCATATTTATTGCTTGCGATAGCAACGGCGGAACTATGACTTCCCAAATTTTGTACAGCCTGGGCTTCTACCATTTGTGTAAGCTGACATAGAATACCGCCGGTTTCCGGCGCGACTATCAAGCATGCATCACAATCTGTTAAATGCTGTTGCCAGATTATTTCAGGATTTTCCTCCTCATCCACAAATATGGCCTGAACTGCACTCTCAGGCTTAGCTAGCCGTACATCGTAGGTAGTCACAATATCAATGTCAGTAACATCGCTAAAATCGCGTAATAAAGCATCGCGCATTAATGTGGCTTCCTGTAAAAGCGAAGTATCCAATGATTCGCGGTTTAGGCCACCGGCTGTGATATATTCCAACAGCAATAATCTCAACAAAATCTCACATTACACATTTAAATGGAAATCATCCCAGTCATCGATTTAATGCACGGTCAAGTTGTACATGCCAAGCATGGGCAACGAGAAAGTTACCAACCTTTGCAATCTTTGCTATGCGCCGGTAGTGCGCCATTGGAAGTGCTAAAAGCCTTATTGGAATTATACCCATTTACGACTATTTACATCGCTGATATTGATGCTATCCAAGGCCTAGGTAATCATTTTGAAATTATTAGCTCTATGGCTATTGAGTATCCGCATATTAATTTCTGGCTAGATTATGGTATCCGTCAGGTGAACGAAATTTCTCTAATAAATAAGCGAAATATCCGACTGGTGATTGGAACGGAAAATATGGAAGATTTTGCAAACTACCAAGCTATAAGTTTGGCTACATCACATCATCACATTCTCTCACTAGACTTTCAAAATGACCGAATTCTTGGGCCTTCAAAACTGCACACGGATAGTCAACATTGGCCAGCCGATGTCATCAGCATGACCCTTACCCAAGTAGGTAGTGGTCTGGGGGTGGATATGGAACAGTTAAACACCCTATCAGAACTTAATTTAACAAGAAAAATGCCGAGTAAGTTATTTGCCGCGGGTGGCATTAGAAATATTGATGATTGCCTTAAATTGAAGACCATGGGGATTGCTGGTGTGCTTGTTGCAAGCGCATTGCATAAGCAAACGATTACAGCTGACGATATTAAGTCGTTTGCCTGCTCACTTCAGATAACAGACAGCCATTAAAAAGCCCGAAAGATTCGGGCTTTTTAATCTGTAATTTCAGGCTAATTACAACTACTGCCTTAACTATTCCAGATTTGCGTGAATTGCGCGCATGCCTTCTTCAGTTAAACCTTTATCAAAGATCAATTCTGAAATAGCAGCTTCTAAGAACAACAATGTAGATAACTCGAATTGTGAACCCATCGGCATGCCTTTAGTCAGTGGGAAGCTATTGTCATTACCAATTTGAATCGTTAAATCTGCTGCGTCTGCCATCGGTGAAGATTTCTTCATAGAAACCACTGCTAGTTTCGCGCCTACAGATTTAGCTTTTTTAACGAATGGTAATAAAGTTTCTGTACCACCTGAACCTGACACCAAAAGCAATAAATCACCTGCTTTAATCGCCGGAGTTACTACCTCGCCAATCATGCTCACATTGTAGCCAGCATGTACTAAGCGCATTGCGAAGAAACGTGACACTAGCAATGAACGACCAGCACCACCAATGAAAATACGACCAGCTTCGTCAACTAACTTCAACAGTTTCGCTGTGTTGCTGTTATCTGTTTCTGACAAGATTGTAGTCAATCTATCTAAAATTAATTTTTGATGATCCATGATGTTTCCTCTAATTTTTTTCAACTAATGTATTCAGGGTGATCGAATATTAGTATTAATAATATCAAAAAAAATCCTGACCCATTACTGAGTCAGGATTTTTAATTACTCATCTCAATAATTACTTATTGAAATAGCTAAACTTAAGCGTGAGCAATAGCTGTGATTTCAGCAGCTGAAGCAGCTGGGTCAGCAGCGCCGTAGATAGCAGCACCAGCAACGATGATAGTCGCGCCAGCGTCACGTACTTGAGCAGCTGTTGCAGCTTTAACGCCACCAGCAACTGAGATTTCTACGTTTAAGCCAAGACCAGCAACTAATGCTAAGTCAGTGAATGGTGTTTGACCAGCAGCTTGTTGGTCTAAACCAGTGTGAACGCCAATGATGTGCGCGCCAGCAGCAGCAGCTTCTTTAGTACGAGCAGCTTTGTCTGTAACGTTGATCAAGTCAACTTGAGCTTTTTTGCCGTATTTGTTAGCAACGTCAATTACGCCTTTGATAGTGCCCATGTCAGCAGTACCAAGAACTGTACAGATGTCTGCGCCAGCTTTGTAGAACGGCTCAGCTTCGTAGTAGCCAGCGTCCATTGTTTTCAAGTCAACTAAGATTTTGTTGTTTGGGAATTTAGCACGTAAAACTTCAAGTAATTTGATACCGTTATGCTTGATGCAAGGTGTACCGATTTCAAGGATGTCCACGTGTGGAGCAACTGTAGTTGCCAATGCAACTGTTGCGTCAAAATCTAATGAATCTAATGCCATTTGGGTTAAAGCCATGGTGTGTTCTCCGATTAATAATTGTTAGATGTTACAGATTTATTGCTATTTTCGTTTAGACATCGAATCTTGGGATTCAATGCTAGAAAATGAGTACTACAAAAAAACTGGACACTTATAGTAAATGCCCAGCAGATATATGTCAATTCTAAAGCGGCTTCATTTCAATTTAATTATAAATTAATTACATCAAAACGTGCCGCTAAGAATTATAGTTTTGCGCTTAAAGCTGCTTCTAGCTTGTTTTGGTCAACCACGAAACCGCGGATACCTTCAGCCAATTTCTCAGTAGCCATCGCATCTTCGTTCAATTGGAAACGGAATTCTTCTTCAGTCAAACGTGCTGGAGGTGATTTTTTAGCGCCGCCATCAGTTAATACGCGGGTCAATGTACCTTCTGTCGCGGCTAAGTCTTGCAATAAGTTTGGTGAAACCGTTAAACGGTCACAACCTGCCAAGGCGATCAACTCGCCTACGTTACGGAATGAAGCACCCATCACCACTGTTTTATAACCATGCTCTTTGTAATATGCATAAATCGCACGTACAGAAACTACACCTGGATCAGTTTCTTGTGTGTATGTTTCGCCAGTTTTAGCTTTGTACCAGTCTAAAATACGGCCAACAAATGGAGAGATCAGGAACACCTCAGCTTCGGCACAGGCGCGTGCTTGGCCGAAACCGAACAACAATGTAAGGTTACATTGAATACCTTCTTTTTCAAGAATCTCGCACGCTTTGATGCCTTCCCAGGTTGATGCTAATTTGATCAACACACGGTCTTTACCTACACCCGCTTCTTCATAGAACTTGATGAGTTTACGGCCTTTAGCAACCATTTTCTCTACGTTGAACGATAGCCGTGCATCTACTTCTGTAGAAATACGGCCTGGAACCACTTTTGAGATTTCGATACCGATCAATACAGCTAATTTGTCCGCTGCATTTTCGATTTGAACTTCTTTGCTGCCGCCTTGCGCTTTTGCGAAAGCGATACATTCTTCAATCAAGTGTGCATACTGTGGCAATGTACTTGCTTTCAGTAATAAAGAAGGATTAGTGGTCGCATCTACAGGTTTAACGCTTTTGATTGCTTCTACATCGCCGGTATCAGCCACGATTGTAGTCATGGATTTCAACTGATCTAATAAATTTGCCATTACTGCCTCCTGAAAATTATCAATTTACCCCGCCCTCCGAGTGAGTTCGCTAAGCAAACTTATCGAAAATGTGAGTCTTATACAAAATCTAGTCCAATATTATATCCGAAAAAAAAATCAGTGTCCTGACGAGTTGCCGGATAGCGGGGATTAATAATGAAAGACGGTATGCCACTTTGATGCCACGATAGCAAATGTGATTACAAAGCGTCTGCAGGTACAGCTATATGAGGCAAAGTAATAATAAACGTAGTTTTCACATTGGGTATGCTGGTCAATGTCACAGTACCACCATGTTTATTGACAGTGACCTCCACGAAGTAAAGCCCAAGCCCGGTACCTTCGGCTGCCTGTTGCTCGCCTTCTGCACGACTAAAACGTTTAAATAAACGGCCAATTCGTTCAGGCGGAATGCCTGGCCCAGCATCGCTGATCTGCAACATGACTTCATCATTGCTGGCACTTATTTCTACATTCACAACAGCATTTTCCGGCGAATACCTCACTGCATTCAATAATATGTTTTCAATGGCGCGATATAACAGCCCGAAATCTGCCTTAACCCACAACATGCTCGCAGAAATCATTTTGATTTTAACCTGCTTGGCCGCAGCTTTTTCATAAGCTTCATCAACGATCTGCTGCACCAAGCTCACTAAATCTAACTTTTGGAACTTTTGCACATTGGCCAATTCAGCCCGTGAAGCCTGCAAGAAGTTTTCAGCCATGGCATGAGCCCGCTTTAACATATGGGTGATGCGCTCTGAATACTTATTTTTTTCAAAGTCTTCCAGCAGCATCATGGCCGTACCTAACGGTGCCCGTAAGTCATGCGATATAAATGCCAGCGTATCATTTCGCCTGCGGTGCAGACCCCTTAAATGCTCAGCAGCAAGTCGCACTTTGGAAATCCGTGCTTGCAAAGGATCTTGGGCAGCAATTGCCTGAAAATCCGTCTGGTCTACCCCTAGCATGGCTAAATCATTACGCAGGTTCTGCAATTCGATATCCAGATAGGTGTGGGCAGACTCCAATTTTCGCCAGCTCCAGATCGGATAAGCGAGCAGAATTGCAACCAATGCCCCTGCTGGCGGCACCCATATATTCAAATACCTCGGTATAGAGATCACAATACCAATGACCACGAAATAATAAACCGTAATCATCAGCAAAGATTTTAACGGGCTTAGCCTAGGTAACCACAGCAAGGGAATGATAGCCAGCAGCGCACAAAACAAGCAGCTGAACCCTAACGGTGTTTCCGTGATCAACTTTGAACTACGCATTGCCTCAATAATATTGGCTTGAAATTCTACGCGCGGCATAGGCTGTGAATAAGCGGATACGGGGGTTGGAAGCGCATCACCCAATGCTACTGCGGTAGCGCCGACCAGCACGATCTTGTTCTTAAAGAATCCTTCCGGGTAATCGCCAGCAAGCACTCTGGCATAGGAAATACGCTGGAATGACCCCGGAGGTCCTATGAAATTAATCTTACGAGGACCGTATTTACTTAAAAGGACATCTGATGCTGCTTTAGTAACGTCTCTTGATATTTTAGGTGGCGTAGTCGAAATGTTAGCCGGTAATTGGTGTGCAACTTGTAAGACTGACTGGGCAAATAATGGCAAATTAGCTGCGTTAATTCCCTTCCACATATATACACCTCTGGCAATACCATCACCATCCAAAGGAACGTACACCCTGCCCAACGCAGCAGCTGCTTTGGCTAAACTAGCTGATGGGTAAACTTGGTTAATTATAGCGCCTGCAAATGGTATATCCAGCACTATGGGTAATACTACATTCCCAGCTTTGCGGATAGATTGTTCAAGCGCCTCATCCGCGGCGGTTTTATTTTGCTCCGACTCAGATAAAACAATATCCAAGCCTATCACTTTCGCTTGGTCGTGATGCAATTTATCGACCAACTTGGCGTGCGTACTCTTGGACCAAGGCCAATGCCCGATTTCTTTAAGACTGCTTTCGTCTATCGCAACAATCAGAATATCTGATGGCGGCGCTTTAAAAGACAGATGCCGACCTAAATCATAATAAAGGTGATCAAACCGCACCAGCTCTCCGCTGTAGGTGATTAGTGCAGCAATCAGCGCAAGCATCACGCCGGTGATGAGTCGGTCATGATGAGGAGTGATGTTGATGTGCATGACAGATCAACTAGCCGAGTTTGCTAGTGCTGTAACTTTTAAATATCCAGTGAGCTTAGTCAAAGATTCATCCAAATCTTTAAGGCGTTATAAAACTTTTAATAGAGCTATTTTTATGTATTACTTGGTGTGCTCTAACCGGTATCCCTGCTGGTAGATTGAAGTCAATTTCCAGCCGAACTCGGGAGTGAGTTTTAATTTAGTACGTAAATGGCTTACATGCACATCCACTTTACGTGTTTCAATATCTGAGGTAGAACCCCAAACGACGTGCATCAGATGAGATCGAGAAAGCAACATCCCCTCGTTTTTTAGAAAATATAAAGCCAGGTCAAACTCTTTATCGGTCAGCTTAATCTCTTCATCGTCCAAGGTAATAACCCGGTTCTGGGCGTCAAGTTTCAATTCACCGAAATCAAATTTAGTTTCAACCGTATTTTGCGAGGTTGTGCGACGGATCAGCGCATTAATTCTGGCCATTAGCAACTGGCGGCTTGCTGGCTTAACGATATAATCATCTGCGCCGGAATCGATCACGCGGATAATATCTTCTTCCTCGCTATGACCCGTGAGGAAAATGATAGGCGGTAATTTATTGGACCTGAGCTTGATACTGACCATCACATCCGGGCCTTCCATATCTGGCAGCGCCCAGTCAAAGATGCAAAGATCATATTGTGTATTGGGATATTTCCGTAAGAAATCCAAACCATTTTTAAAGTGGTCTACCTCAAAATTCGCATCAAAAAGCCAATCCTTAATGGTCTCAGCAAAAGCTATATCATCTTCCAAAAGGGCGATTTTCATATTTTCTTAGATTTTCTTTTTAAAATATTTCGAAGCTGCTCAGCATCGTCATTTAAGTATTAAGCAAATTGTATAGTTTTTTTACCTAGATAATTTACAAGTTTTGTTAAATGGCAAAATAATTAACCGTTATTCAAGCTATAAGCAAGTATAGAAGCTACTGTCATGTCTGCACTGGTTCCCGGGTTGATGCCCCGTTTTTTTAATGAAGCATCCCAAACCATAAGAGACTTTTGTACTAATTTTGGATTTTCTGCTGATTTAAACCCAGCCTCGAATTCAAGCGCTTCTATCCTGACATCTTCGGCAATAAATTCACCATGTTTACGCACGATGTGCGTGTCAGGATATTTTACTAAGAAGTTCAAATAAAGTGCAGTTGTAGCCCATGCTGCGTTCTGCCATTTTATCCATGCATCGTTATAACAATTAATCCCTATGCCCACTATATCTGCAAATTGATTTGCATATTGCCAGGCTATGCGGTCCTTATGTTGTGCGGAACGCATCATTTCCAGCAAAGTAACATTGGGCGGCAACCTAACATCATGCACATCAGACTCGCCCAAACCGGCAGGGTTCGCAATGACTATCGCTTTAGAGGTCAGTACAGCATCATTTATCGTTAAAGTGTTTAATACATGCGACAGGTTTTGCTGAAGGGTTAACTTGCTATCGCCATATAAAGCCGCATGTATTAACGGTGCGCATAACAAGATGACGCCCAAGTTGGTATTTAAACCCACGGTTTTCTGGGTAGTTTCTACCGCAGCGTAAATACGTTCACCCACACTCAATCCTGCCTGGGAAATCACAGCAGCAGAAGCATCAGCACTTTTAATAAAGTCATGGATGGTCATGCCGTGCCCATCGGCAAACAAGTGCACGTTACCCGGCTTGAGCGCCTGTAACTCGGCAATGCAGGCAGCTCTGTAATAGTGAGCTACTTCGTCTGGTGTGAATTGTTTAGGCATTTACTAGTTTACTCAGAAAATCATCCACTAGCAGTTGCGCAATGTTAATGTTAGTCACACTTTGCAACCCCTTCCACGCCGGGATACTGTTCACTTCTAGCACATAATATTGACCGGAACTTGACTGGATAATATCCACACCACAATAATCGATATCTACAGCTGCAGCGGCGTTCAGGGCTAATGTGCTCATCGCTTCATCCGCTTCAAATACCTCACACTGGCCACCGGCGGCCACATTGTTGATCCAGCTTGGGCCACTACGTTTCATTACCGCAACCACCTGGGCATTAATCACAAATACGCGAAAATCATGAGGTTCTTTTGCGGTTTCAATAAACTCTTGCAGGTAATACACTCCCTCGACGTGTTGCTGCATAGGTACGGGCAAACGTTCATGTGCAGCGAGTTTGCGGACGCCTATGCCCTGCGACCCAAACAACGGCTTAATGACGAGTTGCTGCTGGATGTCAGCAGCCATCTGACGGATAGTTTCAGCCTCCCTTCGCGATTCGCATACCCAAGTTACAGGTGTAGCAATATTATTTTTATGTAGCAGAAAGCTTGTCATGGCTTTATCAACTGTGCGCTCAATGGCTTTAGGCTGGTTATAGATGACCACACCCGATTGTTGCAGCATATGCAGGATATTTAACCGTGCAATCACCTGCTGCAAGGTCCCGCCTGAGACGCCACGTACAAAAGCCCCACCCGGTAGTTGCTCGAACGCTGGTACGCAAATAACGTTCCGAGTGTCGGAGGTGATGTGCATACTGCAATCATTGAGCGGAACATAGATTGCATCGACATCGCGTGATGCAAAAGCCTGTTTTAACTGCTCGCCATGCCACCCGGGATCATCAGTGAATATTGGAATTTTCACGTAAAGGTTTCTACATCAAGAAAATGACAATGCAATCAACTCTGCATTTAATTGACCACTTTCGAACACACTGCCAGTTTCCAGGTTGGTCACTGTCACTTTTGCAGGGCTGAAAAGCATCGGGTCAATCTGGTAAAAATCCATGTCATAAAATTTAAACACCTGCGCAAACGGCTTCCCATAATCTTTAGAAGCACTGCTGGGCAAATTACGTGCCAGCGCCGCTGCTGCTGCATCGCCGCCCATCACCTCTAATGTCACAAACCCACCAAACAATATTGCATCGTTTGTACGACCCATCGCAGTAATGAAATCACTTGATACCGGCGGCAATACCGCTACCCCACTGCCGCTGACAATATTTGCAAGCGGGAAATGCAGGACATGAGCTTTATGTAGCGCCACTTCCAGTACGCGGCCCACAATCTGCGTGGCGCCGGCGACACTAGTCGTTGGGGTTAAAATAAGTGTCAAGTTTTCTGCAGCTATTTTTGTGTCATGCAAAATCTTTTCAATGACCTCAATCGGCGGAATCTGGCTAGTTTCCAGCACCAAACAAGTACTTAATGCCTCATCCTCATATTCAAGCTCCATAAACAAGTCTTCACGCTGCGCTAAAGCTCGTGCCGGGCCGGATGCTAAGGAAAAAAATTTATCATGACTCAAGGCCCAACCGGCATATTGGCTAGCAAGGCACGCCAGCACTGGCTCTTGGGAATGTACGGAAATGACATTGGGCCAATCAGCGAAACTGTTATTGGTAAGCAAAGTGACCTTGCCTAAGCCACCCATGCAAATTTCCGCAATCAAGCGCCCTGCTTCTGCGCTACCGGTATGCTGAATGCCAGCATCAACGATGGTGCAGCCAGTTTCATGCTTACTTACACCAAGTTGCAATTGCTCTGCCTGTGCTATCAATTGATCTAATAAAGGCTTGCTGAGCTTATTAACACTCAGTTGGGAGAGTTTCAAGGAAGTATCCATAGCTTGCACGCTGGCCTCTTACTTATATTTTTATCGGAATGCTGAATTCAGCATTTTAACCCTAGCCATCACTAATTGCTTGGCTGTCTCTGCATCTTGTGCAGATGCCAGCACCGTACATATAGGCTGACCAGATTTTATAGTCATTGCCATATATTGGATAGCTGGTATATCTGTCACCCAATCCGGCCAATCGAATGATGGCTTAAGAATGGTATCTTCCGTTGCATAGACGATAGCCTGTGCTTTAGCTGCTTTTTCTTTATTAGATAGATTATTAACTGACGAGTGAACGAGTGGTTCTGCTGCATGCAAATGCCTATAGAATAAATCAGCATCATACAAATCGAAGCTTGCACTCAAGCGAGGGTTAATTTCTAAGATATAAACGATATTATTCTTAATCACGGCATCCAGGCTATTTAAACCTAATAAGCCAAATTTGAAAGTCAATTTCTCTGCAGCATCTATTAACTGCTGCTTTATATCCCGCGCTAAATAGATTTGACTCACAGCCCCGCCATAGCGAAAAGGCATCTCTGCGCTGGCATCCACCCATTGCTCATTGAAACCAATCACTTCTATTGCTTCGCCATGTGCAAGAAACAGTAATGAAACGGAGCGCCCGTCGATATATTGCTGGAAATACTGGTTAACAGCTAATTGATCATGTGGGTTTGCAATACCTTGTGGTCTTACAATACTGACATGCGTTCCCCCGCAACCACCGGCTGATTTTTTAAGATAGATACTGTTCATATCCGTATCCGGTAAAGTTCTAAATATTGGAGGATATGGGATATTAAGTGCTAGCAGGGCATCAAAAAAACTGGCACTCGTTTTAACCGCTCTAACAATAGCTGCAGAATTACCGATAAGCGGAATGCACTCAGAAATCTCTTGTAAAAGTGCTGGTTGGTCATCGAACCCACTGCCATAAACAAAGCCACCATAAGCACTTGTATCTAGGCTATTAATTGCTTTTAATAAAAGTGGAGCATTGAAGCCATGCTCATCAAAATCTACCGTAATGGTTTTATCTGCAGACGTTTGCGTTTGTAAATCCGCAAATGCATCGATCGCAGTGACGGAATAACCGGCCTGTTTTGCCGCTATAACAAAAGGCCGAACCGATAAGGCAATAATTAAAATCGCGGCTTTATTCAAAAACAAGTCTGCATTTTAACGTTTGAATTTTTGTTTAAATCGCTTAATGTTGAAGTAACTCACGCGCCAAGTGAAACGCTGCCATAAATTCAAGCACTCGGGGTTTATCAGCTGACAGCATTTGTTTAAGTAATTGATGCTGCGTGTTGTATTTCAACTGACCTATCGCCAGTGCACCGATGCCATACACTTGAGTATTGGCAATCAGCACGCCATCGTCGCTGACGCCTACCCCTTGCACGCCTAGCGGCGGCACCGCATTGACATCGGCGATCACTTTCAGTTGAGGAGCATTTCTCAGCAATGCATCGCTAATCACTTCAACACCTGCCGCAGCGGCACAAACCGCGATTTCGCTACCAGCCAATACTTCTTGCTTCGCAGCATCTGAAGAACCGCTTACCACTTGCATATTGATACCGTATTGCGGGTTCCAGAAAGCTGCTTTTTGCTCTGTATCAGCTACCGAACGGTGTGCAACTAGCTGGACTTTAGCACCTTGCAACGCTGCGATAATGGCCGCACAGCCACCTACTGGACCGGTAGCGCCGAATACGCTTAAGATTTTGCCACTTAAATCCTCATTGAATTGTTTTTTTAAGTGATACTCCACCTTGCCAATCATGGCTGCCGCAGTCGTAAATGCACCTGAGGGATCTGCAAAAATTGAACATGCAAACGGTGTGAACATGGCATTCTTAGCAGCGTTTAACATCTGCATGGCTAGGTCGATATCCCGACCGCCGATAAAGATGCCTTCACGCTTCACGCCAGATGGACTACGTGAGAATATGGCATCTTGCGTCAAACCCGCAACCTCGGATAAGGCTACATTGGTATACGGCATAATCTTGTCAAAGCCCGAATCAAACGCCATATTCACGTCAAAAGGACTAGCGTTTTTAGCCGCAGTAATTAAATGCAAAATGCTAACTTTTTCCATATTGGGCTTCTTAATATTCTCTAAGTTATGTTGTTAGACAGTCATACTGACAGCGGGCTGATTATCCGTAATAGCCTCAACGCTTGCCCCGTGATTGCTTGCATTGCACATCACCCAATTTAAGGCATTATCAGTGAAGCGCGTTTTTAATTGCTGCAAGTGTTGCTCTGCTACTTGGGTACTCTCGAATACAGCAAAACCTGTAGGCCCCCATGAGCTTTGCCCAAAACAATCAACGCCCGCACTTTCCAAATGCTTGAGCACTGCACCAATGCGGGAACTCGCATAACGCCCGCCTTGAGCTGGTGCAAAATAATCACCGACATGTGCCTGCAATACCTGGATACTTTGACCAAATGCTGGTAAGTCCTGCTCAATCAAGGCTGGCATGGCGTGCATCAAAACATGCCGGCATAGATGCGCTGCTACGCTTTCCGAGAATATGGGTAACTCTTCAAACGCGGTAAGTTCTTCTTGCCCGTGAATTCCCGGTTGTTTAGTATCCAGTATCAGCAGAATGCGCCAATGTTCAGGAAATGTATACCGTGCCAGCAATGGCGGGATGGTATTACTCGCTTTAGCTGGTGAAAGCCGCCCGCCATCTATCAATACGCCACCATGGTCGAATGCCGCGATGCCAATACCAGAGCGGCTTCCACGCCCAGTAAGCACGGCTATCTTAGCTGCACTTAGCCTCAAGCCATATAAACGATTGATCGCTGTACCAATAGATAACGCCAGTTGAGTACCAGAACCCAAACCAGCATGCTCAGGAATGTGTTGTTGAATATCGAGGTGGATACCGCCATCCAAAGAGAGTTTTTTTAATAGCTGTGTTGCAATCGTTGCGGCACGCGAAGTCACGGATTCGACCCCGGTCACCACCATGGCTTCATCACGCTTGGCAATTAACTCAAGATTAGGTGCCGACAAGCTTAAACCGATGCTGCCGAACTTTCTCCCCAGCCCTCCGTGCAAATCAAAGAAGCCCATATGCAGCCGAGCTGCCGCGCAGATTTTGATAGAAAGATTAGGGTCTTGATGCATTTGCCGGATTGATATCTTTGGGGATGATGATGTGAAACTGCCTAAGTATTTAATTTACATTTTAGCTTACAGCTCAGGCTTTTCCTATATCCCTGGCTTTTCTATATTCTACTGTTCACGCTGTCATGCCCTTGTCTGCTTTATTTCATGCCCGAGAGAGACTTTTAAGGTGACAGCACACCTATATTTAGGCAAAATGTTAACTTAATTTAAGAATAATAAAATATTCAGAATAATTTGCGTCAATATCCGTTTCATTAGCTCTATCGGACCATTGCAAATAACGATCAAGTATTTTATAAGTTAATCAGTTGCAACATCACTGCTTATTATCAATCAAGGAACACTATGTCAGCTCACGTTATTCCATTTGAAAACTTAAGAAACGTCGATGTACCATCAGTTGGCGGTAAAAATGCTTCACTAGGCGAAATGATTTCGCAATTATCTGCAAAAGGCGTGCGAGTCCCTACCGGCTTTGCCACCACGGCAGATGCATATCGTGAGTTTTTAGCCCAAAATGGCCTGGATGACAAAATCAATGCTGAGCTGGATGCATTGAATGTGGACGATACTCAAGCACTTGCTGCCTGCGGCAAAAAAGTACGCGAATGGATTATGGAAGCGCCTTTCCCAGAAGCGCTGAATAAAGCAATTGCAGAAAACTATGCAATCCTCACGGCTAAATCTGGTAATGGCGCAACATTTGCCGTACGTTCTTCTGCAACAGCGGAAGATTTGCCAGATGCTTCATTTGCTGGCCAGCAAGAGTCTTTCCTGAATATACAGGGCCTAGACAATATTCTGCATGCGATCAAGGAAGTGTTTGCTTCTTTATATAATGATCGTGCGATCTCTTACCGCGTCCACAAAGGCTTTGTACATGCGGACGTAGCCTTGTCAGCAGGCGTGCAGCAAATGGTACGTAGCGACATAGGTTGTGCCGGCGTAATGTTCACCATTGATACTGAGTCAGGTTTTAAAGATGTGGTGTTCATCACTTCTTCTTATGGTTTAGGTGAAACAGTGGTACAAGGCGCTGTAAACCCTGACGAATTCTATGTACATAAACCATTATTAGCCCTTGGCAAACCAGCCATTGTGCGCCGTACCATGGGTTCTAAGCTCATCAAAATGATCTTCTCTGACGCTACCCAAGCCGGCAAAAGTACCCATACAGTGCCAGTAGAACCAGCTGATAGTGACCGTTATTCACTTTCAAATGAAGATATTCTGGAATTAGCTACTTATGCCATGACCATTGAATCGCATTATGGCTGCCCGATGGATATTGAGTGGGGTAAGAACGGCGTAGACAATAAGCTCTATATTTTGCAAGCGCGTCCTGAAACTGTGAAATCACAGGAATCCGCTAACAACGTCACCGAAACATTTAAACTGAATAAACACAGCGCCAAACCATTGGTTGCTGGTCGTGCGGTCACGCAAAAAGTCGGTGTAGGCCCTGTGCGTATCGTGCTAGATCCCGCCAATATGCATGAAGTGCAACCCGGCGACGTCTTGGTTGCTGACATGACTGACCCGAACTGGGAACCGGTTATGAAGCGCGCCAGTGCGTTGGTGACTAACCGCGGTGGCCGTACCTGCCATGCGGCGATTATCGCACGCGAGCTTGGTATTCCAGCCATCGTGGGTTCAGTGAATGCCACCGACATTCTGCGCGAAGGCGAAATCGTCACAGTGTCATGTGCAGAAGGTGAAACCGGTTTTGTATACCATGGTGCCCTTGAATATGACGTAAGCACCCAGGCCACAGCGGCGCTTTCTAAACCGCCTTGCAAGATCATGATGAACGTCGGTAATCCGGATATGGCGTTTGGGTTTGCCCAAACCCCGAATGATGGCGTAGGTTTAGCGCGCTTGGAGTTCGTGATTAACAATATGGTAGGCATCCACCCTAAAGCTATTCTGAACGTTGAGGCGATGCCTAAGCCGATTCAGGAAACGATTAAAAACCGCGCACGCGGCTATGCTTCACCAAAACAATTCTATATCGATAAAGTTGCCGAAGGCGTTGCCACCATTGGCGCGGCATTCTATCCTAAACCAGTGATCGTACGTACCTCTGACTTCAAGTCTAATGAGTACAAAAAACTGGTGGGCGGCGATATCTACGAGCCAGACGAAGAGAACCCAATGATTGGCTTCCGCGGCGCGGCGCGTTATATGGCAGAAGACTTTAAAGAGTGCTTTGCCATGGAATGTATCGCCATGAAAAAAGTACGTGATGAAATGGGACTGACTAATGTCGAACTGATGATCCCTTTTGTACGTACTTTAGATGAAGCCAAAGCCGTGATCGAAATCATGGCAGCTAATGGCCTTAAACGCGGTGAAAATGGCTTACGCATCATCATGATGTGCGAGATTCCATCGAATGCTTTATTAGCCGAACAGTTCTTGGAATATTTCGATGGTTTCTCAATCGGTTCTAACGACTTGACACAGCTCACCTTAGGTATGGACCGCGATTCAGGGATCTTGGCGGATGGTTTTGATGAGCGTAACGATGCAGTAAAAGTATTGCTTAGAATGGCCATCAGTACCTGCAACCGCTTAGGCAAATATGTGGGTATCTGTGGTCAAGGCCCATCAGACCATCAGGATTTTGCCGAATGGTTAGTTGCGGAAGGCATTCAATCTGTCTCACTGAATCCTGATACTGTTGTAGCCACATGGCAGCGATTGACCAAGAAATAAGATCGCAAATTAATGGTTAATTTATAATGCTGCGCCGCACCGTACTCTTCGTTTCAGATGGTACCGGGATTACTGCGAGCGCTTTAGGTAAATTGCTTGAGCATTTTCCAAGTACGCAATTTACCCAAGTGCGCCTGCCGTTCACCGATACACTGGATAAAATCGTAATAGCGCAAAACGCTATTGCGCGTGCCACGGAAGAAGATGGTGGCCGCCCTGTGGTGATCATGTCTCTGGGTAATCTGGAGTTGCGTAGTAAGCTTAAGCAAGCGAACGCGTATTTTATTGATCTGTTCAATACCTTCATTGACCCGCTTGGCTTGGAGCTTGAGCAGAAGCCACTGACTGGTGCCGGTATCGCCCACAGCGTCATGGGTAGTAACTACCACGAACGTATGGAGGCCATCAACTTTACGCTGGGTCATGATGATGGCATGACTAACTCTGGTCTGGATGAAGCGCAAGTTATTCTGATTGGGGTTTCACGCTGCGGCAAAACGCCCACCAGCATTTACCTCGCTATGCAGTTCGGCATCAAAGCAGCTAACTACCCGTTGATTCCAGAAGATTTTGAACGTGGTACTCTGCCTGAAGTATTGTATAAGCACATTGATAAAATCTTTGGATTGACCATTAAAGCTGAGCGTTTGCACTCTGTACGTAGCGAACGCCGTCCGGACAGTTTTTATGCCTCATTGGATAATTGCCGCAAGGAAATCGCAACGGCAGAAGATTTGATGCGGAAGAATAATATTACCTGGGCTGATTCGACTAGTAGATCAATTGAAGAGCTATCCGCCATTATCCTGCAGAAGATACGCCAGCCCGCGAAATAAGTTATATTTTCTACATTAAAAAAGGCGCTAACAACGCCTTTTTTAATGTCTATTATTTCAAACTGGGTTTGATTTTATCTAATATCTCAGCCGAATCGGGAGTGACCTCACTGCTGTACACGGCAACCTCTTTACCGCCTGGCAGTATCACATACTTATAAAAATTCCATTGCGGTGCCTTGCCGGTTTTTTCAATGAGCTGCTTATAGAAGGGATTAGCATTCGGGCCTGTTACCGAGCTTTTGCTAATCATAGGAAATTTAACAGCATAGGTGAGTTTGCAAAAGTCGCCAATCTGCTTATTGTCGGTTAATTCCTGCTTGAAGTCATTGGAAGGGAAGCCAATCACCAGCAAGCCTTTGTCCTTATATTTGCTATACAAGCTTTCCAGCGCGTCAAACTGCGGCGTAAAGCCACATTTGCTTGCCGTATTAACCACTAGAATAGGTTTGTCCTGGTAATCACAAAGATTTACTTTCTCGCCTTGCAAGGTAGTGAATTGATGGTTGTACAAAGGTAAACATGAAGCTGCTGCCATTGTAGATGCTCCAGAGAGTAATAAAGTTAACAGCAGGTGTTTGGTTTGTATAAATCGCATAGTGGCCTTTTCTAATAATTATAGATACTGATACCAGCGTGGACTGTATTTTCTGTTTTAGGTTCTGGTATTACATGGATTGTAAAAAAAGTGTTATGAACATGATCGGCAAATTTAGAAAAATATAATACCCTTTTGAGCCTTTAAGGTATTGGATACATTGGGTTGAACCAGTATGATGGCGCCCTCGTTTTACCTTAAATACATCATGGAGAAGATTTTGAAATTTGGTTTTATCGCTTTAAGTTTTTTAGCAATGTCTAGCAACAGTTATGCATTTGAATGTAATACCGTCATGGGCGGCTGTCCTACAGACCTCAATGCAGGTGCAACTTCTTCTCATATGAAGTCAGAAATCGTTAACAAAATCCCAGCTAAGCAAGCTACTCCTGTAGCGCCAGCATCTGCAAGCAAAACGACTGCATCACCAACCAATTCTGCCAATAAGAAAGCTCAAGGCAGCTTGATACAGACCATTAACAAGAATGTACTCAAGTAAATATTAATCCCGAGCAAAAGATGTCGTTAGAAAAGCGGTAATTGCGAAGTTACCGCTTGAAATTTAACGGCATCTCCTACTATTAAGTCACCACTTTTAATAATCCTAGCATTGACGCCACCATGACCGCGCATCGCGTTATACCCGCCCTGACCTAGCAGCGCTTCCATGCGTGAACATGGCGCACAGATACCCGTGACTTCAAGTACCACTTCACCAATATGTAGATAATGTTTCTGATGAGCAAACAAAGGCTTGATGGCCAGTAAATTAATTCCGGAAACTACTAAGTTCCGCCTTAATGTAGTTGCATGTAAATTTGGCAGCTTCATAAGCTTGGCGATGACTTCGATATGCTCAGCCTGAATTAAAGTGACCTGTCTGTTACTGATTTTAGCGATAGCTGGATCGTGATCGATACCGCGCCTGTCATCTCGCAACCCGACATCTGCCATTGCTACTGTCTGCCTGATTTCTATTGCGGGAACTCGTCGGGCCGGACGTACGATAATGGCCTCCAACATACCAATTTGCGGCAGAGTTTGGCTGATGGATTGTAGGGTTTGCGGATTGTCTTGCATGATCGAATGCCAGAATAGTTAATAATATACTGGCTGATTTTAACGGATAATTTGTAAAAGATTTATCGAATTGAAACTATCATAAAACTTTGGCGGAAGAGGCGAGATTCGAACTCGCGATAGGGTTACCCCTATGCCACCTTTCCAGGGTGGTGACTTAAACCGCTCATCCACTCTTCCAAAAAGCGGTCGAATTATAGATCATTTAGCCTGCATTGTCGCCTTATCCTCTTAGGAAAGTTGAGAATTCTTAATCAGACCAGTCAGGATATAGGTTTCAACAATGCCCTTACCTTTAACCTCAACATTAGGTCGATTCTGAAAGGTATAAAGACCGTTTAATATTTTTTGCGTAGCCTCTGTCACCTGGATCGCGTTTGGTGGGCAGGAATCTTCCATGCGACTAGCCATATTGACAGTATCCCCCCATAAATCATAACTGAACTTACTGTTCCCGATTACCCCCGCTACCACCGGCCCAGTATTGATACCTATCCGCATATTCAAGTCTAATTCCGTTTGAAGCGCTATATCTTTAAGTGCTGTATGCATTTCCAGTGCCATCTGGGCAATGCGATGCGCATGATTCACACAGGTTACAGGCGCTCCAGAGATCACCATATAAGCATCCCCGATCGTCTTGATTTTTTCTACTTCATATTTATCGGCAAGAACGTCAAAACGCGAAAATACCTGCGATAACAAATCTAGCAACTGGGTCGGCTGCATTTTTTCGGAAATCTGCGTAAAGTTCACGAGATCTGCAAACATCACCGTTACCGATTCATAATGGTCGGCAATCCGCATATCATTTTTTTTGAGTCGCTCTGCAATGGCAAAGGGAAGGATATTCAGCAATAGCTTATCAGATCTACCTTGCTCCATTGCCAATGAAGCCATTACTCGTTCCTTCTGGGCTTGGAAATAACGCAGCACCCCATAAAGGATAGCCGCCGTACCGGTAATGTTCATGAGAAAAAAAGCGTTTTTAATGTCGGTAGGTATAGGTAATGCATTACCTGCAAAGTACGGGTTCATGACCCAGGAAAGGAAAGCCAAACCCAAAAATAACAAAAACCAGGGGGTAGATTGACGGGTGCCCAAAATCATCAACGCACCTACTGGCGAAAGAATCGCCCAGATCGCCACACCGCTTGAGGCCGCATAGCCTCCAATGGCCCACTGCATAAAAAACGGCATGACGAGCAGCATGATGAGTTGGGTAAACGTGAAATATTCAAAATGCTTGTAGCGATAGAAAACGAACAGGCTAGTATAGGAAACAATCAGGTACAAGTATGGCACCGCAGCCATTACCGCGTAGCCTTCGCCTAGATTAGATAAAGCATAAATCCAGAAAATGCAGATGACGCTTTCGGCAATGACTAATAACGATAGGATAGATTTGCCTAAGGTGGCTGGTGTTGGATTAGCAAATCTGCTCCAGAACTCACGTGTCATTACTGAAAAGGGTTCTACGGGTTTTGCCATAGTGTTAATTATTGTAATTTTTATACAGAAAAACACTATAACTTAAGACACAGGCTTTTTCTAGCTATGTTTAATATTAGTTTGGTAATAGAATATACCGATTAGTATATGTGTAACTATTATCAGAATTACAGCACATTTCTGTTATTAAAATATTAAGGAAGCATATGGTTACTGCCTCACAAACGCTGCGCGATATTACCGGATTAGGGCATCAGGCACCGGCTCTGAAGGATTCAGTTTTGATCCTAATTGACATCCAGAACACTTACCGCAAAGGCTTGATGCAATTAACGCATGTAGAGCCGGCCATACTAGAAGCACAAAAATTATTAAAAAAAGCGCGTGCGCTTAATATTCCCGTTATCCACATTCAGCACGATGCCGGGACAGGCACACCTTATGACATTCATGCAGAAATCGGTGCGATTGCAGATGAAGTATCGCCCATCGCTGGAGAGAAAATAATTGTTAAAAATTACCCGAACGCTTTTGTGCAAACCACATTGGACGAAGAGCTAAAAACGCTTGGAATCAAAAATATCGTACTCGCAGGTTTTATGACGCACATGTGTGTAAATTCAACGGCACACGGTGGCTTTAATCTCGGCTATTCACCTACTATCATCGCCAGCGCCACCGCTACCCGTCCTTTGATGAGCGTAAACGGTAAGGTGCTTACTGCGAATGAAGTACATCATGGCGCCTTAGCTTCAACTCGTGATATGTATGCAGTGGTTGTGGATGACGTAAATGGGATCAATTAACTTTAAATAATTAGCGCTTAAATGTTTATAAAATTGGTATCGATATGTAAATTATCTCTTATATAAGACTTGATTTAGTTGTAGCTAAGGTTTAATGTTCAGGTAGAGTTTAATTTTACGAAACCCGCCGGAGAAGCTTATATTTATTAGGGTTTGCGAACATTGAGCTGGTTTTCTAAATCATAAAACAACAACGAAGTAATGCGGGTTTACAGATAGAAATACTATATTAACGATAGCAAAACTAGAGGAGTCAGCATGAGTTTGGATATATTAAAAGGTCTTGGCGTAAATATCCCTTACAAAGCCAAGTACGATAATTTTATTGGTGGAAAATGGGTTGCACCAGTTAAAGGCGAATATTTTGATGTCATTACCCCGATTACAGGTAAGCCTTATACAAAAGCTGCCCGCTCTAGTGCAGAGGATGTCGAACTCGCGTTAGATGCTGCGCATGCAGCAGCTGAAAAATGGGGAAAAACATCTACAACCGAGCGTTCAAATATCTTACTTAAGATTGCAGACCGCATTGAAGCGAACCTTGAACTGATTGCTACTGCTGATACCGTGGATAATGGCAAGCCTATCCGCGAAACCATGAATGCGGATATTCCGTTGACTGTAGACCACTTCCGTTATTTCGCAGGTGCGATCCGTGCGCAAGAAGGCGGCATCAGTGAAATTGACAATGATACAGTCGCTTACCACTTCCATGAACCGCTAGGCGTTGTCGGCCAAATCATCCCTTGGAACTTTCCTATCCTGATGGCAGCTTGGAAACTGGCTCCGGCGCTTGCTGCTGGTAACTGTGTCGTATTGAAACCAGCTGAATTCACACCACTTTCTATCTTGATTTTAATGGAAGTGATTGCAGACTTGGTGCCACCAGGCGTGATCAACATTGTGAACGGTTATGGTCGTGAAGTAGGCGCGCCATTAGCCAATAGTAAACGTATCGCCAAAATCGGCTTTACCGGCTCAACGGCAACAGGGCGCGCCATTGCTACTGCAGCGGCAAACAACCTGATTCCAGCCACTTTAGAGTTAGGTGGTAAATCACCTAACATTTTCTTTGCAGATGTAATGGATGAAGATGATGCCTTCTTGGATAAAGCGATTGAAGGCTTGGTATTGTTTGCCTTTAACCAAGGTGAAGTCTGTACTTGCCCGTCACGCGCTATCATTCAAGAATCAATTTATGACAAATTCATGGAACGTGTATTAACACGTGTGGCAGCCATTAAACAAGGCAGCCCGCTAGACCCCAACACCATGCTGGGCGCGCAAGCTTCACAAGATCAGCTTAACAAAATCATGAATTATATTGATATTGGTAAACAAGAAGGCGCAGAAGTGCTGATTGGCGGTAATCGTAATGTACTGAGTGGCGACTTTGCCGAGGGTTATTATGTGCAACCGACTTTGCTCAAAGGCCATAATAAAATGCGTGTGTTCCAGGAAGAGATTTTTGGCCCAGTTCTCGCAGTAACCACATTCAAAGACGAAGCTGATGCATTGGCCATCGCGAACGACACCATCTTTGGCTTGGGTGCTGGTGTATGGAGCCGCAATGGCACTACCGCATATAGAATGGGCCGTGGCATTAAGGCTGGTCGTGTGTGGACAAACTGTTACCACGCATACCCTGCGCATGCTGCATTCGGTGGTTATAAAGAGTCAGGTATCGGCCGTGAAAACCACAAAATGATGCTGGATCATTACCAACAAACTAAGAACTTGCTTGTAAGCTACAACCCTAACAAATTAGGCTTCTTCTAATTTTTAGATCATTTTTGTAGAATAAAACAGGGGCGAGTTTACTCGCCCCTCTTTATTTAAACTGTAGGTTTTTGAAGTTAAAATAATTCGGTTTGGAGAAATGTAATCATGGCTGAACGTATATCTGCAACGCCACCTGCTGTAGCGCTTATTGACAAACTCACGGCCCAATACGGCGATATCATATTTTTGCAATCGGGTGGCTGCTGCGAAGGCAGCGGTCCATTATGCATGCCTGCTATTGAATTTCATGCCAGTCCATCTGACGTTATACTAGGCATATTAGGAACGGAAAAGAAAGCGACTTTTTACATGGGTGACAGCCATTTTACCTTTGCTGAAAATATGCATACCATCTTGGATGCCCAACCTGGCTCCAGCGGTTCGTTTTCATTAGACTGTGGCAGTGGATTTGCTTTTATTACCCAAGGTCGGCTATATTCAGATGAAGAGTTAGCCGCATTGCCGCCTGTAGAGCGTGCTGGCTTGAAGTAATTTCATTTGATCAAGCTTATAAAAAAATCACATAAATTTTATTAGGCGCTTGTGGAATTAAGGTAAAATTATGTCTGGCGGGCCTCCCCGCATTGTGAAGTAGCCAATCTGGTCAGGTGCGGAAGCAAGCAGCCACAACTATTAAGCAAGTGCCGGGGTCAAGGCTCGCCTCCCCTATTATAGCCTGCTGATATCTCATTTTTATAGCTCGAAATTTAGTCATGACTTAAAGCCAATAATGCGCTAAAGTTTCTCTAAATTCTGCCACATCATGAAAGCAAACGTATACATCTCATGAGTAACCTAAGCATATGAGTTATCAAGTATTAGCACGTAAATGGCGTCCAAAATCTTTTGAAACATTGGTCGGGCAAGATCACGTGGTCCGTGCCCTCACTAATGCATTGACCCAGAATCGTTTGCATCATGCTTACTTGTTTACTGGCACCCGCGGTGTAGGTAAAACTACATTGGCTCGTATCCTGGCTAAATCACTCAATTGTGAAACTGGCATTAGCGCCACGCCTTGCGGCATTTGTGCAGCTTGTACAGAAATCGACCGCGGCCGTTTTGTCGACCTGATTGAAGTGGATGCGGCAAGTAATACACAAGTAGATGCGATGCGCGACTTGCTTGATAACGCCCAATACTCGCCGACTGCCGGACGTTTTAAAGTATATATCATCGATGAAGTACACATGCTGTCAAAAAGTGCTTTCAATGCCATGCTCAAAACGCTGGAAGAGCCCCCCGCACACGTTAAATTCATCCTGGCAACCACTGATCCGCAAAAAGTACCCGTGACTGTGCTATCGCGTTGCCTGCAGTTTAACCTGCGCCAGATGGCCAGCCCTTCTATTACCGGACATTTACAGAATATCCTAACACAAGAAAATATTGCTTATGAGCCAGCCGCCTTGCATCTCATCGCCCGTGCAGCAGCAGGCAGCATGCGTGACGCATTATCCCTGACAGACCAGGCCATTGCCTATGGCGGGCAAACGGTGAATGAGGCAGAAGTGCGTGCCATGCTCGGTGCTGTTGATCAAAGCTATTTGTACCAGTTACTAGACGCGCTATTAGCTCACGATGGCAATGCCATCATGGCTGGTGCAAAGCTCATGCAGCAACGTAGCTTGTCCTTTGAGGCGGCGCTCAATGATTTAGCGCAATTACTGCATCAAATTGCAGTAACACAGACAGTGCCGGATAGCATTGCTGACGATTTACCGGAACGCGGCATTATCATTGGCTTTGCAGAAAAGATGTCTGCTGAAACCTTACAGCTCTATTACCAGATTGCATTGCTGGGAAGGCGTGATATTGCACTGGCACCGGATGAGTTTGCCGGGTTCACCATGAGTTTATTGCGTATGCTGGCTTTTACGCCAAATGAAGCCGCAGTAGTAAATAACAATAAAGCAGCGTCTAAAGCCACTACCCCACCAGTTGCTGCTCCAATAGCTAAATTAACCGCTACAGCTGCATTAACATCCAATGTGACTAATAGCATAGCGGTTAAAGAGTTTGATCAAGCTTTTGAACAACCTAGTGAAATAACTAAACCGTTACGAACCAATCCCGACACTGCTTCTGTAGAAAATAACCTGCCAAGCGATGAGGATGCAAGTAGCGATATCAAGAGTTTTAGCGGTGATTGGCGGGCATTGGTGGACGAGTTGAAACTCGGCTTAGCACGCGCATTGGCACAACAATGCGAACTCATGTCCTACGATAACCACTCTATCTCGCTTAGCGTGCCAGAATCGCAAAAACACCTGCTTTCCCCCAATTACCAAGAAAAACTCAGCGGTGCCATCACCCAGTATTATGGTAAAAAAATCCGTTTGCAATTCAGTATTGGCGGCACAGGCAACACGCCGGCAAAACAGATATCACAAGAGAAGGCACATGCTCAGGCTAATGCCGAATCTGCAATTGAACAAGATAGCTTTGTGCAAGCGTTAATTAATGATTTTGGTGCACAAATAATTCCTAACAGTATCAAACCCATCTAAAATTTAAATCTCGTCATCATGCATTGTTATCATTTTAAAAATATCCGCTCACATACATACTACCCGTATGCCGTACTGTATTTGAATGATGATGCATAGCCTGATTTAGAGCTTTAATTTTTCAATAATATATTTTGCAATAAAGGAGAACGATATGATGAAAGGTGGCATGGGCAATCTAATGAAGCAAGCCCAACAAATGCAGGCGAATATGCAAAAGGCGCAGGAAGAGCTCGCGAACATTGAAGTAGAAGGTGTTGCAGCGAATGGTCTTGTGAAAGTACAGATGACCTGTAAGAACGATGTGAAGCGAGTTACGCTGGACGACAGCGTTATGGATGACAAAGAAACGTTGGAAGACCTTTTGGTCATCGCCTTAAAAGATGCGAAGGCCAAGGTAGAAGCGACTTCTGCTTCACGTATGTCTAGTTTCATGCCTGCCGGTATGAAACTGCCTTTTTAAAATTAAATGAAAAATCCGCCTGCGCTTGAACAATTGGTTGATAGTCTGCGCTGCCTACCAGGTGTAGGTCCAAAATCCGCACAGCGCATGGCTTATCACCTGCTGCAACGTGACCGCAAAGGCGCGCATGGCTTGGCAATAGCCTTGGATAACGCTTTACAGGTGGTCGCACATTGTAGGTCATGCAACACCTTTAGCGAACAGCCTGTCTGCCCGTTATGCGCCGCTGAGAACCGCGATAGCAGCTTGCTTTGCGTAGTGGAAATGCCGACAGACCTGATGATGATGGAAAACACCCAAGCATATGAGGGTCTTTATTTCGTACTGATGGGTCGTTTATCGCCATTAGATGGCGTAGGCCCTAAAGAAATCCATTTGGATAAGCTTATTAAACGCGCTCAGGACGGAACAGTCCAAGAAGTAATCCTTGCGACTAATTACACAGTGGAAGGTGACGCCACCGCACATTACATCAGTGAGTTATTGCGTAGTCGTGGCATTAAGACCAGCCGAATCGCTCGCGGCATGCCTATGGGTGGTGAAATTGAATATGTCGATAGCGGGACCCTCGCCCAAGCCATGATGGAACGACGAAGCATTAAATAACTATCAATATGGCAATTACTGACATGCTGTCACCTCTGGATAAAAATCTTAATATCAGCATTGCCGAGATTGAAGACATTACAGCGCTATGCGATTTATTGGAGTCTTTGTTTACTCTAGAAGCTGAATTCAGTCCTGACAGGGAAAAGCAGCAACACGGCTTATTAAAGATTATTCAAACCCCGCAAACCGGTCTGATTATAATTGCCAAGTTAAATGATGTAGCCATTGGTATGGTGAATATACTATTTACTGTATCCACAGCGCTGGGTGAACGAGTCGCATTATTGGAAGACATGGTCATTGCCAGCACTTATCAAGGCAAGGGGTTCGGTAGCTTGCTAATGGAACATGCCATTAGCGAAGCACGCAATCAACAATGCAAACGAATCACGCTGCTTACTGACAAAACGAATCTAGCCGCGCAACACTTTTATAAGCAACACGGCTTTATCCAATCTGAAATGCTTCCTTTCAGGCTAAAGCTAGAGTAATGCGAGCGTACTTAAGATTTAAATTCAATGCTCAATTCTTTTAGCACACTTCAGGTAAATCAAAATCAATCTGCTAAATCAATCTGCTAAATCAATTTCCCAGCAATTCCAGAATGTCTAAGGGTTGAGCCACCATAAAATCTGCGCCCCACCTTGCAGGCGTATCAAACTCACTCAAATAACCATATAGAGCAACGGCAGTCCGCATACCCGCTGCCTGCCCCGCTTCAATATCACGTGCTGCATCGCCAACATAAATACAGTTTTCGGGCTGGGTCTTAATGAGGTTGCAAGCCATCAATAGGGTATCTGGATAAGGTTTTGGCCTAGGCGCATCATCACCACTAATCACACAAGCTGCGCGTTTATCAAGCTGCATCGCCTGCATTATAGGCGTGGTAAACCGTTTAGGTTTATTGGTCACAATACCCCACTGCTGACCATTATTTTCTATGGATTCCAGCACTGTTTGCATTCCTTCAAACAATACCGGTGAATGCGTCAGCACATCTTCGTAGATTGCCAGATACTCTTCACGCATCGTTAAAAAATTACTGTCTGCCGGCGATAAATTAAATCCTAACTCAAGCAAGCCACGAGAACCATGCGATGCCACCGGGCGTATCACCTCATGCGGCAAGGTCGGCTTGCCATGTCGTTCAAGCTGAATATTTAAAGCCATACCTAAGTCGTGTGCGGTATCGACTAGCGTACCGTCAAGGTCAAACAAAATCACACTCATACACTCACCTTATAAAACAAGTTCTGTATGCATAAGGTAGTTAACTGAAACATCGTCACCTAGCGAATAATATTTGGTAATTGGGTTATAACTCATCCCGCGCATGCCAGAAACGGTAAGGTTTGAGTTGCGTATCCAAGTAGACAACTCAGATGGCTTGATGAATTTAGCATAATCATGGGTGCCTTTAGGGAGAATGTTCAGCACATACTCTGCACCAATAACGGCAAATAAATAGGCTTTAGGATTACGATTGATTGTAGAGAAAAAAACTGAGCCGCCCGGTCTCACGAGTTTTGCACAGGCCGCTACGATTGCGGATGGATCCGGTACATGCTCGAGCATTTCCATGCAAGTCACTACATCAAAGCTGGCTGGTTGCATTTTTGCAAGCGCTTCTACAGAGATTAATTGGTAACTGACTTTCGCACCGCTTTCCAACTGGTGCAGTTTAGCTACGTTAAGTGCTTTTTCACCTAAATCAATGCCTGTGACTTCTGCTCCTTTAAAATGCATAGATTCAGAAAGAATACCGCCGCCACAACCCACATCTAATATCCTTTTACCTTGCAGCCCTACCAACTTGTCAATGTAATTGAGGCGTAATGGGTTGATTTCATGCAAGGGCTTGAATTCGCTATTTTTATCCCACCATTTATGTGCAAGGTCACCGAATTTCTGCAATTCGATTTCATCCGCATTTAATGGGGCTTGGTTGTCTTCTGGACTAATTTTCATATAATTGAATTCAATAATTGGCTTTATGTTATAGATTTAACTGGGGAGCTTAATTTGATAGATTAACTTGTCGTAACTTGGTTGCTTATTTTAAGCTTGGGTTGCCATACATCGATAATTTCTTTTAACTCCCGTGGTTCCATGCCTGCGTAAACGCCATTGCAATAGCGTAACTCACCAGCTACCCAAGTATGCGTCACATGCTCACGACCACACGCATAAACCAAGTGTGATATCGGGTCATAGCAGGGAGATATCATCAGGTCATCTAGCCTTACAGCCGTTAAATCGGCTAGCTTACCCACTTCTATAGAGCCAACTTTATTTTCCAGGCCCATCGCTTTCGCAGCATTGATAGTAGCCATTTGTAGTGCTTGGTAGGCTGGTACTGCAGTTGCCTCTTCACTAGCGCCTTTTGCCAACAAGGCGGCAAGTCGCATTTCTGTAAACATATCCATGCGGTTATTACTTGCTACACCGTCAGTTCCTAAGCCCACATTCACCTGTTTAGCTAATAGGCTCGTAATTGGGGCAATGCCACTGCCAAGCTTTAAATTAGAACTCGGGCAATGCGCAACGTGGCAGCCAAATTCAGCTAGCAGGTCAATTTCCTGATTTTGCAGGTGTACACAGTGTGCCGCTATTAAGGTAGGCCCAAGCAAACCAAAACTAGCCATTCTTTGCAGTGGCCTTAAGCCGTATTGGGTTTCGCTCTGCGCTATCTCTGCCCGTGTTTCATGTAAATGCGTATGGATTCCCAAAGATAATTGCTCGGCATAAGTGATGACCTTCTCAAAGGTTTGGTTGGATACCGTGTATGGCGCATGCGGGGCTATCGATGAAGTAATTAGGGGATTGCCACGCCAACTATCATGAGCTTCAAAACCCTTCTGCAAATAGTCATCTGCATCACTAGCATAAGGAGTGGGAAATTCCAGCACCACCAAGCCCAGATTAGCGCGCATGCCCGCCTGTTTGATAGCTACAGCAGATTCCTGCGGGTAAAAGTACATATCATTGAAACATGTAATGCCACCGGCCAACATCTCTGCGCATGCTAATAAAGTTGCCTCTTTTACATAGCGCTCTGAAACTACGGCCTGTTCTGTAGGCCAGATATGTTTTTCCAGCCAGATCATGAGTGGCTGGTCATCCGCAATACCCCGCATCAAGCTCATGGCGGCGTGGCTATGCAAGTTAATTAACCCAGGGATAAGTACGTGGTCAACCAAACTTACCAAAGAAGTTGCGGTATATTTTTGCCGTGCTTCAGCAATTGGCAACACTTCTACAATTATGCCCGCCTGGATCATCACGGCATAATGTTCAAGTAAACGATGGTCTATGGACATAGGCACGATATAACGCGCTTCTATCATCAAATCTACATTGACTGGAGCTTTTACAGGACCTTTTTCTAGATTATTTGAAAGTTCGGCTGAATTGGACATAGTATTATTTTAACAATAAAAAAGCCCCGCAATGCGGGGCTTTAAGTTTACTTCTTAAATTAACTTAAATCGTTAACTTATTTAATTATTTACAACCTGTTTCAATTTGTTTTTCAGCTGAAATAACAACGCGACGGTTTGGTTGTAAGCATTCGATCAATTTTTTGCTTTTCGAACCATCACAAGTTACTACTGGCTCAGACTCACCTTTACCAACAGCTTGTAAGCGACTTGAATCAACACCTTGTGAAATTAGGTATTCTTTCACAGTATTTGCACGACGCTCTGAAAGTTTTTGGTTATAAGCATCTGAACCTAGACGGTCTGTATGACCAGTAACCAATACTAAACCTACTGCTGGATTAGCTTTAATTTTTGCTGCAGCAGCATCTAAAACTGGTTTAGACCCTTCTTGCAGTTTAGATTTATCAAAACCAAATAATTTTTCAGCTTCGATAGTCACTGTTTCAAATTGTGGTGTACATGGTTCTGCTGCTACAGGAGCTGGAGCTGGAGCAGGTGCTGGCTCAGCCATTGGTGTTGGCTCTGGAATTGGTTGTGATTCTGGTAATGCTGCTACTGCTGCTGGTGCACCAAAACGGAAAATAGCACCTAAACTTACTAACGTATTGCGAAGAGTACCGTCTGCATCAAATCCTGTACCAGGCGCTTTTGCATTTGATTTAGAGAATTGTTGACGAATATCAGCTTGTAAACCAAATGAGTCGCTAAATAGATATTGAGCACCTGCACCAAATTCAGCCAAATAAGAAGTTCTAGATTTGTCTTTTAAACCTGCAAGACCGCTGTAATCCACATTGTTACGAGCTGCGCCTAAACCAGCCAATAAGAATGGACGGAATTTATCACGACTAAACATATACAGAGCATCAATACCAAGTGTAGTCTGCTTGTAATGACCAGATACATTAGAAAGGTCATTATCTGCTTGGTTATAGCCAATACCACCTTGCAGGTCCCAGCTTGGGCTTAACTCTTTACCAAGTTTGATAAATCCGCCACCGCCGTTACTAGCATCTAAATCATCATCGGTATGCATGTAGCTAATGCCTGGTAATAGATACCATGCACCGCGGTACATGTCTTCTGCAGTTGCTGCAAATGCAGCTAAACCCAGACTCGCAGCAACTGCGATATTAATAATATTTTTTTTCATTCTTTATGGCTCCTATGTGTGTACAACTAAACTTATACTATGAGATTAATACTGTGAGATTGATAATACGCAAACAAATCATTCAGTGCAATGTTTTACATCAATAAATACGCCGTTCCCTGTCATTTATACCAGTGGTTTGTTGCATTTTTACAACAAAGTTTGTAAGGCATTCTTTAAAGCTTTAACTTTCGTAAAATCAAGGTTTTCTTTACGTGAATATTGCTTGCAAACCCCACTTCTAAAACCCATATAAGTAGGTTTTATTTGTGCTAACTCTTCGATATCTTGCAATCTAAGAGAGCCCGCTAGCCCAAAGGTCATTCCTAACCCCATGACTTTGTTAGCTAAGTTTTCGCAATATTTTCGAGGGTGATAATACAGGAGGGATTGTCCATTCTTATGTGCGGTGTCTAACATAAGGCCTTTAAATCCCGCTTGTTTAATATCCTCCACTATTGTGGGCGGATATTGATACTCCGCAAATAGCACAGCAATTAAGCTATTTGATGCAGTTACTGCTTTTAAGGATGTAAGACATGTTTGATAGTTCTCTGCCTCAAAAAAACCTATTTTGATGAAATCCACCTTAACGCTTGCTAGCAAGATTACCTGTTCTAAGATTAAATCCGGTTGCATAGGCAGATCGCCTATCGTGGCACTGATAGGCTTAGAGTCCGGGTAATTGACAATATGTTTTACGATGGAGTTGATTAGCGGTAACGGCAAGGCCCCTAACGCACCGCTCTGCGGATCTTTTAAGTCAATGATGTCCGCACCACATTCCAAAGCAAGTTGTGCTTCCTCAATGCTAGTCACACTGATCAATAGCTGGGTCATGCGATATTTTCGTTATCGATTACGGCTTGGTGATTGTTCACAGCTTCTACCAACCAGTGCCATGCTTCCAATTCACGCGGACCTGCCGTCTTATCTATCGCTATTTTTAAATACTCAATGTCCTGTGTGATTTTTTCCATAGGTAGTCTCGCTAATCGGCTTACTAGTACTGCCAACTCTATCACGGCTGCTTGAGCACGATTGAAACCGGCAAAAGACTGATGTTGCTCCTCCTGGAGGACTTCGAGATATAGCTTCGGCCTGACGTCGTCATCCTCGACTTTTACCAGCTTTAATTCCTGATGTGCCAAGCAGTTTTCCAGCCTGAATCCTTCGATTTCTTTTGTAGCAATTAAATTCCACGGTTGTCTTCCAGTCAGCGCACCGGCAAATACACGCACGTCATCCGTTAAATTCAATACAGCGTGCTTTGTAGCCAGAATATTCTGTAAGGTGGTCGATGGTTTATAAGGCGAAATCACTACTAAACCATCTTCTTTGCGAATACCGAAAGGAGTGGTATGGATGTTACCTTGCTCATCTAAAGTGGTAATGATGGTTTCATATATCATGTCGTGATTAAACCTATTGATTTTTCTTCTTTAATG
>JBKJOT010000071.1:0-16314 GCA_046595335.1 Methylotenera sp.
GTGAATTGTATTAGTTCAGCGGAGTTTGGGGATATGGGGCATTCGACGACGTTTAGTGATAATTTGGTTGAGGTTGGATTGGCCTAATTTTCTTATGAAAACTTCTGATATATCCATCATAAATTCTGTTACAATATTTATGTCGGGATAAGCACGCCCGTCAAATTCAAAAAACCGCTCATTGAGCGGTTTTTTTTCGCCCAAATTTTCTCAGAAGGGGATTACGAAAGAACGCATGCTTATTTTTAACTCGGGAGTTCACATGGACGATTTTAAATCGTACATTGACTTACTGATTACAATCATTAATTTAATTACTGCGTTATTGACGCTGGCAGGAATGAATAAAATTGTAGTCGTTGTCAAAGTGAAATCTAAATCTAGCAAAAAAAACAAGCGCAAGTAACCATCTCAATTTAAGCCGTTAGCAACTTTGCGGTGAGGGACGTATAAAGCGTTTATCCTCATCAGGGCCTTTGCTTGCCTGTAACTTTTGTAAATGGTCGCTCTCGCGCGACTTGCGAGTTACTTTACTTTTGCTTGCTCAAAAGAAAGTAACCAAATAAAAGAGCATCCCACTACCGCTTGTTCCTTCGGTCTTAGCGCCGCATCTGGGCTCCTGCGGAACTCGGGCTTTCAGCCCTCAAACAGTCCTCGTCGCTTATCCATCTGCCGCTCAAGCCGAAGGCGCGGCAAAGGGAATTGAAAATCAAAACCAGCCTAATGCTGTCATTCCGTGCTTGACACGGAATCCAGCGTCTTTCTGCACAAACCTCTGGATTGCGACTTTCGTCGGAATGACAAACTTATCGAATGTTATAATTTGGGCTATGAATATTTACTCTCTAGTCAAACCAACTGTTTACTTAGCTTGTTTATTAAGCATGGTCAGCGTACAGGCTGCTAACGCTGCGCCAGACGATAGTGCATCTAGAATCAACTACAAGCTCACGACTTCTTATTACCAAGCGTCAGATGATAACAATGCAGTGGATGTAAACCTTCGCGGGAATCTAGGTTCGCATACAGCTTGGATAGGTGAGTATGGCGATAGAGATGGTTTCCGCCAATTCAGGACAGGTTATGAATATAGCCCTGATTACGGAATTTTCAGGCCTACGTTTTCTGCCCAACTGGCAAGCGGCGGTTTCATTGGAGGCTCCATCAGTACAGAGGTCGGTGGAGATACGTTTGGTATTATTGGTATTGGCCGTACTAACCTGCGCGATTATTACAACCTTAACTTTGACCCTAACGACGCCATTACTTTTGGCGTTGGCACACGGACAATCGAGCATCAAGAGTTTTCACTATTTCAGGTATTTGATGACCGCCTAGGCACGGAGCAACGCATTTCACATTTCGTATGGCGCTATAAGCCTAGTGATTCACAACGGATTACTCTGGATGCCTCTTATAAAACCGGTATAGATGCGGATGATGTGTTTATTCACGGTTACGGCTTATCTGTGGACTATAGCTATGATCAATACTTTGCCAGGGTGGCGCGTGAGCAGCATGCTAACTTCGCGAGCAGCGATTTAACACGTTTTTCTATCGGTCTACATTTCTAGAGACTTAAATTTCTAAAGCGTCTTGCGGGCTTTTTCGGTAAGCCAATAGTTTTTCTAGTAAAATTCGGTATATGGATATTTACTCACTCGCAAAACCGCTCTTATTTCAAATCGATGCTGAAAAAGCACATGACCTCACATTAAAAACTCTCAAACTCGCTGAAAAATCCGGTGCTTTGTCGCTGTATCCATCAGCGCCCATTTGTGAACCTAGGCAGGTGATGGGTCTTACATTTCCGAACGCCGTTGGTCTGGCTGCAGGTTTGGATAAGAATGGCGCGGTAATTGATGGTATGGCGGCGTTAGGCTTTGGTTTTGTTGAAATAGGTACCATTACCCCACGTGCACAGCCCGGCAATCCTAAGCCTCGCTTGTTTAGAGTGAAAGAAGCCGAAGGCATTGTGAACCGCTTTGGTTTTAATAACCTGGGCGTGGATAACTTGATTGAGAATGTGAAAGCTGCAAAGTATAAAGGCGTATTGGGTATCAATATCGGCAAGAACTTTGCTACACCGAATGAAAGCGCAGTGAGTGATTACTTGATCTGCATGCAAAAAGTCTATGCGCATGCAAGTTATATCACCGTGAATATTTCTTCACCTAACACTAAAAACTTACGTGCTTTGCAGGAGAAAGAAGCCTTATCTGCATTGCTAGCGACTCTTAAATTAGAGCAAACCAAACTGGCCAATCAGCATGGTAAATATGTACCCATTGCCTTAAAAATAGCGCCAGACCTGGCACGTGAGCAAGTGAATGAAATTGCTGACCTGCTGATGAAGCATAAAATAGACGGTGTTATTGCAACAAATACCACGTTAAGCCGTGACTTAGTGCAAGGCATGAAAAACGGTAATGAAACGGGTGGCTTATCTGGTGCACCAGTGCGTGAGAAATCTACGCTAGTTATTCAACAATTGTCGCAACGCTTACAAGGTGCGTTACCGATTATTGGTGTGGGCGGTATTTTAAGCGGTGCCGATGCCGTGGAGAAAATCGCTGCGGGCGCTGCGTTGGTGCAGGTATATAGCGGGCTGATTTATAAAGGGCCTAAGCTGGTGCGTGATATCTGCAAAGTGTTAGGTTAGTTTCAGGCAAAATAATTTTGGTATTTAGAGTTCTAAATCAGGCAAGGCGAGAACATAAAAAATTGACGATGTATAGTTTGATATATGAGGAAATTTTTGTGTGTGAGTAACGCTGTATGATGACGAAGTCTAAATTACCAATTTTATATAGCTATCGCCGCTGCCCATATGCCATGAGAGCCCGCATGGCCCTCAAATACGCAAGTATAGAGGTTGAGATTCGCGAAATCTCACTGAAAGAAAAACCAAAATCCATGCTCAAGGTTTCACCTAAGGCCACTGTGCCGGTGTTGATATTGCAAGATGGAACTGTGTTGGAAGAAAGCTTGGACATCATGGGTTGGGCACTTCATCAAAGCGATGATACGGGCTGGATTAACGTCGATAATGAGCGCTTACAGGCGCTAATTACAGAGAACGATGGCGGCTTTAAGCAGGCCTTGGATAAATACAAATACGCGATACTTTTCCCTGAACAACCTATGGAAACATATAGACAGCAGGGCGAGGTCTTTTTGCAAAAGCTGGAAGCATTGCTAGGCCAGACCAAATATTTGTTAGCTGACTACGTCAGTATGGCAGATATCGCAATTTTTCCATTTGTACGACAGTTTTCGGGTGTTGATACAGCTTGGTTTGAAGCCGCATCTTATCCTAAACTAAAGGCTTGGTTAAAGGGGCTTATGCAGTCCGAGCTATTCCTAAGTATCATGGAAAAACAGCCAACCTACATTGAGTAAGTTGGCTGTTGATTTGATGCTATTAAGACTATTCAGCAGTCGCTAATGACGGTTCTGAAGGTTCCTTATTTTTGCTGAATATCAGTTTAACTTCGTCATTTTCATCAATATCCACATGCACACTACCGCCGTTGGCTAATTTACCGAATAACAACTCATCAGCAAGTGCTTTACGAATCGTATCTTGAATCAATCTTGCCATTGGGCGCGCGCCCATGAGTGGATCAAAGCCTTTTTTACCTAAGTAAGCTTTGAGCGCATCACTGAATGTCGCATCGACTTTTTTCTCATGTAATTGGTCTTCTAATTGAATCAAGAATTTATCGACTACGCGGATAATAATATCTTGTGACAATGACGCGAATGACACGGTAGCATCCAAACGGTTGCGGAACTCCGGTGAGAATAAGCGTTTGATGTCCGCTTGCTCATCGCCCGCTTGTTTAGTAGTTGTAAAGCCCATGCTTGATTTGGATAAACCTTCCGCACCTGCATTCGTCGTCATAATGATCGTGACGTTCCTGAAATCAGCTTTGCGACCATTATTATCAGTCAAAGTACCGTGATCCATCACCTGCAACAGGGTGTTGAAGATGGCCGGCTGGGCTTTCTCGATTTCGTCCAACAACAATACGCAATAAGGCTGCTTAGTAATCGCCTCAGTCATCAGGCCGCCTTGTTCAAAACCTACATAACCAGGAGGCGCACCAATCAAGCGTGACACGGCATGACGTTCCATGTATTCACTCATGTCAAAGCGAATCAACTCAATACCCATGATGTACGCCAATTGCTTAGCCACTTCAGTTTTACCCACACCAGTCGGGCCACTGAACAGGAAGCTACCAATCGGCTTGTTATTTTGACCCAAGCCGCTACGTGCCATTTTTACGGCAGATGATAATGCCTCAATCGCTTTATCTTGGCCGAACACTACCGCTTTCAAATCACGTTCTAAAGTTTTGAGCGCTGTACGGTCATCGCTTGAGATATTTTTGGGCGGAATGCGTGCAATTTTGGCAATAATATCTTCGATCTCTTTATTACCAATGACCTTTTTCTGTTTCGATTTCGGCAAAATACGTTGCGCAGCACCCGCCTCGTCAATCACATCAATCGCTTTGTCTGGCAAATGTCTGTCATTAATGTATTTAGCAGAAAGCTCAGCCGCCGTGCTTAAAGCACTCGCTGTATATTTCACACTGTGATGTTCTTCAAAGCGTGATTTCAGTCCTTTGAGTATTTCAATTGTTTCAGCCACGCTAGGTTCCACTACGTCGATTTTTTGGAAGCGACGTGATAGCGCATGGTCTTTCTCAAAGATTCCACGATATTCCTGGTAAGTGGTTGCGCCTATGCATTTGAGTGAGCCGTTGGATAGCGCCGGTTTAAGCAAGTTGCTGGCATCCAAAGTGCCGCCACTGGCGGAGCCTGCACCGATCAAGGTATGGATCTCGTCAATAAACAGGATCGCATCGGGTTTTTCGGCTAGTTGTTTCATGATTGCTTTGAGCCGTTGTTCGAAGTCACCACGATATTTGGTACCAGCCAACAATGCGCCCATGTCTAGAGAATAGACTGTCGCGTTCGCTAGCACATCTGGAATGTCTTTTTCCACAATGCGGCGAGCCAAGCCTTCGGCAATCGCAGTTTTACCCACGCCCGCTTCACCCACTAAAAGTGGGTTATTTTTACGACGACGGCATAGTGTTTGTACTACGCGTTCTAATTCGGGACCACGACCAATTAAAGGATCAATTTTACCCGCGGCAACCTGCGCATTTAAATTCAGCGTAAAGTTCTCTAAAGCGCCTGCTGGTGCGGCTTCTGCGTCTACTTCCGGGTCTAAGCCTTCAGGTTTTGCGGTTTCCGCTATTTTAGATACACCATGTGAAATGAAGTTGACTACATCCAGACGCGTTACACCTTGCTGGTGCAAGAAGAACACGGCATGAGAGTCTTTCTCACCAAAGATTGCAACCAGTACATTAGCACCAGTCACTTCTTTTTTACCGGAAGACTGTACGTGCAACATGGCGCGTTGAATGACACGCTGGAAGCCTAGTGTTGGTTGTGTATCCACATCTTCCTGGCCCATAACGGTAGGTGTGTGCTCTTCAATATATTGACTAAGTTCGGTACGCAGCTCTTCGAGTTTCGCGCCGCACGCACGTAATACTTCCGCCGCGGTCGGGTTGTCGATCATGGCGAGCAATAAATGTTCAACAGTGATGAGCTCATGGCGCTTTTGTCTAGCGTCCATAAATGCCATATGTAAACTTACTTCGAGCTCTTGGGCTATCATTTTTGGTACCTTACTTTCGTTAACTTACTAATTGCTTTCTAGCGCATTTGCTAGTGGCTGCTTACTAAATCTTTAATAATTTATGTAGCAAATTTTGTGCCTAGCTTAAATCCTCTGTGCGGATCTTAAGCTAGCTCGATGATGCATTGCAGTGGGTGTTGGTATTCTTTTGCATGCATCATTACCTGGTTCATCTTGGTTTCTGCAATATCCTGCGGGTATATACCGCATACGCCCATCCCCTCTGTATGTACTTTGGGCATAATTTGTGTGGCTTGTTCACGGCTTTTATTAAAAAAACGTTCTATCGTTTCAACCACAAATTCCATGGGAGTGTAATCGTCGTTTAACAATAACACTTTGAACATAGGCGGCAATTTTGGTTTTGCAACTTCTGGTTTTAATGCCGCATTACTATGATCTGGAGAGTTCGCCATATTGGAACCTATTTTGAGCCAACTTTAAAAAAATTCAAGTCCTATATGGATAGGCGGCGTAATAAAGTTGGTAAAAAATCGTTAAGCCAAATATGAAAGGAATAGCTAATTAGAATATGGGGCAGGCGGAGGGGAAATCAAGGGAATATTTTGACGCTCTTAACGATGCGATCTTGGGTTTGCACGATTTCTAGTGTGTGGGTACCAATCTTGAAACTCGTACTAGGTTCGGGGATGTCTTCAAAATGTTCGAGGATCAAGCCATTCAGCGTACGCGGGCCTTCCAAGGGCAGTGTAAGATTCAGCTTCTTGTTTAAGTCGCGTAAACTGCTGCTGCCGTCTACTAGCCAGCTGCCGTCCTGCTCTTTGCGGTAACTGCCAAGGCGGGATGGCGATTGTGTCGTGAAGTCGCCGATCACTTCTTCCAATATGTCTTCAAGCGTTACCAGGCCTTTGAATTCGCCATATTCATCTACAACCAATGCAATTCGTTGCTGGTTTTCCTGGAATTGCTGTATCTGTGTATAAAGCGGCGTGCCGGAAGGAATGAAATAGGGCTCAGTTATGAGTTCCTTCAGGATTTCTTTATCCAAGTCATTACCAAAGCTATCGGTACGTAACTGCGTGATAACTTTACGGATATGCAGGATACCGATGATTTCTTCGTGCTCACCCTGACGAACCGGAAGCCGCGTATGGTGGCTGCTGGAAATATGTTGCAGGATATTTTCTAGTGACGAGTCAAAATCAATGCTTTCAACCTGGGTATGGGCGGTCATTACGTCATCTACCGTGATCTTTTCCAGGTCGAACAAATTCAACAGAATTGCCCTGTGTTTTTTGGGTATAAAGTGCCCGGAATCAGTGACGATGCTGCGCAACTCTTCCATAGTCAAGGCTTGCGTGGAGTCATCAAAATTCACTTTTACACGCAATATTTTAAGTAAGGCGCCTACAAACAAGTTGATGAACCACACCACCGGATAGAGCACTTTGAGCAGCGGATACAGAACATAGCTACATAAAACGCCGAGTTTCTCTGGATAAGCGGCGGCGATAACCTTAGGCGATATTTCGCTGAACACCAGAATACAAAAAGTAACGGCCAAGGTGCCGGACATTAATATCCACTCGCCTTCACCGAAGAGTTCTACGGTAATTAGCGTGACCAAGGTGGCCGATGCAGCATTGGCAAAGTTATTACAGAGCAGGATTACGCCTAATAGCTTATCGGTTTTGGCTAGCAAGGCGCTGGCCATACGAGCGCCGCGATTTCCTTCCTTAACCAAATGCCGCAAACGGTAACGGTTGAGCGACATGAGGCTGGTTTCAGCGATAGAGAAAAAACCAGAAATAATCAGCAGTATGGTGAGGACGCCAAACTGCCAGGAAATAGGGACATTATCCAATGAGTGATGGTTTGATAATCAAGATGTTAAGAGTGTAAAGCGAGCTGGGTGACTAATCAAGCTTACTGAGCATACAAGCAAAACCTGCTCGTATGCTCAGAAGATTTTGGTTGCTAAGGTGCTACTTCTAAACCTTCTTTAACATCTTTCTTTTCGCCTTCTTTTTTCTCGACATCGCCAATCAGGTTGGCACGGTTTACACCCAACCACATTGCGATTGGACAAGCGACCAATACAGAAGAGTAGATACCGAACAAGATGCCGATAGTAAGCGCTAATGCAAAGTTATGTAGAACTTCACCACCGAATAAAAGCATAGAACCCACCATGGTCTGTGTCATCAAGTGGGTAATGACAGTACGTGACATGGTGCGGGTAATCGCGTTATCGATCACTTGTACGACTGATGCCTTACGCATTTTTCTAAAGTTTTCGCGTACCCGGTCGAATACCACAACAGATTCGTTCACAGAGTAGCCTAGCACCGCCAGAATCGCCGCCAGTACAGTCAGGTTGAACTCCCATTGGAAGAAGGCAAAGAAGCCCAGAATGATGACCACGTCATGCATATTCGCGATAATCGCCGCCACGGCGAAGCGCCACTCAAAACGCAGCCATAGGTATAACACAATGCCGACGCAGACAAAGAATAAGGCAAGACCACCGTTAGAATAAAGTTCATCACCAACCTGCGCGCCGACGGATTCCACACGACGTACCTCAGCAGTCGCATCTGCGCTCACTAAAGCGCCTTTTACTTGCTCAGAAAGTTGCGATACGGATAAACCTGGTTTTACTGGCAAGCGAATCAACACATCATGGCTGGAACCGAAGTTCTGCACCGTAGCTTCTTTCAAGCCTATGCTATCTACCGCTTTACGTATGCTATCCAGGTCAGCCGCTTTTGGATAATTCACTTCCATGACGGTACCGCCAGTGAAGTCCACGCCGAAATTTAAGCCGCGATGCGCTAAAAAGAAAATAGCCAATATGAAGGTTACTAATGAAATCGCCGTTGTGAGGCGACCGTAACTCATAAAGGGAATATCTTTTTTGATTCTAAATAATTCCATAATGTGTGCTCTAAAGTTCTTTTAAAAGTGCGTTAAATGGCTTGCTTACTTAGCTTTGTAAATCTGGCCGATGGAAAGCTTGTCCAATTTGCGACGGTAACCGTAGATGATGTTCACAATCGCACGCGATACCAGTACGGCACTGAACATAGAGGTCAAGATACCTAATACGTGAACTACCGCAAAGCCTTTGATTGGGCCAGTACCGAACATAAACAGCGCCAGACCGGCAATCAATGTAGTGACGTTGGAGTCCAAAATCGTGTCAAAAGCCCGGTCGTAACCCGCATGGATACTAGCTTGTGGCGTATTGCCGTTGCGCAGTTCTTCACGTACACGTTCGTTAATCAATACGTTAGCATCGATCGCCATACCCAAGGCCAATGCAATCGCAGCTAGGCCAGGTAGGGTTAAGGTAGCTTGCAACATAGACAGCAGCGCAACCAATAATAATAAGTTGATTGCCAGTGCTGCCACTGAAACCACACCAAAAGCCATGTAATAAATCATCATCATCACTGCAATCGCTGCAAAGCCCCAAAGCGTTGAATGCACACCGCGGGTAATATTGTCTTGACCCATGCTAGGTCCAACCGTACGTTCTTCGATGATTTCCATGGGGGCTGCAAGCGCACCGGCACGTAGTAGTAGCGAGATGTCTGTAGCTTCTTGTGTGTTTGCCATACCTGAGATTTGTACGCGACCGCCCCCGATTTCTTCGTTAATCACCGGTGCGGTAATGACTTCGGTACTGCCTTTCTCTATTAAAAGAATCGCCATGCGTTTACCGACATTTTCACGTGTAACCTGCTGGAACACACGAGCACCACGGCCATCTAATGTCACGTTAACGATAGATTGGCCAGTCTGGTTATTCACCCCTGGGCCGGCATCGGTAATGTAATCACCTGTCAGTACCACGTTCTTTTTAACTAGAATGGCACGGCCTTCACGATCTTTAAATACTTCATCGCCCAATGGTGCTTGACCGTTTGCAGCTTTTTCCATGGTAGCGGCATCGTTCTTTTCTTCATCCACCATGCGGATTTCCAAGGTGGCCGTACGGCCAAGGATTTCCTTAGCTTTAGCAGTATCCTGCACGCCAGGTAATTGCACCACTACACGGTCAGAACCTTGTTGCTGGATGATAGGCTCGGCTACGCCAAGCTCATTGATGCGGTTATGCAGGGTTTGGATATTTTGTTTAAGCGCAAAATCCTGAATGCGTTTTTGTTCTACCGGGCTTAACGTAGCGCTTAATAGTTTGTCTTGGCCGCTAACTGATTCAGCCAGTGTTAAGTTAGGGAATTCTTTAGTAATAATAGTTCTGGCTTTAACCAGTTCATTAGCATCGCTAAACTTAATCTGAACTTGCTGGCCTTCACGCGTTACGCCAATGTAAGAGATACGCTCTTTACGTAATGAAGTCCTAAAGTCGCCTACAAAACGCTCGGCGGCTTTGTCCAGCGCAGCTTTCATGTCCACCTGCAACAAGAAATGCACGCCGCCGCGCAAGTCCAAACCTAAATACATAGGCTTAGCACCGATGCTATGTAACCAGTTAGGTGTGCGTGATAATAGGTTTAACGCTACCGTGTAATCTTTGCCTAGGCTATTTTGCAGAATATCTTTGGCTTTGATTTGTGTATCGGTATTTTTGAAGCGCGCTTTTACACCCCGCAAGTCTAAATAAATACCGTCGTATTCAATTTTTTCTTGCTTGAATATCGCTTCAACCTGCGCTAGCAATGCTGAATCTACCTTTACGCTGCCCTTGGCAGGCGTCACCTGCACAGCTGGCGATTCACCGAAAAAGTTTGGAATGGTGTAAATAAGCCCAATCAAAATAACGATTGCAACTAAAATGTTCTTCCACATTGGATAGCGGTTCATAGTCAGGCTCTAATCAATAACGGTGTAGTTTGGAGATGATGTTTAGATACTTTTAAAAATTTAGATATTTTTACCTAGATATTTTTACCTAGATATTTTTAATAGTGCCTTTTGGTAGTGCAGTCTGGATAGCTTGTTTTTGCACAATGACTTCAGTATTTGCAGCGATTTCCACGGTCACGAAAGATTCGCTGACTTTGGTCACTTTGCCCACTACGCCGCCGCTAGTCACGACTTCATCACCTTTTTGCAGAGCAGCAATCATTGCGCGCTGTTCTTTGGCTTGCTTCATTTGTGGGCGAATGATCATGAAGAAGAACAATACAAAAATCACAACCAGTGGAAGGAAGCTCATTAAATCGCTCGTTGGCGAGCCGGCTGCTGCGTATGCATTTGAAATAAACACGTGATTACCTTTGAATGTAATAGTAAAAAATTAGCTCAGAATTCTAGCACAGACTGTCACCATTTGGAGCTCAGCCGCTATATCAAGATAGGCTTGCACGTTTAGCGGCGAATTCTTGCTTAAAGTTTTCAAAAGTTCCATTTTCAATCGCACCGCGCATGCCATTCATTAATACCTGATAGTAATAAAGGTTATGAATAGTATTCAAGCGAGCGCTAAGTATCTCACCTACTTTGTGTAGGTGGTGCAAATAGGCTCGTGTGAAGTTCTGGCAAGTGTAGCAACTGCAATCTGCATCTAATGGTGCGGTATCGTTTTTATAAGTTGCGTTTTTAATTTTTACATCGCCGTACTGGGTAAATAGCCAGCCATTACGAGCGTTACGCGTGGGCATCACGCAGTCGAACATATCGACGCCTTGACTCACTGCAGCTACAAGGTCTTCCGGCGTGCCTACACCCATCAAATAGCGCGGTTTATCTTGCGGCATTTTCGGTGCGGTATGCGCCAGGATACGTAGCATATCTTCTTTAGGTTCGCCCACTGACAAACCACCGATTGCGTAACCGTCAAAGCCGATATCGGTTAAACCATTGAGCGACAGGTCGCGCAACTCTTCGTGCATGCCACCTTGGATGATGCCGAACAGCGCGTTTTTTTGTGGGGTGCTCGAGCTTATATGGGTAACGTCTTCGGTTGCTTGCCGTAACGCTTGTCCGGCCTGCGCAACCTCATCCTTGCTGCCTTGTATGCTCATCGCTTCTGCGATTGATAGAGGTTGATATAGATCAAACGCATCTTTGCTACGTTTGGCCCAGCGTAATGAAAGCTGCATGGACTCATTGGCTTCTTTCACAGTAGCAGGGTAAGGCGTGCATTCGTCAAAGATCATCACGATATCTGAATTCAATACTTTTTGAATACGCATGGATTCTTCCGGCGTCAAAAAGCAGCTATCGCCATTAATAGGCGAGCGGAATTTCACGCCTTCTTCGGAAATCTTGCGTAGCGCACCTAAGCTCCATACCTGGAACCCACCAGAATCAGTGAGTATCGGGCCATCCCAGCCCATGAATTTATGCAGGCCACCATGTGCGGCTATGACCTCTAAGCCCGGTCGCAACCATAAATGAAAAGTATTGCCCAACACGATGTGCGCATCAATCTCTTTTAACTCTAATGGCGACATGGCTTTAACCGTGCCATAGGTCCCTACCGGCATGAATGCAGGGGTTTGAACTTCGCCATGCTGGAGTTTTACGGTGCCGCGCCGGGCAAGACCATCTTGTTTGTGTAGTGTGAATTGCATGAGTAATTAAATAGTTAGAGTATTTCTAGGTCGCGATATTAACACAGAGGCTCGTTATGCTTCTAACAAGGCATATTCAAACCGCCCAGCTTTGATATACTAATGATAAGTTTACTTATAGAAAGCTTAGATGATGGTTGAAAAATCCGTACGCCCACGCAGCAAAAAACCTTTATTAGAGGGTGGCTTGAAAGAGCGCGGTATCTATTTATTACCTAATCTATTTACTTCTGCAGCGCTTTTTGCAGGGTTCTTTGCCATTGTGCAATCCATGAACGAGCGTTTTGAATTGGCCGCGATAGCTATTTTTATTGCGATGGTGCTAGATGGCCTAGATGGACGCGTGGCACGTATGACTAATACACAGAGTGCGTTCGGTGCAGAATACGACAGTTTGTCTGACATGGTGTCCTTTGGTGTAGCACCCGCTTTGATTTTGTATGTATGGGCGTTAAAACCGCTAGGTAAACTAGGTTGGATAGCCGCCTTTATTTATTGCGCTTGTGCAGCCTTACGGTTGGCGCGGTTTAATACCAAGCTGGATGATGCCCATCAGGACAAGCGTTTCTTTCAAGGCTTGCCTAGCCCGGCAGCTGCGGCGTTATTGGCTGGCTTCGTCTGGGTGTCCTATGAGTATGGCGTAAGTGGCCGCGATATCTTTTTCGGCATCCTGCAATGGAAATGGATGGCCTGGGGCATCACCGTCTTTGCCGGTTTATCTATGGTAAGTGATCTGCGCTTTTACAGCGGCAAAGATATTAACTTGAAGGAAAGTGTTCCATTCTTTGTGATATTAGGCATCGTGCTGGCGTTCGTGCTAATTTCGTATAGCCCACCTGAGGTGCTTTTCTTCGTGATGATCGTTTATGCACTTTCTGGTTACGTGCTTTGGGTGCGCGATAGATTCAAGGAAAAGAAAACGCCCTCCGTCGGCGAATAATATAAATTTATCAGCATGATAAATAAATTCAAACACTTAGGACTTGCCGTTTTGATTTAAATACTTGCGCTTTGCCTTAAAAAATACTATATTTCTAATACTATGTTGAATTTACATATTTCTTCTGCTTTTTACGTGGTTGGCTTTTTAGCCAGTTCACTCTTGTTACGCACATTCGTAATGCGCCATCTGGCCGCACTACGTGCTCGTACCCTGCGCTAGCGCGCAAAATATACCCCACACCCCATTGTATTAAATGACGTTGCGTATGTGAATATCGCAGCGAGATGATAGTATTTGAGCTCAATTTATTTTGAACATCAGCGCTATCAAACAGCACGATTAAAACTGAATAAAAAATAAGGTAATGATGATGAACACAGCTACCCAAACAGATAACAACAAACAAGAAAAAATAATTATTTTTGACACCACTTTGCGCGATGGTGAGCAAAGCCCAGGTGCGGCAATGACCAAGGAAGAGAAGATCCGTATCGCGCGCCAGCTTGAAAAATTAGGCGTAGACGTGATAGAAGCGGGTTTTGCAGCCGCTAGCCCAGGCGACTTCGATGCGATTCACGAAATTGCAAAAATTATCAAGACTTCAACCGTCTGCTCACTTGCCCGTGCCAGCGAGAATGATGTGCGACGCGCAGGTGAGGCAATCCAACCGGCAGTAAATAAACGAATTCATACCTTTATCGCTACTAGCAAAATCCACATGGAAAACAAGCTTCGCATGACGGAAGACCAAGTGGTAGAACGTGCTGTGCAGGCCGTTAAATGGGCCTTAGAATATACCGATGACGTTGAGTTCTCAGCAGAGGATGCCGTGCGTTCGGACATGGATTTCTTGATTCGTGTGTTTGATGCAGTGATCCAAGCCGGTGCCAAAACAATCAACGTACCGGATACGGTTGGTTACTCTATCCCCGCGCCTTGGGGCGAACGTATGCGTGACTTAATCGCCCGCGTGCCAAATAGCGATAAAGTAGTGTGGTCTACACATTGCCATAACGATTTGGGTATGGCAGTCGCTAACTCCTTGGCAGCGGTGATGGGCGGCGCGCGCCAGGTGGAATGTACTATTAATGGCTTGGGCGAGCGTGCCGGTAATGCGAGTTTGGAAGAAATCGTGATGGCGATTAAGACTCGCCAGGATATCTTCAATTTAAGCACACGTATTGACGCTACCCAAATCGTGCCTACTTCTAAATTAGTATCCACAATTACTGGTTATCCAGTACAGCCTAATAAGGCCATTGTTGGCGCTAATGCATTCGCGCATGAATCTGGTATCCACCAGGATGGCGTTTTGAAACATCGCGAAACTTACGAAATTATGCGGGCCGAAGATGTGGGCTGGAATGCCAATAAATTAACATTAGGTAAATTGTCTGGCCGTAACGCGTTCAGGACTCGTTTAAAAGAATTGGGAATTGAACTTGATTCTGAAGATTTGTTGAATGCAGCGTTTGCACGGTTCAAGGATTTGGCTGACAAGAAATCCGAAATTTTCGATGAAGATTTGCATGCTTTGGTCAGCGATGAGTTCATCTCTGAAGCGACTGAGCACTTCAAGTTAGTGTATTTACAAGTGGCCTCTATTACCGGTGAAATCCCGCATGCCATTATCACCTTGTCAGAAAACGGTGTGGAAAAGCGCGCAGAGTCTGATGGTGGCGGCCCAGTGGACGCGACATTCAAGGCGATTGAAAACATGGTATCTAGCGGTGCTGAGTTACAGCTTTATTCGGTGAACAATATCACTAGCGGTACTGATGCTCAGGGCGAAGTAACCGTGCGGCTTTCTAAAGGTGGCCGTATTGTGAACGGGCAGGGTGCGGATACGGATATCGTAATTGCTTCGGCTAAGGCTTATTTGAATGCTTTAAATAAAATACAGTCGAAATCCGAACGTGCGCACCCACAGGTGTAATCACAACAAAATCACACGATAACTTTGTTGCCATAACTTGTCGTACTTAAATGTACTGCCTTCGTTCTGGCACCTTGTTATCGCGCGATCTGGAAATGATTAAATTTCTATGAAATATAAAAACCAAACTTTGTTAATCGTACTGGCACTGTTCTGTACCTACTTCATCTGGGGCTCAACTTACCTGGCGATACGTTTCGGCATTGAAAGCTTCCCGCCATTTATGATGGCGGGTATCCGCTTTACGTTGGCTGGCTTGATTTTATATTTAGTGATGCGTGCCTTTGGTTCGCCTAACCCGACTAAGCAGCAATGGCTGGGTGCTACAGCAATAGGTATTTTGTTACCGGCTTTCGGTAATGGCACTGTGTGTTACGTACAGCAAACTGTTTCCTCCAGCCTAGCAGCACTTTCTATTGCTACGGCACCTATCTGGATGGCGATTTTCTCTTCCATATGGGGTCATAAAATTACGGTTAGGGAGTGGCTGGGCATAGCAGTCGGGTTTGTCGGTATTGTATTGCTGAATATTGGCGGTAGTTTGCAGGGTGACACGGTAAGTGCTGTGCTATTGATTTTTGCAGCGGCAACATGGTCATTCGGCTCTGTATGGGGAAAATATCTGGCGATGCCTAGCGGTTTAATGGCCCCCGCCACGCAGATGTTTGCTGGCGGGCTGGTATTGCTGATGATTAGCGCCTTCCAAGGTGAAGCATGGCCGCAATACATTAGCCCAAAATCATGGGGAGCTATGTTGTTCTTGATTGTGCTAGGTTCATTGGTGGCTTACAGCGCTTACCAATATCTGCTCAAAACGGTACGCCCCTTAGTGGCCAGCAGTAATACTTTTGTAAATCCAATCGTAGCATTTGCGGCAGGCATTTGGTTGGCAAATGAACATGTGAACAAAAGTGAGTTCATCGCACTTGGGGTAATTTTAGTGGGTGTCTTTCTAGTATTATCTGCCGAACCTAAAGGTATCAATCAAACTAGCGATACCAAATAAAGAATTAAACATAAATTAAAGAATCAACAAACAATGAACCAAACAACCCAAAACCTAGCTTTATTCGATTTAGATAACACCTTGCTGGCAGGTGACAGCGATTATAACTGGAGCCTGTTTTTAATCGAAGAAGGTTTACTGGATGCGAAAACGCATCATGAACGGAATGAACAGTTTTACCTGGATTATAAGAAC
>JBKJOT010000072.1:0-16867 GCA_046595335.1 Methylotenera sp.
TACCCATCCCGCTTGGGTATGACATCCGCCTCACCTTAATTTCGGTATTGCCTGCGATTGCCGCTGCGCTCCTGGGATTTTATTTATTAAAAAGTCCAAAATTACAATTAAGTAAAATTGTAATAGGCGGTTGTTTTATGGGGATAGGCATCACGGCCATGCATTACACCGGCATGGCTGCCCTTAAAATGCACCCTGCCATTAGTTATACACCAATTATATTTATTCTATCCCTAGTTATTGCCGTCACTGCCGCTATCGGCGCGCTTCTTATTGTCTATGCTAAGGACATCACCGGATTCCATCCCTTGATTCATCATATGTTAGGCGCGGTAATCATGGGGTTTGCCATCGCCGGGATGCATTACACAGCCATGGCAGGCGCCAACTTTGCTCCCGGTAGTATTTGTTCGGTAAGTAATTATGAAATCGAACCTAATTTACTGGCTTTGATAGTGACTTCTGGCTGTTTTATTTTGTTTAGCTGGGGCGGCTTTGCCAATTCGCTCGACAGGCATATGGCGCTGGATAGTTTACGATTGGCTCACGCTCAATTAGAAGAGAATCAGGAGAAGTTAAGGATAGTGGCGAGCGCTTTTGAAGTGCAAGAGGGCGTTTTAGTGACGGATGCTAATAACGTTATTTTACGCATCAATAAATCATTTACTGAATTGACCGGATACCATGCTGAAGAGGTTTTGGGAAAAACCACCAAAATCTTGATTTCCAAGCACCATAATGCGCGGTTTTATCAGGACATTTTACTGGCATTGCAACAAGAAAAATCTTGGGTAGGGGAGGTGTGGAGTAAACGTAAAGATGGTGTCATTAATCCTTATCGACTGACTATCACGGCAGTTTCCAATCCTAGTGGAGACATCACCAACTATGTAGCGGCTATTTCAGATATTAGCGAGTTTAAAAAAGCGCAGGAAAATATTTTACAGCTTGCGTTCCATGATTCGCTTACCCAGTTACCTAATCGACGCCTCTTGCAAGATCGTATGCAGCAAGCCATGGCAAGCAGTATGCGCAATATCCATCATGGCGCTATCATGTTCATTGACCTTGATCACTTTAAAATACTCAATGACACTTTAGGTCACGATTTTGGTGATATGTTATTGATTGAAGTGGCGAATCGTTTACGGAAATGCGTACGTGAAGGTGATACTGTTACCCGCTTAGGGGGTGACGAGTTCGTGGTGATGCTGGAGGGCCTGAGCATAGATCCAAAACTTGCGGCCAGCAAAGCGAAGAATGTAGCTAAGAAAATCATCCAGGTAACTAATCTGCCTTACTATTTACAACATCACAGCTATCAAATTGGTTGTAGTGTCGGGATTTCCATGTTTTGCGGCAATGAGGTGAGTGTGGATGATCTGCTTAAACAAGCGGATATGGCCATGTATAAAGCAAAAAAATCCGGTCGAAATGCATTGCGACTGTTTAGTCCTACAATGAAAAAAAATCGAGCACTAAGCGCCCCGGTAAACTCTCTCTAGTAAATCAAATAGTGTAACTAAATTGCAATTTGATTCGCTATGTTAAAATCCAAGCATGATTTCAATATTTTTCCAAATTTAGTATGGTACGTTTCCACGTTATTATCCCGGCGGCTGGTAATGGCAGCCGCATGGGGGCAGAATCTCCCAAACAATACCTCAGTTTGCAGGGTAAGCCTCTGATCCAGCATGTGATTAAAGTATTTGACCAAGCAACAAAAATCAATAGCATCAATATCTTGTTAAGCCAGGAAGATGCCCATTGGCGCAGTACTTACCTTAACTTGAGCAGTAAGATGCAGGTACATTACTGTGGCGGCAAAACCAGGGCATTAACTGTGCTTAATGGCTTGAGAGCGATATCCGATACAGTTGAAGAAGAAGATTGGATACTGGTACACGATGCGGCCCGCCCAGGCCTGAGTAATATATTGTTGAATCAATTACTTACTACACTTGAAAATGACAAGGTGGGTGGCTTGTTGGCTTTGCCGCTGGCTGATACGCTTAAACGTGCGGATACTGAACAACGTGTGGCTACAACCTTGCCACGTAATGATTTGTGGCAGGCACAAACGCCTCAAATGTTCCGTTACGCAACACTCAAGAAAGCCTTAACAAAGTTTAAAGGTACGCCTACGGACGAAGCTGAAGCGATTGAAGCGCTAGGGCTAAAACCAAAATTAGTGCCCGGCGAGCTGCGAAATCTAAAAGTGACGTACCCTCAGGATTTAGCGGTGCTTTCTGCATTATTGAATACGGCTTAATTAACTCAAACTAAAAGGCACGAATGGCAAACTTACGAATCGGTCATGGTTTTGATGTTCACCAATTGGTAGCCGGGCGTAAATGCATCATTGGCGGTGTCGAGATACCTTTTGAGAAAGGCTTGGATGGCCATTCCGACGCAGATGTATTACTACACGCAATTTGTGATGCGTTATTGGGAGCGGCTGCCTTGGGAGACATAGGTAAGCATTTCCCGCCTAGCGATATGCGTTACAAAGGCATTAATTCTAGGGCGCTGTTGACTCACGTTACAGCGTTGCTTAAAGCGCATGGTTATGCAATTAGCAATATCGATTGCACCGTTATTTGCGAGCTGCCAAAACTTTCGCCACACACTGAGCAGATGCGTCTTCACATTGCAGAAGACTGTGCTGTGGATATCGGCGCCATTAATGTAAAAGCCACTACCACAGAAAAACTTGGATTTACCGGCAGGGGCGAAGGCATTGCGGCGGAAGCAGTATGTCTTATACAAAAGAGTTAACTGCAATTTTAATAAGTTTAGGTTCATTAAGAGGCAACTTGTAACATCCAGTTGGCTCTTAATATTAGTTTGTAAAATAAAAAAACGTCAAAAATCCAGAAAATCCGCATGTTACGTTGGTTCGAAAATCTATTAAGCCCTTTCCCTGCGAGTGAAATCAATTCGCCGCCAAAATCCCTTTGGAGGTTTTTATGGATTAGCACGCATGGCATGCGCCAGTATTTATTGGGCATGACGATATTTACCGGCCTGATCGGGGCGTTCGAAGCTTTATTATTCGCCATGATGGGCAAGGTCGTTGATTGGCTAGCTTTGATTCCGCCCACAGAATTGTGGGCACGTGAAGGGCCACACCTCATTTGGCTGGTAGTTGCCTTAATGGTGAGTGTGTTATTTATTTTGATGCAAACGCTATTCAAGCATCAAACCTTAGCGGGCAATTTCCCTATGCGTTTAAGGTGGAACTTTCATAGGCTCATGCTCAACCAGAGCATGAGTTTTTACCAGGATGAGTTTGCCGGACGAGTAGCCGCAAAGGTCATGCAGACGGCGCTGGCTGTGCGTGACGTATGGTTTATTCTGGCGGATATCATGATCTATGTGCTGATCTACTTTGGTACCATGGTGACCATTGTCGGCTACTTTAATCCATGGATATCGGTTCCTTTCCTGGTTTGGCTATGCGCATACATCATTTCACTGAGCTACTTTGTGCCAAAATTGAGTAAGGTTTCGCAAAATCAGGCAGATGCTAGGTCTATGATGACAGGCCGTATTACCGATGCCTACACCAATATCAGTACTGTGAAATTATTTTCCCACGCAGGTCGCGAAGCGGGCTATGCACGCTCCGCCATGCATGAGTTTTTAGGCACCGTGCATGGACAGATGCGCATGGTCACTCAGGTTGAAGTGGTGAATCATGTGCTCAATATGATTTTGATTAGCGCTACTGGTTTAACCGCACTGTGGCTGTGGAGCAAAGGCCAGGTATCAGTCGGTGGTGTAGCTGCGGCAACGGCCATGTCATTACGGCTTAATGGTATTTCGCATTGGGTGATGTGGGAAATGACTTCGCTATATGAACAGATCGGCACCGTGCAGGATGGTATCAACACACTCACTACACACAACAAAATCAACGATGTTGAAGGTGCTAAACCTTTGCAAGTAAATAAGGGAGAGATTAAGTTTGAATCAGTGGATTTCAGTTACGGCGGCAGTCGAGCAATATTAAAAGGTTTAAACCTGAATATCAAAGCAGGGGAAAAGGTTGGCTTGGTAGGGCGTTCCGGGGCAGGTAAATCGACTATCGTTAATCTGCTGTTACGCTTTTATGAAGTGGAATCCGGGCAGATTCTGATTGATGACCAAAATGTGATTAACGTTACCCAAAATAGTCTGCGCGAGCATATTGGCATGGTCACGCAAGATACGTCATTGCTGCATCGCAGTGTACGGGACAATATTTTATATGGCCGGCCCAATGCTACCGATGAAGAGATGATTGCGGCGGCCAAACGTGCAGAAGCACATGAGTTTATCATTGGCTTAAGTGATGCAAAAGGTCGTACAGGTTACAATGAACATGTAGGGGAACGTGGCGTCAAACTCTCCGGTGGCCAGCGCCAACGTATCGCCATCGCCCGGGTGATGCTTAAAGATGCTCCGATTTTATTGTTGGATGAAGCGACCAGCGCGTTGGATTCTGAAGTTGAACAAGCTATCCAAGCTAGTTTATATAACTTGATGCAAGGTAAAACTGTAGTGGCGATTGCGCATCGTTTATCAACTATTGCGGCCATGGATAGACTCATTGTTCTGGACGAGGGCAATATCGTTGAAGAGGGTAGCCACAAGCAATTACTTAAACAGAAGGGTTTATACGCAACCTTATGGGCACATCAAAGCGGTGGATTCCTCGGAGAGGCGTAGGCACGCCATACATGCTATGCTTTTAGTAAGACGATGACAGCGCCGCTGCCGCCATCCTCTCTACGCGCTTCGGCGTAGGCAATCACTTCATCCTTCTGCATTAACCATCCACGCAATTTATTTTTAAGCACAGGTTCCCGATTACGTGACCCCAAACCTTTCCCATGCACTATACGCACACAGCGGATGCCACGTTTTTTGCAGTCGCTAATAAAGTACGCAACATAAGTACGTGCTTCATCACTGATTAATCCGTGTAAGTCGATGGCAGCTTGGACTACCCAATGGCCGCGTCGCAACTTACTTAAAATGTCAGGTGAATGGCCTTCGCGCAGGTATAACAACTCTTCGCCAGTTTCGAGTTCATGCGCGGGGATGAAATGGTCAGATAACGAATCCGCAAGGGCTTGCCGCTCATCGCGAATAAACTGCTTGGGGATGGGCTTTGGTTTAGGTTGGTAAAGATGTACGGGTGGTACCGTAAGCGGACGAGCGTCCTTTACTGCCTCACGGAACAGGTTTAAATCTTCATCACTTTCGTGAGTGGGTGATTGACTGGGCTCAAGCCCAGTCTGTTTTCGCGCTGCCACATCATTCTCTATGGATTAATGACTATCTAATGATTATTTATCTAGGTAGCGCTCAGCATCAAGCGCAGCCATACAACCAGTACCCGCGCTGGTCACGGCTTGACGGTAAATATGGTCTTGCACATCACCCGCAGCAAATACGCCAGGTACGCTAGTTGCCGTAAAATTACCAGCACGGCCAGCCTGGGTAATGATATAGCCATTTTCCATGTCAAGCTGGCCTTGGAAAATATCCGTATTTGGCTGATGGCCAATCGCGATAAATACACCCATGAGCTTAATTTCCTTGGTGCCGCCGTCATTGACACTTTTAATACGCATGCCCGTTACACCGCCATCATCACCCAATACTTCATCTAGTGTTTGGAATGTTTCAAGTACGATCTTGCCTTCAGCTACGCGCGCCATGAGCTTATCCACTAAAATCGCTTCAGCCTTAAATTTGTCGCGGCGATGCACCAAGGTAACCTTGCTGGCGATATTTGCTAAGTATAGCGCTTCTTCAACTGCGGTATTGCCCCCGCCGATGACTGCAACATCCTGATTGCGGTAGAAAAAGCCATCACAAGTCGCACAAGCAGAAACGCCTTTTCCGCTGAATTTTTCTTCAGAGGGAATACCTAAGTATTTAGCTGAGGCGCCGGTAGCAATAATCAATGCATCGCAAGTGTATTCGCCGTTATCACCTACCAAGCGAATCGGTTTTTCTTTCAAGTGGGTGGTATGGATATGATCAAAAATCATCTCGGTATTGAAGCGCTCCGCGTGCTTCTGGAAACGTTCCATGAGTTCCGGGCCTTGCACACCGTCAGCATCGGCAGGCCAGTTATCTACCTCAGTGGTCGTCATCAATTGACCGCCTTGCGCGATTCCAGTGATGAGAACCGGTTTTAGGTTAGCGCGCGCAGCATATACCGCGGCTGAGTAACCAGCAGGGCCTGAACCTAAAATGAGTAGACGGGCGTGACGTGTTGCCATGATGTAGTGCTTTCTTTAAATATTTATTAAGAGCTTATAGATGAGGCTGGGCTTCAATATTTTCAAGACTATTGATGTCCATTGAATTTTAGAATTTATATTCTTATTTTAGCGATTATTTCTCTAGCAGGCTACGCAGCATCCAGGCAGTTTTCTCATGCAATTGCAGGCGTTGCGTGAGCAGGTCGGCAGTTGCCTCATCTGAAGCTGCTTCCGCAGCAGGAAACACGCTCCGTGCGGTACGGCATACTGCCTCGTGGCCTGCAACCAGTTCTTTAATCATATCCTGCGCATTTGGTACGGATTCAGATTCCTTGATTGAAGAGAGTTTAACGAAGTCACGATAAGTACCAGGTGCGTAAATGTCCAATGAACGGATGCGCTCCGCAATCAGGTCCACAGCCAGCGCAAGCTCGGTATACTGGCCTTCGAACATCAGGTGCAATGTATTAAACATTGGACCGGTGACGTTCCAGTGAAAGTAATGAGTCTTTAGGTACAGGGTATAAGTATCAGCCAATAGGCGTGATAAACCTTCAGCAATGTTCTTTCGATCTTGTTCTTTAATGCCGATATCCATATGACTTCCTAAGTGATTTCCTATTGCAAAAAATGATTAAAACCAGATTGGTATTGTATTAGCTACTCTATGACTTTGATACTGCTATAATTAAATTTAACACCAGAATTAATACCAATTAACGCAGAATATTTAAGTTTTTAATAGGATTCTAGCTATCTTGTTTTTCAAAAAATCAACAGCAGTAAATGCGCGCCGTGAAATCCCAATGACTAAAAGTCATGCGATTGGTTCTAAGCTCATCAAGGAAGCCTGGTGGCTAGGGTTGGTGCTGGTAGGCTTATATATTACCGTTATCCTGTTCACCTATCATAACGAAGATCCTTCCTGGTCGCATATGGCGGCTGACCATGCCGCCATCCATAATAGCGGTGGCAGAGTCGGTGCATGGGTATCCGATATGCTGCTTTACCTGTTTGGTTTTTCTGCCTGGTGGTGGGCTATTTTAGCTTTTTATGCCATGTGGTTTGTCTACCTGAAATTGGAAGCGGTGAGTCATGGCGAGAAGCTTTTCCTGCTTTTCAATTTTACCGGTTTCGCTCTATTGCTGATTGCCTCTTGTGCGCTGGAGGCGGGTCATTTAGTGAGCTTACCTGCCACGCTACCATTGGCTCCTGGCGGCATGTTAGGGACTTCTGTTGACACCCTGTTGCGCAGTCTGTTTGGCTATACTGGCTCTACTATGGTGTTATTGGCGCTGTTCGTGGTTGGGTTCAGCCTTTTTACCGGCTGGTCATGGATCGTGATTACCGAGAAATTTGGTGCTGTGCTCATTAATACCTGTGAATTTATCAAGTTCAAATGGCAAGATTGGCAAGATAGGAAAGCTGGTAAAGCGGTTGAGCTAGAGCGCACGGAATACGTACAAAGTGAACGTAAAAAAACTGTGAACCGTGAGCCTGTACAGATAGAAACACCAGTACTGGAAATCGCCCAAAGTGCCCGTGTACAGAAAGAAAAACAAGCACCTTTGTTTGAAACCCATCCAGATTCACCATTGCCTCCTATTCATTTATTGGATGAACCCGCCGGCACAGTGGAGTTGCAATCAGCCGAAACGCTGGATTTCACATCGCGGTTGATAGAACGTAAACTCAATGACTTTGGGATAGAAGTGAAAGTGCTGACTGCGTTACCTGGCCCAGTGATTACAAGGTATGAGCTTGAGCCATCGGCCGGGGTGAAAGGTAGCCAAGTAACTAATTTGGTGAAGGATCTAGCACGGGCACTTTCTGTGGTCAGTGTGCGAGTGGTCGAAACCATACCTGGCAAAACTTGCATGGGTTTGGAAATACCTAATCCTAAACGCCAAATTGTTTATCTATCTGAAATCATGGGTAGCCAAGCCTATGCCGATGTGCATTCGCCGCTTGCGATTTCACTGGGTAAAGATATCGCTGGCAAACCAGCCGTTGCGGACTTGGCTAAAATGCCGCACGTATTGGTTGCCGGCACTACCGGTTCCGGTAAGTCTGTCGCCATCAACGCACTAATTTTAAGCCTGCTATATAAGGCTGATGCTAGCCAAGTGCGGATGATTCTGATTGACCCGAAAATGCTAGAGCTTTCAGTATACGAAGGTATCCCGCATTTGCTTGCGCCAGTGGTGACCGATATGCGGCAAGCCGCGAATGCTTTGAACTGGTGTGTAGCTGAGATGGAGCGCCGCTATAAATTGATGTCCACGCTAGGTGTGCGTAACTTGGCTGGCTATAACCAAAAAATTCGTGACGCCGAGAAAGAAGGCAAAAAAATCCCGCACCCTTTCAGCCTGACACCGGATGATCCAGAGCCATTGGGTGAAATGCCATTAATTGTGGTGGTTATTGATGAGCTTGCCGACCTGATGATGGTAGTGGGTAAGAAAGTTGAAGAGTTGATTGCACGTTTAGCTCAAAAAGCCCGCGCATCAGGTATTCACTTGGTTCTAGCTACGCAGCGTCCATCCGTAGATGTGATTACCGGCTTAATTAAAGCCAATATCCCTACTCGTATAGCTTTCCAGGTCTCTAGTAAAATCGACTCGAGGACAATTTTAGACCAAATGGGCGCTGAAGCGTTATTAGGTCAAGGTGATATGCTTTATATGCCGCCAGGGACCGGTTATCCAACGCGTATTCATGGTGCTTTTGTGTCGGACCAGGAAGTGCATAAAGTAGTGAATTACCTGAAGGCTCAAGGTGAACCTAACTATATCGAGGGTATCTTAAGTAATGAAGCAGAGGAGGGCGGGGCTGACTTTCTAGGTGGTGGAGATGGTGGTGGTAGTAGTGATTCTGACCCACTCTATGATGAAGCTGTTGCCATTGTGCTTAAAACTCGCAGGGCCAGTATTTCTGCTGTTCAGCGCCAGTTACGCATAGGTTACAACCGCGCAGCTCGCTTGATTGAAGAAATGGAACGCGCTGGATTGGTCTCTGCCATGCAAAGTAATGGCAACCGTGAAGTCCTAGCCCCACATCACGAAGCTTAACGGTTTAAGCTTACTAGCGCGTTACTATCCTAAAAACAGCAAGGAACTGAATGAAAATTAAATTAGTAATATTAGCATTGCTATGCATGCCATTTGGAGCACAAGCGGATGGAATCAGTAGCCTAAAAAACTTTTATAACAATACCCGCTCTGTGCATGCTAACTTTTATCAGTTAGTTACTGATAAGCAAGGACGTAAAGTACAGGAAGTTTATGGCGAGATGCAGTTAAAACGACCTAATAAATTCAAGTGGGACTATAACAAGCCTTATGAGCAGCAAATCGTGAGCGATGGCAAACAGGTATGGCTTTACGATACTGAACTTGCACAGGTAACTGTACGTGCAATTGATAAAGCGCTAGGTTCAAGCCCAGCCGCATTGCTAGCAGGCGACGGTGCATTGGATAAAGGTTTCAAGCTTAGCAATATCGACCGTAAGGATAATAATGAATGGGTAAGTGCAGAACCTGTGGCGAGTGATACGGGTTTTGAAAAGATATTGCTGGGATTTAATGACAATAAATTGCAAGAAATGGAGCTTATTGACAGTTTTGGTCACAAAACTCAGATTGTCTTCAGCGAAGTTGAAGTGAATCCAACCATCAATAATAAGACTTTTTTATTCAAAACACCAAAAGGGGTTGATGTTGTAGGTGAGTAATTAATTTATAATTTGAAAATTATCATATGAATAAAGGCGCTATATGCGCCTTATTTTGTTGTAAATATGCAACAAAAATAATAACAAATAATTGTTTATTTTGATAAGTTTAAATTGTAACCAAAACAAACAATTAATTTATGTATTATATGATTAGGGAAAACAAGGGGAAAAATTTATGCAAGTTTCACGACTTAGGCAATGGCTGCTGGTTTTGTCATTGCTTACACCAACTATCGTATTTGCAGATGAAGTTATCAGTAAAGCTCAAGAATTAGTTAAAGCAGGGGACTATAAGGCCGCTTATGAGTTATTAGAGCCCCTTGAAACTGAACGTTCAGGAAATGTCGAGTACGACATGTTACTGGGTATATCTGGTGTTCAAGGCGGTGAAAATTCAAGAGGCATATTTGCTTTAGAACGTGTACTTGCCACTGAGCCAAACAATATTGAAGCACGTGCCATGATCGCGAAAGGCTATTACAGAGCTGGTGAAGCGGATAACGCAAAAAACGAATTTAATAATGTATTAAGCCAAAAGCCTAATGCTGAAATCACCAAACTTGTTGAAAGTAATATGTTGGCGATTGATAAAGCAACTGGGCAAACAACTACCTTTGCTGCCTATTTAGATTTTGGTATTGGGTACGATAGCAATGTTAATGCTGCGACTTCGAACTCAACAGTGAATGGTGTTAACCCTATTGTATCGCTTACCGCTTTAACGCCTATCGCACTAACTGCCAGCTCTAGAGAACAAGGAAGTAATTTTGTAAATGCTGCTGCTGGGATATCTGTGCGCGTACCAATCAATAAAGATCTTGCTGCATTCGGTTCTTTAAATGGTACAAACAAAATTAATTGGTCAAGTGAGCAGTTTGATACATCTTCGTTAGACTATAGTGTAGGTTTGAGTCTTAAACATAATATTGATAGCTTTACATTGGCATTGCAAGGCGGGTCATTTGCTGTAGACACTAATACTTTTCGTGAAGCAATCGGTGTAAGTGGTCAGTGGCAGCGTGATCTTGATGATCGGAATCAAGTTAGCTTATTTACACAAATTTCTGATTTGAGTTATCCAGATATCTCAGTTAGAGATTCTAAACGATACATTGTTGGTGGTGGATGGGGTCATAGTTTCGAGGGCGATAAAGCCAAAACTATCTATATAACTGGTTACGGCGGTAAAGAGAAAGCAGATGACTCTACATTTGATTTTCTGAGCAATGATATATTTGGTATCCGTGCTGGTGGGCAATTAGCCATTAATTACAAACTAGTGGCATTTGCCGGCGCAAGTTATGAATACCGTGATTACGATAAGCGAGACCCGTCGTTTCTAAAAACACGTAGTGATGACCAATATGATTTCAATATTGGTTTACGTTATCTTCCAGGTAACAATTTCACGATTAAGCCGCAGCTTAGCTATGTTGATAATCGCTCTAACATAAGCTTATTCGAGTTTGACCGTTATATTTTGTCAATCAATGTACGTAAAGATTTTAATTGGTAGGTTTCTTGCTTACAAATTAGCATAAAGGACATTTGTGAAAATTATCATGGAAAATCAAAAATATTTATATTTAAATCGTAGAGCTATATTGGCAGCAATGATGTCAGCTGCTTTCCCTATAGTGGCGAATGCAGCAGCAGGCAAGGTTGAGTTTGCATCTGGCGGTGCTACCATCCAAAGTGCAGATGGCACAACAAAACCCATGGCTAAAGGCATGGAAATCAATCAAGGTGACACCATCCTGACAGGTGCTGGTCGCGCTCAGGTTAAGTTCAGCGATGGTGGCTACATCTCATTCCAGCCAAATACTCAATTCAAGATTGAGGAATATAACTTTAATGGTAAGCAAGATGGTACTGAAAAAGGTTTTTTCAGACTTGTTGAAGGTGGTTTGCGAGCATTAACAGGTTTGGTAGGACGTGAAAATAGACCTGCTTACCGTATGGCTACACCAGTTGCCACTATTGGTATCCGAGGATCATATTATTTAGCTCAATATCAAGCGGGCGCATTAGACACACATGTTGGGCATGGCTCGATTTTTGTATTTAATGAGCAAGGTGATATTATTTTATTTGAAGGTCAAGGTGCGCACGTAGAAAATGGCCAACCCCCTGGATACAGTGATAAAGACCTAAACTTGGGTGCTCGTGGTCCTAGCGGCGCACAACCAGAACAAACGCAAAAAGAAGAACAAACTGAAAATCAGAACAATGATATTTTTTCAGTTAGCAAGGTGTTAACGGAAGAAGGTATTCCTGCCAGCCTTAAAGATGCGTTTCCGATACCGAATGTACCGGAAATACCAACTATATCTGCAATTATTGCTAACCTAAATGGTATCAATGCAGAAGGGGTTTACTTTCTAGATCCATCGGTTGCTAATACAGGCGGTGGCGGCGGTTGGACCACTAAACTTAATAACAGTAGTAGGCTTTATGCTAATTTTGGTAATTATTCACTATCAGGTGATATTTACTTAGACTCTTCCCGCCCCGATCCATACAGCTCAGGCTATACTCTTTCAACGTCAAACTCATTTTTCGTTTCTGGCAGTATTTTACCAAGCGGCTCTTTTGGCATGAGCAGTGGTATTACTAGCGGAGGGGTTTGCTATAACTCTTGTACACTTAATATGATAGGTATGTTTGGAGGGGCACAAGCTGAAAAAGCGAGCGTCTCTTACCAAATCATTGGCGTCAACCCTGGTGATTTCTTATCGAATGGTAGTTTTGGTACCGTGTCAGGTAAAATTACCGGTAGTGCCGGTTTTATAGGAAGTCCTCCTAAACCAGGAGCAATCACAAACTATTTTAATAGCCTCTAATTATATATTTACGTTTCTTGCATTCATGCCGATCTTGTTCCGAAGGTCGGCATTGTTTTTTAGGGAATTGATAATTTCAATCGCTTCCTCAGCATGGTCAAAAATAAATCCATTAACACCATGTTCAATGACTTCCACATAGCCCCCATCGCGATGGCATACCACAGGTAATCCAGACATCATTGCTTCAATCACGACTAATCCATATGGCTCTTTTACAATACCCGGGACTCTATAATAAAAGCAGTCTAGTTGGTGGTAAATCTCAGCTACTTCATTTTGTGGTACTACAGGTAATAGGTCGATATTGCCTGGTTGAGTTAGGTTAGAAGGCGTTGGTATTTTTCTGTAAGTTTTAATCCATGGTTTTAAGCACGTCCCCCCAACAATACGAACATTAATACCTAACTCAGATAGCTGCTTATAGACCATTGGGTCGCTATGATGGTGCTTAGCAAGCATATCTGTACTGACGCGACCAACAGTAAATGTACCTATCTCTAGATAGTTAGTTTTAATGATAGGCTTGAAACGCTCAGTGGGTGGGAAATGATGCATCACTTGCCCAGGAAGCCCTGCAAATTGTTTATTCAATTCAGATGCGTACCATACCTCTACATTCCTGCTGCCATTCATCGTAAGTCTATTAAGTGCCTTATATAGCACTCTTGGTGATAGCAGATTGTGAAATACAATTACCTTGTCAAAAATCGCCTGTTCATACCAATGACCTATGTCTGTTCTTGCGCCACAAATAATCAGTATGCCACCATGAGGTGATTGTCCAGAATAAGGTTTAATCTCATTAATTGGATATTTTAATTTAAGCGCAGTAGCCGGCGGTGATTGTGACCAAAGCGTTACTTGGTGCGTTTTGCTATACTGTAGGTATAAATCAATTGCATGCCAATCCCCACCATTAGCCAATACAAATGGGGCAATGATATGAATTTTGCCTTGGTAGGTAGAGAAGGCTGAAGTAGCTAAGTGTGCCGTGGATGACATAACGTTAAATGATACCTAAAAATCAAAACTCTTGAAAAATAATTGTGGCAGATCACGAAAACATACCTGAAGTTAGTCTTGAAGATATGCATGCAAAAATTCTCTATTGTTTGCAAATGGGGCAATATGCAAAGGCCGAGGAACTAAGCGCTTGGGTAATTTCTGGCGCAGAAAATAAAATTTTCATTACTCACTTTTATCTTGGGGTAGCGTTACAGTTTCAGGGAAAAATAGCAAGTGCATTGGAGGTATTCAACAAATCCTTAACGCTTAACCCAGTTAGCATCGATACCATGCAGGCTGTTGCTTCCTGCTTGGAGCAGTTAGAACGTTATGAAGAGTCCTACAGCCAGTTGAAAGTAGCTTTAGAATCAGCACCATTAGATGCTGCTGTTAATGCGAATATCGGAGCTATTTTAGAGAAACTAAAGAAGCCTGAAGAAGCTCTTGTTTACTATGATAAAGCCTTAGAGGTAGACGCTAAAAATCATACCACTTTAATAAATCGTGGCTCTTTGTTAATAAACTTAGGCAGAAACACTGAAGGTCTTGAACACTGTCGAGTTGCGCATTCAATCCATCCTCAATCTATTGCGACATTATTTAATTTGGTTGATGCTTTACTGGGTACCTTTAAATATGAGGAGGCGCTAGCTCATTGTGAGGCTGGTTTGGCTTGGCAGCCAAAACATGCTAATTTAATGTTTAAAAAAGGATTAGTGCTATGTTGTTTAAAGCAATTTGATGATGCACATCGTACTCTCGCTGAAGCTCAGGTAATAGATCCCAAGGTCATTGAAAACCACCTTCCAATCATAAAAACACTGCCATCTACTATCGATGTTAGTTTGAATCCTAAGACTTTGTATTTAGATGCCATGTATCAAGCGCAGACTAAGTGTTTTTGGCAATATCGCACAGAATATATTGCTGAATGGCAAACGGCAGTTTTAAACCCTGATGACAAAAGGCAATTAATATCAAATCTAGAATTCGGTTTCCACATCTTGTCTTTAGCATTAGATGGAAAGGCTAGGTTGACTCTTGCGAGAAACTTGTCAGATTGGATACAAGATATTGTTTGGCTAGAAGGTATTCCACCTTTCAATTATGTAAATACACGGCAGATAGAAAATAAACGTATAAAAATTGGTTATCTTTCTGGTGATTTTAGAGTACATCCAGTTGGGTTATTAACTAAACAAATGTATAGTTTGCACGATAGAGAGCAGGTTGAAATATATGCGTACTCATTATACAACCCAAAAAAAATAGATCTTGTTCAACAAACAATTGTAGAAACATGTGATGTTTTTAATGATGTGTCAGAAATGACTGATGAGCAGATTGCTAGACTAATTAATCAGCATGAAATTGATATTTTAGTTGATCTTGCAGGCTATACCACTATGGGTCGAACTCAAGTAATGGCTTTACGGCCAGCTCCAGTTCAAATCGCGTATTTAGGCTATCCAAATACATCAGGCGCTGATTATATTGATTATGCAATTGTAGATAATACCATCGCACATAATCCAGAGCATTGGTCTGAGTGCCTAGTCCGCATGCCACATGCATTTAGCCCTTATGATAACCAAACCAATAACTCATTAACTCACAAGACTAGGCAGGATTACCTGTTACCAGAGAATGGGATAGTCTTTTGTTGTTTTAACAGTAATTATAAAATTGAGCCTGAGATTTTCAGCTGCTGGATGCGTATTCTTAAGGCTGTTCCTAGAAGTGTCCTATGGTTAGTGGTTGGACATAGCGAAATTGAATGTAGGTTAAAAGCATCAGCCCAGCAGCAGCAAATTGATTCATCTCGGCTAATATTCGTGCCCTACGTACCTTATGATGAGCATATTATTCGTTATCAACTAGCTGATTTATTTCTAGATACTCATTGGCACAATGCTCATACTACAGCTGCAGATGCATTATGGCAGGGTCTGCCAGTGATTACTTATGCCGGCGATGTAATTTCATCACGCTTGGCAGCATCATTGTTAAATGCTTTGGAGATGCCCGAACTTATTACCTATGACTTTAAAGCTTACGAAGCTTTGGCTTTTCATTACGCTACCAATCATGATGAAAGGATTAGGATGCGTGAAAAACTAAAAGCTAAACGCTATACTGCACCTTTATTTGACACCCCACGTACTACTAAAAATTTGGAAAGTGCATATAAAATGATATGGCAGCGATATTGTGATGGCTTATCGCCTAGTAATATGCAAGTTACTGAATAGTGAGTTAATACCGATATTTTGAGTAACTTATTTGAAACCAATACACCTGAAGCCCCGCTTGCAGAAAAGCTGCGTCCCAAGACCTTAGACGAGGTCGTAGGGCAATCGCATCTGCTAGGCGAAAGCAAGCCGCTGCGTTTGGCTTTTGAATCAGGTAAGTTACCTTCAATGATTCTCTGGGGTCCGCCAGGCGTGGGTAAAACTACTCTGGCCCGTTTGATTGCAAATACTGCCGATGCGGAGTTCATTCCAATCTCCGCAGTATTATCCGGTATTAAAGACATCCGCGAAGCGGTAGATCGCGCAGAGCTGACGCTGCAACAGCATGACCGTAAAACTATCCTGTTTGTAGATGAAGTGCATCGCTTCAATAAAGGTCAGCAAGACGCTTTTTTACCTTTTGTAGAAAGTGGGCTGATTACCTTTATCGGCGCAACGACTGAGAATCCCTCGTTTGAGGTAAACAGTGCTTTGTTAAGCAGGGCGCAAGTGTTTGTGCTCAATGCGCTGTCCGAGCCAGAGCTAGCACTGCTGTTAAGCCGTGCACAGCAACTAGTAGCGCCCGATGTCAAACTTGATGCTGAAGTTACAGAGCAGGTGCTGGCCTATGCTGATGGTGATGCAAGGCGCCTGCTGAATTTTGCAGAAGGTTTATTCAATGCGGCTGAAGGTGCAAATGTTACCGAGATAGACGAAGCCTTCTTACAAACGACTATGGCGAGCAAGTTACGCCGCTTTGATAAAGGTGGAGAAGCGTTCTATGAC
>JBKJOT010000026.1:0-38166 GCA_046595335.1 Methylotenera sp.
TCTTTCACATCACGGCCTTTTTGATGACCAATCACCATGACTGGTTGCCCATCAAACTTTGCTAAGCCGCCTACAATTGCCGGATCATCAGAATACGCACGATCACCATGCAACTCCTCGAAATCGGTAAACATCCCGTTGATATAGTCTAAGGTATATGGCCGCTGTGGATGGCGTGCTAACTGAGAAATTTGCCAGGCAGACAAATTGCCATAAATCTCTTCTGATAGCTTCTTGTTCTTTTTTTCTAATGCCAATAATTCTTTGGAGATATCCAATGCATCATTGTCATCGTGTGCTGATTGTAAGCCCTCGATTTTGGCTTCTAACTCTGCGATAGGCTGTTCGAAATCTAAATAACTTATTTTCATGCTTAACTTGTTTCCTGAAAATCTTAGGCAGACATTAAGCCTAATTATATAGGATTTTTACGTTATCACGGCTTAACCATTCAGTTAAGCCTGTAATCAATTCATCGTTCAAATCTACTCGCCAGTCATTGCCCAGCATCAGCTCTACCTTGCTGGTCTTATTATGGTATTCGACTTTTACTGCACAACCGCGTTGTTCATTAGAGACTTGCTTGAGGTATGGCTTTAATAGCGCTTTCAATTTAACTGCGTCAGACTGGCCATTACACGATATCTTGAGGAAGCTTGCTTTACTATTCCGCAAACTGGATAAGTCATGCAGTTTCCTTGCATTGACGCGGATACCGCCGGAAAACTCATCATTGCTGACGCGGCCTTCAACGATAATGAGCTGGTCATCCTTTAACAGCTGCGAGTGCTGGTTCAGCAATTCATTACCAACAACCACTTCGATACGCGTTGTGCCATCATCCAAGCTAACAATGGCCATCTTGCCGCGCTGGGTCATACGGACTCGTACCCCGGTGACGATACCTGCCAATAGTTGGGGTTGTTCTTTTGGGCTTAAATTAGCCAGTGTGGTACTAATAAACTGGCTCAAGTCTTTTTGATAAGCCCAATAAGGATGCCCACTAAAATAGAAACCCAGTGCGGCTTTTTCTTCTTGTAAGCGTTGCTGTTCAGGCCAAGGTGGCACGTTTGGCAACACATGGACTTCACTATCTGCAGCTGCTCCGAACAAACTATTCTGGTTACTATTCGCACTGTTCTGTTCAGCGGCAGCCATGGCCATACCTACAGCTGATAGCATTGCGTTCCGGTTTGGTGACAAGCTATCGAAGGCACCCGCACGTATCAAAGACTCTACTACACGTCGGTTCACCTTACGTAAGTCTAGGCGGTTACAGAAATCAAATAAGTCTTTAAACGGGCCATCTTTGTGACGTGCTTGCAAGATAATTTCAATCGCCGCCCCACCAGTACCTTTTACCGCGCCTAAGCCATACAACACCTGATTTTTACTGATAGGTTTGAATTTGAATTCACTTTGGTTGATATTCGGCGCCAGTACTTCCACCTGGTTTGGTGCACAATCATCATAAAAGATGTGCACACTGTCGGTATTGTTCATATCCGCCGACATTGTTGCCGCCAGAAACGCTGCTGGGTAATGGGCTTTTAAATAAGCAGTTTGATAAGCGACCAGCGCATAAGCAGCAGCATGCGATTTATTGAAGCCGTAGCCGGCGAACTTCTCGAGCAAGTCAAACAGTTCGCTGGCTTGCCTCTCCGTCATATTGTTTTTAACCGCGCCTTCGGTAAATATCTTACGTTGGGCATCCATCTCTTCTTTTTTCTTTTTACCCATAGCACGGCGTAGTAAATCCGCACCACCGAGGCTATACCCGGCTACTACCTGGGCAATCTGCATCACCTGCTCCTGGTAAACCGCGATTCCGTAGGTTTCCTTGAGGATAGGTTCAGTTAATGGATGTGGGTATTCAACACGCTGTTTGCCGTGTTTGCGTCGGCAGAAATCCGGAATCAAATCCATTGGACCTGGACGGTAAAGAGCCACCAAGGCAATGATATCTTCAAAGCAATCTGGCATCGCTTGCTTGAGCATGTCCTTCATGCCGCGTGACTCTAGCTGGAAAACCGCTGTGGTATTGGCAGTCTTTAAAAGCTGGAATGTAGGCTTATCATTGAGCGGTAAAGTCTCAAATGACAAGGGTAGCAGATTTTCTTGAGCGCGCTGGATATTTGCATTCTCCAACGCCATATCCAATATGGTCAGTGTCCGTAAACCAAGGAAGTCGAACTTCACCAGGCCGACAGCTTCCACGTCGTCTTTATCGTACTGACTTACTAGGCTAGCGCCATCGGCTTGGCAGTAAATCGGTGAAAAATCAGAAATCTTACCTGGGGAAATAAGCACGCCACCAGCATGCATGCCGACGTTACGTACGATGCCTTCCAGCCTTAACGCAAGTTCAAGCAACTCGCGAACTTCCTCTTCATTTTCACGGCGCTCGGCTAACTGCGGTTCCTTCTCTAGTGCAGCCGAAAGCGTAATACCGAGCTCTAGTGGTATGAGTTTGGCGATGCCATCTACAAAATTGAATGGCAGGTCCAGCACCCGACCCACATCGCGAATTACCGCCTTTGCGGCCATGGTACCGAAGGTGGCGATTTGCGCTACCGCAGCGATGCCGTATTTCTGCTTCACATAATCAATGACGCGGTCGCGCCCTTCCTGGCAAAAGTCGATATCAAAGTCAGGCATGGAGACACGGTCGGGGTTCAGGAAGCGCTCAAACAGCAGGTTATACTCAAGTGGATCCAGGTCGGTAATGCCTAAGCTGTAAGCCACCACTGACCCTGCACCAGAACCGCGGCCAGGGCCAACCGGTACGCCATTATTCTTGGCCCAATTAATGAAATCTGCCACGATTAAAAAGTAACCAGCAAAACCCATCTGATTGATAACTTTGGTTTCAAAATCCAGCCTAGCCGCATACTCTGGTTGCTTAGCGGCGCGTACATCTGCATCGAGATACAGCACTTGCAAACGATCTTCCAGCCCAGCCCGCGCTTCCGATATCAGGTAATCATTCAGGCTTTCATTATTCGGCGTAGGGAAATTAGGCAAATAATTTTTGCCTAATGTCAGGGTCAGGTTGCAGCGCTTGGCAATTTCTACACTATTGGCCAGCGCTTCAGGCATATCAGCGAATAAGACTGACATCTGTGCCTGAGTCTTGAAATATTGTTCTTGTGTGAAATTTTTAGGGCGACGACTATCAGCCAGCACATAACCTTCGGCAATACAGGTGCGCGCCTCATGTGCACGGAAATCATCTTCAGTATTGAACTGGATAGGATGGGTTGCGACAACCGGTAGTTTCAGGACGCCGGCAAGCGCTTTTATATGCTGGATGTAGCGCTCCTGTGCTGCACTGCTAGGGCTGTTTATATTATGGTTAACACGCTGCACTTCCAGGTAGAAACGCTCAGGGAATAGTTTTTGCCATTGCTCTGCTAACTTCAAGGCCATTGCTTGGTTATCTTGGACGCATGCTTGGCCGATGTCACCGGACAAAGCGCCTGATAGCAGCAGCAACCCTTCTGTGCCTTCGGCAAACCATTCTTGCTTAAATTCAGCGCGACCACGATACTGGTTAGATAAGTAGGCACGAGTAATTAACTCACATAATAATAAATATCCAGCATGAGATTGGCATAACAACAATAAACGACTAGGTTGGTCTCGATTAGAAGAATTTTCCAGCCAAATGTCACAACCAATAATAGGTTTGACACCTTTGCCGCGAGTGGCTTTATAAAACTTGATTGCACCGAACAGGTTACTCAGGTCCGTCAGCGCCAACGCTGGCATCTGGTCGTCGCAGGCCTGCCTGACGTAGTCATCGATACGCACGATGCCATCCACAATAGAGTACTCGCTGTGACAGCGCAAATGAACGAATTTCAAAGGCGTGGCAAGCGGTACTAAAGCGGGTGTTTCTGGTGATGGGTTTTGTTCGGACATAAGGCAAATTTTACCTTATTTAGGGGAAGACTTTTACTGCCAATTATTTAAATAATTTAATGTACTATTCAAAATTTTTATGTCCAAAGTTTAGGAAATTTGGACATGCTATTTTTGGGTAAGTTAAAAACAAACAGGCAATAACTCATTCGTCATTGCCTGTGTATCCAAACTCTAATTACTTTTTAAGCAAAGCGTTAACTTGCTCGATTAACTCATCGTCCTGCACAGGTTTACCCAAGAACGCATTGACGCCAAGTTCTTTTGCTACATTCCTGTGTTTTTCTGCCGTACGTGAACTAATCACTATCAATGGAATATCTGAAGTTTTCGCGTTATCGCGAACATGGCGTGAGAACTCGAAGCCATCCATACGCGGCATTTCAATATCGGTCAGGATAATACTCGGCATGATGAGTTGCAGTTTCTGTACCGCATCCATACCATCATTAGCTGTGACTACTTCAAAACCCTCACGCTCGAGCACGCGAGACAACACTTTACGCATGGTGAGAGAATCGTCCACAACTAAGGCCACTGGTTTCACTTCCTCCACGACTGGCGCATAGGTAGTGACCTTAATAGCACCAATTGACAGTGCTTCGCGGTTAGCGAGTTGTACCGGATTGATAACCAAAACGATTGCACCATCACCCAATACGGTGGCGCCGATCATGCCTGGTACACGAGATAACTGCGTACCCATAGGCTTCATCACCACCTCCTGGTTACCTATAATCTCATCAACGTGTACTGCAGTACGATAGGTACCACTACGTAGCAGAATGACCGGCGTATAGACGTGGTGCTGGGCAATATGGTCTACATCTCCAACTAGTTTAGATAGGAAATGTAATGGATATTCGCGGTCGGCCCACTCGATTTTGTTAGCGTTATAAGCGCTGATTAAATCGTTTTGTTTAAGTTTTTGTACCTGCTCAACCATCACAGACGGAATCGCAAATTCTTTTGTACCGACACGCACCATTACTACCTGCGCAACTGAGAGCGTTACGGGCAGGTAGATGTTGAACATTGCGCCCATACCAGCCAGGTTGCTTACGTCGATACGACCACCCAGAGCGGCAATATCACTACGCACCGCATCTAGGCCCACACCGCGGCCGGCGATCTGCGAAACTGTATCTGCGGTTGAAAAGCCCGGTTCAAAAATAATGGCCATTAACGCTTGGTCGGTCAGTTCCTGATCAGCACTGACCATACCTTGATCAATGGCTTTTTGCTTAACTCGAGCCAAATTGACACCGGAACCGTCATCAGTAATCACCAAGGTGATCTCATCGTTTTCTGTACTGATTTTAAGCTTGATCTGGCCGGTTTCAGGCTTACCTAAACGCTTACGATCAGCAGGAGGCTCTAAACCATGCGCTACAGCGTTGCGTAACAAATGCTCCAACGGAGCACCCATTTTATCCAGTACGCCACGGTCGACTTCAATTGCTTCGCCTTCAATGACCATTTCCACACGCTTACTCAATTCACGCGCAGTTTGCCGAACGATACGTTGCAGACGTTCTGAAATGGTTGCAAATGGCAACATACGAACGCCCATGAGGCCTTGTTGCAGCTCACGATTCATACGGTTTTGCTGTTGCAATGCGGCATCGGTTTGGTCGAGATTGAGCAATAACCCGTGTTGGATTGTCGCCACGTCATTCACGCTTTCCGCCATCATGCGTGTCAGCTCTTGCAAGCGGGTAAATCGGTCAAACTCTAAAGGGTCAAATGTTTCATTAGCTTCTTGCAACAGACTCATACGAGATTGCAACTGTGTTTCAGCTTCAATTTCCAGTTCGCGCAGATAACCCCGAAGACGGCTGATACTGTCAGTTAAATCCGTGGATGATTGCTTGAAGTTCTGCATTTCCCTATCCATCCGGGAACGCATGATAGAAACTTCGCCGGCCTCATTAATCAGCCTGTCTAGCACATCCGCACGTAAGCGCAGGAATTGGGCTTTACGGTCCGCTGAACGCGTCGGGGCAGTGACTTTCGCAGCGGCATCATTATCCTCTGCAGTAGGTTTTGTACCACCAGTAATTTCTTCCAGCATGTAACCAATGCGGTCGAAATCCACAAACATATCGTCAAAATCATCCAGTGTAACCTTATGCTTCAGAGCCTTAAGTACGCGGTCCTCCATATGATGTACACTGTCGCCGATATTGGATTGTCCAGCCATACGAGCACTACCTTTTAAGGTATGTAATGCCCGTTGCAACGAATCTGCATATTCACCTTCTTGCGGATTAGCTCTCCAACCCCGTAAATCACGGCCGACTTGCGGTACCAGTTCGCGTGCTTCTTCAACGAATAAAGCCAGCAATTCCTGATCAATACTTTGATCATTACTGTTGAAAGTCACCTCAACGCCGGTTGAGTCCGCAAGCATACTTTCATGCGTATCTGGCTCAGCATCGGCAGCAAGAACTGCAGATTCTGTACTAGTATCCAGCTCAGCCAATTCTTGCTCAGGCTCATTAATTGCCGGTTCAGGAAAGGTTTCGGCTTTTGGTTCAGCAATGACGGACTCCATCATGGTCGGCTCAGATATGAATTGCATATCCGGGAATTCCATCTCAGGCATTTCAATAGCACTAATGTTGGATTCAATCTCTTCAGTGACCCCAGACTTAGCTGATTTGGATTTCTTGCCGGGTTTAGTCGCCTCTGCTTCAATAAGCTCAGCTTCGGCTTTCTGTGTAGCCGCTTCTTGCATAGCTGAAGTAGACTCACCTAATGCCAATATTAATGCCCTGCTGGATTTAGTGTTCTTGAGTGCTTTAGCTTTTTCCAAGCCATCTTCCAGGGCTTTAACCACATTGCCATATAAATCCACATGTTGCTCAGTCCAAACACTGGTATGTTCATCTAACCAACGTTCCAGCGCCCGTGCCAAATCACCGATCTGTTTGAATCCTGCCGTTAATGCATTGCTACCTAAGGTATGAGCAGCACGACGGCTCGTTTCACTAGGTAATTCGTTGGAATTAGATTGAATGGTAGCGCGCGCTTCAATGAGCGCTTGCAGATGCTGTTGTGCTTCTGTAATAAAAATATTGAAGAAAGCGCGGCCAAGTTTTCGCGTACCGCCTATCAATACTTCTTCTTGTTGCGCTTGAGGTTTGGCAGTTGCCATTTCATCTTGGAACTCAGTTTCCAATTCTGCTGCTTGCTTGATATAAGGCGCAGGGTTCAATGAAACTTGACCATTAGCCTGCAAGTAGGCGGCCCATCCAGCGAATTCGGCACTGACCTTTTCTATGAAAGCTAGTTGTGAAGGCGTGGGGAACGCTTTACGCTCCATCACCAAGTTAAGCAGTTTTTCTACTGACCAGGCCACCTCACCCATTGCAGTCAAACCAACTGTGCGTCCACTGCCTTTTAAGGTATGGTAAGCACGGCGAATTTCAACCAGAGCTTCACTGTCTGTGGCGTTAACACGCAAGGTTTGAAGCTGTTGCGCCAAGTTAGCCAGTACTTCTTCTGCTTCGGTAAGGAAAATATCCTGCAGCTCGGGATCAATGGCCTTATCAGTGATGTCCGCAGCGCTAGCCTCACTTGCTATGGCAGGTGTTTCAGCGACTGCTGGCGCCTCACTAGTGAGAGGCTCCGGCTCAAATGCAACAGGCGCTTCTGCAACAATCGGTTCTAATTCTTGTTCTGCTAAAACTTCCCCTACTTTCAGGACAGTAGCGCCCTGCTCTAAACGGTATAATGCGCCTGATAGCGCAGTCGCTGATTCCGCCCGCGTATTCGGAAGCTCTTCCGCATAAAGACCCAGCATACTCAAGCTTTCAGCCACCAGTTCAAACTGTGTATGATCTAACTGAGAAGGATGCTGCCTAAAATGCTCAGCATATTGAGCACTTAAATTAGCAATTGCTTTAGGTACTGGCATTTCCAGCATATCAAAAGCGGCTGAAACTTGTTGTAATGGTTTTGCAACCTCATTGAGCAGCTCTATACTTTCCGGACTGCGGAAGAAAGCATCTAAAGATTTCTCAACGATACTTAATGCTTGAAGGATTTGTTTCGCAACTGCGTCTACTACACTAGCATCTAGTTTACTGGTGGCGAATTCGTCCGATGCAGGAGCCAACTCAATACCTTCAGCAATGTTCTTCAAGCGTGAAGTTTGTGTAGCAATTTTTTGATGCGCTTCAATATCCAGCTGTTGGTAATACTCGCCGATATATTCTAAAAGATTAAGCGATGCGGCGACCTCAATCAGTGAGATTTCGTTAATGTTGGCCATGCCTGATTTCAGAGCTTTGGCTACAGCTTGGATATTGTTAAATAAAGCCAAGACTTTCTGGTTATTCAGGTTTTCTTCAACGGAAACCAATGCATCCAATTTGTTAATGAACGTTTCCAGGTCGTGTGTATTGTTCGGGCTGATATCTGCCCACAAGTCTTTGAGGCTAGGCAAGTCGGCATTTAATTGCGCAAGTGCGGCACGTTCCGCTGCAGTAGCAGCCACGCTCTCACCACTACTTTGCATAGGCATCAACTCATCGAGTTCAAACAGGTCTTTTACTTTAGCGATATCGTCTGTACGGCGGTCGCTGATTGCAACGTAATATAATAAATCTCGTAATAACTGCGAAGGCACTTTGGCATCGCCAACTGCCATGTTACGCAACTGGTGATCCAGCCTGCGGCATAGTTTTTTAGCGCCGGAATGTTCAGCAATCTTTTCTTGTGCAAGCGCATCGGTAAAGGCTGTTGCTGTCCACCATAAAGTTTTTTGTGCATTCTTCTGCTGTACTTGCTGCACACTGCGCAAAGACTCACGCATGCTATTCAGCGCATCAGCATCTTTGGTACGCAACCAGTCTAAAAGGGATTTTTGGAAAATCGAACGCTTTTCTGAAACAAAAATAGGGACGGCAGATTCTTCTATAGGATTCGCCGATAAGTCCTTAGGTGCGCTATAACTTGTATCTGGATAGAACAGTTCACTTTCTTCCAGCGTTTCACCTTGCAATTCAACCAAAGGTTTTAAGGTGTCATATAGTCTGGTTGGCATATCTGGCATGCCATTTAGAAGGTCTTGGAGATATTGCCCCAAAGTATCTACCGCATGCATAAGGTCGGCCATTACAGCATCAGTCACGGGGATGACTTGCTTTTCAAGCTTACTAGTAACTTTTTCAATTTCGGAGCAATAGCGTTTACAGCCTTCAAGACCCACCATATCCAGCGCGCCACTCACTTGGTATAAATGAGCTTCGGTAAAACGTAATGAAGCAAACTCTTCCGGTTTGTCTGCAACATTCTGAAAGCTAGCCAGTACTTTTTTTAGTGATTGGTCAATCTCGTCTTTTACCCAAGACAATGGGCCAGTATCAAATGCTTCAGGCATTTTGTCTCCCCATTCCGTTTGGTAATTTTTTCATGCAGTATCCAGTGACAGCTATTTTTAAAATTGAGGCGACTACAGTTTGAAACCGGCCACTGAGTCGCGCAGTTCTTCTGCAAGTGAGGTGAGCTGACCTACAGACTCTGCTGTCAATTTAGTACCTTGCGTGGTTTGTGTCGTAATTTCCTGAATCATCTGCATGTTGTTTGAAACCGTTGTTGCTGATTCTGTCTGTGCATTTGTTGCCGTAGAAATCGACTGAATCAAACGCGCCAGGTTAGTAGTAACCGTTTCAATTTCGGTCAGCGCCTGGCCCGCAGCATCCGCAACCCGTGCACCCTCAACCACACCCTCCGTTGATTTCTCCATCGCCGCCACCGCGCCGTGAGTATCGGTTTGAATCGTCTTCACAATCGCACTAATCTGTTTGGTAGCTTCAGATGAACGTTCCGCCAAGCGCTGAACCTCCTCCGCAACCACTGTAAAGCCTCGACCCGCTTCACCGGCAGATGCCGCCTGGATCGCCGCGTTCAACGCCAAAATGTTAGTTTGTTCGGTAATGTCAGAAATCAACTCCACGATCTCACTAATCTCTTGCGAGCTTTCGCCCAAACGTTTGATACGTTTAGAAGTTTCCTGGATCTGTGTACGAATCTCGTTCATCCCTGAGATGGTATTCTGTACCGCTTGTGAACCCTGGTTAGCAGCTTGCAGTGAGCGTTGCGCAACTTGAGAAGCCTGAGCAGCGTTGCTTGATACTTGCAGGATTGAGCGGGTCATATCTGTTACCGCGTCTGTTGTTTGCATAATTTGTTCTGATTGAGTTTCCGCAGCTGTTAATAACTGCGCTGATGTACCTTGCGCGACTGAGGACGCAGAACTCACCTGCTCCGTTGCCCGGTTAATCTCCACAACCAGGTCTCGCAAGCTATCAATCGTGTAATTAATAGAGTCAGCAATCGCGCCTGTAATATTGTCACGCACTTGCGCTTTAACCGTTAAGTCCCCATCCGCCAAGTCCCCCATCTCGTCAAGTAGCTGTAGAACAGCTTCTTGGTTATCTTGGCCTTCTTGTGCAAGCTGGTTAGTCAATGCTACAGATTGAACCGTTTGTTTTCTACCATAGAAATACATCAACAGTAATAACACCAGACCCAATAATAACAAGCCTAATAGCACTAACTTAATGAAACTGGTTTGTGACTGAATCAAGGACTCGTTTTCTTTTTGAATCTCTGCCGTAAACGTATTACCTGTTTGTTTTGTAACTTCAAAAGCGGCCGTCAAGTCAGACAAAGGTGCAGAAGCCGCTACAGTACCGAGTGGCAACGCAGGAATGTAACGCGAGTTAGCCACTTGGAAGAAGTTTTCGCCGGCCTTAATCACAGCCTCAAGTGAACCCTGTAATTTTGGATTGGTCATGCTTTTACGCCAGTATTCAGAACGGGCCTTGAAATCCGCCTCGTTTTTTGCCGCATTCTCTAAAGCCTTATCACGCTTAAGATTGTTAAAGTTAGTTGAAGCAACATAAGCCTCGTTGTATGACGCGAAAGCATCCAAAGGATACATTGGTGGTGGCGCCGTATCTCTTGTAAGATCCTGATACTCTTTCAAGGTATTAAAAATCGGGCCGTTGACTCGAACTTGGTTAATAACCCAGAAACTCAACAAGGCAAATAAGATAAACGCGACGATTTGCAGGAACAGTTGTCGGTAACCTGCCGCCAGACCTGATGAATCCGAGGTATTACTTGCGCTAGCAGTCCTGTTTCTCAAGTTATTAAAAAAATTGCCAATCTGCAGCGGCAAGCTTTTTATAGTTGCTAGATTTAATGCCATTTTGAGCCCCAATTCATAGAATATTACTAATACTATGTGTTTTTATAAAATATAACTTAACTAGTTTTGATAATATGTTTGCTGCTGTTTTTATTCTTTATTTTTATTAGTTTTTGGCTACTCATATAGCCAAACATCACTCACTGCAAATGCTCGTTAGTCTTAGTTGATACGCCTTTAGCTGATAGTCGGTTGGATAAAATCCTTATCTTTAACCAACATATCAATATCAACTTCCAGCCACTCATTATTTTCCGCATCCTCGTAAGTTTGTTTATTAAAAAACACCTCCTCAGTTGAAGACTCTTTTGCTTTCATCGTGTCGATACTACGTAGCCCAATCAAACTACCAATCATCAAAGCAGCTTGCGTAGTCGTCTCAGAATTCAACAACAATATACGTGTATTGCTCGATTTTGAAGTTGGCGGCATACCCAAGAATTGCGCTAAATCGGTAATGCTGTATAAATTACCACGAATATTAGCAACGCCTAGAAACCACGGTTGCGTAAGTGGCACAGATTGCACAGGGGGTACCGGTATTGCCTCACGCACATCTTTTAAATTGATAAGTAGCCTCTTCCCGCCCACAGTAACGCCCAAACGTGAACTAGAAACGCCAGTCCCTTGCGTTGCAACTTCTTTAAGTCGCAGCAGGATCGCTTCTTGGAATTCACGTAAATTAGAGGTTTTGGCCACGGTTACTCAATCATTTTTTTAATTATTATCTTAATAAACTACGATATTAACCCAGTGATTTAATCAGGTTTAATAATTCAGAGCCTACCACTGGCTTAGTAATACAGGCTTTCGCGCCCATCTTCAATGCCCAGGCCAGATCAGTTGCCTGTGATTTTCCGGTACATAAGATAACCGGTATATTCGCTGTAACAGGATCTTTAGTGAGTGTGCGTGTCACCTGAAAACCTGTCAGGCCAGGCATTACTACATCCATCAACACCAAATCAGGCGGGGTTGCTGCCACTTTAGCTAGGCATTCTTCACCGCTTTCTGCACCGGTCACTTCAAAACCAGCAGTTTCCAGCAGTTCAGTTAAAAAGAATCGATCAGTTGCTGAATCATCTACTACTAAGATTTTTTGTATCGCCATGGTTATTCTGCCTCTTGTTGATTGTTTTTACTCATTGCAGCATATGTTTGCACTGCATCTATTAAGGTTTCTTGCGTGAAGGGTTTTGTAAGGTATTGATCTGACCCGACCATGCGGCCTCGTGCTCGGTCAAATAGACCATCTTTACTGGAGAGCATAATTACGGGGGTTGTTTTGTAGCGAGCGTTTCTTTTAATGAGTGAGCAGGTTTGGTAACCATCTAGCCGTGGCATCATGATGTCAACGAATATCAGGTCAGGATGTTCATTGGATATTTTAGCCAAGGCGTCAAAGCCATCCTCAGCTAGAATCACCTCACAGCCCGATGCTTTCAAGAAGATTTCGGCACTACGACGTATCGTATTGCTATCGTCTATCACCATCACTTTAATTGTGGATAGCTGATCCAAACTTAACTTCTCCGGATTCAGCTTTTCTTGACTTAGCTGTTCTTGGCTCACCAGCAAGCTCCTTTTATATTGACGTGCATTAAACTTAACTATGAGGCACAATTTATAAGTCATTTTATATACAGACTTACTTATTAAGCAATACTATTTGGTATATTATTCACAAAAATAAAAAAAATAATATTTTTATATATTTTTATATTTCAATCCCCCATAAGGGTAGACTATAATAAATTTCAATAATTACATGATGTGCTAAAGCAAGCACTCAATGCTAAACAATGTAAAGGGGTAAAACATGATAGTCAGACAAGAATCACTCACGGCCAAGATGGCACTTAAAGATTTACCATCAGCCTCCCCTCTACCCACAGCCAGTTTAGTATTGGTGTTTGGATCAGTTAAGCGGTTCGGCGAAGCTAAGTTACAAGCTACGTTGAAGGCACGCTATCCATCAGCACAGATTGTAGGCTGTACTACCTCTGGTGAGATCAGCCCTGATGGCGTGTTTGATGATAGCCTGCAAATCACTGCAATCCTCTGGGAAAAAACAGTACAGCGCGTAAGCCACGTAAAATCTGGCGGCTCACAAAGCTCCTTCGAAGTGGGTGCCGGCTTAGCGAATCAACTCAAATCTGACAGCCTGCGTACTGTCATGATTATTGGTGATGGCCTCACACAAAATGGCGAAGAATTAGTATTAGGCTTCCAAAGCGTGCTCGGTAACAAAATACCATTATTCGGTGGCATGGCTGGCGACGGTGCTACCTTCACCAAAACATTACAAATGATTAATGACACAGTCTCTAACGAATTGGTCATTGCGGTTGGTTTATACGGCAATAGCCTGATCACAGCTACTGGTGCGCTAGGCGGTTGGAAACCTTACGGCCCGTTACGTACCGTTACGAAGTCTGACAAAAATACAGTATATGAGTTGGACGGTAAACCTGCATTGCCACTCTACCGCATGTATATTGGCGATCATTATTCCAAAGGCTTGCCAGGCAGCGGCTTGAAATTCCCATTCGCAGTAATGGAACCAGGTAGCCGTGACGTTGAGAAAATCCGTACACTGGGTTCATTTGATGCAGCGGCAAACAGCGTGAGTTTCTTCGGTAACGTGCCCGAGGGTTCCTCTATCCGCATGTGCCAGACTAACCATGATCGCTTGGTAGAAGGCGCAGGCGAAGCAGCACATTTAGTCACGGGGAATCTTGCAAATACCTCAACCAACCAAGTTGGGCTGGCACTATGCGTAAGCTGTGTAGGGCGTAAAGGTGTGATGGCTGATCTGACTTCTGATGAAGTGAAACAGGTTAAACAGGTATTAGGTCCGCAAACTTCGCTCACCGGTTTTTACTCATATGGTGAAATTGCACCGCGTCCAAATACTAACGATACAGTATTCCATAACCAAACTATGACCATCGGTTATTTAAGCGAAAATCTGCTCGCTTAAGCAACTAAATTGTCATTGCACTATCTGAACTATTGATAGCAAAACGATTGGTAGCATAAGCGGCAATAAATTTCAAAAACGCCCTGTTCCAATTGGGCGTTTTTGTTTTATGATGCACCTACAACCATTCCAGCAACATTTAATAATCTTAATAACCCTGGTCTAAAAAACCTACGCAATAAGGAAATCAAAAAATGAGTAATGTTACCCTTAAAGGAAACCCAGTCGAACTTACAGGCAATTTGCCTGCAGTAGGCTCAAAAGCACCCGACTTCACATTAGTCGACAAAGCATTGCAAGACGTTTCGCTAGATGCTTTTGATGGCAAACGCAAAGTCTTAAACATTTTTCCAAGTGTAGACACGCCAACCTGCGCAATGTCTGTACGTGCCTTCAATAAGCATGCTAGCAGCTTGGAAAATACGGTTGTCTTGAATATTTCCGCAGACTTACCTTTTGCACAAACACGTTTCTGTGCAGCGGAAGGCTTGGAAAACGTACAAAATCTATCAGTAATGCGTGGCCGTGATTTCTTGAAAAATTACGGTGTATTAATTCACACAAGCAAACTAGCAGGCTTGGCTGCGCGTGCAGTAGTAGTGCTTGATGAAAGCAATACTATTAAGCACTTTGAATTGGTGAGCGAAATCGCTAACGAACCAAACTACGAAGCTGCACTAGCTGCATTGAAATAATGTTTAGCGCTATATAAATTTAGTATTATAAAAAGCCCGTAGATACGGGCTTTTTTTGTATATTTAGATAATGTATTGGGGATTCTTTATTCGTAATCGGTGTATTTATTATTTTTGCCGCGCGCCTTATCTATCGGATATTTCTTGGCATTAAGCTCTATCTTATCATTCGCTGCTTGAATTAGATCAATATCAAGCACCTGTGAAATCCTCAGTAGGTAGACGAAAGTATCAGCTAATTCATGCCCTACCTGCTCACGCTTTTCTGCAGATAAGCTTCGGCTTTCGGTTTCTGTGTCCCATTGAAAATGTTCAACTAGTTCTGCCGCCTCCACGATCATCGCCATTGCCAGATTTTTAGGAGAATGAAACTGTGCCCAATCACGGGCATCTACAAAGGTTTGTAATTTCTGCTTTAATTCCGTCAGTGAGTCACTCATCAATACGCTCCAAGATTATTTGCGGTTACTGCCAGCCACCATCTTGATTTCAAATAACCTGCATTCCAACGGACCGTTAAAAAGCGGCGTACGTTTACTTGGTGTAAGCCGCATGAGTTTCGGCATACGCAAGTCATTAGTCAGGAAATAAGTATTCCAGCCCGCGAATTTTTTCTTAAGAGCCTCGCCAATTTTCGGATAAAGCGCAGCCAGTTCTTCATCTTCACCGATACGCACACCATACGGTGGGTTTGCCACCAAAACACCATGATCGGCAGGTGGAATCGCATTCACGATATCAACATGCGTCAATTGCACAGCGTCCAGCAAACCCGCTACCTCCAGGTTTTGCTTGCTAATGCGTACCGCACGTAGATCCAGGTCTGAGCCATAGATTTTTTGAAAGGATACATTCTTAACTTTGGCCACAGCCTGGTTCTTGATTTTCTTCCAAATGTCAGATTCGTAGGTTTTGAGTTTCTCAAATCCAAAGCTTCTATTAATGCCTGGTGGCATATCCAATGCGACCATGGCCGCCTCAAGTAAAAATGTACCACTACCGCACATCGGGTCTAGCAATGGTTGCCCCACTTGCCAGCCGCTAAGTTTCAAAATACCTGCCGCAAGGTTCTCACGTAAAGGTGCTTCAATACTGGCTCCACGGTTACCGCGTTGGTATAAGGCTGCACCTGAGGTATCCAAGTAGAATTGATATTCATCTGCCGCTAAGTAGGCATGAATGCGTACCACCGGCGTTTTAGTGTCAATGTATGGACGGCTGCCAACGGCGAGCCTGAATTTATCGCAGACTGCATCCTTAATTTTTAAAGTAGCGAATTCCAGACTTTTGAGCGGACATTTAACACCTGTGACTTTCACCATAAAGTCATGCTTCACATCGAACCACTGCGGCCAGTTAAGTTTATAAGCTGCGTCAAACAAATCTTCTTCGGTTAAGTATTTACCACGCGCTACTTGCCACATAATGCGTGTAGCAATGCGAGAATGCAGGTTTGCCGCATAGCAAACCGTCCAATCACCATCAAAGCTCGCGCCGCCATCGGTAGGCTTAACGGATTTAGCTCCCACCTGTCCCAGTTCGTCTACCAGTAGCTGTTCCAGGCCGCGCGGGCAAGTTGCAAAATATCGATTAGGAGCCATGGTTTATTTGTCGCTTTGCTTAATATTAAACTTTTTGATGATTAGTCTTCTTGTCAGAAGACATGAAAATTCGGCTATTACTACTTTGGTTATGTTCCGCTAGTTTTTCTACAAACTGCAGAAACTCTATCTTATGGGTCTTTCCAAGCATTTTCGCACGTTCACGCAAAGTTGCGATACGTAAATCGGCAGGCTCACGATTGAAGCCAAATACTGCGATATTGCCGGGTTTACCGGTTGGCAGGATCAATACTTTGCCATTAAAACTTTGCTCGATGCGATGCTGGTAAATATCAAAATTCTTATCGCTACCCCATAAATTGATGGCTAAAATACCATCGCTGGTTAGTGTGTTTGCGCATTGATCAAAAAAATCCTGACTGCAAAAATCCGGCGGTATACCGTTGCTGTCAAAAGCGTCGATTAACAGCACATCTGCATCTAATGCATGCTCTGCAAGGTACTGCAATCCATCGCCTTCAATGATTTCCAGCCGTTCATCATTTTCAGGCACATAGAACTGACTGCGCGCTACTTGAATGATTTTGGGGTTTATTTCTATCACCTTAGTCGTGATGTCCGGACAATAGGCATGCATATATTTGGGTAGAGAGCCGCCTCCTAAGCCTATCGCCAGCACCTTTTTAATATCAAAACCAAATAACAAAAAACACATCATGCCGCGCGTATAAGCAAGCTCCAACGCAAACGGTTCACGAATGCGCATGGCGCTTTGCACAGTCACTGAACCCAAATGCAATGAACGAATACCATCACTTTCGCTTACATCGACAGAATCGCCGATGATGGCTTTCATTAAATGTTTAGCAACACGAAACATCAAGCGGCTTCTGCTTCTTGGTTGTCTTTATCGATGATGACCGGATCAATGATTATAGGATCAATCATGACAGCTTCGTCAGATTCTTCTTCACTCACGTCTAGCTCACTCATACCTTCAATCACACCCAGGAATTTGGTGCGCAATTCCATCACCAAAGTATCCACTTCCTGAATTTGCAGGTTAACACGCGTACCGGCTTTTAACTCGGGCAAGCCATATACCTTGGTAATGTAAGGCACATCATCCAGTCGCACCAAGTTATCGCGCCACACAAATCCGCTGACGTTTTCTATGGATTCCTGTACCAAGTATTGTAGGCACCAGTAGCGTTCCATACGCGTTTGGAATTCATTGTAGACATTGTAAGTCTGCTCAAAATTACGCATGTGTGTCGTCATCGCCTCACTATTGAGCGGATAAGCTGGCTCGGTGTTCTGCACCACGCTAATCAATTGACGCTGATTAATTAAATCTACTGCACGGCGTAACGGTGATGTACTCCAGGCATATTGCGCCACACCTAAGCCTTGGTGCGGTTCGGCCTTGGTCGTCATAAACACCTTGCCGCCAGTCTGGGCACGGTAAAGCCCAGGCACCTCATGCGAAGCAAGTAGCGCCCCCCACTGGTTATTGGCTTCTATCATGAGCTCAGCGACTAGCTTATCCATAGGCGAGCCGCGGCGGCGGCCTACAATGTTGACTTTGCCGCCGTTTACGTAAAAATTGTAGTCTATCTGTATCGGTTTATTGGGGTCATGCTTACCGCGCGCTTTTTCTAACGATTCTGCCAAGTTAAACAGGAATAATAATTTAGCCCAATAGGGATGACCGCTGTCAGCCTCTAAAGAGGTTTCATTAAAGAATGGTTCCAATTCATCATGACGCAGGTTATCAGCGATCTTGATAAGTTCAACCTTGCTATCACGCTGCGTGATCGTGAAATCCGGCGCGACATGCAGGTATAGAGACAATACCGGTTTAATGTCACCAGCATCCAGGCTAAATGGCCTGATAGCGGCTTCCGGCAGCATGGTGATTTTGTTGCCGGGCATATAGACGGTAGAAAGGCGCCGCATCACTTCTTGGTCTAATTCGCTATCTACGGCAATACCCAATGCCGGCGCGGCAATATGAATACCTACTCGCGTAGTACCGTCTGCATGCTGCTGGATTGAGAAAGCGTCGTCGATCTCGGTTGTTGTGCTGTCATCGATACTAAATGCTTCAACCTCAGCCAACGGCAAATCATTTGGTATGGAGTGAATTTCGGTAGCATGAAAATCGGTGCCTTTAGCAAAGTATTCGCGTAAAAATGCACCCAAGTGAAAATCATGTGCGGAAGGTAGTGCGCCACAAGCTTGCAATAATTTGAGATGGCTTAAATGCATTTCGCCTGCTGCTGCATCCAAAGTCTTGTATTCAAATGAGTTTTTATCTGGCTCGTATAACAACATATCCAGTTTTTGCTTAAGTTCATCTGGCAAAATATTTGTTTTAAGCTGTGTGACGTACGCAGCCATTTTTTCTGCCAACAGACGTTTCTTTTCTAGCCCAGCCAGTGCGGCTTTTAATATTTCCGCTGGCGCTGCTTTGTAACGACCTTTACCTTTGCGGTTGAAGTAAACCGGCGCACTATGCAGTTTGATTGCTACAGCCGCAGCCTCAATAGGCGTAGGTTTATGGCCGTAATAGTCTGCTGCAAAATCTTCAAAACCAAATTCAGACTCACCGCAGCATTCCCACAAGAAATCCAACTCTAAGGTTTCAGCTTCAGCATTCGCCGCTTCTAAAAAACCTGCTAAAGTTGCCTCAAAACGCAACAGGACATTGCTGGATTTGATTTTACTGCGTTTGCCACTGGCAGATTCTATTTGCATAGAACCTTGCGTTTCGGTCATGATAGAGGCTACTTTGAAAGTGCCGTCTTCTTCAAAAAATACGTTCATTATTCACTTAATCATTTGGCTGGGGCTGGGTGTACTTAACGGTATCTAGCACCATTAAGCAGAATCAAAAATAGTCGAGCAGTATACCAGCCCATTTTACCGTTGATTTGATTAATGAGGAATTTCAAGCTCACAAACCTTAAATATAGCAATACCAACTTTTTAAATTTTACGATTAGAAACAAATGGATAAACGCATTCCCGTTACGCTTCTTACTGGCTTTCTAGGCAGTGGTAAGACTACTTTATTGAACAAGCTGCTACAGCATCCCTCAATGAAGGATACAGCGATCATCATTAATGAGCTTGGTGATGCTGGGCTAGACCAAATATTTGCCAATAGCAACCTGGCACAAAATATTGAAAATGAGCACATTGCCGATAACACGGTGCTATTAAGCTCAGGCTGCCTGTGCTGTACGCTTAAAAACGAGCTGGCTGACACTATGCGTGATTTGTTTTTCAAACGTGCTTTGCAGGCGATTCCGGAATTCAAACGTTTAGTCATTGAAACTACGGGGATGGCAGACCCCGGCCCTATTCTCGCTAACCTGATGAATGAGCCTGTCATTGAATCGACTTACCGCCTGGATGCAGTCGTAGTCACTATCGATAGTGTGTATGGCTTACAGCAAATAGAAAACAACGAAGAGGCACTCAAGCAGGCTGCAGTGGCTGATGTACTAGTGCTAACCAAAACTGACTTGGCTAACGAGGCACAAATGAGCGCTTTGAAAGAAAAGCTAATTAGCATTAACCCAGGCGCTACCCAGCATAAAATTGCATATGGCGAACTCGACCCGGCTTTTGTAATCGATGTAGGCTTATTTGATGTCGCCACAAAACAGCCAGAGCCGCAGCGCTGGCTACGTGCGCCTTATAAGCCAAAACTACCGAAAGGCACCCTGCCTTCAAAAGCACATGATGATGACATAGTGAGCTTTACTGTCACCATGCCTTCGCAGCTCAAATGGTCACAACTCAAGCCTCACCTATTAAAGTTCTGTCAAACCTATGGTAAGAATCTGTTACGCCTGAAAGGCATTATCCATGCAGAAGACCAGTCTGCGCCGTTAGCGATTCATGCTGTGCACTTTACGCCCTACCCGCCTACTCTGCTTGAAGGCTGGAGCGAAGAAGAACCTGTTTCGCGCATCGTTATTATAGGTAAAGGCTTAGACGAGCTGGAAATACGTAAAGCACTGATACAGATTTAGTGCTAATGCTTTTTACTAGCCGCTTAAATTAGTAAGCGTTTTAACACTATTAATTTTTACAGCTAAGAATACTTACAGCTAACAAATTTCATAGCTAGAATTTATTACAGCTAACAAATTTCATAGCTAGAATTTATTACAGCTAGAACTTGTGATAGCTAAGCATTTTAATAGCTATAAATTATGATAGCTAATAGTTGTTATTCGACCCGAAAAACTCTTTCATTAAAGTGTCCTCCAAGCCGCTATTGTCCTCTAGCCGCGCAGACAGCGTAATTTCCTTACCTAAACGTTGTGATTCCCAGGGGAAATCGCCTTGATAGCTTTCGCGGATAAAGCTAATAACACGCTTTACGACCAATAGTTTAAGGTCTTGGCCAGGCTTCGCTTCAACCTCAAAAAATTGCTTTTTCTGATTACTTAAATTATCCACCCAGCCGTTGAAAGCAATAGTCGCACGCCTTCCGCTCATGCTAGTCAGCGTAAATGTTCCGCCCGCGCCCCCTTTTAAATTCTTGCTGATACGTTGGTTACGCTTCTCTTCTTCACTAGGGCCTATTTCTTTTGCAACTGCCTCTGCATTTTGGCGAGCTGCGTCCCAATCCGCTCCTTGCCGCTTTGCCTGCTGCGCTTTCATATAAGACTGCATATCAGGGTACGTAGGCTCTTTAGGCAGAACAGTTTCGGGAGCTGGTTTAGGAGTAGCCATCACATCCGGCACTTTAAAAGCCGGGGGTGGCGCATTCGGCTTAGGCTTTTGCGTCATCACCTTGGGCGCTTTAGACTTTTGCACCGGCTCTTTGACTGGCTCAGGCGATGGCTCTGGAGTTGGTTCTACAATCGGTTCAGGTTGTTTAGGTGGTGCCAAGCTGACTTCAATGGTTGTACGGCTGGAATCGGGTGGCGAAAAATTTATCTGCGGAACAACTGCAAGCAATATCAGCGCATGGATAATAAGCGAACATAGTAATGCTACCAGCGTGTTGCGGCTGATGCTGATGCGAATCACCCTGTCACCACGCGGGATTAGCAAGATCTCTTCAGGAGTTTGATCGGGGGATAATTGTGTTGCCATCTATACCTATAACATCGCCGGTTTAACATACGTCTAGCGACGCATGTCCTGCCATATTTTCTCAAGGCGCTTTATCGAGACTGGGAAAGGGGTCTTAAGTTCTTGTGCGAACAACGACACTCTAAGCTCCTCAATCAACCACCTAAAATTTAACAACTCTTCACTTGGTCCAGCGAGTTTTTCATGCTTACCAACCTCTTCCACCCACTTTTGCCATAATAAGCCTACGCTTGCCGCATTTTTACCATCTCTATCAGGGTTGGCTGGCTGCTTTTCAATACGTAAACGCAACGCCTTTACGTAACGTGGTACATGCTGCAATTGCTCCCAAGGTGTTTGGTGAAAACAATTCTTATATACCAGCAAACCAATTTGCTGTTCCACGTCTTTTTTAAGACGATTAACAGTAGCAGGCATTTTAGCCTGTTGTGCAGTGAGTAACTGATATTCTGTTGCCACTGCCTGTACTTGCCGCACCACGGCTTGCGTGACGGCTGGCAGCCTGGTTCTGGCGCGCTGCTTGAGCTTCATGAAGGCATCATTAGTTCTAGGCAAGTCGTCCTCGCCAATGAATGCACGGTCTGCAATAGCCATTAACATATCTTCGCGTAAATCATCTACCGACACAATATTTCTTAATAGCAGCGCATATTGGTTAAAATTAGGCAGACTTTTCTCAAGCTGTTTCATCTGCTCTTTTAGCTCAAAACGCATCAGTCGACAAATACCTTTACGATGATTTATAACTGCCTCATGCTCGGTATCAAACAATTTAACTGATACGCTGTCACCATTATCTTCCAGCGCTGGGTAACCAGTTACTTTTAAGCCATCGCGCTCAAAGCTTAAGGTTTCAGGCAAGTCACCAAAATCCCACTGTTTTAAACCATCTTTTTCAATATCTGGAGAGGCATTTCTAAAGGTGAGTTGGGCTGCCGAGCCAAGTTGTTTCTTGAGCATATTCCAATCGCGGCCCATTGCCAACTCACGCCCAGCATCGTCAATCACACTAAAGTTCATCAGTAAATGTGCTGGCGTCTCTTCCACCCAGTCATCTACGCTGATCTTGAGTGTGGTTTTTCTGGTGATATATGCTGCCAGCGTTTCCAATAAAGACTCATGGTAACTGTCATTCCGACGAAAGTCGGAATCCAGCGTCTTGATTGTAACGTCACTGGATTCCGACTTTCGTCGGAATGACGAGCTTGGGTTTTGCTCAATATATTGCAAAAATCCGGTCACAAATTCCGGCACCGGCACACAAACCCTACGGAAAGTTTTAGGTAAGGCTTTAATTAAATAAGTCAGTTTTTCTCGCAGCATGCCCGGCACTAGCCATTCAGTTTGCACAGGGTTGAGCTGATTCAGCAGCGCAAGTGGAATAGTCGCAGTGACACCATCCAGTGCATGGTTAGGCTCAAAGCGGTATTTAAGGGAAATTTCCACGCCATCCAAGGTAAGTTTTTCTGGGAACTGCACTGCGGTAATGGCATCCGCACCGTGGCGCATTAAGTCATCACGGGTTAAATACAATAGCTTGGGATTTAGCTTTTCTGCCTCTTCGCGCCACTTTTCAAAAGTCGCCGCCTGAAAAATATCCGCCGGAATTTTTGCATCATAAAACGCAAACAATTGATGCTCATCCACCAGCACATCTTGGCGGCGCGCTTTGTGTTCCAACTCTTCCACTTCCGCAATCAGGCGCTCATTGGCAATAAAGAACGGCGCACGGGTGTCAAACTCGCCATTTGCCAGCGCCTCACGAATAAAAATCTCTCGTGATTCAGTCGGGTTGATAGGTCCATAATGTACCCGCCGCTTGGGGATGATAGTGAGGCCATATAGCGACACTCTCTCCCAAGCATTCACCATACCCATTTTTCTATCCCAACGCGGGTCTGAATATTGGCTCTCGGTTAAACCTCTTGCCAATGGTTCTATCCAATCCGGCTCTATCTTAGCGACACAGCGCGCATAGAGCTTGGTGGTATCCACTAGCTCAGCTGCTATCACCCATTTCGGGCGAGTTTTCTTGAGTGTAGAACCAGGTGCAATATGGAAGCGAATACCCCGTGCACCTGCATATGAATCACTATCACCATCTTTAAAGCCAATGTTGCCTAATAAACCTGCCAACAAAGCCTTATGAATTTGTTCATAGTTAGCTTCCTTGTCATTAAGCTTAAATTCCATTTCATCCGTAATCTGCTTAATTTGTCCGTGCAACTCACGCCATTCTTTTAAACGCAGGAAGGAAAGGAAATTACTGTGGCATTGGTTCAGTAAATCTTTATTTGATTTTTTGGTTTTTAGAGCGTTATCAAAGACATCCCACAGCTTGAGGTAGCTCATAAAGTCTGAGCCTTCTCCAGCAAACTTGGCATGGGCATTATCCGCAGCTTCGCGTTTATCCATCGGCCGTTCGCGTGGGTCTTGTATGCTCAACACACTGGCAATAATCAGAATCTCATTCAGACAACCTTCACGCTTTGCTGCCAGAATCATGCGCCCAACGCGCGGGTCTAGCGGCAACCTGGCAAGCTGCAAACCAGTTTCGGTAATGCGACGTTGCGCATCCACAGCCCCTAACTCTTGTAGCAATTGGTAACCGTCTGTCACCAGCCTAGATGAAGGTGCTTCAATGAATGGAAACTCTGTTACGTCGCCCAGCTTTAAAGCTGCCATGCGCAAAATCACGCTAGCCAAGGAACTACGCAGAATCTCCGGTTCGGTAAATTCTGGTCTGCCGTCAAAATCCTGTTCTGAATACAGACGTACGCAAATGCCGTTTGAAACACGTCCACAGCGCCCTGCACGCTGTTTTGCCGCCGCTTGGCTAATTTTCTCGATTTGCAACTGTTCAACTTTAGCTCGTGGGCTATAACGGTTCACGCGAGCCAAACCTGCATCAATCACATACTTGATACCTGGTACGGTAAGGGAGGTTTCCGCCACGTTGGTCGCTAATACAATCCGTCGTGAACTGTGACTTTTAAATATCTTTTGCTGATCTTCAATACTCAAACGTGCAAACAGCGGTAGCACTTCTATATGCTTAAGCTTGGCTGAACGCCCTTGATATTTCCTTAAGTGTTCAGCAGTGTCACGAATCTCGCGTTCGCCAGGCAAGAACACTAGAATATCGCCATCACCTTGGCGCAGCAGGTCATCGGCCGCATCCAGAATCGCTTCTTCTATCGCCTCTTCTTCATCATCTTCTTCCAGCCAGCGCGCTTCGGTCTTGGCTTTACGAGCGATACCGAAGATTGTTTCATCATCCACATCGAATTGCGTATTGTCAGTCTCAGCAATCTCTTTAGCGCGGAAACCCGCTTTACCGAGCGGCCGGTAGCGTATTTCTACAGGGTAAGTGCGGCCAGATACCTCTATAACAGGTGCGCCGTTAAAGTGCTTTGAAAATCTATCCGCATCAATCGTTGCGGATGTGACGATAATTTTCAGGTCAGGTCGTTTTGGTAATAGCTGCTTGAGGTAACCAAGCAGGAAGTCAATGTTAAGGCTGCGCTCATGCGCTTCATCGATAATGATGGTGTCATAAGCATTGAGGAATTTATCGCCCTGCGTTTCAGCAAGCAAAATACCATCAGTCATGAGCTTGATGTAGCTAGATTCAGAAAGCTTATCGTTAAAGCGGACTTTATAACCAACCACCTCGCCCAAAGGACTATTCAACTCTTGGGCAATACGAGAGGCCACTGAGCGAGCGGCAATACGGCGCGGTTGCGTGTGGCCTATCAAGCCAGAAACACCACGGCCGAGTTCTATACAAATTTTAGGTAACTGTGTGGTTTTACCAGAACCAGTTTCACCACAGACGATAACCACCTGATTTTCCGTAATGGCTTTTGCAATTTCAGACTTTCTGCCACTTACCGGCAGTTCCAAAGGGTATTCCGGTACAGGCAAATTGGCTAATCGTGCAGCATATTTAGCTTGTGAGAAGCGCACTTTCTGCGCGATCTCATTGAGCGACTTTTCTATAGGTTTATTCTGTTCAGATAGCGCCCGTGCTTGATTCAGGCGATTTCTTAACGAAAAGCGATCTGCCAACATGCAAGTGGGTAATTGTTTGACTAGCGTTTGAATTTGCTGCGGAATATTGATGTTGGGATTCATAAGGCGCGAATTTTATCACGCCATGCAGGCGGGCATTCAGTTACTAATGGATTAGCTATTGTTTTACGCAGTCTTCAATACCCGTGTTGCCACCTTTGAATTCAGGCTCGAAATAGAATTTATGGAAGGTCCATTGTCCTTTGGAATTCCTAATCATCTTAGCAATACCGGTCCCGTAATCTTTGGTGGTTTGGTCAGCTAAGCCGAAGTGCATCGCCACATTGTTGCCATAGGCCGCGGCATGACCTAAGTAAGTACCGTATTCTGGCACCACTAGCTTGAAGTCATAACTGGCATACACATCATGGCTATGCTCTGGCTTTAATGTCATCGTTACAGTGCCAATATATTTGCCTTCATGGGCATCATCACCGGAGCAGCTATATACACCGCTATAGTCCTGATAAGCCACTACCGGTAACATTTTTCTGGCATGAACGTTTAAACTGGCTAATAACGTAATTATCAATACAGCGTATTTCATACTTACCTTCCTGACTAGTGCGCAGCAAATCGATGCTGCATGTCCTCTAAATTAAATTCGCGCAATATACTGTCTATGCGCTCACTGGCATTCTTGCGTTTCTGGCCGGTGTACTTCGCGATAATCAGTTCATTCTTCATGGAATGCTCCCAGCCCACTAGCTCGGTCACAGTTACTTGGTATCCCGCCGCTTCTAATTGTAAACACCTTAAAACATTAGTAATCTGGCTGCCGAATTCACGGGTATGAATCGGATGGCGCCAGATTTCCGACAATGGCGTTTTACCAAAACTTTCGTTCTTGTGTTTACGCAGCACCTCGGCCACTTCAGCTTGGCAGCAAGGCACTAGCACCATGTATTTGGCCTGTTTTTCCAATCCAAATTGAATCGCATCATCCGTTGCAGTATTGCAGGCATGCAGCGCTGTGACGATATCCACCTTAGCGGGAATAGTTTCGGACTGTATGGATTCCTCTACGCTTAGATGCTGAAAATCCATCCGTTCAAAATGTAAATCAGTTGCGAGTGCTTTGGATTTCTCTACCAGTTCAGCGCGCGTTTCAATGCCGATTACTTGGCCTTGTTCAAATTGCTTCAACAATAGGTCATACAGGATAAAACCTAGGTAAGACTTACCTGCTCCATGGTCTACCAGTGTGGGGTTAGGGTTATTACTTAACACTTCATTAAACAATGGTTCAATAAAATTGACTAAATGGTAAACCTGTTTCAGTTTGCGGCGGCTATCTTGATTAAGCTTACCGTCGCGCGTCAAGATATGTAGCGCTTTTAATAGCTCAATTGATTGATTCGGCTTGATTTCTGGAATTTGCATTTCGCTATTTTAAGGCAAACACCACTTTCAGATATAAAAACTTGAATCAGTTCACTCAATGTTAAAATGCCACTGTAATCACGACTTAATCTCCGTTTCAAAATCAAAAAAGACGAGAAGGTAAGTCGAAGACAGTACGCTTTTGTACGGCGAGACTATACCGACAAAGTATTTTTTGTATTTTCAAACGGAGTAAAGATGGCGATCCAATGGTACCCCGGGCACATGACCCAAGCCCGTAAAAAGGCTGAAGAAACCCTAGAGTTCATGGACATTGTCATCGAGGTGTTAGATGCCCGCATACCCGAGGCTAGCCACAACCCGGTGATTAATGAAATGCGCTTGTTCCGCCAACGGCCTAATTTAAAGATTCTCAATAAGTCAGACCTAGCCGACCCGAAAGCGACCGAAGCATGGCTCAACTATTTCAATCGCCTGCCTAATACCAAAGCGGTAGCACTATCGTGTAAAAAACCCGGTGAAGCCAATAAAATTCCAAAGCTATGCTTGGGTCTTACCCCGCACCGTGGCACGCATTTAAAGCCATTGCGCATGCTGATTATGGGCATCCCTAACGTGGGTAAGTCTACACTCATGAACGCACTGTTGAACCGTAGGGTGGCTAAGGTGGGCGATGAACCTGCCGTAACCAAAAGCCAACAAAGGTTTGATTTGAGCGAGACCATGAGCATTACTGATACACCTGGCATGATGTGGCCGAAAATCCAATATGAATCAGATGGGTATATGCTGGCAGCGAGCCATGCTATTGGCCGTAACGCGGTGATTGATGAAGATGTAGCACTGTTCTTGGCGGATAACCTGCTCAAAAACTATCCTGCCCTGCTCAATGCGCGCTATAAGCTAGACGCTTTGAATATAGACGTCACAAAGATTGATGGTGTAGACCTGCTAGAGGCTATTGCCAAACGCCGCTCATACAAACGCCATGATGGCTTGTGGGATACGGAAAAAACGGCTGTAGCTTTTCTAACGGATTATCGTAGTGGCGCGATTGGCAGAATCAGCTTGGAAACGCCTGATAGCCGGCAATTGATGATTCAGGAAAGTTTGCCAGCTACACAAGAGACAGAAGCTCAAACACTTGCAGATATAATTCAGCCAGATAACGATTAATCGCCTCTGACGTATGTAGGGCATGTTTATGCCATTGATATATCTCACTATGTAAGATCTAAGTAATATCTGTTTTATTGTGTGAATGGGAGTGTAAATGCAAAAACAGTGCTTACAGCTTTTAAGCATGCTGATTTTATTGTCTATCGTCACTGCGGTTAACTACAACTACTTTAGCACCTTAGGTATTAGTGGCATCACCTTGTTAAATCTGTTGGTTGTGGTCGTAGCTGCATATTTTTGTGAATTTCTCGTCGCCTCCGCCACTGCGTTTCTCGCATTTCTAGTGATTAACTATTTCTTTATCGAACCCCGCTATACCTTTGCAGTTGCACATGTTCAATCTTGGACAAGCTTGATCTGTTTTTTAATCGTTTCCATGGTGATCGCTTCACTGGTCAAGCAACTTAAATTTCAAACATTACAATCGTCAATTGCGACAAAACACGCCCAGTTTGCTAGAACTCTGGCTGAAAAACTGGCCCTCGCAACAGAGGTCAACCAGTTGTTACAGGATACCTGTAAGTTATTAGAAACTGAATTTGGGAACCCCTTCGCTATTGCTCAATTTGAGGCTGAAACCACTTATAGCTTAAAAATAAAGTCCGCACCTATTGAAGCCCCTGATAACCGTTTATTGAACTGGGTCACCATCACTGGCAAACCAATTAGCCCTTATACAGATTACTGGACTGAAAACATTACAAAATCTAAACAGTGGTTGCTGCCTTTTAACCGCTTACCGAGTAAAGATCCTATTTTAGTGGTCGATCATGTTGAAACAAATGAACAGAATCCAAATGAAAACAATAGTGAAATAGAAACTTACACTGCTATAAAGTCTTGTGTGGATCAAATCTCTCAGGCTTATCAACGGCTTATCAATATTGAAAAAGTGAGGAATTCAGAGTTGGTGGCGCAAAAAGAAGCCATTCAAAGTGCATTATTAGCTTCAATTTCACATGATATGCGCACCCCGCTGACTTCAATCTTGGGCGCGGCAACCGCTTTGCAACAAACTGATATAGATTCTGCCCAAGAACATTTAACGTCGCTCATTGCATCACAAGCACGTTACCTGGCAACCACTACAGAAAATATACTGTCACTTATCCGTATAGAATTTAGCACCGATAGCCAAATTCCCATGGATTGGCAATCACCAGAAGAACTGATTGGGGTGGTCACCGCACTTTACAAAAACCAAGGCAACCCAATTGCTTTGCAAACACATATCAGCGAACCGGAGCTTTTGATCAAAGCCAACGCCACGCTTGTCACCCAGGCGCTAGTGAATCTTATAGATAACTCCAAGCAAGCCCAGCTTAATGATGAGCCCATACAGATCGATGTAACTAAAACCCATGACCGCATCAATATCAGCGTGAATGATCGTGGCCAAGGCTTTGCTGAAGGATTTACGGTATCACAGGTAAAAAAGTTTGCTAGCGGTCATGCGAAAGGCTTTGGATTGGGGTTGTCTATTGTGCAGGCCATTGCTAAGTCGCATGATGCCATTTTCACCATTCACAACCGCGATGGGGGTGGTGCATGTGCAACCTTGAGTTTCCACGCACCTGATGTGGAAAATGTCGATGGCTGAGAAAGACCATATCCTCATCATTGAAGATGATATGCAGATAGCGCAATTTCTGCAATCTAGCCTTAAGACCAACAGCTACCATACCATGCACGCTAAAAGTCTCACGCATGGAAAAATGCTATTTAAGGACGTCAAGCCTGCACTGGTGATGTTGGATTTGAATTTACCCGATGGGGACGGTTTAGATTTTATCGAACATGCGCGCCTCAATTCGGACATTCCTATCTTGGTGCTATCAGCACGGCAATCCGAACAGGAAAAGGTAGATTGTTTCGCTGCGGGTGCGGATGATTACCTAGCAAAACCGTTCGGTGTGAATGAACTACTCGCTAGAGTGAAAGTGGCTCTAAAACGTACCTCTATGATGACTTTGCGCGACGATATATTTAAGCTAGACGACTTAGTGATAGATTCTGCCAACGTAATCGTGCACCTTAAGCATCAGCAAGTACACCTCACCCCTATCGAATTTAAGTTACTGTTTATCATGGCAAAAAAACCAGGGAAAGTATTTACGCATCGCCAGTTACTTACTGAGGTGTGGGGTGCAGAATTCGTAGACGATACCCATTACCTTCGCATTCACATGGGCAGATTGCGTGCTCGCATTGAAAAAGATTCGGCAGCCCCACGCTATATTTTGACCGAAGTTGGCGTAGGTTACAGGCTTGCGACTGCTTAGAGTTATACCTGCTTGTTTATGTGATTGATACACGCTTATTGATTTAATGGATCCTGTTTTAACTTAGGGTCATTCCAAATCATCATGAGCTCACTATCTCAATTAAAGCATGTGCAATCAACAATAGCGCAATCATCAATGAAGGCAACTGTCCTATCGACAAAAGCCAAATCCAAAGGATTGGCTGCCCTCTCGCTAGGTGCAATTGGCGTAGTCTATGGAGACATTGGTACTAGCCCGCTATACACCATCAAAGAAATCTTCAGCCCATCAACAGGCATTGCACTCTCTCAAGTCAATATCATAGGCGCAATTTCAGCAGTGTTTTGGGCGTTGATGTTAGTAGTGACGTTGAAATATGTGTTCTTAGTACTGCGCGCCGACAATCGCGGCGAAGGTGGCATTATGGCTTTATTGGCATTAGCCATTTCAACTGCTACTGCCGCACCTTTACGCAAAAAAATGTTGTTGAGCCTGGGTGTATTTGGTGCCGCTTTGTTTTATGGCGATAGCATTTTGACCCCGGCCATTTCAGTTTTATCAGCAGCGGAAGGTATGGAACTGATCACGCCTACTTTAACTTCTTTCGTCATGCCAATTTCTATCGGCATCTTGATTGCATTGTTTATTTTTCAAAGGTATGGCACGAATACTGTGGGGAAATTCTTTGGTCCCATTATTGTCATCTGGTTCGTGGTATTAGGGGCTATAGGTGTACATCAAATTGCGCAGAATCCAATCATCTTAAATGCACTGAATCCCATCTATGCATTTCATTTTTTAGCAGATCGCGGTGCCGGAGTATTCTTAGCGGTAGGTGCAGTCACCCTTGCCATTACAGGCGCTGAGGCGCTTTATGCAGATATGGGCCACTTTGGTAAACCTGCTATCCGTATTGCATGGTGTTGTTTGGTATTGCCTGGCTTGGCGCTTAATTACTTAGGCCAAGGTGCATTATTACTCGCTAATCCAGAAGCTGTGAGTAACCCATTTTATTTATCGTTTCCACAAGAATTGCTAATCCCGGCGGTGTTACTCGCAACATTAGCCACCATCATTGCATCCCAAGCAGTCATCTCCGGGGCTTATTCGATTACACAACAAGCCATTCAACTGGGATTTTTACCAAGGATGCGTATCCTGCACACGTCTGCCAGTGAATCCGGCCAAATCTATGTGCCTTTCATTAATTGGTTTTTACTGGTGGCTGTAGTGACTACTGCAATCGCCTTTCAGAACTCGTCAGCCATTGCAGCCGCCTATGGTATAGCGGTTACCGGCACTATGCTCATTACCACCATATTGACCTACTTTGTGCTGCGTCATAACTGGAAATACCCCCGATGGCTGGCCCTAAGTGCGACAGGCACATTCATTGCCTTAGATACACTATTACTTGCGTCTTGTTCAATCAAATTTTTCAAAGGTGGCTGGTTCCCTGTAGCACTTGGCATCAGCCTTGTCGTTATCATGTGGACCTGGAAACAGGGCCGCGAAATTCTTATTCAGCGCATTCATGAAAATGACCCTAAGCTGGAAGACTTTGTGAACCATATAGCACGAGATCAAAAAGTGAGGATAGAACGCACGGCTGTATTTCTGAGCGCTAATCCAGATAATGTGCCGCAAGCATTAATGCATAATTTAAAACATAATCAAGTGCTGCATCAAACCAACCTGATACTTACCGTGGTGTTTTTAGATGTGCCCACAGTAGAAAAAGAACAACGAATCCACATCAAAGAAATTGGCTCAGGCTTCTGGCAAATAACGCTGAACTATGGATTTATGGAAACGCCTGATATCCCCAAATCTCTGGAAGATTGCCACATAGAAAATGTCAAACTTGACCCATTTACTACCTCATTCTTTATGAGTAGAGAAACCGTTGTATCCGGGCCTGGAGGCAAAATGGCAAAATGGCGAGATGATCTATTTTCTCTTATGTCGCGCAATGCCGGTAGCGTAGTCAGTTATTTCAATATCCCCGCTAATAGCGTAATCGAGCTCGGCTCTAGGGTGAATATTTAATTCATACTAGAAATAAAAACTGCGATAGTCTTCACAGACTATCGCAGCGGGGCAATAAGTAAAATCAATTTAAGTACGTTAAAAACAGTAGAGCGTTTGTTTGCACATAAAAACCCAATTCCGCAGAATACATTCCCTTTGATCAAACCACTTTTAGCTATGACGTTAATCCAGTTAACGTCGTTTTCTTGTTGTTCTTATTCTTCTTGTTCTTATTGTCGTACTGCTATATCAAGTTCCCCTTAAACCTCCTAAAAAATTAAGCAATTAAATATTGGTTAATCGGCTCCTAATTGCCTTATAATTTTTTTATTGATTTGGCAGTGACGTAACTATGTCATAGGGAAAGCAATTAAAAGACTAGTAGTTTTAACAGGTAGGCTAGCGATAAACGCACGTTCAGTTTAATATTAATTTGGGGTATTTTTCATACTACTTAGGAAAATAAAAGGGATGGCGCTTGAAGTACGATCAATTTACTAGCTTGCTGGAAGCAACTACCGAGAAAGACTGGTCGGATACGATGTTTTCCATCGCTAATAATCTGGGGTTTGATCAGACGCTATATGCAGTACTTAAATCTAAAGAAGAACCTATTGAAAATGCTTTTTTACGAAGTAATTATTCAAAAGAATGGCGAGATACTTACGACAGCAATAAATTAGGCTATGTAGACCCTACTGTCACGCATTGCTTGAAAAGTACTATTCCCTTGCTTTGGACACCAGATAACTTCACCCGCCCTGACCAAAAAAACATGTACGAAGAATGCACTAGTTATGGATTACGATCGGGTATTATATTTCCCATCCACGGCCCCAATGGCGAGTTCGGCATGATGAGTTTTGTATCCGAACAACTCGCAAATCCTGCATCACAGAAAGATATGTTGCATTCGATGGCACTCCTATCAATTATCCGTGATTACGTATTTGAGTCTTCTAAAAAATTCCTGGTAACACCTGAACCAGAAACTCAAATTGTCCTGACACCACGCGAAAAAGAGGTCGTGAAATGGACCGTTGCAGGAAAATCATCTTGGGAAATCTCAAAAATACTCAGTTGCTCTGAATCCACTATTAATTTCCATTTAAGCAATATCCGCCTTAAATTCAATGTAAACACCAAACAACAAGCCATTATCAAAGCCCTAAAACTCGGTCTAATCCAGTTATAAGTTTATTCAATGATAGGCAATTGAAAAGCGCTATTTCTACGTGCCTGCTGCAAGTCCCTCTCTTTAATGATACCTTCGAAATAAAGCCGAATCAATATTTTGACTGGTGAAGGTATTTCCATGCCTTGTTCAAACCTGCTTCCCCTTGATTGTGTAACACCAAATCTTTTCCAGAATCGCGTCTGATTTTCCCTTCTTGTTTTTCTTAGGTTTTTCAAAGTTTCTGGACTCAAAGTTGGTTTATCACTCGTATTTTTCATAATCTTCGCTTTCCATCACGGCAAATTAAACAGTTTTTAATAGAACTGTAATTTTCATCATCCCTCATTCATAGAACAACCTAGCAATTCTGACAGTTACATAAATATGCATTTAGCATAATTCTTTATGCCTCGTGGGTAACTTTTATTGAAGGGGTATATGTCATGATGTTCAAAATACGGATTGCGCAACGGAAACACTTTAAAAGTAAGGATCTATGGGCCATGCACGCATTAAGGGCCAGAGTTTTCAAAGATAGGATGGGATGGGAAGTCCCGGTATTAAGCGGTATGGAAATAGATGGTTACGATGCTATCGACCCGACTTATATGCTAGTGAAGGAGCGTACAGGGCAAGTGCGAGGCTGTTGGAGAATATTGCCGACCGAGGGCCCTTACATGCTCAAAGACTCATTTCCACAGCTATTGGATGGCGCTCCAGCACCGGAAGACAAAAGCATTTGGGAGCTTAGCCGCTTCGCCATTGAAACAGATGTCAATAACAGCTTTGGATTTGCGAATTTGACGATTGACTGTATTCGGGAAATGATGGCTTACGGACAGAAACATGCCATACAGCAATATGTAACGGTCACAACCACAGCCGTTGAACGCTTGCTGAAAAAAGCCGGCTGCGTATTGACAAGATTGGCGCCGCCCCTTGTCATTGGCGTGGAAACGGCAGTGGCTTTATATATGGATGTAGATAAAACTTATGCTGCGCTTTCAATTGGTATGGATGTGGCTGCGTGATGTTTGACGTTAATACCGGCTTACTAGATGGATATGACCTGAAGTTGAGCTCATATCCATTCAGCCTAAGTTTTGCCTTTAGTTTAGATAAGTGACTATTTTTTGTTTTTGTTTAATTGTTTGCTGAATTCAACATCCAATTTGCTGACGCGCTTGGGTGTTTGAGGACCATAAGCATTCACAAAAACTAAGAAGTCATCCATCTGCATGGGTTCGGATAACCGTGTTGCCTCCCCTGCTTCATCTCTTTGCACCAAGCAAAACATGCCATTACTAGCAAATGACATCGAATATTGTTGATTGCTGCGTCTATTAAGTCTATCTACTGCTGCACTTGCTTTGGTAGACCTCAATTAAATTCCTTCATTGCATTTTGCATTAATATTTCCACTTATTTACATTGGTTCATGACGATTTCTGCTTGGGTACAAACATGCTTTAGAACAGGTTCCGTACCAAGCACTTTCTGATGGTTGGCTTTTGTTTCTGCACTAGGTGGGCTGCTTTCATTATGATGCTCTACCGGTGTTTCTTTTTTTTCAAGTGTGATAGCAATCTGTTGCTGTTTAACATTGGGTTGAGTGATGGTTTTAGATGTTGGTTTCGCTATAGATTTTGCTGCTACTTTTGCCTTCTGCTTCACTTCTGATGGCGCTGGAATAGGTATCTGGGTTTTATTTTCGTCATTGATAGGTGTGCTTGTCGCTATAGGCGTTTCACTCTTATCCACGGCCTTGTTAACAGATGTGGGTTCTGGCCTTTTCAGAGCGACTGGCGCGGAAGAAGTCACTTCTTCGTACTCTTTACCAGAAAATGGAATCGGCCGTAATACCATTAAATACCAAACCATTAAAGCCATAAACAACCCAGCGACCACTATAGGTACAAAATAAATACTAGCAAATTTACTACCAGGAACTTTCACACCACCAATCGTATAAACGTCCCGCTCTGGCGCAGATATTGGCCCAGGTTCATCTTTTGACTTGATAACATAGACTTCATGCTCCCGGATATGCTTATCCTGCTTGACTCCGGAGTAGGTGAACATACTGGTGATTTCTTTGGTAAGCCTTGATGTCACTTCGTAATAAGAGCGCGAAACTAGTATCTGGTTAGCATCGGCAAAACTCATGATGCGCTGCGCGACGTTAATACCATCACCTATGATATTCGGGCGATCATTAAGGTCTTGCACCACCCGTATAGAACCTAGATTAATGCCTATTCTGACCAACAATGGCAATGGATTGTCTATGTTATGTTTAAGAATGCCATCACGTATGGTGAGTGCAATGAATAATGCTTCTTCCGGGGCGCCCGTCAGGGTAATGGCGGCACCATCACCGGTATCCAAGATAATTCGGTCGTTTGGAGCTACGTTTTGAATAGCCTCATTGATAAGTAAATTAAAAAAAGTCTTATCATCAACTTGCTCGGAAACGGGTTTTTTTGAGTAATCAATAATATCCAAAAAAACGATACTACAAATTGATGTTTTGTTGAGTCGATCCGTCATAGTCAATTTTCATTAATTATTAGCTTCGGGTTTTTATACCTCTTTTGCTTTTATTATTAGATATAACTGAAACCGTATCATATCCTTTGTAGGATATTTGGCAAACTTTCAACGTGCTCTTGAAGTTAGAAGCAAATAAAAATGATTAAGAAAAGGACTTATAGATTAGCAATGGTGCAAAGCAATTTGAGCCTGCGTGCAGTTAGCTGTATTAATATTAAAATTTCTATTATCTCTAGTGACATTTCTTGAATGGTGGTAATACCGTTTTTTATGTTTCCACTGGCCAGTTTTTGTTTTAAATTGGCTAGTATCCGTTACTTCCTTATCAATTTCTAAGTTTTCTGTCTGGGGAGCAAGAGTTTGTGAGCTTACGACTTTCGAATCTCCAGCTTGTGTGAATATTGTTTGGGTAGCTGGAGTCTGTGGGGCAGCCATCTGCACTGCTGTAGACTGTGAGCTTTCAACTGGTTGAACTATTGGGGGTACTGATTCTACCTTTTGACTTGGCATAGAATCCTCTCCCGATATTGAATCAGAAGAAGCACGCTCTGCTTTTGTCACTGGGGCAGTACTTAATTGGTTTTTCGATCCATCTTTTGGAGAAACAGCTTGTGTGGTTACCGGAGTGATGAAGTGAATCATGGATTGGTTATCATTCAATGCAGGTTTCAATACAAATGCATACCAGCCATACAATACTGCCAATACCAAAGCAATAATGCCCGCAATAAGTGTAGAAGGTTTTAATATATCTGATAACTGCAATTCCTCTTTGTTATCAGCCTTTTCCTTAGCTGAGGCTTCTGTGCCCAAGGAATCTTGTTTTAAGGTTTTTTTACCTGTCTCATGATTCTTAAGGTTTCCCGTTACAGGAATTTCTGTTTGCGCTTGATCCATACCCTCTTCCTGCTTAATAAAAATTTAATTTCAAGCTGTTGTCTGTAGGATATGAAATGTAATATTTGGTTCTATTTCATGCGTTTATCAATTTTTATAAATTAAACACAATAAATTTCCAGAATGTATTAGTCAGTTTTAGGTTCAAACGATAAAATCCTATATTGAATTCCAATATTGAATTCTTAGGTTGAGTTTAAATTCATTCATACCCAATATTTCCTCTGAATTCTTTTTTGTAAGTGATGCATGTTGAACACCCTTAACTCGCCGCAACGCGAGGCCGTTAAATATCTCGATGGTCCATTGTTAGTGCTTGCCGGCGCCGGCAGTGGGAAAACACGCGTCATCACGCAGAAAATCGGTTATTTGATCGACGAAGCCGGCTATTCGCCTAAAGAGATTGCAGCGATTACTTTTACCAACAAAGCTGCACTGGAGATGCGCGAACGTGTGAGCAAGCTCATGCAGGGTAAAAGCACAAAAGGCCTGACTATTGCGACATTTCACTCCCTAGGGCTGCAAATGCTACGTGCTGAGGCTGCATTATTGGGTTACAAACCACAGTTTTCCATTCTAGATTCATCAGACACTTTTAAGATCGTAGCGGATATTCTCGCGACTACGGATAAGCAATTACTGCGCAAAACGCAATGGCAAATTTCGGCCTGGAAAAATGCCTTTATCAACCCGGATCAAGCCAAAGCTCAAGCGGACGAAGAGCTTACTCATGCCGCAGCTAAGGTCTACCAGCTTTACCAACAAACGCTAAAAGCTTATCAAGCGGTAGATTTTGATGACCTGATTAAGCTACCAGTAGAGCTGTTTGACCAGCATGAAGAAGCTTTAAATAAATGGCAACGCAAGTTGCAATATTTGCTGATAGATGAGTACCAGGATACCAATGCTTGCCAATACAAGCTGGTAAAAATGCTTACCGGGGTGCGCGGGCAATTCACTGCTGTGGGTGACGATGACCAGGCTATCTACGGCTGGCGCGGTGCAGATGTGGAAAATTTACGCCAGCTCACAACAGACTTTAGCAAACTTAAAGTGATTAAGCTTGAGCAAAATTACTGATCACCTGGTTAGCGGCACGAAGTATGCGCACAGTAGAGCGGTAATTTTGCTCAAACT
>JBKJOT010000060.1:0-20063 GCA_046595335.1 Methylotenera sp.
TTCTTCCAATTTGTTACAGACGCCTCATGAAAATGTGACGGCAACACAGCATAATCGCTTGTGTGTTGATGAGTAAAACCAACAACATATAAGACACCAGTTATGCTTGGCGGCCATAGCGGTTTGGACCCACCCCTTCCCATCTCGAACAGGGCCGTGAAACGAACCAGCGCCAATGATAGTATGCTCTTCGCATGCGAAAGTAGGTCACTGCCAAGCTATTCATTAGAAAACAAAAGCCCTCCTTGTGAGGGCTTTTGTTTTATGTACTGCCTGAACAGACCTACTTGAGTTTATGACAACCAGCTTGCCGATGCGGATTACCGAGCCAATGGTGTTCATTAAAGCAATAGGGTTAGACTTCCGATGCAAGCGTGGGTTGCGGCGTAGGCTAACTCGCGTAGCGATGTTAAACGAAGTGGCCGTAGCCAAAGTAGGTCACTGCCAAGCTATTCATACAAGAAACCCCGTAACGAAAGTTGCGGGGTTTTTTTATTGCCCGGAACTTCTGCATTTGAACCTTGATGTAATACTTAAACGACGCTACTGAACGTGAAACCCGAAGCTGTGCTGGCTTATGCTATTGATTTACGGGTTAAGTCTTACTCAGAAAAACACGAACGTTCCGGGGGTGAGCATACACTTTTGACCCAATGGTTAGATCAAGCTGTAAGTACCTTTCTCTTGTTAACTCAGCTTCCACAACTTCAGTCTGGTCATCTCGCTGCAATTCAAGCCTGACTAGTGGCCCCAAAGAGTGGATGTAGCTAACAATAGCTGAGAAAGCAGGCTTTTGGCCATTCAGTTCTTTTTGAATATCTATGTCGTGTGGACGTACGTACGCAAGTGCAGGGCTGTTTTGGGCATCTTTAAAACTTTCTATTTCAACTTCAATATCGCCAATATGGGCTTTACCCTCGGTGACGCGGCTATGGAACAGATTAACATTACCTAAAAATTGATACACAAACGGTGATGCAGGTTTGTCATACACCTCTTGTGGCGAACCAATCTGTTCTACCTTGCCGTGATTCATCACAACAATGCGATCAGCTACTTCAAGTGCCTCTTCCTGGTCATGCGTTACGAATACACTGGTAATGTGTAGTTCATCGTGTAAGCGGCGCAACCAACGGCGTAAGTCTTTACGGACTTTTGCATCCAATGCGCCAAATGGCTCATCTAGCAACAATACTTTAGGCTCTACAGCTAGAGCACGTGCCAAGGCAATACGCTGGCGCTGCCCGCCGGAAAGTTGCGGTGGATAGCGATCGGCAAGCCAGTCTAATTGGACTAGTTCTAACAGCTCGTGCACACGACGCTGAATCTCACTTTCGCTTGGTCGCGTCTTTTTAGGACGTACACGTAATCCAAAAGCGACATTCTCGAAAACGGTCATGTGACGAAATAATGCGTAATGCTGAAATACGAAACCAACCTCTCGCTCGCGCACATCACGATGGGTTGTATCATTACCATGGAAATGAATACTGCCGTTATCTGCAGTTTCTAAACCGGCGATAATACGTAGCAAAGTAGTTTTTCCGCAACCAGATGGGCCTAACAGCGCAACCAGCTCACCGCTTGGTACATCAAGGCTGACATCATTCAAGGCACTAAAGCTATTGAAATTTTTCTGGATATTACGAATCTCGATACTCATATTGATTCCGTTCTAATAATTATTATATGCATTTCTAGCTATTCTCATTTTTTAAAGCATTTTTAGCTGTCTGCCATTCCACGTAGGATTTAAGTACTAATGTTATTAGTGCCAGAAAGGCTAACAATGACGCTACGGCAAAAGCAGCCGCATAGTTGTATTCGTTATACAAAATCTCTACATGCAATGGCATGGTATTAGTGAGGCCGCGAATATGGCCTGATACGACTGACACTGCGCCGAACTCACCCATTGCACGTGCATTAGTTAATATCACGCCGTATAACAAACCCCACTTAATGTTGGGAATAGTGATACGCCAGAAAATCTGCCAGCCGGAGGCACCTAATACCAAGCCTGCCTCCTCCTCCTCTTTGCCTTGAGCCTGCATTAGGGGTATCAATTCACGAGCTATAAATGGAAACGTCACAAAAATTGTGGCAAGCACAATACCGGGAATAGCAAACACAACTTTCATATCATGGTCTGACAGCCATTCACCAAACCAGCCTTGCAAACCAAATATCAATACATAGATTAACCCTGCAATCACGGGAGAAACAGCAAAAGGTAGGTCGATTAGGGTAATTAGAATGCTTTTCCCTCTAAATTCAAATTTAGCGATAGACCATGCGGCGGCTAAACCAAAAACTAGATTAAGCGGCAAAGCAATGGCTGCTGCAATTAAAGTTAGCTTGATAGAAGCAAGCGCATCTGGCTCTACTACTGCGGCGATATAAGTTGCGAAGCCTTTTCGTAAGCCTTCGGTAAAAACTGCAGCTAAAGGTACGAATAGAAAAAGGCTTAAAAATACTAGTGCTACAGCGATGAGCGACCAGCGTATCCACAATGACTCTGATGTCGCACGACCACGTGCAACTCTAGTTTTATAGCGTGCGTATTGGCTGGTTGGAGTAAGAATAGCTGTGTCAGACATGTTAGGTAATCCTGTTTTTCTAATTATCGGGCAGCTGTTAAACGGTGATTAGTCCACCATTGCAGTGCGTTAATCAATAGCAATAGCGTGAATGAGATCACTAACATGACAACGGCAACAGCTGTAGCACCAGCATAATCGTACTGTTCTAGTTTGGTGATAATAATCAATGGCGTGATCTCAGAAACCATAGGCATATTGCCCGCAATGAAAATAACAGAGCCATATTCGCCAATGGCTCTAGCAAATGCCAAGGCAAATCCTGTTAATAGTGCAGGCCAAATAGCCGGTAAGATGACCTTACTAAAAGTTTGGAAACGATTCGCACCTAAACTCGCTGCTGCTTCCTCAGTTTCCGCTTCCAAATCTTCCAGCACCGGTTGTACGGTACGCACCACAAACGGTAATCCTATAAAAGTGAGCGCAACAATCACACCTAAGGGCGTAAACGCAACCTTAATACCTAGCGGCTCAATGATGCTACCAATCCAACCATTGGCAGAATAAACCGCCGTCAGAGCGATACCTGCTACCGCGGTAGGCAACGCAAATGGAAGGTCTACCAAAGCATCTATAATCTTTTTTCCAGGAAATGTGTAGCGTACCAATACCCAGGCGGTGAGCAAGCCAAATACAGCGTTGATGAGCGCACCTATCAATGATGCACCGAAGGTCAATTTGTAAGAAGCCAACACTCTTGGCGCAGTGACCACAGCCCAAAATTCATGGAAACTTAACTCAGTTGTTTTAACAAAAGCTGCCACTAAAGGAATAAGTACAATCAAGCTAAGATAAAGAAGGGTATAACCTAAGGACAGATTAAATCCAGGTAAAACGTTTTTTCGGTTTTCCATCATTTTTCATTCCAGTAGCTAACATGCAGTTATATTGGGCGCCCTTTTGGGGCATTGTTTTACAGTCTTTAATAACAATTAAGTTAACAGAGTCAATTTATATTACTGTGCTATTGAAGTACCTGCATCTATCGTATCTAGGCAGCCTTACGATTGTTTGTTTTGAAAAAATTGGAAAGTTGAAGCTCTTTGGCTGCCACTGGTTTGCCCAAGAAGTAACCTTGTAACAAAGTGGCACCTGCTTGAAGGGCGATATCTAATTGGGGTTGGCTTTCAATACCTTCAATAATCGGTTTGGCGCCTACATCACGAATCAAATTGATAAGGTTAGGTAATACTTTGCGAACCTTGATGTTGGTTTCAGCTTCTTGAATAATGCTTAAGTCCAACTTCACATAATCAGGGGATAATTTCCACAAACGATCCAAGTTGGTTTTTTTCTTACCAAAATCATCTATGGCAATGTGGTAGCCACGATCTCGATAGTTTTCAATCGCTTCAACGAGTTGCTTGTCTTGTTCAACCAAATTTTCCGGTATTTCAATTACCACACGGTCTGTAGGGACTGAGTTGGAGTGTAATATCCGCTCGAACACCTTGCCATGTGAGTTCACAGCGATCAATAACTTAGGGTGTACGTTTAAAAATAAAAAACCATTTTCGGCATAAATCTGGCGGAAATTGAGGACATGTAATGTGCGACTGACGCGGTCAAACTGTACCAATTTACCGGCCTGTTCGGCATAATTGAAAGCAAACTCCGGTGAGCTGGCAAGCTCACCACCTAGAGAAGGCCTTAATAAGGCTTCATGCCCGTATAAGTCACCTGCTACGCTATCGTAAATCGGCTGGAAAGCGCTATTTAGATGCACACCCAAGAAGGTACTATTAAATTCGCCACTGGATTGTTCTGCCAAACCGTATTCATCCAAATCCAGCAATAAAGCGTCTTTAAGTTGTAAGCGGAGCTTTTCTACGTGGGTAGATGCTACTTTTATATCTGTCATTTTTTATCCTTTATTGAATGCATTTATTCATTATTCAGTGACAGCACTTTAAGCAAAGTTATAAATAATGTAAAAGAATAATAAGTAATATAGATAGATGTTAAAGGAATAATAGAAAGTCCACTTTGGTTACACCGAGACTAAATGAAACTGTATGTGCTTATGAACACAGCCGAAGGAAAACTGGAAATCCTGAAGCTTTGGTGAACTTAAGACATAAAAATCCGGCAAACCCAGTTCTATGGGTTTGCCGGATTCAGGAGATTCTTTACAGCGCTGTTATTTAGTCAACTGCATCAACCGGTAAGGATTTTTTACTGAAATACCAATCAACCGTGTCATAACCTTCAGTGTGGCGAGTTTCAGCAGCTTGCTGTGTTGCAGGAGCGGGTACAATGACTTTATCGCCTTTTTTCCAGCCTTCTGGCGTTGCGACTTTGTGTTTATCGGCTATTTGCAGCGCTTCAACCACGCGCAATACCTCTTCTACTGAGCGGCCCGTGGTCAATGGGTAATAGATAAAGGCACGAATCAGGCCTTGGTCATCAATAATAAATAAAGCACGTACTGTAGCGGTTTGTGATTCATTCGGATGAATCAAGCCGAATTTAGCGGCAACATGGCCAGCACGATCATCGATTACCGGAAAAGGGATGGATACTTCAAAATTCTGCTTGATATTGTCTATCCATGCCAAGTGACTAAAGTTACTGTCTTCTGAAACGCCCAACAACTGAACATTAAGTTTTTCAAAATCTTTTGCATGCTTGGCAAAGCCGATAAATTCAGTTGTGCAGACTGGGGTGAAATCGGCAGGATGGGCGAAAAGCACTACCCATTTTTTTCCTTTATAACTGGAAAGCTTAATCGGGCCTTGCGTAGAATTAGCTTCAAAGTCTGGCGCAGATTCGTTGATCCTGGGGATACGAGGTAAGTCCGAATTGATATCTGTCGAGTTGCTCATAATAAATTCCTTAAATACGCTTAGTGGTAATGAATGGCAGGGTTTTCACAATCATACTCAGAAGCAGTATTTGACTCAATATTTTGTAATCGGTTGCGCAAAGCGGCTGAGCCATTTGGGGTGTAAATAACTCTAATACCACGTTTTAAAGCGTTTTTTTTCACTTTATGCGTGATGGAATGGCTAATCCAATTAGTGATGAGCACAATAAACTTAGTATCGTGAGGGATTACTTTATTACCATCTCCCACTTTACGGCCAGACCAGTGGTTGATATGGTCGATACCGTAATTGGTTAACACTAGTTTGATGCCATCTATCTGGTCACCGCCTACAATCAAAGCGGAATTCTTTGAAATATTTAAATCTACTGAACTCATGATAAGAGCCTCCTGTGAAAACACAGAGCCAAATTTTGTTTAGCCCTGTGATAAGTTTCTAGATTGCTACGAAATTACCGTTATTTCTGGTAGATCTGGTCAAAAGTACCGCCATCAGAGAAATGCGTTTTTTGCGCTTTCTGCCATCCGCCGAATTCCTCATCGATTTTCACTAGGTTTACTTTCGGGAATTGGCTTTCATATTTTTTAGCTACTGACTCTAGAGTCGGGCGGTAATAATTTTTGGCTGCAATTTCCTGGCCTTCCTCGGTATAAAGATAATCCAGATAAGCTTTTGCAACTTGCTCGGTGCCGTGTTTCTTGGCAAATTTATCTACAACCGTCACCGGTGGTTCAGCCAAAATAGAGAGCGATGGCACAACAATCTCAAACTTGCCTACCCCCAACTCTTTTTGCGCTAAGAATGCTTCGTTTTCCCAAGCAATCAATACATCGCCAATACCACGTTCTACAAAGGTTGTTGTTGATCCACGTGCGCCAGTATCTAATACCGGTACGTTTTTCAGCAACTTACCTACAAATTCTTTTGTTTTAGCTTCGTCGCCACCGTATTTTTTCTGGGCAAATGCCCAAGCAGCTAAGTAATTCCAGCGTGCGCCACCAGAGGTTTTAGGATTAGGTGTAATCACAGAAACGCCAGGTTTTACTAAGTCATCCCAATCTTTGATATTCTTTGGATTGCCTTTACGTACTAGCAACACAATTGTTGAAGTGTATGGTGAGCTGTTATGCGGCAAACGTTTTTGCCAATCTTTAGGGATCAATTTACCTTTGTCATAAAGTTGGTCTACGTCATAGGCCAGTGCAAGCGTTGCTACATCAGCATCCAGGCCATCGATAATCGCACGTGCTTGTTTACCTGAACCACCATGCGAAGCTTTAACAGTCACTTTGTTGCCGGTTTTGGCTTGCCAGTATTTACTGAAAGCTGCATTAAAATCCTGATAAAGCTCACGGGTAGGGTCATAAGAAACGTTGAGCAAGGTCACATCTTTAGCTGAAGCAGCAATAGGTGTTGCAACACTAAATACGCTGGCTACCAACGCAATGGTTAAAAGAGTTTTCTTCATGAATTTTATTATCCTTGTGATGTTGGGTTAGAACGCAATTTGCAAGCGTGATGAAACTACTTTTTCTGTTGGACGGTCTTCGAAAGATGTGCCTGCAGCATTGGTCCAGCCACCATCGAAACGCGTCTCTTCATAATCTAGTGCTATTTTTAAATTACGGTTCAGATACCAGTTAATACCGGCCGCCCAAGCCGAGGCTTGCTTAGCTGACGCGCGTGGGTCAGCATAAGAATTTGCTTGTGATCCCCCACGTGGACTAAAAGCATTATCATCAATATTGAGTTCACTATAACGCGCTACAACTTCCCAGGCACCAATGCCTGTACCATTAGCGAAGTTGAAAGGCCGCTTTGGAATTGGGTTGGTATAGCCTGCTTCCTCACCCGTTAATACCCATGAACCCACAATTTGCCAGGCATCATTTTTTAGCTTGTTACTGCGCTTTACACCGCCATTAGTTCGGCTGACTTCCTGATCGACTGCGACATATTCGCCGAATAAGCCGAATGGACCTGTGTAATAGTAAGCTTGAGGAGACCAGCGAACACGTTCCCCATCTGCAAAAGTTCCTGTTGCTGCGCCCGCTGCTGCAGTGCGGTATTTAAAAAATGACAGCTGGCCAAGATTGGTGCGGAAGCTCGGTAAATTACTCTCACTAACTGATTGCGCAGTAGTAGCATTTACCCCGGCGCCTGACCCTTTGAAATCCGAATAGGTGCCGGCCAAACCAAGTCCTAAACTTTGCAGTACACCTGGACTATCCTTGAATGGTGTAGCGAAAATACGCGCAACGATTTCTTTATCGATGTTGTTATCAGTATCGCTGTTTGTGAAACTGTCGCTGCTGTTGCCATCAATAACCCCGTTGAAAACTCCCGATGCATAATCAACTTTGGTATCAGCTAGCGAGCCGTGTAGCTGTACACCGATATCCCGATTTGGTACCAGATTGTTCGTCAATCCGCGTTCAATAAATTTGCCATCTGCATCACCTTGCAGGCGCTCTAAGCCAAATGGTGTTTTTTGCTTACCTACTTTAACTTGGGCACTTGGTGTAAAACGCGCATCTACATAGGCATCTTGCACAATAGTTTTACCACCGCCAAAATCTGGTGTCAGCAAGAAGTCATATTTACCAGCAACGGTACCTTGCAGAATGGGGCGGAATTGCTTTAATAACGCGGTATCGGGCGCGCTGACAGCAGGGCTGGCAGCACTACCATTGCCGCTTGAATAGCCATCATGACCGGGATAGAAGCGTGCATCGGTCTGTATCTGGCCACGCAAGCGTAGTTCGAAATTACCATCAGCTGATTTAATACCGAAGCCGCGCTCTGTAGCGCTGACAATGGGCGCATCTTTTTTAGCTGAAGCGGCTTCTTCTGCGTTAAGCTCCCCTTTACGTTGCAACACTTTCACCTGTTGGCTCAACTCTTGTACCAGGCCGCGCAACTCTTCAAGCTCGGAACTATCGTTTGCCGTAGCGGTGACTGGTAATGAAATAATGCCGCTGGCGATGAGCACAGAGGCAAATTTTGAAAATCTAAATTGCATTTTTTTCTCCTGTGGCTAGCTTCCAGATTACCGGTCAGCTAGATGAGTAAGTTTTATTGATTCTATTTACCCGCTGCTTTAACAGTAGGGTTAAGTTTGTGATGTTCTTTATGCGTGTTTTCTTGATTAGCGTTTTGGTTGAACCTGAATTTTTCGCGCTTTTCAATCTGTGTTACCCGGCCTTCATGCAATACTATCTCTATAGAACCAAAGCCTGAACCTTGTTGAAGTTCCTCTACCGCACGCAGAATTTCTTGCGATACTTCTCGCTTCGTTGTAGAAGCAGCACTGCGATTAGTGCTAATTAAATTCGGGGCAATTGACATATAAACCTCAGTTCAACCTAAAATAAACAGATGCACGCACTATAAAATTATTATTAAATAATTAAAAATAATAGTTTTTTATATTTTTATAATTAAAAAGAATATAAGGGCTTTAATCTGATTAAAATCAGTTCTAACTGTGCCTATTTGTATATATGAATTCCAATTCATTGAATTGATTGGTATAATGCGCGAATAATTTCGATGGGCTTTGTGCCCATTTTTTGTTTCTGGAACTTGCGTATGTTGTTGTGATATGCGGTCAAGAATAGGTAATGAAGGTCGAACACGATGCAGGATTTGTATACATTAATAGATACGTCGGTAAGCCAATTAGGCTATGACCTTGTGGATTTAGAGATTTCTAATCGTGGCAAACTGTTGCGCGTATTTATTGATAAAAAGAACCCAGCAACCATCAAAGATAGTGTCAATATTGATGATTGTGTATTGGTAAGTAACCAATTGGGAAACTTGCTAGCGGTAGAGAATGATATCGATTATGACAGGCTGGAAGTGTCGTCCGCAGGCATGGATCGTGTGATAAAAAAAGAAGTGGATTTCATCCGTTTTATTGGTGAACGCGCCACCGTTAAACTGCGCGTAGCAATGGAATTACCCCCAAGTAAAGAACAGCAAAATAAAGAAGAAAAAGTAACAAGAAAGAATTTTTTAGGATATATCCGTGGGTTGGATGCAGGCGTGTTGCAGCTGGAGTGTGAAGGCGAAGTTTATAAAATCGTTCTCACAAATGTAGATAAAGCACGCCTGAATCCTGAGTTTTAATAGTTAATAGAAACGAAAAGCAACCTGCAATTTTTAGTCGGAGATAGATAATGAGTCGCGAAATTTTATTATTGGTAGATGCCTTAGCGCATGAAAAAAACGTCAGTAAAGAGGTGATTTTTACTGCGTTAGAGCTTGCGCTGGCCTCAGCCACCAAGAAAAAACACCATGATGACGCTGATGTACGCGTTAGCATTGATCGCGAATCCGGCGAATATGAAACTTTCAGGCGCTGGCAGTACGTGGATTATGACCTGTTAGAAAACTCAGCTTATCAGATCGACGAAGAAAGCGAACATGCCCAAGGTTTGAACATTGGCGATTATTACGAAGAACCACTGGAAAGCATCGAGTTTGGCCGCATTGGCGCGCAGGCGGCTAAACAAGTTATCCTGCAAAAAGTGCGAGAAGCTGAACGTGAGCAGATTCTGGAAGACTTCCTGGCGCGTGATGAAAAATTAGTTACCGGCGTTATCAAGCGTATGGAAAAAGGTAATGCGATTATTGAAGTAGGTCGTATTGAGTCTTTATTACCGCGCGAACAAATGATTCCTAAAGAAAACCTGCGCGTGGGCGACCGTGTGCGTGCTTTCTTGTCACGTATTGAGCGTGGTGGCCGTGGCCCGCAATTGATTCTTTCTAGAATCATGCCAGATTTCTTGGTACGTCTATTTGAGCTAGAAGTGCCTGAGATTGAAGAGGGTCTGTTAGAGATCCGTGCAGCAGCGCGTGACCCTGGCTTGCGTTCAAAAATTGCGGTAAAAAGCAATGATCAACGTATAGACCCTGTTGGCACTTGTGTCGGCATGCGTGGTTCACGAGTGCAAGCAGTTACGGGTGAGTTGGCTGGTGAGCGCGTGGATATTGTGTTGTGGTCTATGGAGCCGGCGCAGTTTGTGATTAATGCGATGGCACCTGCTGAAGTTTCAAGCATCGTGGTAGATGAAGATGCGCATAGTATGGATGTGGTGGTAGATGAAGAGCAATTAGCATTAGCCATTGGCCGTAACGGTCAAAATGTACGCTTGGCTTCAGAGTTGACGGGCTGGACACTGAATATTCTGACGATTGATGAAGCAGCTAAGAAAAACCAGGAAGAATATGCAAGTGTGAGTCAGTTGTTTATGGAAAAACTGGACGTAGACGAAGAAGTGGCTGAGATCCTTGTGCAGGAAGGGTTTAGCTCACTGGAAGAAATCGCTTACGTGCCGCTTGCTGAAATGAACGAAATCGAAGCCTTCGATGAAGATACTATCGAAGAGCTGCGTAAACGAGCACGTGCAGCATTGTTGACCGAAGCTATCGCTAAGGAAGAAAAAGTAGATGAAGCTGCGGAAGACTTGCTGACGATGGAAGGCATGGATGATACAACTGCGCATCTATTAGCTTCTAAAGGCGTGGCAACCATGGATGAGTTAGCGGAACTGGCGGTAGACGAATTGGTTGAATTAACGGGTATGGATGCAGAACGTGCAACAGCCTTGATTATGACGGCTCGCGCGCCCTGGTTTAAATAGCGGTCTAATAAGGCTTCAAATAAACGCATGTAATCATGTACAAAGATTAAATCATGTAAAAGACGAATAGAAATGGTTAGGCTGAGTAACAAAGCCTAGAAAAGAATACTGGAGTAACGAAATGGCACAAACAACCGTAGAACAATTTGCTGGCGAATTAAAGCTGCCAACAGCATTGTTATTAGAGCAGCTAAAAAGTGCTGGCGTGCATAAATCCACTGCTGAAGATCAATTGAGCGAAAGCGATAAAACAGCTTTGCTGGATCATTTGCGTAAAGAGCACGGAACGCTCGCGCCTAAAAATAAAATTACACTCACACGTAAATCGAGTACAGAAATCCGCAAAACGGACAATACCGGTAAAGCCCGTACTATCCAAGTAGAAGTGCGTAAAAAACGTGTACTGGAGCGCCGCGAAGATGGTTCGCCGGAGCCGGAAACAACCGTAGATGAAAATCTATTAGCCAGTAATGTGGAAGACCAACAATCAATAGAGCCGGTTGTTGAAGAGGTGCCTGAAGTTGTTGCTGAACCTGAAGTGGAAATCATTGCCGAAGCGGCGATAGAAGAGGCTAAACCTGAGGTTGTAGAGGCCGAGCCAGTGGCGGAAGTGGTGGCTACTGAGCCTGTCGTAGCTGCCAAGCCAACGATTAGCCGTAAAGATTTGCTGGGTGCAAATGAAATGGCCTTGCGCGAGAACGAGGCGAAGCGCCACGCAACACTGGTGGCAATGCAAGCTGAAGACAAGCGTAAGAAGCAGGAATTGGTTCAGCGCCGCCTAGATGAAGAGGCTAAAAAACTGGCTGAATCTGAAGCTGCCAAAGTCAAAGCTGCGAAACTCTCAGAAGGTACATTGCATAAGCCTGTCGCGAAAGAAGGTGCTGCAAAACCAGTTGTAAAAGACGCTAAAAAAGGCAAAGGTAATAAAGAGTGGACCGATGCCGAGAACAAAAAACGTGGCTTGAAAACACGTGGCGCGGTCAGTGCGGGTCAGGGCTGGCGCTCACCTAAAGGTAAAAATAGATCACATAATAATGACGATGATCAGCAACATGCCTTTACAGCGCCGACTGAAGCGATCGTCTATGATGTTTTGGTTCCAGAAACGATTACGGTAGCGGATTTAGCGCACAAAATGTCAGTTAAATCTGGCGAAGTGATTAAGACGCTAATGGGTATGGGCATGATGGTGACGATTAACCAAGTGCTAGATCAAGAGACTGCGATTATTATCGTAGAAGAAATGGGTCATAAAGCCGAAGCGGCAGCTCCGAATGACCCTGATGCATTCCTGGAAGAGGAAGAGCACGCAGAAGCGATTATGGAAACGCGTCCACCAGTAGTTACGGTGATGGGCCACGTAGACCACGGTAAAACCTCATTACTGGATTACATCCGTCGGAGTCGTGTGGCTTCTGGTGAAGCCGGTGGTATTACACAACATATTGGCGCATACCATGTGGAAACACCGCGCGGTATGGTGACATTCTTGGATACCCCAGGCCATGAAGCGTTTACAGCTATGCGTGCCCGTGGTGCTAAAGCGACTGATGTAGTGATTTTAGTGGTTTCAGCAGATGACGGCGTGATGCCACAAACCATCGAAGCGATTCACCATGCAAAAGCAGCGGGTGTGCCACTAGTGGTTGCTATTAACAAGATTGATAAGCCTGATGCGCAGCCTGAACGCGTAAAAATGGAACTGGTGGCTCAAGAAGTCGTGCCAGAAGACTTTGGTGGCGAAGTGATGTTTAGGGAAGTATCAGCCAAAACCGGTAAAGGTATTGATGAATTATTAGAAGCCGTATTGCTACAAGCGGAAATTCTTGAATTGAGAGCACCCAAAAATACGCCGGCTAAAGGCCTGGTAATTGAAGGGCGCTTAGATAAAGGCCGTGGTCCAGTAACCACAATCTTGGTGCAATCCGGTACGCTCAAGCGTGGCGATATGATTCTTGCCGGTTCTACTTTTGGTAAAGTACGTGCCATGTTGGATGAAGCTGGTAACGACATTAAAGAAGCCGGCCCATCCATTCCTGTAGAAATCCAAGGTTTGTCAGATGTGCCGAGCGCTGGTGAAGAAGTGATTGTATTGAATGACGAGCGTAAAGCGCGTGAAGTCGCATTGTTCCGTCAAGGCAAGTTCCGCGATGTGAAACTAGCGAAACAACAGGCGGCTAAGCTTGAAAATATGTTTGATCAAATGGCTGAAGGTGAAGTGCAAACCTTGGGTCTGATTATTAAGTCTGATGTGCAAGGTTCATACGAAGCGCTGGCCACTAGCTTGCAAAAACTTTCTACTGCCGAAGTCAAAGTGAACATCATCCATACAGGCGTTGGCGCAATCAGCGAGTCTGATGTCAACCTGGCAGCAGCGTCTAAAGCCGTGCTGATTGGTTTTAACGTACGTGCCGATACTGGCGCGCGTAAATTGATTGATACGTTGGGCGTGGATGTTCGTTACTACAACATCATTTACGAAGCTGTTGATGAAATCAAAGCAGCGCTGAGTGGTATGTTGCCGCCAGAGCAAAAAGAAAGCATGATCGGTACCGTGGAAGTGCGTGAAGTGTTCCGTATCTCTAAAATTGGCGCGATTGCTGGTTGTTATGTACAAGACGGTATGATTAAACGTAACTCTAAAGTGCGTGTCTTACGTAACAACGTAATCGTGCATACTGGCGAACTAGATTCACTCAAACGTTTCAAAGATGACGTTAAAGAAGTTAAAAACAACTTTGAATGCGGTTTATCATTGAAAAACTACAATGATATTGAAGTGGGCGATATTTTGGAAGTCTATGAAATGGTTGAAGTAGCGCGTACTTTATAACCTAAAAATTCGTCATGATACGTTGTTGCAAGACTATAAATGTTCGCTTACATACAAAGCGTATGCCGCGCTCGATTAATAGTTTTGCGTCTAGTCTCATTTAGACTTTTTAAGTTATCGGAATATAAAATATGGCAAAAGATTTTTCACGTAGTCACCGCGTTGCGGAACAAATGCAGCGCGAGCTAGCGGATCTATTACTGTTCGAAGTGAAAGATCCGCGGGTGAGTATGGTGACCATAACGGCTGTGGAAGTCACCGGCGATATGGCGCATGCCAAGATTTTTTACAGCGCTGCGAAGGCTAGTGAAAGCATGCAGCAAGGCTTGGAAAAGTCTGCCGGCTACCTACGCACGCAGCTCGCCAAACGTATGTTGCTGCGCACTGTGCCGCAACTGCATTTCGTCTATGACGCATCGATTGATAACGGCATGAAAATGTCACAATTGATCGACGAAGCGCTCGCTTCAAACCCAGATAATAAGCAGTAACCTTTTATTGAGTTCTCAATCCCTTGCAGTACAAAAGACCCAAAAAACATATCAGCGGTGTGCTGTTACTTGATAAGCCCTTAGGCTTTTCATCTAACCAAGCGCTTCAAAAAGCTAAATGGCTATTACAAGCCGCAAAAGCAGGGCATACCGGCACGTTGGACCCGCTAGCAACCGGCTTGCTACCATTATGCTTTGGCGAGGCGACCAAATTTGCCCATTACTTAACGGATGCCGATAAAACCTATATTGCTCGTATTAAATTAGGGGTTACCACCAATACCGGTGACGCGGAGGGTGAGGTTTTATCGACGCGGGCAGTCAATGTGAACGCAGTCCAATTTGAACGAGTCTGTCTAAGCTTCTTAGGCGAAATCAGCCAAGTCCCGCCCATGTATTCAGCACTGAAACATGAAGGCAAGGCGCTGTATGAATATGCTCGAGCTGGTGTAGAGATTGAGCGCAAAGCGCGTAAGGTAACTATCCATGGGATTAAGCTTAATACTTTTGAAAAAGATACCGCCGAAATTACCGTTACTTGCAGCAAGGGCACTTATATCCGAACCCTAGCTGAAGATATAGGTGCCCAGTTGGGGTGTGGCGCGCATTTGATTGGCTTACGTAGAACTGCTACAGCTAATTATCAAATCGCGCAAACAATGACTTTAGAACAATTTGAAACGTTAACTCCTGATGAGCGCATCGCTGTTTTGCTGCCACTGGATACAGCCGTGATGCATTTACCAGCACTGACTTTTGATGCCAATAGCGTACATTATTTGCAGCAAGGCCAATCTGTCTGGCAAAGTGGAGTTATACCTAATGGCTTACTGCGACTTTACAGTGAGCAACAAGTGTTTTTAGGATTAGGTGAGTTGCAGGCAGATGGTAAGGTTGGACCTAAGCGTTTAGTAATAGAAAAAGCAGTTGATGGTAAACCATAAAATACTTGATAAATCATAGTTTTATGGCTAAAATGCTCGGTTACTTAGTTGTTTAATTAAGTAACCGAATATTTAGGCGGATTCCCTGCCTTTATATTGTCGCTAACTATTAGGAAATAAGAATGCCAAATACAGCTCAAGATGTAGCAAAAATCGTAAAAGAATATCAACGTGCTCCAAATGATACAGCCAGTCCTGAAGTGCAAGTTGCGCTTTTAACTAGCCGTATTACTTATCTGACAGAACATTTCAAATCTAACAAAAAAGACAACCACTCACGCCGCGGTTTATTGGCTTTGGTTAGTCAACGCCGTAGCTTGTTAGATTATTTAAAGCGTAAAGACGTTAGCCGTTATCAAACACTGATCGAGCGTTTGAGCTTACGTAAGTAATTTTTATAAAAGTGATTTGCTTGAGAAGCTCTAGCGCACTTTTATAATTGTAAGAAAGCCGATTGCATGGTGATATGCGTCGGCTTTTTGCTTTTAAAAATTATCACAAAAGAGTAATAAATTACATAGATAGAGTATTTAGAATCTAACAGGATTCAAAAATACAAAAGGTTGTTATTGGATTAGTGAATAACAGCTTATTGATAAGACAAAGGAAAAATAATGTTTAATAAAGTAACTAAAAGTATTCAATACGGTGCGCATACGCTCACGATTGAAACAGGTGAAATTTCACGTCAAGCCGATGCGGCTGTGATGGTGAGCTATGGTGACACAGTGGTATTGGTTGCCGTTACCAGTAAGTCAGAAGTAAAAGCAGGCCAGGATTTTTTCCCGTTAACAGTGGATTACATGGAAAAAACCTATGCTGCCGGTAAAATCCCAGGCGGCTTCTTTAAGCGTGAAGGCCGTCCTTCAGAAAAAGAAACACTTACAAGTCGTTTAATTGACCGTCCATTACGTCCATTATTCCCAGAAGCGTTCTATAACGAAGTGCAAGTTGTAGCAACGGTGTTGTCGTCCGATCCTGAAATCGATGCAGACATTCCTGCCATTATTGGTGCTTCAGCTGCCATGTCATTATCTGGTATTCCATTTTTTGGCCCACTAGGTGCTGCGCGTGTCGGTTATATCAATGATGAATATGTATTAAACCCAACAAAAGCACAATTAGTAGAAACAGACTTGGACTTAGTGGTTGCTGCAACTGAAACCGCTGTCATGATGGTTGAGTCTGAAGCGAAAGAATTGTCAGAAGAAGTGATGTTGGGCGCTGTGGTATTCGGTCACAATGCAATGCAATCTGTGATTAAAATGATTGCTGAATTAGCTGCTGAGGCTGGTAAAGATGCATGGGATTGGGTTGCCCCAGAACCAGATACAGCCATTATTGAAAAAGTGGCTGCATTAGCTGCTACGGATATTAATGCCGCATTCCAAATCAAGGCAAAAGGCGCACGTTCAGCTAAATTGTCAGAAATTACTAGCCGCGTATTGGGCGAGTTAATTACTGAAGAAACTTCAACGGCTGAGGCTAATACAATTAAAGGCGAGTTGTTTAATTTAGAAGCTAAAACAGTGCGTAGCCAAATCTTGAATGGCGAGCCACGCATTGATGGCCGTGATACACGCACAGTGCGTCCAATTAGCATCCGTACAGGCGTATTACCACGTACCCATGGCTCTGCATTGTTCACACGCGGTGAAACCCAAGCCTTGGTAATCGCAACGCTTGGTACTGGCCGTGATGAGCAAGTGATAGACGCGCTGCAAGGTGAATATACAGATCGCTTCATGCTGCATTACAACATGCCTCCGTACGCAACTGGTGAAACTGGACGCGTAGGTACCCCAAAACGTCGTGAAATCGGCCACGGCCGTTTGGCTAAACGTGCTTTGATTGCGGCATTGCCGTCGGCTGAAGAATTCGGCTATACCGTACGTATAGTGTCTGAAATTACGGAATCAAACGGTTCCAGCTCCATGGCTTCAGTCTGTGGCGGTTCATTAGCTATGATGGATGCCGGTGTGCCATTGAAAAACCACGTTGCAGGTATCGCAATGGGCCTGATTAAAGAAGGCAACCGCGTTGCTGTATTGACCGACATCCTAGGTGATGAAGATCACTTGGGTGATATGGACTTTAAGGTAGCGGGTACTGATGAAGGTATCACTGCATTGCAAATGGATATCAAGATCACAGGTATTACCGCTGAGATTATGCAAGTGGCATTAGCACAAGCTAAAGAAGGCCGCGCACATATCTTGGGCATTATGAAGTCTGCGATGAGCACAGCAAATACTGAAATGTCAGCATTCGCACCACGTATTATCACCATGAAAATCAACCCAGAAAAAATTCGTGATGTAATCGGTAAGGGCGGCGCTGTAATCCGTGCTTTAACCGAAGAAACAGGCACTACGATTGATATTGAAGATGACGGTACAGTAAAAATCGCATGTACGAGTTCAGAAGCAGGCGAAGAAGCGCAACGTCGTATTGCAGCGATTACTGCTGAAGTTGAAGTGGGTCAGACTTATGAAGGCACTGTCATTAAATTACTTGATTTTGGTGCGATCGTGTCGCTAATTCCTGGTAAAGATGGTTTATTGCACATTTCGCAAATCGCACATCAACGTGTAAATGCTGTTGCTGACTTCTTAAAAGAAGGTGATGTAGTGAAGGTGAAAGTTGTTGAAGCTGATGAAAAAGGCCGTGTGCGTTTGAGCATGAAAGCTTTGATTGATCCACCAGCAAGTGAGGAAAAATCTGACTCACCAGAGTAAGATTTAAATAATAAAAAGCCCGCTTCAGCGGGCTTTTTATTTAATCGTAGTGAGTTTAAAGTAAACAATTGCGAAAAATTATTTCGCCACTTGCTTCTCTCTCATCTCATCTAAGGTTTTGCAATCTATGCACAGAGTAGCTGTAGGACGTGCTTCCAAACGCTTTAATCCAATCTCAATGCCGCAGCCTTCGCAATAACCATATTCGTTATCATCGATATTACGCAAAGTCTCATCAATTTTTTTGATCAATTTGCGTTCACGGTCACGGTTGCGCAGTTCCAAAGCCATGTCAGATTCTTGGCTGGCACGATCATTTGGGTCAGCGAACATGGTGACTTCATCCTGCATAGTATGCACAGTGCGGTCAATATCGTGACTTAGCTCGGATTTCCAGTCGTTCAATATCTTGCGGAAATGATTCAGCTGGTTCTTGTTCATATACTCTTCACCAGCTTTGGGCTGGTAAGGAGTGAATTGTTTAGTGATTACTTCAGCCATAGTGTTGACCTAAAAACTCAAAAATGTTACGGGTTATAAAATTTAGCGCATGAGTGTACACTGAATAAGGTTTTGATGCAAAATCCTGCTAATTACTTGATTATTTATATCTTTATTGCTATTGATTTCTACGCTTCACTTAATTCTAAGCTTAGCAAGGTATTTTCCATTAACGTTGCTACGGTCATAGGACCTACTCCGCCGGGTACAGGGGTAATCCAGCTCGCACGTGTTTTTGCGACGTCAAATTCTACATCGCCAGCAAGCTTGCCATTAGGTAAGCGATTAATACCGATGTCTACTACTATAGCACCTGGTTTTATCCATTCACCTTTAATTAAGCCCAGCTTACCAGCAGCTGCAACAACCAGGTCGGCATAGCCGATAGCCGTGGCTAAATCCTTAGTATGTCGGTGACAGCTGGTAACAGTACAGCCGGCTAACAATAATTCTAAAGCCATTGGTCGGCCAACATGGTTTGATACGCCTACAACCACAGCATCTAAGCCCATTAGCTCAATATTAGTCGCTTCTAACATCTTAATCACGCCAAATGGTGTACAAGAACGTAGAGTGGGCTGACGGACAGCTAGCCTGCCAATATTATAAGGGTGAAAGCCATCTACATCTTTATTGGGGCTAATGCACTCAATAACACGCTCGTCTTTAATATATTCAGGTAATGGTGATTGCACAAGAATACCGTCGATTGTAGAGTCTTGATTTAGCTGTTCAATCAAGTCTAGCAACTCAGCCTCACTGGTGGAGGCGGATAGGTCATACGCAACTGAGCGAATACCCACTTTTTCACAGGCCAAGCGTTTGTTACGCACGTAGATTGAAGATGCCGGATCAGCGCCTATCAGAATTACCGCTAAGCCGGGCGCACGTTTGCCAGCAGCTAAACGGGTGTCGATGCGCGACTTGATATTGTTTAAAAGGTTTTCGGCAATCGCCTTACCGTCTATTATTTGTGCAGTCATTTATTATTAATGCTTAATATTTATATGTTATTGAAAATAATCTGCGTATTTTAACATATTCGAATTGACCAAAAGGCTGGATTGCGCTATATTTCTGCCTCTTCGGCGTGTAGCGTAGCCTGGTAGCGCGCCTGCTTTGGGAGCAGGATGTCGGGAGTTCGAATCTCTCCACCCCGACCAAATTTTCGCAGAAATCTTTCACCAGGGATATTTTGCTAAAAATATTTCGATAGTTTTCTTTAGTAATCGTTTTCCTCGGTGTAAACCCGGCACGATCTGCCCGTAGCTCAACCGGATAGAGCACCAGCCTTCTAAGCTGGGGGTTACAGGTTCGATTCCTGTCGGGCACGCCATGGGCTATCTGTTAGCAAATGGCAACTGAATTCCAGGCTAAGCGGTATATTTTAGGATGGTGGCTGTAGCTCAGTGGTAGAGTCCCGGATTGTGATTCCGGTTGTCGTGGGTTCGATCCCCATCAGCCACCCCATAAAAAT
>JBKJOT010000031.1:0-8273 GCA_046595335.1 Methylotenera sp.
ATTGAATTGCCCGGAAGCGGTAAGTGCATAATAAAGTTAATAGTGGTTAGATTGAATTAGATTAGGAACTGAAATGGCATACGATTTAGAAGAGCAAGAGCAGTTAGACGAGTTTAAAGCCTGGTGGAAACTCTACGGCAAAATGGTAACCAACTTGGCGTTGGCTGCACTGGTGGCTTATGCAGCTTACCAAGGCTGGAAGTTTTATCAAAGTAAACAAGCAGTTGCTGCGTCTACCGAATATCAGGAACTGGTCATCACTGATGAAAAAGACCTGAAAGCGATCCAGGAAAAATCAGCCGTGTTGATGGATAAATATGCTTCAACCCCCTATGCCGGGCGTGCGGCTTTATTTGCTGCAAAAGCCAATTACCATGCTAACGAAGTTAAAAGCGCCAAGGCACAACTTGAATGGACAGCGAAGAATGCCAAAGAAACTACTGTTTCAGCCATCGCGAGCCTGCAATTAGCGAGTATTTTAGCTGAAGAAAAAGACTATGAAGGTGCATTGAAATTGCTGGATGCCAAGCATGATGCGGGTTTTGATGGCTTGTTTGCCGACTTAAAGGGTGATGTGTTGGTCAGCATGGGTAAACATGAAGAAGCTAAAGCTGCTTATCAATTGGCATTGGTTAAGTTAGATCCACAAGGCAAATACCGCACTTTGACGCAACAAAAACTTGAAGCCCTAGGGTAATTAAGTTTGGATAATCTTAACTCGTCGGTAACATTTAATCAGGCTGGAGCATCGTGTTGTCGCGTTTAAAATTCATTAAAATTCTCGCAGGCTTATTTGCACTTGCTGGTTTGCTATCATTAACAGCATGTAGCGGCATTACGGATATCAAGACTGATATTTCTGAGCGTATCTTTGGTCGCGAAGCTGCTGAGCCGCCGGAACCTTTGACTGAACTGAAACCGACCAGCGACTCTAAAATATTATGGCAAGCCAAAGTAGGCAATGCAGGCGACTTTGAGTTTTCACCTGCGGTAGAAGCCGGTTACGCTTATGCGGCTAGTACAGAGGGCGAAGTTGTTAAGCTAGATGTGGCTAATGGTAGTCAAGTGTGGCGTGTAAAAGTGCCTGAAAGCCTATCAGGCGGTGTGGGTGCGGGTGGTAGCTTAGTATTAGTCGGTACGCAACGCGGCTCAATTTACGCTTATGATATTGCTGGTAAGCTGCAATGGATTGCCAGGCTAAGCAGCGAAGTGTTAAGCGCACCAAAATATTATGACGGAACAGTGATTGTTCGTACAGGTGATAGCCGCATCTTTGGCATCAATGCAAATGATGGCAGCCGTAAATGGGTTTATGACCGTACTACGCCAGCATTAGCCTTGCGTAGTAGCGCAGGAATTGTAGTGGATAGCGGTGCCGTCTATGCAGGATTTGCCGGCGGCAAACTAGTGGCTGTACGTGCGGATAACGGTAAGCTGCTATGGGAAGCCTCGGTTGCACAACCTAAAGGCGTAACTGAAATCGAGCGTATTGCCGATATTACCAGTCTGCCAGTGGTCGATGGCCCATTGGTTTATGCGGTGGCATATCAAGGCAGGATTGCAGCGGTAGACAGGGTATCAGGCCGTGTGGTCTGGAATCGTGATATCTCAAGTTTGACTGGCCTCAGTGTTGAAGACGGTCGCATCTTTGTGTCGCATGCTATGGGCTCGGTCTATGCTCTTGATTACACAACTGGTAAGACTTTTTGGCGCCAGGCGGCGCTTAAGAACCGCCAGTTAACAGCGCCACTTTCTATGGGAAGCTTAGTAGCGATAGGTGATATAGAAGGTTATGTACACTTTTTAAACCGTGATGATGGGGCACTGGCCTCTAGGATCAAGACCAATAATAGTCCGATTATGCCGCAATTAGCATCAATCAATAGTAATACCGTGTTAGTGCAAACACGTGATGGCGGCGTTTTTTCCATACAAGTAAAGTAATATAAAATCAGATAGTTAGTGGTAAAAACACCACCACCAATATTTCGAGTGCGGTTTTGCTTTATTTGCTTAACCGTACTATCTTAAAACAACTTAGCATAGACTCACTTAGCTCAAGAATCATTTAGAATAACCGCATGATACCTACCATTGTTTTGGTTGGCCGACCGAATGTCGGCAAATCCACCTTATTTAATCGCATGACCAAAAGTCGCGACGCGCTTGTGGCTGACTTGCCTGGTCTAACGCGTGACCGCCACTATGGTCGTGGCGTAGGTGCGAGCCAGCCTTATCTAGTTGTAGATACAGGCGGGTTTGAGCCAAATACCGATAGCGGCATCTTGAAGGCGATGGCGGTGCAGACTTTGTTGGCTATCGATGAAGCCGACGTGATTATCTTCCTGGTTGATGGCCGCCAAGGCGCTACACCGCAGGATATGGAAATCGCCAACCGCCTACGCAGAAGCAGGTGTCCGGTATTACTGGCCGTGAACAAAACTGAAGGCATGCAGAAAGCCATAGTCAGTGCAGATTTCCATGAATTAGGTCTTGGTGATCCGCTTTCTATTTCTTCTGCTCACGGTGAAGGCGTCAAAGACATCGTAGAACTCGCGTTGGAAAACTTCAAGGTTGAAGAGGAAGTTGAGTCCTTGGATTACAGCGGTGATCGCATTCCTAAAGTCGCGATTGTCGGCCGCCCGAATGTAGGGAAATCCACACTGGTAAATGCCTTGCTGGGTGAAGACCGTGTAATCGCTTTTGATGAACCTGGCACTACGCGTGATTCCATTCATATTGATTTAGAAAAGAATGGCAAAACCTACACGCTGATTGATACAGCTGGTGTGCGTAAACGTGGCCGCGTACTCGAAGCGATTGAAAAATTCTCAGTCATTAAAACCATACAAGCGATTGAAGAAGCTAACGTAGTGATTTTAGTAGTAGATGCGCAAGAAGGCATTACCGAGCAGGATGCGCACGTAGCCGCATATATATTAGATGCTGGCCGCGCGCTGGTGGTGGCTATCAATAAATGGGATGGCTTGAAAGAAGAAGAACGCGACTGGGTCAAACGAGAAATCGATCGCAAACTCATGTTTCTTGATTTCGCGGAATTCCACTATATCTCAGCATTGCGTAAAAAAGGTTTGCCTGAACTATTTACATCGGTAGATATTGCTTACAAAGCGGCGTTTGCTAAACTCTCTACTCCGCAACTTACCCGCGTCCTGATTGATGCGCTGCAACAACATCAGCCGCCTATCAGCAAAGGTATTCGCCCTAAGCTACGTTATGCGCATCAGGGCGGAAGCAATCCGCCGATTGTAGTGATTCATGGTAACCATGTAGATGGTGTCAAAGATGCTTATACGAGATTTTTGGAGAAGACTTTCCGCAGGACATTCCAGCTTTCCGGCACACCGTTACGCGTGCAGTATAAGCAAGGTGCAAACCCGTTTGCGGAAGATGAAGATAAGCGTAAGCCTGGTGAAGGTATTGTGAGTATGCGCCGTCGTAAGACTGCACACCGTGCTGAATTAAAAGCCAAGAAGGAAGTTGACGAAAAGCAACGCAAGGCTAAAAAGCATTAAAGCCCACTTTAGCGAGTAAAGTGAGCTTTAATAGTTGCTTATTTGTTACAGACTTTAGTTTAAGCCTCTAGTTTAATAAAGGCTTTCCCAGAATTTCCACCAAACACGTTCATCGGTTGGGGCACCTTTGCCTAGCATGGCGCTATTTGGATAGTTGGCTTGTAGCACCCGCATAGTGTCGTTCTTAAGGTCATCCAAGCTCATCAGGTCATAAGCGCTAATCAGTATCACCAAGGCCTCTTCAACACCAGGTGATTGCGGATAATATTCAATCACGTATTTTGCGCGGTTGATTGCTGCAAGATAGGCTTGGCGTTTCATGTAATAGCGAGCTACGTGTAATTCATGCTCGGATAAGCTGTTAGACAAATACACCATGCGCTGCGTAGCATCTTTGGCATATCGGCTATTAGGGTAGCGGGTCACCAAGTCTTTAAAAGTCATGAAAGAATCGCTCAATGCCCTAGGATCGCGATCACTGATTTGCTGTGCGGTTACTTTTTCAACAATGCCGCGCTCGTTAAACACCGCTAGGCCTTTTAAGTAATAAGCGTAATCGACATTCGGATGGTTCGGGTGTAACTTAATAAAACGGTCGGCGGCGGCTACTGCCAACACTGGTTCTGATTTTTTATAATTGGCATAGGCAATTTCCAATTGTGCCTGTGCAGCAAAACGACCGTTTGGATAACGTGATTCCAGCTTCTGGAAATAGCCGATCGCTTTATCGTAATCTTTATCGATCATTTTGCTTTCGCCTTCTTGATAGATACGCTCGGCAGACCAGCCTTTAGTATCATCAAACTCAGTAGGCGCGCCAAAGATCGCGCAACCATTGAGTAACAAGGCAAACATTAAAACTAAGATATACTTCATGCCAAAACCTACTTAAGAATTAGCAATTATTATAACCGATGACTGACGCGACTGAACCATCTCTTAACAATACAATTATTTTAACAATTCCCCATGATTTAGGCGGTTTACGTCTGGATGTGGCATTGCAACGATTACTGCCGGATCACTCCAGATCGCGGCTGCAGGCCTGGATCAAGGAAGAATTGGTTACTGTGGATAATAAGCCCAGTACCGCCAAGACGAAAGTGTGGGGTGGTGAGAAAGTAATTGTACAAGTTCAAGCTAAACCCGACGCTTTTGCATTTATCGCCGAAGACATACCGCTCGACATTATTTATGAAGACGAACATATTTTAGTGATCAACAAGCCGGCTGGCATGGTGGTGCATCCGGCAGCTGGCAACTGGAACGGCACATTGCTCAATGCCTTGTTATTCCATGCACCCGAGTTAAAAGATGTACCACGTGCTGGCATTGTGCACAGGTTGGATAAAGATACCAGCGGACTATTAGTGGTTGCCAAAACCTTGGCAGCACAGACTAATTTAGTACGACAATTGCAGGCACGTACAGTTAAACGCGAATACCGTGCAATCGTCTGGGGGCAAATCTGGCGCAATGGCATTATAGATCAGCCTATAGGCCGCGACCCGCGTTCACGTACCAAAATGGCCATTAACCGCATGGGAAAACCGGCGATTACGCGTTATGAAGTGCTGGAGCGATTTTCTGTGCAAACTTATATGCGCTGTAACCTGGAAACAGGCCGTACCCACCAGATCCGCGTGCATATGCAGTATTTAAAAGCGCCGATTGTAGGGGATCCGGTGTATGGCTTCCGCAACATCATTCCGATACGCGCTATGACACAAACTTTGCGCGATGAAGTCAGTCAATTTAACAGACAGGCACTGCATGCCATTAAGTTAGGTCTCAACCATCCTGCGACTAACGATTTTGTTGAATGGCAAATTGAATTGGCGGATGACATGAAGGCATTGCTAGAAGCCATGCGCCATGAAGACCCAAGCGATGAGACTGAAGAAGAGTTTGAGTTTAGTATGGAGCCGTACTTATCTGACGAAGATTATGAAGAAGACGACAGCGACGAAGAGCCATATGATGACGATGATATGGAACTGGAAGACGAGGAATCTTAAGAATGAAAAATACAGACTGAATAATAAAGCATGCAAAATTTAACTTTCATTACCCCTCACTGGGCAGCCCCAGCCAATGTTAAAGCCTTACAAACTACGCGTATCGGTGGTGTCAGCCAAGGCTCTTATGCCAGTCTGAACCTGGGTGAACATGTAAATGATGATCCATTAGCAGTTGCCCATAATCGCCAATTATTAAGCCCATATTTACCTAGTGAGCCAGTATGGGTGAATCAGGTGCATGGCATTGAGGTGATTGATGCTACAAAAAGCGGTTGCCTAGAAAATGCCGACGGCGCTTATGCATCGCAGGCTAATGTCGTTTGTGTCACTATGACGGCCGATTGTTTACCAGTTTTGCTATGCGATAAAGCCGGCACAGTGGTTGCCGCGGTGCACGCCGGCTGGCGTGGCTTATGCGATGGTGTGATTGAAGCCGCTATCGCAAAAATGCCGGTTGTTCCTGAAGATATACTAGCTTGGTTAGGTCCCGCAATTGGCCCTAATGCGTTCGAAGTGGGCGATGACGTACGTGAACAATTCATGCAAAAAGATGAGCAGGCAGAATCTGCCTTCAAGCCTTATGGCGATAAATGGCTGTGCGATATCTATACAATCGCTAAGCAGCGATTGATTTCGGTGGGCGTTAAAGCTATTTATGGCGGCAGTGTGAATGAAGAATTTTGTACTTATACTGATGAAACGCGCTTTTTCTCGTTCAGGCGCGATAACGCGACAGGTCGTATGGCTAGCCTGATTTGGCTTGCCAACTAAGAGTCATTATTCGTAAATGACACTACGCATACTCAACGTTCCTAAATCAAACGATTCAGTCAAAAAGCGCATCTTATCTTCGGGTTGGCGGATAGCGGCCACGTATAAGAGCGGCACATAATGCTCGTCAGTTGGCACTGCTAGCTTAGCTGAGTTACCCGCTTTTTCAATATGGATCAATGCATCGTCATCGCCATTTTCCAGTGCTGTTTTAACATAGCGGTCAAAGTCTATGGCCCAGTTTGTACTACCACCTTGCATATTCAGTAAACGCAGATTATGCACAATGTTGCCGCTGCCGATAATCATCACGTCTTGATCGCGCAGGCTCGCTAGTTTTTTTGCCAGTTTAAAATGGCCTGTAAATTCCAAATCAACATCCAAGCTCAATTGAAAAACGGGGATATCGGCTGCTGGAAATAAAGACTGCAAAACGGTCCATGCGCCATGATCTAGGCCCCACTCATGCGAGCCAGTTACGGTTGCAGGGCCTAGCAATTCCTGCGTAAGCTTCGCATAGTCAGGAGCCCCAGCAGCAGGGTACTGCTGCGCGAATAATTCTTTGGGAAACCCGCCGAAATCGTGGATTGTTTTAGGATTCGTTACCATACTGACTTGCGTACCATGCGTTTGCCAATGCGCTGAAATCAGCAGAATAGCCTTAGGCCTAGGCAAACTTTCTCCTAATTTAAGCCAAGTAGCCTTGTAAATGTTGTCCGTAATAGCATTCATCGGGTTACCATGCCCGATAAATAAGGCTGGCATCCGCGTGTTAAAGCTTTCTTCTGTTGTTTTTTGAATACTCATGGCATTTAGATTGGGCTACCTGCGCATTAAACAAGCGATAAATAGCGTCTATTAAAGCATCAAAAGAGGTTAGCGTTTATAATGCTCGCTTTGCTCAAATGAGCATCATGTAATTGCCAATTTTGAAAGTGCTATGTTAAACCTGGTCAGCGCCGCATCTCAAATCTCTACCTTAAGCTGGATCGTTATCGCGAGCCTGCTGGGTGGGGTGTTGAGCGTATCTTTAGCGGCAGTATTTGCGCTCAATGTGCGTACTACTTGGGTGCCAATGCTGGTAAGTTATGCGATTGGTGCGATGCTGGGGGCTGTGTTCTTAGAGATTCTTCCACACGCGTTCAGCGTAGCTGGAAGCGTGGAAAAAGTTTCTGCTACTTTATTATTGGGCTTGTTACTGTTTTTTGTGCTCGAAAAACTTGTGATTTGGCGACATTGCCACGGCGACCATTGCGAAGTCCATGCTATACATACCGAAGAAAATTGCCCGATAGAGTCTAATAATACAGAAGCTAATAGTGCAGATACCAAATATAAAATCGCAAGCCTACAGCCTTCACTGAATTTACATCGTCCTGGCCATCACCATAGCCATGACCATGCACACGACGGTGGCCGTAGCGGCATGATGATCATGATTGGCGACACTTTCCATAATTTTATTGACGGCATCCTGATTGCTGCAGCGTTTATGGTCGATGTTAAATTGGGCATAGTGACAGCGTTGGCGATTATCGCGCATGAAATTCCGCAGGAAGTGGGCGATTTCCTGATTCTGCTGCATTCCGGTTATACCAAGAAACAAGCTTTTATATTTAATCTGGTATCAAGCTTCGCAACGCTGATAGGCGGTTTGATGGCCTATTATTCATTGCAGTATGTACAAAGCCTGATACCGATAGTGCTGGGGCTGGCAGCTTCAAGTCTACTCTATGTAGCCGTGGCGGATTTGATTCCAGGCCTGCATAAACGTACGGAATTGAAAGCGACAATTAGTCAGGTGCTACTCATCGCTTTTGGTGTAAGTACTATCTGGATCGTGCATAGCGTCATCGCCTAATTGGTTAACCAATGGCTGTTTAACGCGCCGTTGATAACGGCGATGTTTAACGCCCAATAGCCACAGTAATAGTGCGCATGGCAG